>NZ_CP028129.1:1862333-2483111 GCF_004011095.1 Rathayibacter rathayi | reverse complement strand
AGTACGACGCCGACGGGCGCCAGATCCGCTGGACCGGACCCACCGGGGAGACCGGCTGGAGCGAGTACGACGCCGCCGGCCGCCTCACCGCCCGGCACACCCCCGGCCGCGGCACCGCCCGCTACCGCTACGACCTCCTCGGCCGCGTCGTGTGGTCCCGCGACTGCTGGCACGGCACCCGCCGGTTCCGCTACGACCCCGCCGGGCAACTCGTCGAAGCCGTCAACGGCGTCGGCGGCATCACCCGCTACGACTACGACGAGCGCGGCCGCAACACCGTCATCATCGACCCCCTCGGCGGCATCACCCGGCGCACCTTCGACGCCGCCGACCACGCCGTCGCCGCGACCGACCCCCTCGGCCGCAGCACGACCGCAGGCTACGACCCCGCCGGCCGCCAACTCTGGCAGCAGGACCCCGACGGGCACCGCCTCTCCTGGACCTACGACCCCGCCGGCCGCGAAACCAGCCTCAGCGCCGACGGACGCCTGCTCTCCGAAACCCGCCGCGACCTTCCCGCCCGCCAAGCCGTCATCACCGACCACACCGGCCCCGGCGCACCCCTCGAACACACCCTCACCTGGAACCGCCGCGACCAACTCCTCCGCCGCACCCGCGACGGCCAAGGCCTCGCCTGGGAGTACGACGCCGCCGGCCACCGCACCGCCGTCACCGGCCCCGACGGCACCCGCACCCGCTACGAACGCGACAGCACCGGCAGAGTCACCGCGATCGAACACCCCCGCCTGGGCCGCGCGAGTTTCGAGTACGACGCCGCCGGACACCTGATCGCCTCGACCGCCGGAGGGATCGCTCAGACCTGGCAGCACCGCGACGGCTTCATCACGGAGCACAGCACCGGGACAGCAGCGGGCACCGGGACGTCGCTGACCCGCGTGACCCGCGACGAGGACGGCCGCATCACCCGCCTCGACGGACCCAGCGGAGGCGTCGACTACCGCTACGACAACGCCCAGCAACTCCTCGAAACCCGCACCGACGCCGGCACCTCCACGTTCGGGTACGACACCGGCGGACGCCTCACTCGCGAAACCACCCCCGACGGCCGCACCAGTACCCACAACTACGACGCCGCAGGCCAACTCCTCGCCACCACCCGCGAGGACGGCACCCGCATCGAATACCTCTACGACGGCCTCGGCCGCCGCACCCGCGTCACCGACAGCGACGGCGGCCAGCGCTCCTACGCCTGGAGCGCCGCGGGCTGGCTCGACGCCGTCACCGACGAAACGTCCACCACGACCCTGCACGTCGACACCCTCGGCGAACTCGCCACCATCAACGGCGCCGCGACGTGGTGGGACACCGCCTCCTCCGCGCCCGCACTACTGACCGTGGGCGACACCCCGATCCTCGCCACCCCGGGAGGCGTCACCGGCATCGGCGACACCTGGACCAGCGCCGGGTGGCGAGCCGACCGCGCGACAACCGCGGAGGATCCGTGGGGCACGGTCGGACCTGACACGGGCCTGCCGCCCGGCCTCGACCTGCCCGCCGGGATCGGCCTGACCGCCAACGGCGGCCTCTCCATCGCGGGCTTGGAATGGCTCGGACACCGCACCTACGATCCGGGGACTCGGGGCTTCCTGACCGTGGATCCGCTGGAGGCGGTGACCGGCGCAGGCTGGTCAGGGAACCCCTACTCCTACGCCGGGAACGACCCCCTCCACGCCGTGGACCCGACGGGGTTGCGGCCGGTGTCGGACGCGGACCTGCGCGCGTATCGCGACGGGAACAACGGCGCGTTCGCCGCCGCCGGCGACTGGTGGTCCAACAACGGGGAATACGTCGCCGCAGGCGCCCTCGTCGCCATCGGCGTCGCCCTGATGTTCACCGGAGTTGGCACCCTCGCCGGGATGGCCCTCGCCGGAGCCGCATCCGGAGCCTTCCTAGCCGGCGGCATCTCCGTCGCCACCCAGAAAGCCACCACCGGTAGCGTCAACTGGGGCCAAGTCGGCATCGACTCCGCCGTCGGCGCGCTCGGCGGAGGCGCCGAAGCCCTCGCCTACCGCGCCGGCGCCAGCGCCCTCACAGCCGAAGTGATCGCCAACACCGCCGACGGCAGCGTCTCCAAAGCCGCCCAATACCTCACCAGCCCCGGCCCCCACACCCCCACCGGACTCCTCGGCGCCACCACCGCAGGAGCCGCAGGAGGAGCCGCCACCGGCGCCGCCAGCGGACTCGGCAGCGCCACCACCCGCCGCCTCGGCACAGACATCCCCACCACACGCCTCGACGATCCCCCCTCACCCCCGTCCGCCCACGCCTCACCGGCGCCGCACTCGTCGCGAAAGGCCAACGAGGCGTCCAAGCCTCCATCGAAGCCCTCGAAGCACGCGGCGATACCCTCGTCGGAACCGAGATCACGATCATCGCCGGAGGAGTCAGAACACGCGTCGACATCCTCGCCCGGACACCATCCGGTGAGCTGTACTTTATTGAGGCAAAAAATGGCCTCCGCGCTAAACTCACGAAAAACCAGAGTATTGCGTACCCCCTGATCGAACAGGGTGGCGTCGCGATACCCGTCGGGCTCCGAGCAGAGGAAGCTGGCCTCGACCCTACTCGACCCCTTGGAAGTATGTACATAAAACGAGATAATTGGGATTTAGGGTGAAGAGAATGTTATTTAAGGAAGAGGTAGAGGCTGCATGCCTGTACCATTTAGAAAAGCTTGGTTTCGAGAAAAAAAACGGCAGTAGAGTACTGGCCGTATCTGAGGGATGGCAGGGCTGGCTAGGGCTTAATGGTGCGGGCTGGAGTTCTGAGAGCGGCACCGTCTACCCGATTATAGGCGTCGTCTGTGACGAGGTCCAAAATACTTACCACAAGATCCTTTCAACTCCCGCCCGCAAACGTCACGTTTTGCCGACCATCAGCATTCCTCTTGGGTATGCCGCAGACATCCCGGAGTTAAGACAGTGGTTCTTTATCAACGACGGAACCTTCATGCAGCAAGCGGCAGATTTGGCTAGTGCGGTGGGAGAGATCGGGATTCCATACATTTACCGGCACGCATCTTTAGACGCAATCCGGTCTACGCTAGCCGGCGAAAACTGGATTCCCAATCCACGCATGGCTCGGGAGAAGCTAGCGGTCACAATCCTCCTGCAGGACGGACCCGACGCGGCCCGAGCGCATATTCAAACGGAGCTGGACAGGCTAACCGGGAAGGACGATCCCTCTTCCCAGGTCGATCGCGACTTTGCAGAGCGGTTTCTCTCGCACCTTAACAGGGCCACCTTATAACGCTCGAGTGGAAAAAGCCGATATATCGAGGCTTATGCAAAATTCGAATAGCGCTTCATAAAAACCTCTGGTCAGAGGCATGTTCGCTGGGCGCGACAGGGAATTTTGCATAAGCCTCATCGCTCCACACAGAAGTTAAAGCCGTTTGCGTCCGCAAGCTAAAGGACGCTGGGTCTAGCAGGAGAAAGAATAAAATGGGATACAACCACCTCCAGTAGGGGTCCGGATCATGCGCCAAGATTGAGAGCGAATGACCCGGACGGGATCATCGAACTCGAACAATACACTGAGTAAAGGAATAGATCATGGCTGTTGCTCGAGTGCTTGGCGACAGATTCGCGCCCATCGCCTCCGACATGGGATTTGTGTGCGCTTCCGCCGATGCGGTTGCCCGAACCTACTATGTGCGTTATTTATAAGCGTTTACCAACCGAGTCGGTGAGGTGCCCCATTCTTTCTGGTCCACCGCGGAATTGGTAAGATTACCGCGATGACCGAAAGGAAGGCCCGGGATGTCCAGTTCCCGTGGGAAGTATTCTCCGGAGTTCCGCGCGGAGGCAGTGCGCGAGGTGATTGATAGGTCGCGATCCGTCGCGGACGTCGCTCGAGAGCTCGGACTGGTTCCGCAGACCCTCACTAATTGAGTGGCGGCGCATCGCCGAACCAGTGCCGGCGGCGAAGAAGAACTGACCGTTCAGGACAGGGCGCGAATAAAGGAACTCGAACGGCGGGTCCGCGAACTCGAAGAGGAAAACCTGTTTCTGGGAAAAGCATCCGCGTTCTTCGCGAAGAAGTTCCGCTAGCCGCCAAGCTCGAACTCATTCGCCGCGAAGAACGCGACCCCAGCCGCACGCTATCGATCCGCGGACTGTGCCAGACGGTCGGCGTCAATCGATCTAGCTATTACGAATGGCGCGATCGCAAGACCTCCGCAACCGCTGAATGGCGTGTGGGTATCACCGAACTCCTCCGAACAGCCTTTCAGGCATCCGATGGCACCTACGGCTACCGCCGCGTCACCGAGCAGCTGGCGCGGTGGGGCCGTCCAGTCGCCCACGAGACCGTCCGCCGGCTCATGCGCGCAGCAGGACTGGAACCCTGCCAGCCCAAGCCCTGGCGGCCGGTGACCCCGACCCCACGCGATCCGACTGACATCCCCGACCTCGTCAAGCGGGACTTCACCACACATCGACCCGGCTGCAAATGGGTCGGTGATATCACCTCTCGAAATGGCGGCAAGGAACCAGCCGAACCGGGCCGCGAAAACGATCTTCCACAGTGACCGCGGCTCCGTTTACACCTCCGCCGACTTCGGGAAACTCGCGAAGAAGCTCGACATCAGACAACCGATGGGCCGGACGGGAATCTGCTGGGACAACGCGTGGGCCGAATCCTTCAACGGAACACTGAAGAACGAGCGCTGCAATCGCACTCAATATCCGACAAGAGAGAAAGCTATCCGCGACGTGACACGGTAATCGAACTGCGTTACAATCAACAACGACTTCACTCGCGACTCGACTATCGGACCCCGAACGAAGCCGAGCAGGCATGGATCACCGAGAACCTCGCCGCGTAGACAACTATTCAACTGGTCCAAGAAACGTTGGGCAGCTCAGTCAGCGCCAGCCTCGCGTCTCACTGCACTCCTGCAATTGAGCATGACGTAAGTGCATGCATTCACTGGCGTAAGGCTCGGCGTGTCGTGAGGCGGTGGAGTCTTCCGAGCTTCAACCAGGAGATCCCGCGGCACCCCGTAATGCTGTGAGTCGTCGCGGTGCCTGCTGGGGTGGGACTAGCTCGCCAGGTTCCTAGTAGCCGACTGCATGGAAGCCGCCGTCGACGTGGATGATCGATCCGGTTGTGGCGCGCAGCAGGTCGCTCAGAAGTGCGACTGTCGCGTCGGCAACCGGCGCGGGGTCAGTGTCGTCCCAGCGCAGGGGAGCGCGGTTCCAGACTTCTCCAACCTCATCGATGCCCTCAATTGCTCGCATCGTCATGGTCTGGACCGGTCCAGCGGCGATGAGGTTGGAGCGGATGCCATGTGGCCCCAGATGAAGCGCAAGGTAACGATTGGTGGCCTCGTAGGCAGCCTTCGCAGGACCTGCCCAGCCGTAGATCGGCCACGCCACGCCGGCATCGAAGGTGCACCCGACAACGCTTGAACCTGAACCCATGAGGGGCAGCGCGGCACGGACGAGGCTCTGAAGCGAGTATGCCGAGACCTGGAAGGAATGAGAAACATCCGCCCACGGAGCCTCAAGGAAGTGCCCACCGACGACCGACGGGTAGCTACCGGAGATGAAGTGCACGACACCGTGGAGCTCATCCGTCTGCTCCCGGAGAGCGGCAGTCAACGCCTCGGGGTGACCAGATTCTGTGGCGTCGAATTCAAGCACAGCAGCGGGCTGGGGGAGCCTCCTGGCGATGGTTGTGGCGGCGCGGAGCTGCTTCCCGTAAGCCGTGCACAGGACCCGACCGCCATGCTGCTGTATCGCAGCCGCCGTAGGGAAGGCCAGAGATCGGTCGGTCCACAGACCAGCAACAAGGAAGGTCCTACCTGCGAGAAGCGCGCTCACGAGACACGCTCGAAGGCGACAACAATGTATCGACCTCGCTCTAGGTGTACGTCTGCCGAGACCACCCGAACCCGGTAAATAGTTCCGTTCAGGGTGTAGTCGTGCGGGGAACTGGGCACTTCGGAACGTGCGGTGGTGCGGAACGTATCGAGGAGTTCATCCAGCACCGGCCCAGCAGCCAGGTCAGCGAGGAGAGTCGCGCCCGCGGGTAAGGCTGTCCGTTCCCAGTTGGGGGATCGCATGAAGATCGTGCCCTGGATCAAGTCGATGGCCGCAAGCGCTTGCGTCGTAGCGAGTGCGAACGCTGCGGAAGCTAGGCCATCAAGCGCCGGAGCCGCACGGTCAACCGGCTGAATCTTCGGGGATTTCTCAACGGCGTGGCTGAATCCCCGAAGCCATAGGGCGTCTGGATCGTCTGGATCAGGATACGCGCGCGCATACATGCACATGGCGAACGTATCCCCCGTGTCCTGCCGGCTCGCATCGTAACCCAGGACTTGAAGCGTCTGAGGCGCGTCCTTGATGCCGCTGTCGATGGCCAGTTTGATGGTGGCTACCGAGGACGGGGGGAGGAACCTGGCGAGCCACTCGGCTGATGGCCCGCGGGTCGTGTCGATCCCTGCCGGGTCCACGCCATAGATGCGGTAGAGGTCGTCATTCCAGCGGCTGGGATTCGGCCCACGATTCTGCCCCGTCCGGCGGTCGACGCGCCATTGCCACGTACCCATCACCGGGACATCTCCTGCCACAGTACCAACTGGGTAGTAGATACCGGTTCCACCGAGAATAGTGGTTCTGTCGGGACTCCACACCAGCCGCACATCAACGGCGTACTTTCGGCCGGCATAGGTTTCGTTGACGAAACGATCGGCTTCCGCCGCAACAGCCTCGCGCATCGATGCGTAAAGCAGGCGTACGCCGCGTTGATCAAGCGTTCGTCTCAGGCTGACGCCAGGGAACTCCTGGCCACCGAGCTCCCTGAGCGCGATTGCATCACCCAGGATGTCACAGACGACCCAACTGCTGAGGGCGTCCACCTCTGTCAAACCCGACACGTCTACCTACTCTCACCAACCATTGGATTAAACCTGATGGTAGCGTAGATGGCGGCGCGCAGCACCGCATCATTGAGCGTCAGGCTGTCACCTACGGAGGTGCAGACGTGGTAATGCAGAAGGGTGCGGATAGCACGAGAGCCAAAGCGCCGTTCGGCTTCCGTGTGCGGGACCGAGCCTGTGGGCGAGTCGCGGATCGCGACAATCAAGCCGAAGGCGCGCTGTTCGCAGATGGAAGGCAAGACGTGAGGTACTTTGGGCATGCTGAACCGATCTCAAGGTGTGAGAAATGCGTCCAGCACACCCGCTATCCAGCGAACACGCTGTCGAGCACGGTACACCCAGCGGAGGTTAATGTGAAGAAGCTGGCGGTAGTTTTTGGCGCCTCGCGTGGTATTGGAGCAGCGACGGCGCGATGCTATCTCGCCAACGGGTTCGAGGTCGTCGGCACGCATCGAGGTAGCGGCCCCCCAGAAGGAGTTCAGGGCGTCGAAGCCGATGTGCGGGACCAGGCGTCGGTGCGCACAGTTTTCCGTCACGCTCGCGCGATGAGCGTTGAGACCACGCTGGATACGGTCGTGGTCAACGCCGGAATCGTCCGACAGGACCTACTCGTGCGGATGCGAGATGAAGACCTTCGAGAGGTATTTGAGACGAACACCTTCGGCGCGTTCAACGTGGTCCGTGCAGCGGTGCGGGAGATGAACCGCCTCGGTGGCGGTTCGATCGTGCTGGTTGCTTCTGAATCAGCTCGCGCCGGCATCCCGGGCGGAAGCCACTACACGGCCTCGAAGGCAGCTCTCGAAGGGCTGGCGCGATCCGCCATGTGGGAATACGGGAGCGTTGGTATTCGGTTCAACGTTGTTTCACCTGGAGCAACTGAGACAGACATGTTCTCCCTGGTGAGCAAAGAGAACCGAGCAGCGCACGTCGCTCGTACACCGCTCGGCCGCATCGGTCGACCCGAGGAAATCGCTTCGGTCATCTACTGGGTCTCACAGTCCACGTACATGACTGGCGCGACGATCCCTGTGACAGGCGGGGAAGGGCTCGGACTTTAGGTGATCCGACGCATGAAGGCATCCAGGACCGCATGGTAACGATCGTGGTTGACGCCCCACATCACCGAGCGGCCTGGCCACATATTGCGTGGCAAATTGGCTTCGACGATCCCCAAACCTTCTAGGAAGGTCAGCGCGCGATGGACCGTGTCGGCATTCAGACCCGTTGACTCCATGATCTGAGTCCGCAGGATCGGCTCCCCGGCGTCGCGAAGCATCAGCAACACCGCAAGACGAGCGGGGACCGCGAATGCTTGCCGTGCAGCTTCGGCGTCGTCGTCCCAGTCACGATCCCGGCTCGGAGCCGCGAATTTGGGCACGCGCACCCTCCGGATAGCACTTCCTGAACGAGGTCCAGACTCCACTCTACAGGGCGCTCCCGTTGTCTTCCCGCCAGACCTCGACAACCTGCGCATACGATGCAACTATCGTTGGTATCAGCCCGCTTAGTGTTGGGTCGTTTGCGTAGGAGAGGGATTTTCATGGTTGGTCGTTGTGGTGCGAGTGTGGATGGGTCCGTGATCGCCGCTCCCGCACTCGCCAGCTCCAGCTCTCACGAGCCCCAGGCGCCCCAGATACGGGCGCTCGTGCGGGCGTTGTCCGCCGCGGTCATGGCCGGCGTGATCGTCACGTTTGCACTCGCAACCGCTGGCTGCGCCGGCCCGAACGATGTCGCGACCTCATCCAGCACCGCGTCACACATGGCGACTCCGCCAGTGAGTGTTGAGCAATCGGCGACCGCCACTGCACCGGCAGGGGGCGCGTTGGTCGCCGTCGTGACCAGCTGGTGAATGCGGGCCTGGTCGCGAACGCGGCGGCAGCGTTGGGGTTGCCGGGCGCGGGGCAGACGTTGGGTGTGCAGGCCGCGATTGGTGAGTCCTCGCTGGTGAACATCCACTATGGCGATGGGGCGATCAACCCGGACGGGACGGTTGCGGACTCGATCGGTCTGTTCCAGCAGCAGTCCTCGTGGGGAACCGTTGAGCAGCGGATGGACCCGACGACGTCGGCGAGACGGTGTGCCCGGGTCATTGTTCGAAGCGCCGCGGGTCGCGCAACGAGGCCGGATGACGCGGAGGCGGTGGATCGGTGGTGGCCTGGCCGCCCGTAAGCGCCGCGCCACTGCGGCCGCGGACACGACCAGCGACACCCAGCAGTAACTCTCTCGCTCTGCCGCGGCCGGAGGGCCTGCGGGTGAATGCCGTACCCGAGACGGCATCCACCCGCAGGCCCCCGGACCCAGCACCTCTGAAAGAGGCCATGACGCCCCCCCGCACCCCCTCGCGCCGCACCGTCTTGAACACTCGCGGCACTCCGCGGCGGGTCCGTGTCGTCCATCGCGCAGCACGTCCGATCGACCCCGATCAAGGAGAGGCCATGAGCGGCACCACATCCATCACCATCCCTACGGGCTCACCGGAGCTGAACGTTCTGCGGAGGGACACCGTGGCACCCGGCACCAATGGTGTGCGGCCGCGGCAACAGCGCGCGGTCGAGACGCGCGAGCGAATCCTCACGGCGGCGACGGTGGTCATGGCTGAGGTCGGCCGGGACCGACTCACGATCTGCGAGGTCGTGAAGCGCGCAGGAGTGGCAGCCGGAACCTTCTACCGCTACTTCCCCGACCGAGCCGTCCTGATCGAGGCCGTCCTAGCTCGTGACCCGGTCCATCAAGCTCAGCTCGAGATCCTCAACGAAGCCGTGCTCATGGCGACGACCGTCGGCACCGACGGGTGCCCGCCGGCGCTCACAGCAGCAGCGAGACGGCTCGTACAAGCAGCCGCTGACACAGCCCCCACTCTCGAATCGGCGCGACTCCGCGCAGCGGCTCCCTAGACCGGGCGTGGCGCTGACCCGCCGAGACGGGTGAACGCCGCGAGAAGACCTTCGATCGGTCTTCCGGATGGGGGACGCCTGACCTCGTCCCCTCATCCGCCCCCACCTCTCCTCCTTAGGAAGAAGAAGCCAATAACAACAGCCACTCCGAGCCCCTTTCGCGGTGCCGGCCGTGCTTGGTGCGGGAGCCCTGTGGCTGCTCCTGCAGGACGTCGCGGGTGCACCGGTGGCCGGAGGGAACCCGTTCGGATTCCTCGCCAGGGTCGGGGCAGCGCGTTCCCGTGGGTCTTCCCGGTGCTGCTCACGGGCGCCACGGCCGTGAGCGTCGTACAGCTCGGTGCGGGCGCCTTGACGAACGTCACGAGCGCCGCAGTGATGCGTCCACCACCGCTCGAAACCGTCGATGTCTCGCTACATCGCTGCGCTCTCCCGGGCCGCGTGGGCCTGCTGGTGACGGTAGAGCGTCGCGCGACTCCACCCGACCAGGCGGGCGGCGTCCTCGGCGGTGCGGCCGCGTGCTCGCGCGTCGGCGGCGATCGCGAGTTTGTCCGCGATCACGACCGGATCCGACAGGGGCCGACCGAACCGGGTCCCGTTCGCGCGGGCAGCCGCGATGCCGGCGTTGACCCGTTCCACGATGAGTTCCCGCTCGTACTCCGCGAGCGTGGCGAGCATGTTCAGCATCAGTCGGCCCGTCGACGTCGACGGGTCGATGCCGTCGGAGATCGACCGCACCTGTATGCCGCGCTCGCGCAGCAGGTTCACCGTGTTCAGCACATCGATCAGGGAGCGGCCGAGCCGGTCCACTCTCCACACAACGACGGTGTCGCCGTTTTCGGCGTACTCGAGGAGCTTCTTCATTCCGGTCCGCTCGATCGCGGTCTTGCTCCCCGAGGTGACGTCAGCGAAAACATCGCGTTTCTGCACTCCGGCGGCGAGGAGCGCGTCGAGCTGCAGCTGCGCGTCCTGACTCGACGTACTCACACGCGTATAACCGAGAAGCCTCACGATCTCATTCTGACTCGGAAACACCCTCCGGGCGCCCTCCTGAGACGAAACGCGGCAAGATGTCTTTCCAAGACAGCAGACGCCCTGAGAACCCGGACCCGCTAAGCGCGGCACGACTGCTGGAGGGCGCGTGTATGAAACCTAATGGTTTCCAAGACGCCTACTGTCGCTTCGACGAGGTCGCCCGTACGAGCATGATGGTGGTTCAAGGATCAGGAGGCACCGATGGTGTGGAAACGACGTCAGCGCGAAGAGACACACGCAGTGCTCCCGCCGGATGTTTGGGTCGTGCAGCACGACGAATCGCCGAACAACACGATCCTTGGCGTCTTCGCATCGGAAGCTGAAGCGGCCACCTTCGCTGAGGAGGTTCAGCACCGCTTCCCTAAAGGGGTCATCTACGCGAAGTTCCCGCTCGGATACCGATACGACAGTGGGCCTGGTTACGTCACATTCGGACCCGACGACACGGGAAAATGAGCGGCGCGAGGGCTGGAGCGGCCCCGCGCCGCTTGGGTGCTAATTAGTACCGCACGCGAGGTTCGCTTCCTCGTACGCCGATGCAGTCCCCGTCGTGCCCGTAGGGAACGTGCCGGTGCTCCTGACGATCATCCGGAAAGTCGTCTGACGAAGGTCATCGCACTTGCGAATCGGGGATGTCTGTTCGAGACGCCCCTGGCCCACATTCACCGAGGTGAAAGGGCCCGCCACTTTTTGCAACCCCCACCACACCGTCTTGTACAGATCAGTGGTCTGAGAGATCTGCGCCATGATCACCGTGCACTGCGTGGCAGGATGCCCACCAACGGCACCGTATGGGAACTCTCCCCCTGAAGCACGCTTGTAGACGTTGCCGGTGTTGATGCTGCAAGCCTGCCCGCTTGCAGCTGCGATCGGTGTATTGGCTCGTGCCACGTTCGCAGTGCTCGCCGATGAATCTGTGAACGTAACCGATGAATCGGTGCCGACTTCGGCAGCTTCTTCCCAAGTGAGGTCATCCGGTCCGGGGGCCGCAACGGCCGCGTCGTACATGGGTGCATCTTCCGGTGCGCCGTCCGCGAGAAGCGACGAAGCAACAGCATCACTGGTCGGAGTCGCCGCTATGGCAGGCGTCACGGCCAGCAACGAGGCAGTGAGGAGAGTGCACATGGCGGCGGACGTTGCAACGATACGAGCAGAGCGATTGGTCATGGTTCTCTTCTTCCCATTACGCCACGGCCACCCCTCGTAGCCGACACATGCGCACGGCCTGTCTACTTCCATCCTCGGCGCCATCGCATCCCCCCGAAGGCTGACCCGAGAACAACTGTCTGTCCCGGCACCCGCACCGAGCCCGCGACCTCACCGCCGGCCCGAAACTCTCCATGCAGTGGACTTCGAACAGAAGCGCAGTCCACGACGGAAACCGACACGCAGTGTCATTCCCCACGCTCGTCTACACAACTCTTTGCTTCGCGGCGGCACTCGTGCAGACGACCGTGAACGTCTAGCCGCTCAAGATCGCCTGCACCACCGACGCGACCGCAGCGAGCCCGCCCCGTAAGGGCATCCCCATACGGGATGCTGGGGGAATGGACCAAGCCGCATTGGATATCGTCACGGGGATCGCTCTGCCGGCGGCTGCGATCTTGATTTCGACGTTGGTAGCGGTCGGTCTGGCAGCGTCGGAACGGAAAGCTGCGGCTGCCGCACGAGTCGAAGAACGGATCGATGCCGCATTCGTTCGCGCACTCACTGCTCTGGCGATCTTAAACACGATCAACCTCCGTACGGAGACGGTTGTGGAACCGCTGCGGGAACTGCGCGTGAGTCTGACTCTGCTGGAGTCACTGAGCGCCAAGCCGGACAGCGACCTCCTGGCGGAGTGGTTTGAAGCCGAGCGGCAGGCGGGCAATACGCAGGTCGCTGAGTCGAGGCGCCGACTCCAACTGGTTCCGGACCCGCTGCGCACGGAGGCTGACGTGGAGAAGGCTGTAGCCGCCGGTGGCCCTGTGAACACCTGGGCTCGTGACTTCGCGGGCCGCCTCCGCGATTGGCACCGTCGAGGTGCTTCCGACGACGCGCTGAGAGCGCATACCGCCTCGGCGAGAGCACTGCATGCCGGCGCGGGCGAGGTTTAGGTCGCACGCGCGTAGACGTCTCGCCTTGGACTTGTTCAGCATCCGATGAAAGGGTGTCAGCATGTCGAACCCTCGCACGAAGCTCGCGCGTGCTGCGCTGATCAGCAACGGGATGGTCTGGTTCGGGCTGTCCGTTCATGCTCTTCGCGATCGCTGGCGAGCAGACGTACGCGGCGTTCACCGGTGAGTGGTTTAACGTCCTCGGGTGGGTGCTGATCGTCGCCGTGGCGGCCGGCCTGGCGGTCGTCGGGATGATCGAGAACCGGAACATCCGGGCGGGGAAGAAGTACAAGCCGCGTCCTCGCCGCTGACCACCGCTCGGGCGCGTGGCCATTCCACGCGCGTGACCGGGGGGTCGAGGGTGCTCTCGGGCTCTCCCCCTCGCGTGTGGGCCGGCGCGTTTCGGGTCGGCCCGCGCACGCGCTCAGAGCGCGAGCGTGTGGAGGATCAGGACGGTGGAGCCGATGGGCTTTCCGAAGTCGGTGTAGTCGAGGGTCGCGCGGCGGTTGCTGATGAGGTCGAGGGCGATCAGTTCCTCCTCGGACTCATCGGTCATGTCGCCGGGCTCTTCCTCCCATTCGCGCAGCACCTGCCGGTCGACGTCGAGGACTTTCCACAGTCCCCAGACGTGGGCGGTGGGGTCGGTGGTCTCGTATTTGAAGACGAGGGCGGTCGCGGTGGGCCAGCCGTAGGCGGCCGCGGTGACGATCAGCGCTCGCACTGCGGCAGCGGTCGCGTCGGCGTCGGCGACCTCGGCCGCTCGGAGCGTCGGGTCGTCCTGGTACGGGTCGAATCGGTGGGTGGGGCGGGATGCGGTGGTCATGGTGCGGCCTTCCTGTGCAGCAGTCGGAGAGGAGGAGGGGGTGGGGACCGGCGCGAGCCGGTCCCCGCCGGTCGGGCTAGTTGAGTCCTGCGGCGTCGGCGGGGGTGGTGTTGCCGGTGACGATCTGTTCGACTGGGGAGAGCGCGTATCCCCAGGCCGTGAGTTGGCGGAAGTGGGCGGCGGTGCGCTCGTCGCCGCGTCGCCAGGACTCCTTGCTGGTGTTCGCTTCCTGGCCTCCGAGGACGACGGCCAGCGCGACGAGCCGGGCTTTCGCGGGGTTCGCCTCGACCAGCGCGGCGAGGGCGTCGGCGTGGTAGCCAGAGGGGCGCTCGATTCCGAGCAGCGTGTGGGCGAGTTCGCTGCCGTTGCTCATCCCCGACGACACGGCGAACCGGTGTCTGGTGAGGCCGAGGGCGATGACCTGCTCGGCGTCCTTGGGGAGGGTCTTGCGGCTGAGGAACGTGGCGATCCACTCGCGGCGCACCGTCTCGGCCGCGCCCCAGGCTTTGTTGTTGGCGATGAGGGTCTTGCGCTCGGTGGACTTCTCGACGCGTTCCTCCTCAATCTGCTCTTCCGTGAGCGGTGCGGTGGGTGCTCCCCCGTGGGCGTAGATGAGTCCGGCGGTGGTGGGGTCCTGCACGAGGTAGGTCGCGGTGACCTCGCCGCGCCAGTTGGTGTCGATGAGCACTCCGCGCGTCGGGACGGCGGCGACGTGCTCGGCGGTGACCTGCTTCCCGTCCTCCGTGCGCAGCTTGTAGAGCGCCACCCACGGGCTGCCCTCGCTGTAGGCGTCGGAGCGGGTGAGCACCTGGAAGCCGTTCGCCGTGTGCTCCTGCTCAGCGGCGGTGAGAAGGGCCTGGTGTGCGGCTTCGTCGCGGAGGGTTTGCGCGGTGTGCTCGAACTGGGCCGGGTCGTGGGTGGCGACCTCGATCAGGGTCGCGCGGGCGTCGGCGTCGTCCTCGAATTCCAACAGGACCGCGGCCTGGTCCAGGGTCAGCTCGTGCTCGTGGAGAGCGGAGGTGACGGTCTTGGATTCGGCGACCGCGAGGCCCTTCTTCACGGCGTCGGTCTTGGTGCCGGTGCGCTTGGCGATCGCTGCGGCGGTGACGCCCTCGAACGCGAGCTGCGCCCACGCGGCGGTGCGGTCCGCGAGCGAGAGTTCGGTGCGCTGGTCGTTCTCGATGATCTGCTGCACGATCCGGTCGGCGGTCGTCTCGTCGCCTTCGACGACGTAGACGGGGATGGTGGCGACTCCGGCTTCGCGGGCGGCGAGGGTGCGGCGCTGTCCGGCGCGGACGATGACGGTGCCGTGCTCGTCGCGGCGGGCGAGAACAGGGGTGATGACGCCGTTCTCGCGGATCGACGCGACGAAGTCGCGGGTGATCGGGGCGCTGGTGCGGACGTTCGCCTCGATCACGAGGGTGGTCGGGTCGATGTGCTGAACGGTCCCGGTTCCGGTGGTGATGGTCATGATGATTTCTCCTTGATCGGTGTGCGATCATCGAGGCGACGGGTCCCGTGGTTCTAGACCAACTACGGGGCTTTCGTCGTCTTCTTGATCGTTTTTCTTTGCCTCTCCGGCGGGATGAAATCAATTGAGTGGAGTCGGCGGAGTGACGGCTCTCTCGGGCGAAATAAGGGAGCGTGCGACCGCATCCGAGAGAGACGGCATGCAGCCGACGGAGCGAGATAGATTGAAACCGCGGAGAGGTGAAGAAAACAGAAATCGGGCCGCGTAGCGGCTCCTTCTGGCGGTGTTCCGTCGCCGTTGCGCGTGCGGAGTTCGCGCCCCCGGAACGGGGATGCTGGGGAGTGTGTGTTGGGGGGGCTCACGGGCCGGCGGCGCCGGCTCTCCCGCTCGAGCTGCCCGTGTCGGCGCCGGGTGTGACGATGGGCGCATGTGGGAGCTGGCACACCGGACACGCGCGGAATCGGCGTCAACGGTGGTGCGCAGCAGGGCTGCAACGAGCGCCGAAGCGATCGCGGAAGTGCGCGCAGTGATCCCGGAGGATCACGTCATCTTGTACATGCTCCGGTTGGACGGCGGCCCGAGGTCGGCGCTACTCCCCTGCCGCGCGGTCGGTTGTCTCGCGGTCGGTCGCGAAGCGGACGATTTTGCGCAGCGTGGGCAGCAGGGCCACCAGCAGGCCGACGTGGAGCAGCGTCGCGATGATCCGTCCGACGATCCAGTCGCCGTCGTCGGCCCAGAGGGAGGCGATCAGGAAGCCGAGTCCGACCTGGAAGGTGCGTAGGCGCGCACGAAATCACGCGCCTGCTTCTGGGGCTGGATCGGCTGGTGCCGGTTCGGGATGCGCGGCAGCAGCACGCCGCCGCCGACGAAGAGAGCGGCCGCGATCGCCGCGAGGACGTTGGGCAGGAGAGAGTCGTACATCAGAGTGCACCAGCGGGGAGCGCGCCGCGGGCGTGGGCGTACCTACGGTCGGCGGCCAGCAACATAGCGATCTCATTCCACATGCCGATAAATGTACTGGACCGGCTGCGCCTCGGCGTGGCGCAGCCGATGACGACGTGGGTCGCCCGGTCGAGACTCGGGTTGATGGCGCCTGGCTCGCGAAGGACGCGCCGGCCGACGCCACCATCATGTGACCGTCTACGACGAAGCGGTTGCCGCTGTGGAGCGCGCGCGGACTGCGGCCGTTGTTGCCGCTCTCGTCTTCGACGCAGTCAAGGAGCACGCTGTGTCTGCGCTGTTGGCTGAATCGCCCGGAGCCTAAGAAGGCGTGGAGATATGGTGATGGGCACATCGCAGGCGATTCCTCTATGGTGTGCACATGAAGGTCTCCCTCGCGGCTTCAACTGACCCCACGTACGACTTTGATCGCGGAACGCGATTTCGTGTAAGGCACGCTGTTCCATCCGCAACAAACTGGTTTGTGGACGACTACGACATCGTCGAAGTTGAAGATGTGCTGGAAGTGATCGCTTGGGCGAAGAGCGAGTGGCGGGACGGGCAGTTCGCGGTGTACGTCGTCACACAGAGCATTGCGGAGGGGCCCAACGGATTCTTCGACGATCCGCATTTCACGCGAATATTTGGTGATCTGTTTGATGACGACGAAGGCGCTGGCGTAACATCGGTGGAGATCCGCGAGGACTAAGGCGACGGGTAACACCCCCGCCGCCTCAGCCGCTCTTAATTGGTGGTAATCGAGATTTTTTGTATATCCGGTTCTCCAGCGCTCATGGTGGTCTCCTGGGGGGCTACGCGGGACGAGACGCCGCAGGCCACGGAGGTCCATGCCGAGTACGTGGTTCCTGTCGAGTAGGAAGGGGCGTAGCCTTCGGGAGCGTAGAGCACCCATGAAGTGACTGTGCGATATGTGCCTGCGCCAGTCGAACAGGGAATCGCGGAGTTGCTTCTTCCTGCTCGGGTGTTAAAACTGTCGTATGCTTTGCCAGGCCACCTTTGGCCATTTCCCTTCTCAAGCGTCGTCTTGACATAGATTTCTTTCATCACAACACTTCCGCAATCTGCGGTACCTTGGGCGTTGATCATCCCATCCACATGGTGTGAAGGGTGTGGAATGTTCGCTTTCATAGTACAGACACCCACGACGACAGCTGCCTGAGCTGGCGTCGCGGCCAGGAGCGATCCCCCTATTACGGCCAGCGTCGCGATCACCGCAACGAAACGTCGATCCATTCGTGGTCTTCTTCTCATAAATATCCCAGTCTTTCCAATGAGTGAAACTTGCTAGGGCTAATCTAACATCGAGGCTTATGCAAAATTCGAATAGCGCTTCATAAAAACCCTGGTCAGAGGCATGTTCGCTGGGCGCGACAGGGAATTTTGCATAAGCCTCATCATGCCCCTTGATCGTTACGGCTGGCGGGCGTCGCGTTTCCAGCGGCTGATCGTGTTCGTGCTCATCCCGATGAAGTCCGCCAGCTGCATCGCGCTGATGATGGGTACGTGAGGCGATGGGATGGGGGCGGTGCTCTTGGCTCTTTAATTCACGGATCAGACCTAGGGTAGGTTCAACTCAGTCGACATTACCGCGCCTCCCTCGACCCAGCTCACCGCTACCCGATGCAGCGACACCGAAGCTCGCGATGAGGTGACAAATACGCCGGCCTTCTGAGCGTCCAAATCGCCTAGATCGCCTCTGTGGAGGAGTGCCGCAAGCTCAGGGGGCACGGCGCTGATCTTGACATTCTCGGCGCGAACGTTCCCCGTGTTTCTCAGCCGGTACGAATGCGCGTCGGCTCGTTCTTCGATCGCCCACTCCACCTTCGTGTTCAAGGCATCCTCGAATATGCGAACGAAGTCGACGTCAGGTTCAGAAGAGCTGGTGGCCATCTGTTCGACGGCAGCAGCGATTCGGTCCCCGGAATCTGCGCTGCGCGCGAGAGCCGCTGCGGCGTCTGCTCGAGCATCGTTGGCAACGCGTTCCGACTCGTCCGCCTTCTTGCGGGCGCTGAGAGCGACGAAGAACCCGATCACGCCGCCGACGAGGCCGATGATCGCCAGGACGTCTGAGAGAGCCACGGTCTGATACTCGCAGGTGTAGGCGATTGGGCGGTGTCCCAACAGGGGATCCCCCACCGGACGCCCGCTGGACCGGGGGGATATTGCTCAGCGCGGCTCCGCGTGGAGCACAGCACGGGCTCGGTCGCTTTCGCCGTCGACGAGGATGCGGACCGGGGCGGTGCGCGCTACCGACAGTCGATGCCCGAGTGAGCCAACAGCTCGACGCCGCCAGCTGCCAACAGGTCCCATCAGCTGCCCAGCATCTGCGGGAGATAGGGAATCCAGAGGAAGGAGCCAGCCGCGATGAGGCCGCCCACAGCGAACACTGCGCGCTGTGCGATCATCCAGGTTTCCGCTCGCCGGCGAACGAGGCGATCTACGTTCACCGCGAGTATCGCGAAGCCGAGGTAGAAGAGGACAGTGAAGGCCACCGAACTGAGTGGATTCGTGGCGTTGATATAGGGCAGGGGCAGACTGCCGCTGCTCAGGCTGAGCGCCAGAGCGATGATGGCCGCGGGAACAAGGCCCGCGATGACCGCGATTCCTGCCCCCGATGTTGCGGTGCCCGATTCTTGCTTCGTCATGATGTTGTCCTTTCTGCTGTGACGGTAGACCCTGACACCCGCTGAAACGGGGGTGATAGCGCTCGGCGCGGGCTCCGCGTGGAGCACGGCACGGGCTCGGTCGAGGTAGGTGAGGCCGGCCGTGGCGAGCCGGCCCGCCGGGGGATCTCAGGAGGCGGCGGCTCGTTCGAGCTGCTGCACGCGAGAGCGGGACACCCCGAACGCGGCGGCTGCGGCGTCGAGTGAGTACCGGTCCGCGCGCGCGATCGCCACGGCGCGGCGCCGGGCGGTCGCGGAGCGTTCCTGGGCTGCGCGGGACTCCCGCTCGGCCGCCTCCGCTTCCTGCCAGAGTGCTTCGGCTTCGGGAGTGACATGCACGGTCACCGTCACGGTGACGTCCTCCTCCGGCACGTTGATGAAGAGTGCGGCGACCTCGCGGGCGACGGCGCCCCGCGCCGAGCGCAGCCGGCGCCGGACCGCAGCGACCCGATCGCGTCTAAGCCTCGTCCGGCGCCGGCTCCCGCCGCCGCACCGGCGCCGACCGCGGCGCTCCGGACCGCCGCGACGGCGCCGCGGCCCCGCAAACAGCCCACAGAGGTCCTGCACGCGGACATCGACGCGGAGCTCTCGTACTACGTCGAGGACCTCCGAGCCGCGACCGGCCGTACCAAGAGGAACATCGTGGAGGCGGCGCTGAGCGAGTACCGCAATCGCAACCCGCTCGCATGAAGTAGATACCAGGACCATCGCCCATCTACCTACCTATGTATATACATAGGTAGATAGATGGGTAGGCAATTGTGAGACGCAGGGGGATGCGCGAGCGGAGAAGAGAAGCCTCACCGCGACGGATAATGAAAACCGCCGCACTCGCGGCATAGAGAACGAGTCAACGAAACCCTCAGCAGTCCCGTGGGTATGAATGTCGTCCGCCGGTGCGATCGCTCCTGAGTCCTCAGCCAGGTCAAGGCTCACGCGCCCGCACGGGCATACTTCGGTTTCGCTCTCGTGGTTCGTGTGTGTCGGTAGGGGCGTCTGGTGTGTCAGGCGATGCGGAGGGCTCCGAGGAGGTTGTGCAGCCTCCCCTCGATCGTGTCGACGGGCTCTGTTCGCATGAAGGTTGACGGTCGATGAGCGGTACCACCTCGCTCTTCCTGAACGATCCGACGGGCTTCGCGTGAGTCGAGCTGTTTCACGGCCGAGCCGCCGCAGTATCGGCACCGGACGCCGACGGTCATCCCGTGGGCGCAATAGCCGGGGTCGATCCACTCGCCCTCAGCGTCAACGTTGGCGGCGCTGGCGTCGACAACGGTTCCCGAGCGGAGATCTCCGCCGGCGTGGCGCTCGTATGGCCGCACGGCCGTTCCCTCGCGCTCCTCGATGATGATGCGTCGAGCTGCGACGTAGTCCAGTCGCCCGTCGGGTCGGCGCGGGTGCGGGCCGTAGGCGTGGGTGCCGTCGTCAGGAACGAGAGAGAATTGCCCACGGCTCGGTCGACGACGCCCGTCGGGTCGACGCGGTGCGCGCATCCACGTCTCCTCGGCCTTCCACCAGGCCTACGCCTCGCGCTCGACACGGTACCGGCCTGCGCGGGCCTCGAGTCGGCCGGCGACTCCGGCGCGCTCAGCGGCCGCGGCGGGGAGTGGGCGTCGACGCGGCGCCATCCTTCGCGGCCGCGCTCGATGATGCCGGCGTAGGTGAGGCGGTCCAGGAGTCGACGGGTGCGAAGAGGATCAGCGCCGATGATGGGGGAGAGTTCGTCGAGGGTGCGAGGTCTGGAGTCCATCCGTGCGTAAAGGTTCCCGGCCAGGTGTCCCAGCGCAGGACAGGTAGCGGTGAACAAGTCGTGCGCAGCGTCAGTTATTCGTGTGCGCAACGTGGCGAGAAGAGTGGTTCTCTCAGCGACCCCAGCCCCGGGGGGGGGGCGTGGGTCCGTTTGTGACCGGGCTAGGTTCGAGTTGCTGTGGAGAACACCCTGAGGGTCGATCGTCCAGTGAGCGGCGCGGGTGCCATCGGCGGCCGTAGTCTGGGCGATCCGCCCGTCATCAGCCAGGCGCAGCAGCGCCATCCTGGCCGTCTCACGGCCAACCCCCGCCAACAGGGCCAGGCGTCGGATGTCGGCCTCCACGGAGGCGCTGAGGGCGTGCAGAGCAAGGAAGCTCAGCACGTCGAGGACGCGACGATCGGCAGGACCGCCCCCTCGAGTCCAGCGGCCGGCGGCCACGTCGGCGCGCTGCTGAACGTCACGCACATGGGTGGCCATCGCGTCAGCGCGGCGATCGAACGTGGGGTCGTCCCCGATCTGCCGATCACTCGCGGCGACATAGCGCACAGCCTTATCCCACTGCCGGCCGAGCACGGCGGCCTGCTCGCCTCTCGGGCGAGCTGCGCGGCCGCGGGTCGTGACGCGGCTGCGCACATGCTCGAGACCAGGCTCAGTGTCGACGAGGGCGGCGACGTCGCTGTGCCGCCACCTCGCGGCCGCCGCGCCGATCAGGACACGCCACAGCGTCGCTGAGGCGTCCAGGGGCGTCTCCCGGAGAGCTGCGGAGCTGTTGGCGGGGAGCTGGCGGCGAGGGCCTGCCAGGTGCAGTCGGCCGTGGGTATCGAGGGGGAGCGGGGAGCGGGGGTCGATGGGCCGTGCGGGCTCGGTGTCGTCGACGAGGCCGGCGACGAGGCTCACGAGCGCACGCACCTGAGCCGCGGTGGCCGTGGGGGCGCTCAGCGCGTCCACGTCGCCGCTAAGGACCGTGGAGCGCCCGCCGGCACGGTGGGGCGCACCTGGCGGCCGTACACAGCCGGTTACTGCATTGCAGAGGGGTGACAGGTCGAGAGTGGGGCACAAGTGCTTGATGAGGCGGGCGAGAGTGGCGACGGTCTCGGCGTCCACGGACTCGGCCAGACCGACCCACACATGCCGGCCACCGGTCGGCCCGGACTCACACAGGACATAGGACACGCCAACGTCGCGCAGGAGGCCGCCGAGCACGTCGGCATCCCGAGCTGCAGCAGCAGGGTCGCCGTGAGCGTCGAGATCGAACGCCAGGAGGCGGAATCGGCGGTCGGGACCGGCGAGATAGACGGCCCACGGGCGCTCGGGAGCGGCCGCCCCCAACGTGCGATCACGATAGTCATTCAGGACGGTGCCATAAGCGTCGACGACAGCAACGCGCACACGCGAACGCGGGCTCACCGCGACGGTGAGCGCCCACGAATCGGCGCGTGGATGCTGCACAGGACCAGCACTAGGTGCTACGACGGCGTCACCTTCACTTCACGGTGTGGGTACGACAAAGGCCCGGTTCCCTACCGGTTCTCGTCGGAACTGCCTTGATCTACCAGGTCGCCAAACTCAGAAGATCAGGCACTCAGCTTCGGCCCCCGTCTCCTAGAGACGGGGGCTCGCTTATTTATGCGGCGTGCGTCGTGGCCTCCTCAAGGACAGGAAGCTCGTCAGCCGGTCGTTGCCGTGACGAGTGGACCTTCGGAAGGCGGCCCTGCGCCGCAAGCATGTCGCTGAACAGCGTCTCGACGTACAGCGAGATCGACACCCCGCTCTCCGCAGCAGCGTCTTTGACGGCACGTCGAATCCGCGGATCCACGCGCGCCTGGAGCAGGACTGTGGCAGCGTTCTCCTCGCGGCGTTGTGCACTCACGCTGTTGATCGTGCCAGAAGTGCCCGAATGCATACGCATTTGGAGGGGCGTGTCGTCTGCAAACATGTGGGCCATAATACCGCTAGACGGGTACATACTCACAGCCCGATGGAGGCTCGTGCCTCATACAAGGCCGCCTCAGCCGCACGACGATCCCCGACAATTTGGCCGCTGACCTCACGAATTAGCCCCAGATCACTGAGGTTGCGGATACTCTCGGCGCACTGGGCGTGAGAGAGAGTAAAGCGCACTCTCAGGTCCTGCACGGTTGACGGCGACGCGAGCACGCACTTGAGCACGACAAGATCCAAGGCCCGGAGGCGTCCGGCGAACGGACCGCCTGTCGTCGGAGCAACATTTTCGAGTACAAGATGTCCTGGCATCTCGGCTACCTTCGAACGGGTCGACAATGGTCGACCGGTGGCACCACGACCGCCACAGGCGGCTGGGTATTGGCCACAGGACGACCGCCACAGGCGGCTGGGTATTGGCCACAGGAGTCCCGCTAGTGTAGTGTCCAGACGACATGGATACCAAGCACCAATCGGCGCTCATCGTGGGCGGAAGCAAAGGGATCGGCTCTGCGGTCGTGCGCAGATTCCTAGCCGATGGGTGGCTTGTCGCAGCTACCCATCGGGGGAGCGGGGTGCCCCAGGGAGCGCTCGGCATCGAGGCAGACATCACCGATCGGGAGTCTATACAACGCGCGGTGGCCGCCACGCTTGAGGCGCACGGGGGAATCGACACTCTTGTCGTATCCTCGGGCATTACGAGGGACGGTCTCCTGCTGCGCCTCTCGGAGGATGATATCCGCGCGGTTGTGGAAACCAACCTGCTCGGCCCCATCTTCGCAACCCAGCTAGCGCTTAAGGGAATGTTGCGCGCGAAGCGCGGATCGATTGTCCTTATCTCCTCGACATCAGCGCGCGTCGGAGTCGCGGGCCAAACCAACTACACCGCGGCAAAGGCGGGTCTCGAAGGCTTCGCGCGATCCTTTGCGCGGGAATACGCGAGTCGTGGTATCCGCATGAACGTCGTCGCGCCCGGAGCCACGGACACCGACATGATGAATGCGGTACCGACGCCAGAACGCGAAGCGATGGTGGCGCAGATTCCCGCTGCACGTCTCGGCACACCGGACGAGATTGCCGATGTAGTATTCTGGGTGTCGCAGTCAACATATATGTCCGGGGCGACAGTGAATGCCGCCGGGGGAGCATGATGGTCGCGCAAGCCACCAACAAGTGGATCCTTGTCGATGCTGACGGAAAGCTGATTCTCGCCGGGAATGCAGAGTTCACGGGAGTGAGCCCCTCCCGGCACCTGCAACACTCGGTTTCCCGTGCGCTTGTGGGGTCGATGAAGCAGGCGATGAGCTCTTCTGTGGGCCACAACCAGGAGCGGGCGAAGTACGTTGATATCGATGGCGAACAACTGGTGGCGAAAATCGCCGTTATCCGCGCGCCGTACACGAACAAGGCTGTTGCGGCCATCGGCATCCTGCGTCATCCCGATGAGCCCGAACCGCTCCGGCCGCTCGTCGGCGCGTGGGAATGGTGCCCAGTAGGAGATTCCTCGCGGACATGGATAGCGTATTGGACTCCCGAGATGTTTGACATCTACAGGGTATCTCCAACGAGCAGTGAGGCAGTAGATGGGAGGTGGTCAGCGCCCCAATGGTTGATGGACGTGGTAGCAGATGCCGATCGTCTCCGGATGCAGCATCTCATCTCAGCCGGAATTGACTCTCCGGAGCTGGCCAACAACCTGCACTACCGTGTACTACTCGGTTACGGGCAGCCATCCCGGGAAGAAGCTCTACTGAGGCTCTACGGACGCGCTCACATTGACGAAGCGACGACGCGGCTCCGCGGGATAACGCACCTTTCGAATTCCACCTCCCGCGATATTGGCGCGGGTATCCCCTCCTACGACACTGGTCCACACTTCTCCGCCGCAATGAGAGCGGCCAATTCAGTTGCAATCTGTGGTATCGATGCCGACACAGACCTCTGCTTCTACCTGTCGCCGGGGTACGACCAGCTGGAAGCGGCACGTCCCCCGCACGGAGACTTCTACGCGGTGATCCACCCGGAGGACGAGCGCGCGGTGAGAAACCTCGTTGCCGCACGGCAGCGCAACGATGAAGACGCTCCCAGCAGCATCGATGCTCGGGTTCGCAGCGGGTCCGGCGAGTACATCGATGTCGCCGTCGCCGCTAGTAGCGTCCCCGGTGAGAATTGTTCGGCGCGCTACGTCTACGTGCACCTCCGTCCAACGCTGTCATAATTCGGATCGCTCCGTTCTTACGACTGCTCCAGGATCCAACTCGAGAACTCATCGAAAATCTGCTTGAGTTTCGCCCGATCCACTGAGTAGTTAACCGACCGACCGCGCCGGCGACCCTTCGCGAGGTCCGCTGATATCGCCCCATCCTCTTCGAGCGCCTGCAACCGTCGCGAAACTGTCGTCGCGCTCGGAGGGGTGACCCCTTGCGCGGCTGCAAGGTCGGCGAGGTTGTCCTGGATGTCGCCGTAGTTCCCAGACGGTACGCCAGCGAGATACTTCAGGATCGCCACGTTTGTGGGGTTCGCCAGGATGCTATGTGGCACTCGTATTCCTTCAGGGAGATGGAGGTCTGCTGGGTGCTTTGGCATGAGAACCATCATCGCGCATGCGCACCGGTCGACCCCCGTGGAGACTGCTTGGCGCGCTGACTCCGCGCCAGGAGACTCGGTAATGATAGCCCTGGGTGTTGTTTCGATACCGCACAACAGTTGCATGACCACGCTGTGTGGGCTCACAATGTGTCTTGGTGATGGGAGGCTCCTCTCTCGCTCTGCCGCGGCCGGAGGGCCTGCGGGTGAATGCCGTACCCGAGACGGCATCCACCCGCAGGCCCCCGGACCCAGCACCTCTGAAAGAGGCCATGACGCCCCCCCGCACCCCCTCGCGCCGCACCGTCTTGAACACTCGCGGCACTCCGCGGCGGGTCCGTGTCGTCCATCGCGCAGCACGTCCGATCGACCCCGATCAAGGAGAGGCCATGAGCGGCACCACATCCATCACCATCCCTACGGGCTCACCGGAGCTGAACGTTCTGCGGAGGGACACCGTGGCACCCGGCACCAATGGTGTGCGGCCGCGGCAACAGCGCGCGGTCGAGACGCGCGAGCGAATCCTCACGGCGGCGACGGTGGTCATGGCTGAGGTCGGCCGGGACCGACTCACGATCTGCGAGGTCGTGAAGCGCGCAGGAGTGGCAGCCGGAACCTTCTACCGCTACTTCCCCGACCGAGCCGTCCTGATCGAGGCCGTCCTAGCTCGTGACCCGGTCCATCAAGCTCAGCTCGAGATCCTCAACGAAGCCGTGCTCATAGCGACGACCGTCGGCACCGACGGGTGCCCGCCGGCGCTCACAGCAGCAGCGAGACGGCTCGTACAAGCAGCCGCTGACACAGCCCCCACTCTCGAATCGGCGCGACTCCGCGCAGCGGCTCCCTAGACCGGGCGTGGCGCTGACCCGCCGAGACGGGTGAACGCCGCGAGAAGACCATTGACGACGGTCACCGGCCCCTTGTCTGCAACCGCCGCCCCCAGGAACTGCGCTACCGCACCGCGGTATCGGCCCTCCGGCCGGGCGCGGCGGCCGTCTCTGCGTCAAGCGGTCGCTCGCGAGACGGCACCAGCGGCCTTCCGAGTATGGCGGGATCTTGACCTGTCCCACCTCGCCCGACCCCACCAGCACGCCCTGCACGCCGACGCCCCCCGACCCGTTCTGGGACCACGCGGGCCTGACATACCCGGACCCGCGGCCCACCGAGGGCACCACCCGGCGCGAATGGCTGAAATTCGACGAACACGCACTCCAATGCGACATCCGCTACACCGCTCTGAACGCTCTCATCTACCTGCGAATTCGACAACGGCGCCTCCCTCACCACCATCACCGTCGGCTCCGCCACCTGACCGCACTATCGGCGTCGCACACCTCCCCATCGGCGCCGCCGCGTCCTCGTCGAAGCGTGCCAGAGCGCGCGAGACACTCGACGCGCCGACACCCAACACGCTGGCGATACGAGCGAGACTCGCGCCCTGCGTGCGCATCCGTAGCGCCTCAGCGGTGCGCTCCTGCGTCATCACGGAGGGCCGGCCGCCGTGACGGCCACGCGAGCGAGCGCGCTCGAGGCCTCGCATCGTGTTCTCTCGGGTCGTATCCACACGCAGCTGCGCGAACACGGCGACGACCGCGAAGAGCGCGCGCCCCATCGGAGTTGTCGTGTCGATCGCCGGCTCCGTCAGGCTCCGGATGTTCACGCCCCGCCGCTCGAGATCGCTCAACGTCTCGATGACGATTCGCTCCGACCCTCCGAGCCGATCGAGCCGGCACACGAAAAGGGTGTCGCCGTCACGGAGACAGTCAAGGCACGCGAGCCACTGTGGGCGGTCCGCGATACGGCTCGACTCGCTGTGATCGACGAACACGCGGACAGCACCCGCGGCGACCAGCTCAGCCTCCTGCGCGGCCGAGTTTTGCCCTCCTGCCGAGACCCGGGCGTAGCCGATCACGTTCGCCATCAGCGCCCCGCCTCGGGCGGCCTACGATCCCCGCCGCGACTCCTCGGCGGTGTCCCGGGCTCGACAGTGATGGTCGCCTGCACCGACGTGACATCGGTCGCCGGCGAGGGGAAGGATAGGGGACAACTCGTGGAAGCGGTGTTGCTCACGAGAGGGATGATCGTTTGACTGAGGACCGCGGCGAGCCGGTTGTTCCGACCCGTGTCCTGACTGTGGAAACGCGCCGCCACGAACTCGTCGCGCAACGCGGCACCTGGTGCGAACCGCACGGCGTCGATCTGGTAGCCGGCCTGCTCCGCGAGCTGTGAGTAGAAGACGAACTGCGTCCGGGTGTTGCCCTCCCGCGCGAAGTGAATCACGTTCACTTCACCCCAGCTCTCCGCGAGCTCGTTGACGAAATCATCGAGCTGCAGGCCGCGGAGGTGGTCCTTGCTCGCCAACCTGGCGTACTGCGTTTCGGCCGCCTCCGTCAGCGACGGGCCGGCGGGGTAGTAGGAGTGCCCGTCCTTGACCATGAACGCACCCGTGGGCGCGACGCGCTCTTGGCCGGCCCACTCGTACACGTCGCCGAAGGCCACGCGGTGAATCGCCTTCATATGGTCGTAGTCGAACCGCCCCTTGATCGGATTCTCGTGCAGCTCCCGGATGCGGACGGCGGTGATCGCCTCCTCCATCGTCCGCAGCTTCTCGGGGTCCGTCTCGCCGTGGGGCTTACCCGGGCCGGTGAACTTGTTCCTCAACACACGCGTACCTGGGATGAAATAGTCATCCCAGGTACGGAAGGTGGTGCCGCGGGCCATCAGCCCTGAACGTGTCGGCGGATCTCCGCGACCGCCTCGTCCCCTGTCAGCTCGTGGCGAGCAGCGCGCTGTGCGATCGCGCACAGCACAGGATCCGTGACCTCGTGCCCTGCCAGAGCGAGAGCAGCGTCAGCAAACGCCAGGTTTCGGTCGACGTCGACCCAAACAGGTCGAGCAGATGCGAGCGCGCGAGCCACGATGTGCCCCTTCGTAGGTTGCTCCAAATTCTATCAAAACCCACCAAAAACGGCATCCAGATGTTTCGGTTGGCGCGAACTTCGGCGACGAGGTCCGGTTTCGGCGACGAGGTCCGGTGCTGTAGCGCCGATACTTACCGGGGTTTCGCATAGCGAGGATTCGGGAGCCGACCCACCCCCTACTCGTAGAAGTGTAGCGAGGACGCAGCGACAGCCTGGCGCTGGAGCGCGGCGCTTACGGGCTACCGCAGACGCCGAATCGCACGCCGCGGACGCGGCGCAACGCGAACGGCGTCGCGCACGAGACCGCGCAGTTTCGCGCGCGCATTAACCTCGCTCGCTGCGGCCGCCTGGAAGTGAACTGGCCGAACAGCTTGACCGTTCTCTCGAGCCTCGAACTCGGCAGTCTTGATCGCCTTGTCGACGTGGTCGAGCGAGGACAACCAGCTGACGACCGCCGCATCCATCGTGTCACCGCCGTAGGCGTCGACGAGAGCCATCACGTCGGCCTCGCGCTCCTAGTCCCGCGGGGCGACCGGCCGCCGTTCAGGACCGTAGGGGTCACCCTCCTCGCCGGTCATCAGATCCGTCCCCTCCCAACCTGCCTGCGTCAGGTTGAATACACGATCCTGAGCGGCGCGACCACTCAGCTCCACCAGCTGCATCACCCTCAGCAAGGCCTTCGCTCTCTCACCCGAGTACTGCATCTCCAACGAGTCCAACGAGGCGGCACGCGAGCGGTAGGCGCCGTAAAGAGATGCGCCAATGTCGGACAGTCCAACCAGCAGCGCCACCCCGGGACGCCGGAAGCGTTACGACAGTCGAATCCATCACTCCGAGATCTCCAGTCGAGGCAGCGAGACCGCGCCGATGCCATGCCGGGCCCGCGACCTCTCGACCGCGCGATAGACAGTCGCGACACCTACGCCGTAGCGACCGGCCAGCTCTCCGACGGAGTAGTCCCCCGAGCGAAATTTAGCCACGAGGTGCCCCTCCACGACGGGTGAGAGCTTCGGATTACGCCCCTTCAAACGACCCTTCTGCTTTGCCACCTGCATCCCCTCGCGGGTGCGGGCGCGGATCAAGTCGGACTCGAACTCAGCGATCATGGCGAGTGTGTTGAACAGAAGCCGACACATGGGGTCCAGCGGGTCGTGCACGCTCTCCCCGATGCGCAGCTTCGCGCCCTTCGCAGTCAGCTCATCCGCGATGTCTCGAGCGTCGGGCACCGACCGCGCGAGCCGATCCAGCTTCGTCACCATCAACGTGTCGCCACGCCGGCACGCAGCTAGCGCCTCCCGGAGAGCAGGACGCGCACGGTTCGTGCCCGTCAGGCCCTCATCGACGTAAATTAACTCGGTAGGTACACCCGCAGCCGCAAGCGCGTCGCGCTGCGCCGTCGCATCCTGCTTGACCGTCCGACGCGCGCGCGTACCCGATCACCAGCCCGTTCATCATTTTCACCTTCCGCTAACCATCCCGTCACCGGAACCCTAAAGCCTTAAATCGGCTCGGACGGTGAGCTACGCTCCCTCCAGCGACGGGAGCTCGACATGACGACCTTGACTGCATGGATCTGCGACATGTGCGGCGACAACATCGCTGACCCCAAGAAGGGTCTCGTCATTTGGCAGGTCGACAGCGAACTGCGCAAGAGCCACTTCCGCATCGTCCATCAGGGAGCGTGCGATAACGACCACTCGTCCGGAATCCAGACCAGCACCCTCGCGGACCTGCTCGGCCTCGACGGCCAAGCACGCCTGCTCTCTTGGCTCAGCTACGGTCCGATCAAGAGCGCCGGCAGTCAGCTCCGGATCAACGACCTCGACGCGTTCGTTGACCTGTTCCGGCGCCTACAGACCCCCTGGTACGAGGAAGCCCGCCCCCACTTCAGAAGCAGCGACGTCGCGGAGCAATGGGGTGACGCCAACGAAATCGCACCCTACGTGCAGCACGCGCTGCGTCGAATCGCAGAAGAAGCGAACGTAGACACGGCCGACTAGCGCCGGCGACAGCGGATACCGGATAGCACCCCACGACCGGAACCCAAACCGGAACGGTCTACCGAGAACCGAGGTACCGGGGCGGCTCCGCTCCGGTCATCCGTTCCGGTGAACGATCCTCTTCCGGACGACTCCCGACGTCGGAACCCGCTCGAGACAGACCGCTCGTCATGGCCAGTCGGCCAGCGGGGTGCCTCTGGCTAGGGTGAGCGCATGCGTACGTGGGATTTCTACCTCTCGGGTCAGGAGGTGGTGTCTAACGCCTGGGGCTCGGAGGTGACGCAGCAGGCCGCGATCGACGTAGATCTCCTCGGGGGGCTATTGCGCTGCCCGAACCCGGAGCACGGGGATGTGGAGATCGCGGTGCCGCTAGCCCGGGTCGTGCACGAAGAATACGAGGCCTACGGCACTCGTGGCTCACCGCTCAGCAATGACGACTCGCGCTTGCTCGTCCGCGCGTTGAAGGCGGTCCTCGCGCGCCTCGGCATCGACACCTTCGATCCGCCGTTTCGTGACTTTGAGACATTCCGCAAGTATTGGCAGGCGAACGATGGTCACGGCAGCTGGCAGGCCAGGCGGGACATGCTCAATGACCAGTTCGGCGCATTCCACGAGATGCTCGACGCCCGTGAGACAGACTCACTCACCGGCGCGCTGGCCGATCCCATATCGCCGCGGAAGGCCACCGGCTGGCAGCGCGTCGACGAGGAGCTGAACGAGATGCGGCGACACTTCCAGGCGGCTCGGTCGGAGCAGGACTACTCGAACGTTGGGAACGACGCGGTGGCCGCGCTCGAGGCGCTCTCCGCGGCCTCCTACGAGCACGCACACCACGGCGAGCCTGGCGCCAATGAGCCGCCGGTCCCCAACACGAAGGCCCGCCTTGATCGAGTGGTCGAGGTCGAGCTACCTGGGTCCGAGAACGCCGAGCTGCGCAAAGTCGTCCGCGCGGCGATCGAGCTCGCGCAGGCCACGAAACACCGTAGGAACGGCGATCGGCGCTCGGCAGGTATGGCGGCAGACGCGGTGTTGCTCGTCGTGAATCTGGTCCGACGACTTCGGTGATCTTCGACTCGGCCCTCGTCTCGATAGCCGATCCCCCTATCGGACGCTCAGAGCGGGTAGCAGAATCGACGCATGACGCCTCCGCCCTCGAATCTCTCTTGGATCGGTTTCACCAAGGAACAGGAAGACATCCTCGAAACGCTGCACTTCATCGGCAACAACGGATGGGATCGCAACGGACAGACTGACGAGATGATGCCAGGGCTGCTTGCACGCGCCGCCGCCGCAAATCTCTCGCTCGCGCGCATTAAGGAAGCCATGTCGGCGGTTGGTCACTCCCGGGATTCACTGCACCAGCTCGACCGGTGGGAGTCCAAGCGCACGACCGGAAAATTCGGGCGCTGAGAGACCCCCGATCGGACGCAGCGCGCTGAGCGATGCACATCCCTTCCGTGTCCCACGCGGAGGACGTGAATGACGTAGTGTCCTATGCATGGGACAGACTTACGACATATGAAGTACGCCGACGACGGATACCGCGACGTCACAGGGACTGACTACGCGCTGGGCCGAGACGCTGACTACATCAAGGGGGTGGCGCTGGAAGCGAAGCTCCGGTCAAAAGCCGCCGTCGATGCCTACATCACAGTTGTGGACCAAGCGATCGCCGCGCTGAGCGACTCAGGCCTGTCCGCTCGCGAGATCGCCCGACGCCTGGACCTCTCGAAGAGCCATGTGGCGAGGAAGCTCCGTCGCGCCCCCTACCGATCGGTGCCCCAGCCAGAGATCGATTCGCTCGTCGAAGCGGTCTGGAGCGAGGGACTTCAGGGCGAGCGCGAGCGACTATCACCACGCGAAGGAGACTTCGCGCGACCGCTCACTTACTCTTTGAATATCCTGGGTTCCTTATCTAACGAGGCTCCCCACTCGTAGCTTGCATCGAACCGGCGGGTCGCCGGAGAGGCGAGCCAGTAATGAACCGGGACAACCCCTCAGGGGGCCTCTAAACGATCCTCTATCGGACGGCGGCCGGTGCCTCTAAGATGGGTTGCATGACAGCAGTAGGCGACGGCGAGCGGGGCCAGCACGACCGGCAGGAGACTCCCGAGCACGAGGAGCTGGGCCGAAGCCGCCTGACGCTCAGCTTCGCGCGCTACGACACCCTCGCGGCCCGTGCCGAGGCGCTAGCCGTCAGGGCGGGCTCGTCACTCGCCGGGGATCGGAGTGCAACTCCCTACAGTTCGGTCCCCGACCAGGTGCGCGCCAGCCTCGGCGTCGCCCTCGACCACCTACATGCGTTCACGATCATCGTCGCGGACGGCGGGGCCGTCCTCCCGTTCGCGATGTTCACGCTCGTGCGGAGTGCCTACGAGGCCACCGGGACCGCCCTCTGGCTTCTGCACCCAACGTCACGCGATGACCGGGTGCTGCGATCACTCAAACTGGTCCGCGATAACCACCGACAGGTGCACAACCTCATGGAGAAATCCGGCCGCAAGGACCCAGGTTGGGACAGGGCGATCGCCGCCCTCGAACGCGACCGCGATGGCCGTAAGGCTCTAGTCGGCGTCAAACTCGATCACGTCTCGTCGGTCACTGACCGCCTCGAAGAGATCGCGCCGCTCGTCCCCGAACTCTTCCTAACTCCGTTGGCCCTGTGGCAGACGTCGAGCGGTATGGCCCACGGCAACAGCTCGATGACGCTGCTGCTTCTCGATCGCGAGCAGAGTGGTCCGATCCAACACGGTGGAGCGGACTACAACCTCACCACGAGCGTGCTCGTCGTGGCCGGCTACTTCGACGCCGCCCTCGACATGATCGAGGCCGCCCTCGACCTCTGGGACAGTCGAAACAGTCCCCCCGAGCTGCACTGACGGGGCTCGCCGTACGCTCCCGCCGTGGGAGTTCGAGGGTCAGGTGAGGCGGCGGCGAAAATTCTGCGTCGGCCGAGCTACTTAGCTACACCGGGACGCCGCCGGCCACGTCCCCTCAGGCCCCTCGGGAGATGGCCCTGGCCTCCACAGCGGATGCCCACACCCACAGGCGCCGTGTGGATCCGTCTTCACTCCATTCGACGATGACCGCTCGACGGGTCCAGGCGAGCGCGAGCGCAACGACCCGTGCGGACGTGGCGGGGTATCGGATCCACCCCCAGACGGGCCGCGGTGCGCGAACTCCTCGATACGACGGTCGATCTGCGCCCCGACGTGGCGCTCGTACACCGAAGCAGGCGGCGATACCCTCGTCGGAATCGAGATCACGATCATCGCCGGAGGAGTCAGAACACGCGTCGACATCCTCGCCCGGACGCCATCCGGTGAGCTGTACTCCATCGAGGCAAAAAATGGCCTCCACGCTAAACTCACGAAAAACCAGAGTATTGCGTACCCCCTGATCGAACAGGGTGGCGTCGCGATACCCGTCGGGCTCCGAGCAAAAGAAGCTGGCCTCGACCTATCGGAACAATTACCTCCAATGACAATAGTCCGCAATGATTGGGATTGAGGTTAGGTGATAATTATGTCGTTTCGAACAGATGTCGAAGCGCTCTGTATTCGCAACCTTCACGACCGCGTTCGCGGGCCTCGCCGGACGCACCATCGTCCGGATCGACTGCGAAGCCGACGCCTACGACCCCGTCCTCGCCCTGGACGACGGCTCCACCCTCGAGATCCTCGGCGGGAAAGACAACGACCCCTGGCACTGGAGCATCGGCGACACCGTCGACCTCGAAGGCCCCGACACGAACACCCACGACGACTTCCTCGCCGGCAACTGGAACTACCTCCCCGAGGACTGACCGAGGCAGACGGAACAGCCCCACTCCTCACCCGACGCGTAGTAGGCGGCACCCGTGCGGCTCGAGCTCCAGTTCCACGGCGCCGTCGACGACGGCCAGCTCCTCGCCGCCCCACACCTCCACCACCGACCCCGCGCAGCCCAGGTCGGCCAGGTGTGCCGTGTACGACCGCACCGTCGCGCCCAGCCAGAACACTCCGCGCCACTGCACGTCCCCGCGCCACGCAGACCACACCACCAGGTCGCCGTCGCGCACGGTCTCGCGGCTCCCGTCGCTCTCCAACAGGGCCAGCACGTCGCCCTGAGTCAGCAGCGCCAGCGTCTCGGCGGGCGTGTCCGGGAGGTGCCCGCCCACCATCAGCGGCGAGCGGAGGAGGCACCACAGCGTCACGAGAGTCCGCTGCTCCGCCGCGGTGAAGCGCGAGAGGCGGTCCTCGCCGACGTGCGCGCGCACGCCGATCCGCCCCAGCGGCAGCATGTCGGCGTCGGCCCAGGCGCCAGGGCGCTGGTGTGGCGCCCAGCGCGCGGCCCGCTGGAACTGCTCGTGCAGGTGTGCCCAGTCGTCCCAGAAGTCGTCCGAGATGCGCCACATCTGGGCGCTCGCGCGGAGCAGGTCGAGGTTCTCCAGCGAGAGCTGCTTGCCGGGGGACAGGCTCAGCACCATCGGCCGGCCGGTCGCGTCGATCGCGCGCGAGAGGGCGGCGATCTCGTCCGCCTGGATCGGCGGAGAGAGGACGTCGTCGAGCTTCACGAAGTCGACGCCCCACGAGGCGAGCTGCGCCAGCACGGAGTCGTAGTACTGCTGCGCGCCCGGCACGCTCAGGTCGACCCCAAAGTTGTCGGGGTTCCACGGGCAGACGTTCCCGCGGTCGGCGATGTCGGCGCAGGTCGCCTCCGAGCCGAGCACGGGCAGGGCGAGCTCGGCGGCCCGGCGGGGGACGCCGCGCATCAGGTGCACCCCGAAGCGCAGGCCGAGGGCGTGCACGCGCGCGGCCAGCGCCGTGAATCCGCCCGTCGCCGCGGACGGGAAGCGGCCCACCGCGGGCTGCGGGCGCCCCCAGTCGTCGAGCACCGGCTCCGACACCTTCTGGTAGTCGCTGGTGCCGGGGTCCGGCTCGTACCACTGGATGTCGATGACGACCGTGTCCCAGCCGTGCGGCAGGAGGTGCTCGGCGAGGTACTCGGCGTTCGCGAGCACCTCCTCCTCCGTCACGGAGGCGCCGAAGCAGTCCCAGCTGTTCCAGCCCATCGGCGGGCGGCGGGCGGCCTCGGTGCGCGCGGCGATCACGCGAGCTCCAGCGTCACGGTCGCGAAGGAGTGCGGAGGCAGCGTCACACGCAGCCCGGTCGCGGTGGTCTCGATGCCCTCCAGTGCCACCGGGCTCACCTCGTCGGCGGCGCCGGGGCGGTTGTGCGCGTCGGGCCGGTCGGCGGTGAGGAGGCGGCCGGTGGCGCCGGCGATGCTTCCGCCGCGGACGTCGAGGGCGATCTCGAGCGGCTCCTCCAGGTCGACGTTGGTCAGCGAGACGAGGACGCGGCCATCCCTCGTGGACGCGGACGCGGAGGAGACCGGGATCTCGCGGCCGTCGACCGCGTGCGTGGGGCCGGCGACCGCGGTCGGCAGCACGGTCGCATCCTGGTGCCCCTTGTTCATCTCGAACACATGGTAGGTCGGTGTGCGGACCAGGTCGCCGCCGTCGGGGTCGGTCAGCAGCATCGCCTGCAGCACGTTCACCGTCTGCGCGATGTTCGCCATCGTCAGGCGGTCGGCGAAGCCGTGGAAGACGTCGAAATGCCAGGCCGCCACCATCGCGTCGCGGATCGTGTTCTGCTGGAAGAGGAAGCCCGGGTGCGTCCCCGGCTCCACGTCCCACCAGGTGCCCCACTCGTCGAGCACCATCCCGTACTTCTTCTCGGGGTCGTCAACGTCCATCACCGCGGCGTGCGAGCGGAGCAGCTCCTCGATGCCCTGCGCGGCGACGATCGTGCTCCAGTAGGCGTCCGCGTCGAAGCCGGTGGCGCTGCCCTTCGCCTGCCAGCTGCCGCCGATCGTGTAGTAGTGCACCGAGACCGACTCCCACGGCACGGAGGAGAAGGGGTGCCCCTCGATCTCGGGGATCACCGCCATCAGCGTCTGCGTCCAGTGGGTGTCGGCGCCGTCGGCTCCGGCCGCGATGCGGTGGAGCGGAGTGTCGTTGCCGCTCTGCACGAAGGTCCCGAACTGCCGAGCCAGGTCGGCGTAGGCGCCGGCGCGCATGGTGCCGCCGCAACCCCAGGTCTCGTTGCCGAGCCCCCAGAAGCGGACGGTCCACGGCTCCTCCCGGCCGTGCGAGCGGCGCAGGTCGGCCATCGGGGACGACCCCGCGCCGGTGAGGTACTCGGCCCAGTCCGCCATCTCCTGCACCGTGCCGGAGCCGATGTTGCCCGAGATGTAGGCGTCGGCGCCGAGCAGTTCGCAGAGGGCCATGAACTCGTGGCTGCCGAAGGAGTTGTCCTCCGCGACTGCGCCCCACTGCGTGTTGATCAGGCCGGGGCGCTGCTCGCGCGGGCCGACGCCGTTGGTCCAGTGGTAGCGGTCGGCGAAGCAGCCGCCGGGCCAGCGGAGGTTGGGGATGTCGAGGGCGCGCAGGGCCTGGACGACATCGAGGCGAATCCCGCCCTCGTTGGGCACGGGCGAGCCCTCGCCGACCCAGAAGCCGTCGTAGATGCATCGGCCGAGGTGCTCGGCGAAGTGGCCGTAGAGGTGGCGGCTGATGGTGGCGCCGGGGCGATCGAGGTCGACGGTGACGGTGCTGTGCACGGAGGACTCCAGTGTTCTCGTGGGTGGTCGGGGTTCCGGTGGTTCTCGGGGTGTTCGGTTCGCCGGGTGCGGGTTCGGCGGCGTGTCAGGCGACGCGGACGAGCCGCAGGACGACGACCCGGTCGGGGTGGAAGGCGAGCAGGTCCAGCCCCGCCTCCCGCAGCAGGCTGCCGGAGTAGGACGGCGCGTCCTGGGCGCTGCCCAGCGGCACGGTCGACTCCAGCCACCGCGGGCTCAGCCACCACGGGCCGAGCGAGTCGGGGCGCGCCGCCTCGATGCGGTAGCGGGCCTCGGGCAGCAGGCCGGGGAGGCGCATCCGGTGCCGGGTGTCGGCCGAGAGCACCGGTGTCATCAGCGTGTAGAGCGCTTCGGAGCCGTCGGTCGCGACCACGCCGCGCAGTGTCGGCGACTGCGGATCGACGTCTCCGTCGCCGACGACGCGGCCGGTTGCGATCAGCTCCCGGTGCTCGCGGTACGCGGCGATCCAGCGGCCGAGCACGGCGGAGTCGCGCTCGCTCAGCTCGCGTAGGTCCCACTCCACACCGAAGTGGCCGAGGAACGCGGTCGCGCAGCGGGTGTGCAGGTCGCTGGTGCGGCCGGTGACGGAGGAGACCTCGGAGGCGACGTGCGAGCCGAGCATCTCCGGCGGCACCAGCAGGCCGGTCCAGCGGAGCATGCGGGCGCGGTCGAGCGGGTCGTGGTTGTCGGACGTGTGCACCCGGTCGGTGCGCTCCAGGATCCCGAGGTCGACCCGCCCGCCGCCCGAGGCGCAGCTCTCGATCTCGAGCGCGGGGTGGCGGGCGCGCAGTTCGTCCATCAGCCGGTAGGCGGCGAGGGTCTGCTCGTGCACCGCGGGCGCTCCGGAGGCGGGGTGGCCGGCGTCGATCAGGTCGCGGTTGTGGTCCCACTTCAGGCAGGCCAGGCCGAGGTCGCGGATCAGGGTGTCGAGCGCCGCGAGGATGTGCGTGAACGCGCCGGGGTTCGTCAGGTCGAGCACCTGCTGGAAGCGCCAGCGGGCGGGGAGCTCGGACACGCGGGCGCGCAGGATCCAGTCGGGGTGCGCGCGGGCGAGCTCCGAGTCCTCATTGATCATCTCGGGCTCGACCCAGAGGCCGAACTCCATGCCGAGGCCGCGCACATGCTCGGCGAGCGGGGCGAGCCCGTCCGGCCACCTGCCGGGGTCCGCGGTCCAGTCGCCCAGGCCCGCGCGGTCGTCGGAGCGGCCGAGGAACCAGCCGTCGTCGAGCACGTACCGCTCGACGCCGAGGGCGGCTGCGCGGTCGGCGAGCTCGTGGAGCGTCGCTGGATCCTGGTCGAAGGAGACCGCCTCCCAGACGTTGAGCGTGACGGGGCGCGGGCGGAGGGAGGAGCGCGAGCGGGCACGGAGGAAGGCGTGATACCTCGCGGCCGCATCGTCGAGGCCGCGGCCGAAGCTGCCGAAGATCCAGGGCGAGCGGTAGCTCTCGCCGTTCGCCAGGCGCACCTCGCCGGGGAGTAGTAGTTCGCCGCCGCGGAAGGCGAGGTGGGCGTCGGTCCGCTCGACGGCGTGCTCGTGGTTGCCGCCGATGCCGACGTGGCAGAGCCAGACCCGTCCGGAGCGGGCGTCGAAGCCGGGGGTGCCGACGGCGACGACGGTGGTCGCGTCGAGCCCGGTGCGACCGCGGCGGGAGGAGCGGGAGTGGGTGCCGACGACGACGGGGTGGCGCTGCGGGATCTTCTCGGTTCCCCAGCGGCCGGCGAAGTCCAGCATCTCGCGGGCCTCGGTCGGGATCCGCAGCGACGGGTCGACACCGATCACCTCGAGGATGCCGGAGGCCGCGTTGCGGACGGTTGCGCGCGCTCGGAGCAGTCCGGCGGGCGAGAGAGCGATCTCTAGTACGACCTCGATCCCGGCCTCCTCGTCCCTCGCCTCGACCGCGACGAGGGCACTACCGCACTGCACGACCGCCCCCTCCTGGACCTCCTGCCCATCGACCGAGACGCCGGTGACCAGGAGTCGGGGCGACCATCCGGCACCCCCGCGGTGCAGCCGCAGACCCGGGAGCCCCGACCAGCCGAAGGCGTGCTCGGGGAGGATCGAGGGCTCGTATGGCACGTCCGAATCGCCGTCGATCCCTGTGCGGACGGGGGTTCCGGCGTAGCCGACCAGATCGTCGTCGCTCGCATGAATCCGCGGACCCCAGTGGAGCAGCACGGGCAGCGCCCCTCCGGACTGGGTGAGGAGGACGGAGACGTCAGCGGCGACGACATGGATCACCCGGGGTGGATTCATATCGACCTTCCTACCGTCTCTCCCGAGCTGAGTACAGTGCGTTCCCGAGCTGAGTACAGTGAGAGATCGATCTCGATCAATGACGAGGAGCTCCCGAATGCCGACCCCTCCCGCCCTCCAGAGCACCCGCCTCGAGCGCGGTCTCTTCGACGCCCGCCGCCGACTCAACCGCGCCTACCTCGTCTCGCTCGAGGACGACGCCCTGCTGCAGAATTTCCTCCTCGAAGCCGGAATCGGCGATCAGGACTGGCATCTGAAGCCCTCACTCGGCACCCCGGAGTCGCGCGGTGCCGACCGGCACTGGGGCTGGGAGACGCCGGGCGGCGCGCTGCGCGGGCACTTCCTCGGCCACTGGCTCTCGGCCGCCGCGCGCGAGAGTGCCGTCACCGGCGATCCGCTCCTGCGCGTCAAGCTCGACGCGGTGCTCGACGCTCTCCAGCGCTGCCAGGAGGAGAACGGTGACGGCTGGATCTGGGCGATCCCGCCGCGCTTCCTCCGCCGGCTCGCCGAGGGGCGGCCGATCTGGGCGCCGCAGTACGCGATGCACAAGCTGCTGATGGGTCTGGTCGACGTGCACCGCGACCTCGGTGACGAGCGCGCCCTGCGGCTCGCGCGAAACGCGACCGTCCCCCTTGTGGAGTGGGTGCGCGGCTTCGACGACGACGAGTTCCAGCGGATCCTGGAGGTGGAGACCGGCGGGATGCTCGAGGTCTGGTCGGATCTGCTGGCGATCACCGGCGACCCGGTCTACTCCGAGCTCCTGGGGCGCTACGACCGGCGCTCCCTCTTCGACGGGCTGCTCGAGGGCCGCGACGTGCTGACCAACAGGCACGCGAACACGACGATCCCCGAGGTGCTGGGCGCTGCGCGCGCCTACGAGGTGACCGGTGACGAGCGCTGGCGGCGGATCGTGGAGGAGTACTGGCGCCAGGCCGTCACCGCCCGCGGCACCTTCTGCACCGGCGGGCAGACCTCGGGCGAGATCTGGACGCCGCCGTTCGAGTTCGCCGCCCGCCGCGGCGAGAAGACGCAGGAGCACTGCACCGTCTACAACATGATCCGGCTCGCCGACGTTCTGCTGCGCTGGACCGGCGAGCTCGCCTACGCCGACTATATCGAGCGCAACCTCCTCAACGGGATCCTCGCCCAGCAGCACCCGCGCACCGGGATGGTCGCCTACTTCCTCCCCCTCGAGGGCGGCGCGGTGAAGAACTGGGGCACGCCGACCGAGGACTTCTGGTGCTGCCACGGCACGCTCGTGCAGGCGCACACGCGCCACTCCGACTGGGTGTTCTACCCGACTGAGGAGGGCGTGACGATCGCGCAGCACATCGACGCGAGCACGCGGGTGCTGGTCGAGGGCGGCGAGACGGACGTGCGGGTCGAGGTGCTCGACAACGCCGGGTATGTGGGACCGGACGCGAATGCGGGGGAGGCGGGCGATCCGCGCCGACCGACCGCGACCCGGCTGCGGGTGCGGCTCTCGGGAGCCGCGCTGCGGGTGCGGGTGCGGATCCCGGCGTGGATCGCGGACGAGCCGCAGGTGGCCGGCGACCGCGAGCGGGTGAGCCGCGGCGAGGACGTGCTCGTGATCGAGCACCCGGGCGGGGAGACGAGCGTGGACCTGGCGTTCGCGTTCGAGGTGCGGACGGTAGCGATTCCGGACGAGCCGGGGACCGTGGCCTTCGTCGAGGGCGCGGTGGTGCTCGCCGGGCTCGTCGACCGCGAGGTCGCGCTTCGCGGTTCGATCCAGGACGCCGCCTCCCTGCTGGCACCCGACAACGAGCGCCAGTGGACGCAGTGGCTGCGCGGCTACCGCACCCTCGGCCAGAGCACCGCGATCCGCTTCCGACCCGTTCACGAGATCGCGGACGAGCCGTTCTCCCTCTACTTCCCGATCCTCGAGGACCGGAGCCAATGACGCTCGCCGTGCGCGCCGTCCCCTCGGCGCGCATCCTCCTCCCGATCTTCGCGATGCTGGTCGGCTTCGGCCCGCTCACGATCGACCTGGTGCTCCCGTTCCTGCCGTCGCTCGGCGCCGACCTCGACATCGCCGCCGCCTCGGCCCAGCTCGTCGTCACCGGCGCGACCTTCGGCTTCGCGGCCGGCCAGCTCGTGTCCGGGCCACTCAGCGACGCGGTCGGGCGGCGCTGGCCGCTCGGGATCTCGGCGGGACTGCACATCGCGGCGAGCCTGGTCGCGGCGAGCACGACCGAGACGGCGGTGCTGATGCCGGCGCGGTTCGTGCAGGGCGCGGCCTGCACGGCGGCGGGTGTGGTGGTCGTCGCGATCGTGCGCGACCTGTACAGCGGCACACGGCTGGTGAGGATGCTGGCGAACCTCGCCGTGATCACGAGCGTGTTCCCGATCCTGGTGCCCTCGCTCGGCGCGCAGCTGACGAAGGTGGTCGACTGGCGCGGCTCCTTCCTGGTCGTCGCGATCTGGGGAGCCGCGGCGACCGCGCTCGCACTGCTGGTGCTGCCCGAGACGCTGCCGCGCGAGAAGCGGCACCAGGGCGGCCTGATGCCCTCGCTCCGCAACTCGTTCGGGCTGCTGCGACGGCCGCGGATCCTGGCGCTTGCCGCGGCCTCGGCGGCGGGCTGGTCGGTGGGCTTCGGCTACCTGGCGACGGCGCCCTACCTCTACACGAACGTGTTCCGGGTGAACGCGGATGGCTACGGACTGCTGTTTCTCGGCACCTCGCTCGTCACGATCGCCGTCGGCCAGACCACGGGCCGGGTGCTCATTCCGCGTTTCGGCGCGCGCTGGGCGCTGGGGGCCTCTGCTCTGGTGACGGCGGTGGGCTCCCTGGTGTTGGTCGTGGTCGCTGTCGCGGGGGAGCAGCCGCTCCTGGTCGTGGTCGGCGCGCTGACCGTCGCGCTCGCCGGGCGCTCGCTGGGCGCTCCGGCCGTGCAGTTCCTCTCGCTGCAGGGGCCGTCGCGGGAGGCGGCGAGCGTCACGGCGATCCTCGGGATGGTGAGCTTCACCGCGGCCGGGCTGGTGATGCCGGTGCTGGGCGGGTTCGCGGAGGTGTCGCTCGTGCCGTTCGCGATCCTCATCCTGGTGGCAGCCGTGATCGAGGGTGTCGTGGCGGTGCTGCTCCGCTCACGTCCTGGCCCCCGCACGTCCTGACTCCCGCAACGGCTTGCGCGGCTCGCGGTCGGCGGGTCAGCCCGCGGGCCACTCCAGCTCGAACCGCAGCGGCTTCTCGCCGAACCGGAGGTGGCCCTCCGGTACCGCTGAGCCGTCGACGCGCAGCAGCGCCGGCGGCCCGGAGGCGACCCGCGTCCCCTCCGCCGGCGCGAGCCACTCCGATCCCGCGACCCGCCGCACCGTCGCGACGGCCCGGCCGGGCTCCCACTCCAGACGCTCCACGACCAGACCGCCCCGAGCGCGCAGCCCGGTCACGGAGCCGCGTGACCAAGCAGCGGGCAGCGCCGGCAGCACCGTCAGCGAGTCCGCGGTCGATCCGAGCAGCATCGCCGCGACCAAGCCCGGCAGTCCACCGCTCGCGTCCAGGTTGAAGATGCGGCCCGCGTCGTGCCGAGTCGTCAGCGTCGGTGACCAGTGCTCGAGGGCCAGCCACTCCGCGCACACCAGCGCTGACTCCGCATCGCCCAGCGCCGCCGCGGCGACCCCGACCTGCACCAGCCCGAACGCCATCTCCATCCGCCCCGGCGGCGCGGTCGGTGCCTCGGCCCGCCACGCGATCTTCGCCCGCACCGTCGCCAGAGCGGCGGCCCGCAGCCGCTCGTCACCCGCGACCGCCGCGTCGGGCTCATACCAGAGCGGGTAGAGCTGCGAGGCGTGCCGGTGCGCGATCTCCTCTCCCCAGCGCGGATCGCTCCACTCGGCGAGCGTGCCGTCCTCGGCCACGCGGTACGGCGGCAGATCGGCGAGCACCCGGGTCCAGCGGGCGTCGAGCGAGTCGTCGCCTCGGGCGCGCCCGAGTAGCGCGGTCGCCCGGGCCGCGTCGCGGAGGACCGCCACGTCCATCGTCGCGTCGACCGCCGTCGGCATCCGCTCGCCCCCCGGCGTGTTCTCGGGGGAGTAGGAGGGGACGATGTGCCGTACCCCGTCGACCAGCACGGTCGCGGTTTCGGCGAATCGCAGCACGCCCTCGACCAGCGCCCACAGCCGGTCGTCCACGATCGACCGGACGCCCGTTGTGGCGACCACATCGGCCGCCACGCGCAGCACCCAGCCGCCGCAGCCGGTCCAGAACAGGTGCGGGTAGTGCTCCGAGAAGTGGTCAGCCCGCCCGTGCGTCGACATCCGCGACGGCAGCAGCATCCCTTCGGCCCCGAAGACCAGGCGCGCGTTGTCGCGGTAGTCGTCGAGGTGCGGGAGGACCAGCTCGAGCAGCGAGAGCGCCAGCTCGGGAGTGCCGGTCGGGATCATCCCCGCCAGTGCGCCGTTCTGCACGTTGCCGTTGAGCGTGTAGTCGGCCGACCATGCCGGTCGCCAGGTCCCCTGCCAGACGCCCTGCAGCGTCGGTGGCAGCTCGCCGGTGGACGCGATGATGTTCGCCCTCCCGCTGAGCCACGCCAGCTCGATGACGCGGCGGCGCGCCCCCGCGTGACCGGAGCGGGCGGCGGCCCACAGGTCCTCGGTCAGCTCGGCGCCGGAATCTCCGTCGAGGTCGAGTGCGCAGGCGCGGACCAACCGGCCGTACCCCTCGCGCTGGCGATCGCGCAGCTCCGGCCACGAGAGGTCGGCGGAGGCCGTGGGGGCCACCCCGAGCGCGACGTCCAACCGCAGCACCTGCGGCACGTCCGCAGTGAGCTGCACGACCGAGACGGCGGCGCCCCCGACAACGTGCCACGTCGCTCCGCTCGTCGCCCTCGTCACGGCGCGGAGTGCCGTCGGGCCCGCGCCCGCCTCGGCGGTGAGCAGCCCGGAGGCGCCGCCCTCGACATGCGCCGTGACCACGGCCGACGCGTCGGGCACGCCGGTGTCGAAGGAGGTCGCCTCGCCGGCGCCGAGCGCGAGCTCGATGCTGACGGTCGTGTCGGCGGAGGACTCCAGGGCCAGCCGGACGCCCTCGCCGCCGTGCGGGGCGAGCAGGCGTACGGCGTGGCGACCGCCGCTGAGATCGCTCCACTCGACGGCCGTCTCGCCGCCGAGCGGATCGACGAGCCGGATCGCGGAGGCGACGCCGCCCAGGGTGCGCAGCGAGACGGTCGCGCAGAGTCCGAGCGGATCAGTCCAGATGAGGGAGCCGTCGTAGCCGCTATCGCGAGCGCCGCGGGCCAGCAGGTCGGAGGCGGTGTCGGAGTCGCCGGCGAGCAGGGCGCGCCGCATCTCGTTGCGGACGCCGACGAGGTCGGGGGCGTCGGGGCGCGGGTTGACGGGGAGGAACCAGCGTTCGTGCGCGAGCGAGACGATCAGGGAGTCGGCGGGGCCGTGCGTGACGGTGCCGACGCGGCCGGTGCCGACGATCAGGCCGTCTTCCCAGGTCGGGGCGGGAGTAGCGGTGGTGAGGGCGGTGCGCGGCGATGCGCGGACGTTCGATCGGATGACCGTTCCTTCCGTGGGGGTGCTCCTGATATGTTGCGTAGAACTTCAAATTAGCCGCCAGGGCCCAGGAGGGCCAACCCCGGCGGCGACTCATGTGAGGACACCGCAATGACGCGACCGATCACCCTGTTCACCGGCCAGTGGGCCGACCTTGCGTTCGAGGAGGTGGCACGCCTCGCGGGGGAGTGGGGCTACGACGGCCTCGAGATCGCCTGCTGGGGCGACCACATCGACGTGGCGCGCTGGGACGACGCGGAGTACGTGCAGAGCCGGAAAGACATCCTGGCCGCGCACGGCCTCCAGGTGTTCGCGATCTCGAACCACCTCACCGGGCAGGCGGTCTGCGACGACCCGATCGACGAGCGCCACCGCGACATCCTCAGCGACCGCGTCTGGGGCGACGGTGACCCCGAGGGCGTCCGGCAGCGCGCCGCCCAGGACCTCAAGGACACCGCCCGCTTCGCCGCGGCCCTCGGAGTGACGCAGGTCAACGGCTTCTCCGGCTCGTCGATCTGGAAGGGCGTCGCACTGTTCCCGCCCGCCTCCGACGAGTGGGTCGCCGCCGGCTACCAGGACTTCGCCGACCGCTGGAACCCGATCCTCGACGTCTTCGACGAGGTGGGCGTCCGCTACGCCCTCGAAGTACACCCGAGCGAGATCGCCTACGACTACTGGACCGCGAAGCGCACCCTCGAGGCCATTCACCACCGCGCCTCGTTCGGCTTCAACTTCGACCCGTCTCACTTCGTCTGGCAGCAGCTGGACAGCGTCGCCTTCGTGCTCGACTTCGCCGACCACATCTTCCATGTGCATGTGAAGGAGTCGGTCACCAACCTCGACGGCCGCAACGGCGTCCTCGGCTCACACCTGCCCTGGGCGAACCCGCGCCGTGGCTGGACCTTCGTCTCGACCGGCCACGGCGCCGTCCCGTGGGAGCCGGTGTTCCGCGCGCTGAACGCGATCGGCTACACGGGCCCGACCAGCGTCGAGTGGGAGGACGCGGGCATGGACCGCCTGGACGGGGCGCCTGAGGCGCTGGCCTTCGTGCGGAAGCTGAACGCGATCACACCGCCGGCCGACGCCTTCGACGCGGCGTTTTCGACCTCGCGCGACTGACGCTGCGGGCGAGCGCGTCCGCAATCGAGGCTGAAACGGCCGATTCGACGCCGAATCGAGCGGACGAGAGCTTCTGACCTCGGTTACGCACGCAGATCGAACTCCATTCCGCGGCGTAGACCGCCGGGCCCGGGAATGACCGACGGCCGGCCCCCAGGAGCCGGCCGTCGGGGGAGTAGGACCTACAGGCCCTGTGCCAGGCGGTAGTACGCCGCGTTCGAGCGGATCTCGGCTTCGAAGCCGCGGAGGGTGGTCGATTCGTTGATCACGAGCAGCTCGACGCCGGCGATGCGGGCGAAGTCCTCCCACGCCTCCACGCCGATCTGCGTCGTCATCACTGTGTGGTGCGCGGCACCGGCGGTGATCCACGCGGCTGCGCTGGTGCCGAAGTCTGGGGCGGGCTGCCAGATGGCGCGGCCGACGGGCAGGTGTGGGAGGGTCTGGGGCGGCTCGACGGTCTGCACTGCGTTCGCGACCAGGCGGAAGCGGTCGCGGACGTCGCTGAGGGCGACGACCACGGCGGGGCCCGCGTCGGCGGTGAAGACCAGGCGCACCGGGTCCTCGCGGCCACCGATCCCCATCGGGTGGATCTCGAGCGAGGCGCGCTTGGTCGACAGGGACGGCGAGACCTCGAGCATGTGCGCGCCGAGGATGAGCTCCTCGCCGGGCGTCATGTCGTAGGTGTAGTCCTCCATCAGGCTGGTGCCGCCGGGCAGGCCCGCGCCCATGACGGCGGCGATGCGGATGAGCACGGCCGTCTTCCAGTCGCCCTCTCCGCCGAAGCCGTAGCCGTCGGCCATCAGCCGCTGCACGGCGAGTCCGGGGAGCTGACGGAGGCCGCCGAGGTCCTCGAAGCTGTCGGTGAACGCCTCGAAGCCGCCCTCCTCCAGGAACGAGCGCAGGCCGATCTCGACCGCGGCGCCATAGCGGAGCGACTCGTGGCGCTCGCCGCCGGGACGCAACTCCGGCACGACGTCGTAGCTCTCGACGTACTCGGTGACGAGCGCGTCGATCCCGACGGTCGTTGCGGCGTCCACCCGCTCGACCAGCTCGTTCACGCCCCAGGTGTTGACGCTCACGCCGAGGCGGATCTCGGCCTCGGTCTTATCGCCCTCGGTGACGGCGACGTTGCGCATGTTGTCGCCGAAGCGGGCGACCTTCATGCTCTGCGAGGCCGACCAGCCGGCGGCCGCGCGCGACCAGGTGCCGATCGACTCCGTGACGCGGGCGTCGCTCGCGTGGCCGACGACGGTCTTCCGGGGCACGCTCATCCGGCTGAGGATGTAGCCGTGCTCGCGGTCGCCGTGCGCGGCCTGGTTCAGGTTCATGAAGTCGAAGTCGATGTCCTGCCACGGCAGGGCGACGTTCGCCTGGGTGTGGAAGTGCAGGAGCGGTTTGGCGAGCGCGTCGACGCCGTGGATCCACATCTTCGAGGGGCTGAAGGTGTGCATCCAGGTGATGACGCCCACGACGCAGTCGTCGGAGTTCGCCTCGATCATGGTGCGGCGGATGGCGTCGGAGCTCGTCAGCACCGGCTTCCACTCGATGGTCACCGGGATCGCGCTCGCCTCGTTCAGCTGCGCGACGACGGCCTGCGACTGCTCGGCGACCTGGCGGAGGGTGTCCTCGCCGTAGAGGTCCTGGCTGCCGGTGAGGAACCAGACGGTGCGGGTGGCGAGGTCGGGGATGATGCTGCCCGTTCGAGGGGCGCTGGTCAGGCTCATGCGATGGCTCCGGTGGGGTTTTGTCCGTAGACGTTCTGGTAGCGGTCGAACAGGGCGTCGATCGACTCCTGCGGGAGGGGGACGAGCTCGCCGCCCTGGCGCGCGAGGTGCACGGTGCGGGCGACATCCTCGGCCATGACGGCGGCCTTGACGGCGTCTTTCGCGTCCTTGCCGATGGTGAAGACTCCGTGGTTCTGCATCAGGACCGCGCGCGAGCGGTGTCCGGCGAGCGTCGAGACGATGCCGCGGCCAATGGAGTCGTCGCCGATGATCGCGAACGGACCGATCGGGATGTCCCCGCCGAACTCGTCCGCCATCGCGGTGATCACGCAGGGGATCGGCTCGGCGCGGGCCGCCCACGCGGTCGCGTAGGTGGAGTGCGTGTGCACGACTGCGCCGACCTCGGGCATCTCGCGGTAGACGTAGGCGTGCGCCGCGGTGTCGCTGGAGGGACTACGGTCGCTGCCGGGGGTGCCGGGGACGACGGTCCCGTCGAGGTCGCAGAGGATCATGGTCGAGGGCGCGAGGTCGTCGTACGAGACGCCGCTGGGCTTGATCACGAACAGGTCGGCTCCGGGCACGCGGCCCGAAATGTTGCCGCCGGTCCAGATCACCAGGCCGTAGCGGACGAGTTCGGCGTGCAGGCGCGCGACGTCCTCGCGGACGCGGGCGATTGCCTCCTCGACGGCGGGGATGTGGCTAGTCATGCGGTGGCTCCCTGGGTGTTGGTGAGGGTCTGAGTGAGGGTCTCGACGGCGGTCTGCTCGACGGCGAGGCCGGCGCGGTAGCGCTCGAGGTAGGCGGAGAAGCCGGCGACATCCTCGGCGTCGGGTGCGACGGTCTCGAATCCGGAGTCGCCGAAGACCTGGTCGGTGAGGTACGCGCCCAGCGCGACGGCGCTCTGCTGGCGGTGAACGGCCAGGCGGTAGGCGGCCAGCACGGCCATGCCCCACGGCCCGCCCTCGGAGGCGGTCGCGGCGACCGACACGGGAGCGTCGAGAGCGCCCGCGAGGAAACGCTGAGCGACTCCGGCGGTGCGGAACATGCCTCCGTGCGCGAACATCGCGTCGATCCGGACGCCCTCACCGGCGAGGACGCGCAGGCCCAGCGCGAGCGTGCCGAACACCCCGTAGAGCTGGGCGCGCATGAAGTTCGCGAGGGTCAGGCGCGAGTCGGGGGTGCGCACGACGAGCGGGCGTCCCTCGACCAGGCCGGCGATCGGCTCGCCCGCGAGGTGGTTGTAGGCGAGCAGTCCGCCCGCGTCGGCCTCGCCCTCCAGCGCCTCTGCGAAGAGGGTGCCGTAGACGGCGTCGCTGTCGGAGGGGCCGCCCGACGCGGCGGCAAACCGGGAGAACAGACCGACCCAGCCGGCCAGCTCGCTGGCTCCGTTGTTGCAGTGCACCATCGCGACGAGGTCGCCCGCCGGGGTCGCGACCAGGTCGAGTTCGTGGTGCCCGCTCTCCAGCGGCCCCTCGAGCACGACCATCGCGAAGATGCTGGTGCCCGCGCTGACGTTGCCGGTGCGCGGGGCGACGGAGTTGGTGGCGACCATGCCGGTGCCGGCGTCGCCCTCGGGCGGGCACACCGGGGCGCCGGGCTGGAGGGCGCCGGTCGGGTCGAGCAGGAGCGCGCCCTCGGCGGTGAGTGAGCCGGCGTCGGCGCCGGCGGGCAGCACGGTCGGCAGCAGCTCGCGCAGCGGCTTCACGGCGCCGGCGGTGCGCGCGTCGTAGCGGTCGATCACGCTCTGGTCGTAGTCGCGGGTCACCGGGTCGGTCGGGACCATCCCGGAGGCGTCGCCGACTCCGAGGACCTTCTCGCCGGTGAGGCGCCAGTGCACGTAGCCGGCGAGGGTGGTCAGGAAGTCGATCCGCTCGACGTGCGGCTCGGAGTCGAGGACCGCCTGGTGCAGGTGCGCGAGCGACCAGCGCAGCGGGATGTTCGCGCCGAAAAGTTCGGTGAGCTCGGCCGACGCGGGGCCGGTGCTGGTGTTGCGCCAGGTGCGGAAGGGGACGAGCGGCGATCCGTCGGCGTCGAAGGGGAGGTAGCCGTGCATCATCGCCGAGACGCCGAGCGCTCCGACCGAGGTGAGCTGCACGCCGTGGCGCTTCTGCGCGTCCGCGACGAGGTCGGCGTAGGCGGCCTGGAGGCCGGCGTGGACGGCGTCGAGCGAATAGGTCCAGCGGCGGTCGACGAACTGGTTCTCCCATTCGTGGCTGCCGATCGCGAGCACCACGGAAGGGTCGGCCGCGTCGACCAGGCACGCCTTGATCCGAGTGGAGCCGAACTCGATGCCGAGGGCGGTGGCGCCGCTCGCGATCGTGTCGGCGGGGGTGGGCCTGCGCTGGTCCATCATGCTCCTCGCTCGGGCGATGTGACCGTTCACAATGCCCTGGATCAGCGTAGGCGAAACGGCTCGCGGTCGGCAAGCGAGCGGCGAGGACGACGTGCAGACCGACTGCTGCGTAGCTCCCGCAAGCCCCTTCCGCCGTGGGCCGCGACGCGCTGCGCTGAGGTATGTGTGAGATCAGACTCGTGAGACTCGTCACCCGCCTCGAGAACGCCGCCGTCCTCGATCCGCTCGTCGGCCGGGTGAAGAAGGCCGTGAACGCCCTCGTCCGCCCGCAGCCGGTGCGGGACGTGCTGCACGGCGTCCCGGTCGGCCACCCCGTGCATCCGCTGCTCGTGCTCGTGCCGACCGGCGCCTGGGTGTCGGCGGCGGTGCTCGACCTCCTGCCCGGGAACCAGCGCGCGGCGCGGACCCTGGTCGGTCTCGGCGTGGTGAGCGTCCTGCCGACCGCCGCCTCCGGCTTCACCGACTGGTCGGAGCTGCACGAGCAGCAGACCCGCGTCGGACTCGTCCACTCGGCGGCGAACGTCGTCGCGACGGGCCTGTACGCCGCGTCGTGGTTGCAGCGCCGGCGCGGGCGCACGACGAGCGGGAAGCTGCTCGGGATGCTCGGGCTCGCCGTTGTCTCCGGCGGCGGCTACCTGGGCGGCCACCTCAGCTACCGGCAGGCGGCTGGAGCGAACCACGCCGAAGACGTGCCGCACCGCTTCCCCTCCGGCTGGCAGGAGTTCGGCGCCCTGGCGGATCTGCCGGAGCGGACCCCGGTGAAGACGGAGGTCGCAGGCCTGCCTCTGCTCGCCTTCCGGCGGGGCGAGCGGATCGACGTGCTCTCGAACGTCTGCAGCCACCTCTCCGGGCCGCTCGACGAGGGCGAGGTCTCGGCCGACCCTTCGGGCGAGGCCTGCATCTCGTGCCCGTGGCATGCGAGCGTTTTCTCGCTCGAGACGGGCGAGGTGCTGCGCGGGCCGGCCACCTCGCCGCAGCCGCGGTTCGAGACGCGGGTGCGCGAAGGCCGCGTCGAGGTGCTGCTGCCGCACGCCGGCTGAAGTCCCGGCGCCGCGGAGATCAGACCCGGGGTGCCGCCGTCGACGACCGCTCCACCAGCACCGGCGCCACCGGCTGGTCGACGGTGGGCTCCTCGTCGCGCAGCTCCGCGAGCACGACGCCGATGGTGCGCCGGCCCACCTCGGCGAAGTCCTGCCGGATGGTCGTGAGCGGCGGCTGGTAGTGCGCCGCCTCGGGCACGTCGTCGAAGCCGACGACGCTCAGGTCCTCGGGAACGCGCAGGCCCCGCTCGGTGCAGGCGTGCAGGAGTCCGAGCGCCATCTGGTCGTTGCCGGCGAACACCGCGGTCAGCTCCGGCGTTGCCTCCAGGAGGCGCAGGCCCGCTCGGTAGCCGGACTCGGCGCTCCAATCGCCCTCCGTCACGGCGGCCGGTGCGAGACCGGCCGCGCGCATCCCGGCGGTGAACCCGCCCAGCCGCGCCTGCGCCTCCACCCAGTGCTGCGGCCCGGCGAGGTGCGCGATGCGGGTGTGACCGAGGCCGACCAGGTGCTCGGTGGCGAGTCGGGCGCCGGCGGCCTGGTCGACGAGGAGCAGGGAATCGGCTCCGCGGCCGGTCGCGCCGAGGGTCACCGAGGGGACGCCGATCGCGAGGCTTTCGATCGCCTCCAGTGCACGCTCCTGCGGGGCGAGGACCACGATCGCCTCGACGGACTCCCGCTGCAGGTGGGCGAGGCCCTCGGCCAATGACTCCGCATCGGGAGCGGCGTTGACGACCGGCACGCGGTAGCCTGCGTCGCGCGCCGCCTGCTCGATCGCGGCCATCGCAGTAGCGGTGCCGTAGAAGCTGTGGCTCTCGGCGGCGAGAATCCCGATCAGGCCGGAGCGGTTGGTCGCCAGGGCGCGGGCGGCGGCGCTGCGGCGGAAGCCGAGATCATCAATGGCGGCCAGCACGCGCTCCCGGGTGTGCGGCCGCAACTGTGGGCTGTCGTTGAGCACCCGCGACACCGTCTGATAGGACACTCCGGCCCGCACCGCGACATCACGGATGGTCGGCGCGCGTTCGCTGGGCATCGCCACACCGTATCGGTGCGCCCCCCTGCCCCGCCCCCATCCCTCCCTCCCGCCCCCGCCTCCCTCCCGCCCCCGCGAGATGCCACTTGTGGGCGCTTTCCTCGGCGTGTCGTGCGCATAAGTGGCATCTCGCGGGAGGAACCGACCAGCGGGGCCCCGCCCGCACTACGGAAGGATGACCATCGTGCTCGGCATCATCGGCTCGTTCGTCGGTGGCTTCCCCGGCTTCCTGATCTTCCAGCACGACCCGATGGCCGCTGGCATCATGGGCTCCATCGTCGGAGCGATCATCGTCCTGCTGGTCTACACCCGCTTCGCCGGCCGCTCCACCGCGCGCCGCTGATCCGCCCGACGGTATCGCCCAGGCGCTACGCACTGCGATGCGCGATGCTCGGGCGATGCCGCTCGTCGTCCCCGATGCCCTCGTCCCGCTCGCGCTGCGGCTCGCCCGCGCGAATCGCACATTCATCAGTGCCGATGGCGCTCACCGCCGCATCCGCGAGCGGGCGCTGCGCCCCGCCTCCTACGGCCCGCCCCGGCGGCTGCGGCCGGGTGTGCAGGTGGAAGTGGAGCAGGTCGATGGCTGGCCGGTGTACACAATTCGCCCTCGGACGATCCGCGGAGGCGTCGTCTACGTCCACGGTGGTAGCTGGGTCAACGAGATCGCACCGCAGCACTGGTGGCTCGCCGCCCGGATCGCCGAGGAGGCCTCGGTCGCGGTGACCCTTCCGATCTACCCGCTCGTCCCCTTCGGCACCGCGCTCCAGGCACGCGACGGCGTGAGCGTCCTGGCGCGGCGGAGCCTCGACCGCTACGGCGCGACCTGCCTCGCGGGCGACTCCGCGGGTGGCCAGATCGCCCTCTCCACCGCCCTCGCCCTCCGCGACGAGGGCGTGGTGCTGCCCCGGACCGTGCTGGTTTCGCCGGCACTCGATCTCTCCTGGAGCAACCCACGGATCCCGGAGGTGCAGCCGAGCGATCCGTGGCTTGGCACGCCCGGTGGTCGCGTGCTCGCCGAGCGCTGGCGGGGCTCCCTCGACCTGCTCGACCCCGTGGTCAGCCCTCTGTTCGGCGACCTGGCGGGCCTCGGTCCGGTCAGCGTCTTCACCGGCACGCGCGACGTTCTGAACCCGGACGCGCACCTGCTGGCTGAGCGGGCCACGGCGGCGGGAGTGCCGTTCGAACTGCACGAGGCGGTCGGTCAGCTGCACGTATACCCGCTCGTGCCCACGCGGGCGGGGCGCAAGGCGCAACACGACCTGGTGGAGGGGCTGCGCGCGGCGGTGTGAGCGGGCGCGGCTCCGGAGGAGGTACGTAACCGAGGTCGAGAGCCGCATCGAGAGTTCGATCCGCCCAGACGGCTGGTTTCACCCTCGGTTTCGGACATCCTCCGTGCGCTCGCATCCCCCGTCGAGCCGCGCCGAGACGTCTCCCGACTCCCGGACGGGGCTCCACCCGCGGCGCCCCGGGGCCCGTCCACCGATCCGGGCCCCCGTTCGGTGGCCCTCACCTCCTGCTAGCGTTTCCTGGGTCGCGTCCAAGAAACGCGAGCACTCCCGACCCCTTCACGAAAGCCGTCATGCTGTTGCGCGCTCGTCTCCTCGCCCTCCCCGCCGCTGTCGCGGCCGCCGTGCTCCTGCTCAGCGGCTGCACCGCCGAGTCTCCCGACGCCACCGGCACCCCCGTCGACGGCGGGACGCTGACCTATGCATCGGGTGACGCCGAGCCCACCTGCCTCGACCCGCATGTGGGCGGCAACTACCCCCAAGCGCTCCTCGCCACGCAGGTGCTCGAGTCGCTCGTGTCGCGCGACGCGGGCGGCGCCATCACGCCGTGGCTCGCGGAGTCGTGGACGGTCTCCGATGACGCGCTCAGCTACGACTTCACCCTGCGCGAGGGAGTGAGATTCACCGATGGCACGGCCCTGGACGCGGAGGCGGTTGCTACGACTATCACGCACCTCCAGGATCCGGCGACCAAGTCCTCCACCGGCTACCTCGCTGTGGCGAAGGTCGCTTCCGTCACCGCCGTCTCGCCGACCGTCGCCCGCTTCACCCTGACCGAGCCCGACAGCGCGCTGCTCGAGTCGCTCGCGCAGCCGTGGACGGCGATCGAGTCCCCGACCGGCATCGCGCGAGGCGAGCAGGCGAACTGCGAGGCGCCCGTCGGCACCGGCCCCTTCACCGTCTCGGAGTGGGTCAAGCAGGACCATGTGACCCTTACTCGCAATGATGCGTACGACGCATCGACGGGCCCGACCGGTGACGGACACAAGGGCCCCGCGCACCTCGCGAGCATCACTTGGCGCTTCATCCCCGACTCCGCCACCCGCTATGCGGCGGTGCAGTCGGGCGAGGCCGACGTGCTCGACAACGCCCAGCCCGACACACTGACAGCGGCGACCGGTGCGTCCGGCCTCGTCGAGCTCGACGCGCCGCGCCCCGGGTCGGTCAATCGGCTCGAACTCAACTCCGGTCAGGCGCCCTTCGACGACGAGTCGGTGCGGGAGGCCTTCGTCCGCGGAGTCGGCGTGAACGAGGCAATCGACTCCCTCTTCTTCGGCACGGCCGAGCGCTCCTTCTCGCCGCTGTCCAGTCGCGAGGCGACCGCCTACTCCGACCCGTCGCTCTTCGCGGACGCGGGCTCCGACTCCGAGGTGAGCGCCGCAGAGGGGCTGCTCGAGAAGGCCGGCTGGGTCGACTCGGACGGCGATGGCATCCGCGAGAAGGACGGCACACCGCTGACGCTGCGCTTCCCGGTCAGCACCAATCAGTCGATCCCGGCCGAGCAGTCGCTGTTCGAGCAGATCCAGGCGTCGGCGAAGACACTCGGGTTCGATGTCCAGATCAGCCTGCTCGACCTGTCCAGCTGGTACGCGGCGCTCGGGGCGAACGAGTACGAGCTGGTGAGCGCGCCGTACACCAAGGTCGGGCCTGACGTGCTGCGGATCCTCTACTCCTCCTCCGGCATCACGCCCGCGCCGAGCGGCTACTTCGCCAATCACGCGCAGATCGCCGACCCCGCACTTGACTCGCTGCTCGCGCAGGCGAGCGCCACCACCGACGAGGCCGCCCGCGCCGATCTGTACCAGCAGGCGCAGCGGATCGTCCTCGAGGGCTACTGGATCCTGCCGCTCTACGACCAGCAGAACCACTACCTGCACCGCTCGGCCGTGCAGGGCCTCGTCGCCCTCGACACGGTGTCCACCCCCTGGTTCGCCGACGCCTGGGTCTGAGGAGCACCATGCTGGTCGAGTAGCCGCCGCAGGCGGTGTATCGAGATCCCCGCGCCAGAGGAGAGGACACCATGATCCGCCGCGTGCTCCTCCGCCTCGGCGGCGGCGTCGTCGTGCTGTGGGCCGTCGCGACCGCCGTCTTCCTCCTCATCCGTCTCGTCCCCGGTGACCCCGCGCAGGCGATCCTCGGCGGACCGGGATCGCAGGCGTCCCCGGAGGCGCTGGCCGCCGTCCGCGAGCAGTACGGCCTCGACCAGCCCCTGCTCGTGCAGTACCTCGTGCAGCTGAGTCGGCTCGCCCGCGGCGACCTCGGCACCTCCTACTCCCTGCGCACGCCCGTCGCCCAGATCCTCGGCGAGCAGCTGCCCGGCACCCTCCTGCTGGCCGTCCTCGCCCTGACCGCCGCGTGGATCCTCGCGCTCGGCACCGCGCTCTGGTCGACGCGGGGCGGACGGATCGCCGCCGCGATCGGATCCGGACTCGAACTCACGGCCGCCGCGCTGCCGCACTTCTGGCTCGCGACCGTGCTGATCGCCGTCTTCGCGACCGCCCTGCGCTGGCTGCCGCCGGTCAGCACCGGCGCCCCCGCCGGGCTGGTGCTGCCGACGCTCACCCTCGCGATCCCGCTGGCGGGGTTTGTCGGCCAGGTGATGCGCCGCTCCCTCCTCGACGCGCTGGAGTCGCCGTTCGTGCTCGCGGCTCGGGCGCGCGGCGAGGGGGAGCTGGGCGTCCGCACCCGCCACGCGCTGCGCCACGCGGTGCTGCCGGGGGTCTCTCTCTCGGGCTGGGCGTTTGGCTACCTGATTGGCGGGGCCGTGGTGGTCGAGACGATCTTCGCGAGACCGGGGCTCGGCCGGACGCTGCTCGCGGCGGTGACCGTGCGCGACGTGCCGGTAGTGACCGGAGTGGTGCTGGTCACCGCGCTCGCCTACATCGTCGTCACCCTGGCCGCCGATCTGCTGACGCGGGTGGTTGATCCGCGCCTCGCCCGGCGGGAGGCGGTCGCGTGAGCGAACTCGAGCTGCGCGCCGTCCGCCCGCGAGGGGCATCCTTCGTCCGGATCCACCCCGGGGAGGCGCTGGCCGCGCTCTTCGTGGCGCTGCTCCTGCTCGCCGCCGTCGCGCCAGGGCTGCTCGCCCCCGCCGATCCGCTCGTCGTCGCCCCGCGCGACGCCTTCACCCCGCCGGGCGCCGCGCACCTGCTCGGCACCGACGAGTCCGGCCGCGACCTGCTCAGCCGCCTCATCGCGGGCGCGGGCGCGTCCCTCCTGATCGGCGTCAGCGCCACCGCGATCGGCCTGGTGCTCGGGGCGGTCCTGGGGGTCGTCGCCGCGTTCGGCGGCCGGTTCATCGACGGCGTGATCGGGCGCGTCCTGGAGGTGCTGTTCGCGTTCCCGGCTCTGCTGCTGGCGCTGCTGGTGATCGTGGTCACGGGCCCGGGAGTCGTCCCCGCGACGATCGCGGTCGGTCTTTCGACCGCGCCCGGGTACGCCCGTATCCTGCGCACGCAGCTGCTCGGCATCCGTGACTCCGGCTACGTCGAGGCGGCGCGCGTGCTCGGGCACTCGCCCGCCCGCATCCTGGTCCGGAACGTGCTGCCCAACACCTTCGGCCCGCTCGCCGTGCTGGCGACCCTCGGCGTCGGCCAGGCGATCGTCTGGGCCTCGGCCCTCAGCTACCTGGGCCTGGGGGCCGAGCCGCCCGCACCGGAGTGGGGCGCGATGCTCTCGGCGGGCCGCACCTACCTCGCGAGTGCGTGGTGGCTGACCGTGTTCCCGGGCCTGGCGATCGTGCTGACCACGATCGCGACGACGGTCCTCGGTGGGCGCCTGCGGGGTGTGCGGTGACCGCGGTCGTCGTCGAGGGCCTGCGGGTCGCCTTCGACGGGGTCGAGGTGGTGCACGGGGTTTCCTTCCGCGTGGAGCCGGGGGAGTGCGTCGCGATCGTCGGCGAGTCGGGCTCGGGCAAGAGCGTCACCGCTCGGGCGCTGCTGGGGCTGAGCGGAGGAGCGGTGTCGGGCTCCGTGGACGTCGGCGGCACCGAGGTGGTCGGCGCGAGCGAGCGCGCCCTGCGGCGGTTGCGCGGCGGATCCGTGGGCTTCGTCCCGCAGGACGCGCTGCTCTCGCTCGACCCGCTGCGCCCGATCGGCCGCGAGATCGGCGACGCATTCCGCCTCCACGGCCGACTGCCCGCCGCCGAGCGCGCCCGGCGCACCGTCGAGGCGCTGGAGAGTGTCGGCATGCCGGAGCCGGCCGAGCGGATGCGTGAGCGCTCCGGCGACCTCTCCGGCGGCCTCCGCCAGCGCGCCCTCCTCGCGGCGGCCGTGGCCCTCGATCCGCCGCTCCTCGTCGCCGACGAGCCGACCACCGCGCTCGACGTCACCGTGCAGGCCCGCGTGCTCGAGCTCTTCGCCGAGCAGAAGGCGCGCGGCCGGGCGCTCGTGCTGGTTTCGCACGACCTCGCCGTGGTCGCGGGCCTCGCTGACCGCATCCTCGTGCTCGCCGAGGGGCGGGTGGTGGAGGAGGGGACAGCTGACGAGGTGCTGCGCGCGCCCCGCAGCTCCCAGGCGCGGGCGCTCGTGGCCGCTGTCCCGGCCGGGCGAGCGCGCGGGTCGCGACTCACCGATCCGACCGCCCCGGTGCTCCCACCCGACGCTCCCGGCGAGGTGGTGGTCGCGGCCCGCGGTCTCGCCGCCCGCTTCCCCCTGCCCGGCGGAGGAGCGAGGGTCGCGGTCGACGGCGTCGATCTGGAGCTGCGGCGCGGCGAGACCGTGGGGCTCGTCGGCGAGTCCGGGTCGGGCAAGAGCACGGTGGCCCGGCTGGTTCTGGCGCTGCGGCGTCCGGATGCGGGCGCGGTCGAGCTGTTCGGCCAGCCGTGGTCGGCGGCCACAGAGCGCACCCGCCGCCCCCGCCGCCCGAGGATCGGCGCGATCTATCAGGACAGCCTCTCCTCGTTCGACCCGCGCTGGAGCGTCGGCCGCCTCCTCCGCGACGCCGGCGCCGCCGCCCTGCCCGCGCTGCTCGCGAGTGTCGGGCTCGACCCGGCCCTGGAGCGGCGCTCGCCGCGGACCCTCTCGGGCGGTCAGCGCCAGCGCGTGTCGATCGCACGCGCGCTAGCGACCCGCCCCGACGTGCTGATCTGCGACGAGCCCGTCTCGGCCCTCGACGTCTCGGTGCAGGCCCAGATCCTCGACCTGCTCGATGAGCTGCAGCGCCGTCACGGGCTCGCGCTGCTCCTCATCTCGCACGATCTCGGAGTGATCGCCCACATGAGCGACCGCATCGCCGTGATGCGCGCGGGCCGGATCGTCGAGGCCGGGCCGGCCGCGTCGCTCCTCGCGGCGCCGCAGGAGGAGTACACCCGGCAGCTGCTCGCGGCGGCCCCGCGGCTCGCACGCTGAGCGGTCCGAGCCCTCCCCTGGCCGCGCGCCCGCCGGCGCAACCCACCCCGCGAATCCGCCGCACCTGCGCCGCGCGTCGGACCCGCGGCGTAGCGTTGCCGGGGTGATGCCTCCGACGCCCCAGACCCTCGGCCAGCTCCGTGCCTCCGGGCATGCGCAGAAGAGCCTCCGCACCGAGATCCGCGACAACCTGCTCGACGCCCTGCGCGAGGGCCGCGACCCCTGGCCGGGCCTGCACGGTTTCGCCGAGACCGTGATTCCCCAGGTGGAGCGCGCGGTGATCGCCGGCCACGACATCGTCCTGCTGGGCGAGCGCGGTCAGGGCAAGACCCGCCTCCTGCGCACCCTCGTCGGCCTGCTCGACGAGTGGACGCCCGTCATCGACGGGTCAGAGCTCGGCGAGCACCCCTACGAGCCGATCACCACGGTGAGTCGGCGTCGTGCCGACGAGTTCGGCGATGAGCTGCCCGTCGCATGGAAGTCGCGTGAGGAGCGCTACGTCGAAAAGCTGGCCACCCCGGACACCAGCGTCGCCGACCTGATCGGCGATGTCGATCCGATGAAGGTGGCCGAGGGCCGCAGCCTCGGCGACCCCGAGACCATTCACTTCGGCCTCATCCCGCGCAGCCACCGCGGCATCGTCGCGATCAACGAGCTGCCGGACCTCGCCGAGCGCATCCAGGTCGCGATGCTCAACGTGATGGAGGAGCGCGACATCCAGATCCGCGGCTACGTCCTCCGCCTCCCGCTCGACGTGCTCGTCGTCGCGAGCGCGAACCCCGAGGACTACACGAACCGCGGCCGCATCATCACCCCGCTGAAGGACCGCTTCGGCGCCGAGATCCGCACCCACTACCCGACGGCGCTGGTCGACGAGATCGCCGTGATCCGGCAGGAGGCGGACCTCGTCGCGACCGTGCCCGACGCGCTGATCGAGATCCTTGCCCGCTTCACCCGGGCCCTGCGCGAGTCGAGTTCCGTCGATCAGCGCAGCGGAGTGAGCGCCCGCTTCGCCATCGCCGGCGCCGAGACCATCGCCGCGGCCGCCCTGCACCGCGCCACCCGCCGCGGCGAGGAGGAGGCGGTCGCCCGCCCGATCGACCTCGAGACCGCGGTGGACGTGCTCGGCGGGAAGATCGAATTCGAGTCGGGCGAGGAGGGCCGCGAGGACGACATCCTCGACCATCTCCTCCGCCAGGCCATCGCCGAGACCGTGCGGGCCCACCTGCGCGGTGTCGACCTCGGGCCACTGGTCGAGGCGGTCGAGGACGGGGCGCTGATCACCACCGGCGAGCAGATCACGGCCCGGGAGTTCCTCGCCGGCCTGCCGATCCTCGGCGAGGCGCGGGTCTACGACGAGGTCGCCGAGCGTCTGGGCGCCGTGGGCGACGGGCGCCGTGCCGGAGCCGTCGAACTCGCCCTCGAGGGCCTCTACCTCTCGCGCAAGCTGAGCAAGGAGACGGGCGGAGGCGAGGCCGTCTATGGCTGATGCTCCGCGCGGCAACCGGCGGCTGAAGCGCGACGCGCGCTATGCGAAGTACGACGGCGGCCCCGATCCGCTTGCCCCGCCGATCGACCTCGCGGAGGCTCTGGACGCGATCGGCGAGGACGTGATGAGCGGCACCTCTCCCGAGCGCGCCCTCCGCGAGTTCCTGCGCCGCGGCACCCGCGATGGCGAGGGCCTCGACGATCTCGCCGCCCGCGTGGCCGAGCGCCGCCGTGAGCTGAGGCAGAGGAACAACCTCGACGGCACCCTCCGCGAGATCCGCGAACTGCTCGACAGGGCCGTGCTCGCCGAGCGCAAGCAGCTCGCCCGCGACACGCAAATGGACGACGGCGACCGCGCGCTCGCCGAGATCCAGCTCGACAGCCTCCCGCCCTCGCCCGCCGCGGCCGTCTCGGAGCTGCGCGACTACCGTTGGCAGAGTCCCGAGGCGCGCGCCGACTTCGAGAAGATCCGCGAACTCCTGGGCCGCGAGCTGCTCGATCAGCGCTTCGAGGGGATGAAGCGGGCCCTCGAGAACGCGAGCGACGAGGACCGCGCCGCGATCGACGCGATGCTCCGCGACCTCACCGAGCTGCTCGAGACGCACGCCCGCGGCGAGGACACTCCCGAGCAGTTCGACGCCTTCATGGAGCAGCACGGCGAATACTTCCCCGAGGGCCCGGAGTCGGTGGACGAGCTGATCGACGCCCTCGCCGCCCGCGCGGCGGCGGCCCAGCGGATGCGCAATTCGATGACCGCCGAGCAGCGCGCCGAACTCGACGCCCTCGCCCAGCAGGCGTTCGGCACGCCCGAGCTGATGCAGACCCTCGGCCGCCTCGACGACACCCTGCGGGGGTTGCGGCCCGGCGAGGACTGGGGCGGTTCCGAGCGTCTGAACGGCGAGCAGGGGCTCGGCCTCGGCGACGGGACCGGCGTGTTCCAGGAGCTGGCCGACCTCGACGCCCTCGCCGACCAGCTCGCGCAGTCCGATCGTTCCTCCTTCGACGACCTCGACCTCGACCTGCTCGCGAAGCGCCTCGGCCAGGACGCCTCCGTCGACGCGCAGACGCTCAAGCGCCTGGAGCGCGCCCTCCGCGACTCCGGCACGCTACGCCGCGGCTCCGACGGTCGCCTCGCGCTCAGTCCGAAGGCGATGCGTCAGCTCGGCAGGGCGCTCCTGCGCGACATCGCCGAGACCGTCTCCGGCCGCCAGGGCGCGCGCGATGTCCGCCGTGCGGGTGTGTCGGGGGAGGGCTCCGGCGCGACGCGCGCGTGGGAGTTCGGCGACACCGAGGCCTGGGACATCCCCCGCACTCTCACCAATGCTCTCACTCGCACCGCAGGCGAGGGCCGCCCGGTCGGCTCCGGCGTGCGCATCCAGATCGACGACATCGAGGTGCAGGAAACGCAGGCGCGTACCCAGGCCTGCGTCGCCCTGCTCGTCGACACCTCGTTCTCGATGGCGATGGATGGCCGCTGGGTGCCGATGAAGCGCACGGCGCTCGCCCTGCACACCCTGATCAGCAGTCGGTTCCGCGGGGACGCGCTGCAGCTGGTCGCCTTCGGTCGCCGCGCCGAGGTGATGGACGTCGAGCAGCTGGTGGGCCTGGACGCGCAGTGGGACAAGGGCACGAACCTGCACCATGCGCTGCTGCTGGCCAACCGGCACTTCCGCAAGCACCCGAACGCGCAGCCAGTCCTGCTGATCGTCACCGACGGCGAGCCGACCGCGCACCTCGAGCCCGACGGTGGCGTCTTCTTCGACTTCCCGCCCGACCCGCTCACGGTCGCCGTCTCGGTCCGCGAGCTCGACGCCTCCCTCCGCCTCGGTGCGCACACCACGTTCTTCCGCCTCGGCGAGGACCCCGGCCTCGCCCGGTTCATCGACTCGCTCGCTCGGCGGGTGGGCGGCGCGGTCGTGAATCCGGAGGCGGATGATCTGGGTGCAGCCGTGGTGTCGTCCTACCTGGGCGCCCGGGGCGCGGGAGCCGGCGGCCGGGCCCCGGGCGAGGAACTGCGCGGGCGCGGCTGGAGCTTCTGAGCCGGCGTTGTGTTCATAACTCCGGAAAAACTCGTTTCGCGGCACTGACATCCGCTCGTCGTCGTCGCTGCGGCCACGATCATCCGGAGTTGTGAACTCGCTCGGCTCAGAACAGCGGCCAGGGCACCGCCGGCATCTCGCCGCGCGGGCCCGGGAACCGCCCGAACGAGACCAGCCGCTCACAGCGCTTCGCGAACGCAGCGACCTCGTCCTCGGTCAGCAGCTCCGAGAGCGCTGCGCCCAGCGGCCCGTCGGTCTGCGCCCGCAGGAGTGCCAGCGCCGCGAGCTCCTCCCCGAGCAGCGGCTCGCCGATCCAGCCCCAGAGCACCGTGCGCAGCTTGTGCTCCGAGTGAAAGGTGAGCCCGTGGTCGACGCCGTAGCGGTGGCCACCGGGCAGCGCGAGCACATGCCCGCCCTTGCGGTCCGCGTTGTTCGCGACCACGTCGAACAGAGCCATCCGGCGCAGCGCCGTCGAGTCTTCGTGCACGAGCGAGACCTCGCGGTCCTCCTCGTCGCTGCCGTCGAGCACATGCCGCCATCCCGCCGGGACCGTATCGGCCGGCACCAGGTCGACCGCGTCCTGCTTCGGATCGATGTCCTGCCAGAGCTGCACCATGCCCGGCCCGAGCGGCCCGTCGCGCAACCAGGTGCGCGGCACCACATTCCAGCTCAGCGCCTCGGAGACGAGGTACGCCGCGACCTCTCGGTTCGCGAGCACGCCGTCGGGGAAGTCCCAGAGCGGCTTCTCGCCCGAGATCGGCTTGTAGACGACGGACGTCCCGCCGAGCTGAGCGAGGAAGGTCGCGTTGGAGGCGATCGTGATCCGGCCGGTGAGTTCCAGCTCGCCGTCGAGCCCGCCCGGCTCGCTCATGCCAGCGGGCAGTCGTGCCCGTCGGGATCCCTCGGCTCGCCGCAGCGGGGGCAGAGCGGACGTCCGGCGCCGACGACCTCGAGCGTGCGCTTCGCGAAGGCGCGGGCTGTGCCGACGGGGATCTTGACCTGCAGCATCTCGGTCGGCTCGGGGTCCTCGGCGTCGTCGTCCCCCTCGGTCATCGGGTACGCCTCGATCACGATCTGGGCGGTAGACGGGTCCCAGCCGAGGCTGAGGCCACCGACGCGGAACTCGGCCTCCACCGGTTGGTCGAGCGGGTCGTTGTCGACGAGTTCCGGAGGCGTGCCCGCGGGGACGCTGACCGGGTTGCCCTGGGCGGTCATCAGCTGGTCGAGGATCTCGTCGATCTTCTCGGCGAGGAGGGCCGACTGCTGTTTCTCGAGGCCGACGCTGACCACGCGGGGTCCGGTCTTGGCCTGCAGGTAGAAGGAGCGCGAACCGGGTGAGCCGATGGTTCCCACGACCACGCGATCGGGCCAGTCGAATCCATGCACGATCGGAGGCATACCCCCAGTGTACGAGCGCCCGCCTCCGCAGCGGCTGCGCGCGTCGCCCCCCTTTACTCGTGCCCGGCCCCGCCCCCCACCGCCGCGTCCGCCACGGGTGCGGCCTTGCGCAGCCATCCCAGGTCACCGGCCTCCGTGTTCATCGCGATCACCTCGGGCCGTCCCGCCCCGTAGCGGATGATCGACACCGACGCCGGTCCCACGCTGAGCCGCTGGAACAGGTCGAGGTGCATCCCGAGCGCGTCCGCGAGGATCGCCTTGATGGTGTCGCCGTGACTGACCGCCGCCCATACCGCGCCGGCCCCGTGCTCCTCCGCGACCGCCGCGTCGTGCCGACGGACCGCCGACACCGCCCGAGCCTGCATCGCCAGCATCCCTTCGCCGCCGGGGAACACCACGGCCGACGGCTGGTTCTGCACGGTCGCCCAGAGCGGCTCCGTCGCGAGATCGCGGAGCGAGCGCCCCGACCAGTCGCCGTAGTCGCACTCGGTGATGCCCCTGTCGATCACCGTGGGCGGAGGCGTCGCCTGCCGGTCGAGCACGAAGCGGGTGGTCTGCCGGCAGCGTTCCAGCGGGCTCGACAGCACGGAGGCGAGGTCGAGGGCCGCGAGCCGTTCACCCGTCCGCGCCGCCTGCGTCCGCCCGACGTGATCGAGCCGCACTCCGGCGGTGCGTCCGGCGAGAATCCCCGCGGTGTTCGCGGTGGTGCGTCCGTGCCGGACGAGGAGGAGCGTGGGCATACGCCCAGCGTAGGCGGGCGCGGTGCGGTCGCTCAGGAGGTGCCCGCGCGCTGAGGTGCCCGAGATGGTCGCGCGGCGCGGAGTGTCGCGCGCCTTTTCGGGCGACTCAACGAAACCGGGCGACTTAGCGAGGGATCGCGGGCGACTCCGCCGAGGGGCGGATGACCGTGCCGCAGCGCCTGCCTAGGATGTGGGGAGCGGTCGCCCACCGCGGCCCGGAAGGGACACACATGGATGGGACGACGCACCCCGGCTTTCCTCACAACGACACGGATGCGGAAAGCGACGCACCGGAGCGCAGCGACGACCCGAACTCCGCGTCCGCGCCGTTCGGTTCCGAGCACTCCGACTCCACGAGCCTCGCGTGGGCAGCTCCGGACGCCGCCGGCCGGCACGGCGAGGTCGCCCTGCGGATCCGCGGCCTGCGCAAGCGCTTCGGCGACAAGGAGGCCGTGAGGGACATCGACCTCGACGTCCCCGCCGGCTCCTTCTTCGGACTCGTCGGCCCCAACGGCGCGGGCAAGACGACGACCCTCTCGATGGCCACGGCCCTCCTCCGCCCCGACAGTGGCGTCGTCACCATCTATGAGGTCGACGTCTGGAAGGACACCCTCGCGGCGAAGCGGCTGATCGGTGTCCTCGCCGACGGCGTCAAGCTGTTCGATCGCCTCACCGGGCTGCAGCTCGTCACCTACTACGGCCTGCTCTGCGGCCTCGAGCGGCCCGTGGTCGTCGAGCGGACGGGTGATCTTCTCGCGCTGCTGGGCCTGGATCCGGCCGACCGCACCCTCGTCGTCGACTACTCCGCGGGCATGACCAAGAAGATCGCGCTGGCCTGCGCGCTCGTGCGCGCCCCGCGCCTCCTCGTGCTCGACGAGCCGTTCGAGTCGGTCGACCCGGTGTCCGCGGCGAACATCCGCGACATCCTCACCGGCTTCGTCGCCTCGGGCGGCACCGTGATCGTGTCCTCCCACTCGATGGACCTCGTCGAGCGGATGTGCGACCGAGTCGCCGTCATCGCTGACGGCCGCGTGCTCGCCTCCGGCACCCTCGAGGAGGTCCGCGCCGGCTCCAGCCTCGAGGAGCGTTTCGTCGAGCTGGTCGGCGGCCGCACTCACCAGGAGGGACCGGCATGGTTGCGCATCTCCTGAGACTGCGGCTGCTCCTGCTGCGCAACTCGCTGACGCGCAACGTCTGGCAGTTGATCGGCGTCGTCCTCGGTGGGCTGTACGCGATCGGGGTGCTCGGTCTGGTCGCGGCCGGGCTGATCGCGCTGGGAGGGGCGGATCCGGCGTTCGCGAGCGTCGTGATCGTCCTCGGCGGCTCCGCGCTGATCCTGGGCTGGGTGCTCGGGCCGATCTTCGTCTCCGGCTCCGACCAGAGCCTGGACCTGCCCACTCTCGCGACATTCCCGATCCCGCTGCGGACGCTCCTGCTCGGGCTCGCCGTCGCGGGTCTCGCCGGCATCCCGGGCGTCGTGACCACGCTGGGTGCCCTTGTGTCCGCCGCCGCCTGGTGGAGCGCACCGATCGGCATCCTCCCCGGCCTCGTCTCGGCGGTGATCGGCGTCGCGACCTGCGTGGTCGCCTCCCGGCTCCTCGGCGCGCTGACCACGGGTCTGGGCTCGAGCCGCCGCTACCGGGAGGTGGTCGGCGGCGTCGTGCTCGTGGTCGTCATCCTGCTCGGTCCGCTTTTCTTCGGCCTGACGACCGTGGTCCGCGACGGCCGCGACGTCCTCCCCGTGATCGCGAACGCCCTCGGCTGGTCGCCGCTCGGCGCGATCTGGGCCGCCCCCGGCTCCGTCGTCGCGGGCGACTGGGTCGCGGCGATCGCGCGCCTGCTGATCGGGCTCGCGACCCTCGCCGTCCTCGTCGTGGCCTGGGCACGGGCGCTGCGCCACGCCCTCGCCGAGCCGGCCGCGTCGGGCGCGCACTCCGCCTCCGGATCCGCGGGGCTGGGTCTGTTCGGCCGTTTCCCCGGAACTCCGACCGGCGCCGTCGCGGCCCGTGCCCTCGGCTACTGGTGGCGCGACCCGCGCTACAGCCGCGGCCTCCTCGTCATCCCTGCCGTCGTGGTGCTCGGGGTCTTCTACTCCGCAATCGGCAGCGGCGGCGACACCTTCGTGCTGCTCTCGGCTGTGCTCGTCGGCCTGATCTTCGGCGTGACCCTCTGCGCCGACGTGTCCTACGACGGCACCGCCTGGGCGGCGCATGTCAGCTCCGGAGTGACGGGGTCGGCCGACCGCGCCGGTCGCGTCCTCGCCGCCGCGATCATCGGCGTCCCCGCGGTGATCGTCGTGGCGGTGGGCACCGCGCTGTACGCGGGGCGTGCCGACGCGATACCTGCCGTGCTGGGGATGGCGCTGGCTCTCGTGCTCAGCGGGTTCGGAGTGTCGAGCGTCGCCTCGTCGCTCGTGGTCTACCCGGTGCCGGCGCCGGGGGACAGCCCGCTCAAGACGCCGCCCGGTTCGGGGATGATCTCGAGCGTGGTGATGCTGGGGAGCATGGCCGCGACCGGGCTCCTGTCGCTCCCGTCGATCATCCTGGGTGCGATCTCGCTGATCGGCGGCGACCCGGCCTTCGGTCTGCTGGGGCTGGCGGCGGCCGTCATGCTCGGCGGCGCCTTCGCGCTGATCGGCGTCCGCGTCGGCGGCCGCATCGTCGACCGCCGCGCGCCGGAGCTGCTCGCCGCCCTCGTGACGATCGGCTGACGCCCGCTCCGCCCGCTCCCGCGCGGGTCCCACCGAGGGCCCTCGCGCGCGGAAGACCGGCAGGATGAGGGGATGCGCAGCGTCGAAGTCCTCCTCGATCCGGAGTCGGACGCGCGCGTGCGGGGTCAGTGGGCGGCGCTCGAGGCGGCCGGCATCCCGAGCCTGGCGCTGCACACGTCCGAGAGCAACCGCCCCCACCTCACCCTCGTCGCCGGAGCGGAGCTGACCGCCCCCGAGCCGGGCGCCCTCGGCCCCCTGCCCGAGACCGTCGACCTGGGCGCCGTCCTCCTCTTCCCGCACGCCGGCCGCTTCGTCCTCGCCTGGGGCGTCATCCGTTCACCCGCCCTCGACGCGCTGCACGCCCGCGCCACCCGCCTGATTCCGGGAGGCGTCGACACCTCGCTGCCGGATGCCTGGACCCCGCACATCAGCATCTCCCGTCGCCTGCGTGCTGAACAGCTCGGCGCGGCCGTCCCCCTCCTCGGCGAACCGTTCAGCGCAGGCCTCGCCGGCGTGCGCTTCTGGAACGGCGACACCCGCACGCTCACCGACCTCTGATCCGCGCCACCGGTGGCTCGCGCCCGAAGCCTCCTCCCCACCTCCCTTCCTTCATCCCCTCTCCACAGTTCCGCCCGCTCCCGGGGCCGCGTCGGAGCCGACGGGTAGAGTTCCCCGGGTGACAGAGCCCACCGCGACAGCCCTCCCCGCCCCGCCGCTCGCCGACCCCGCGGCGGAGTACCGGAGCAGCGACGGGAGCGACGCAGCGAGCGGCCAGGCGAGCCGCGGGTCGGCCCAGGCGCAGGCGATCCTCGAGAAGGTCTTCGGCTACGCGCGCTTCCGCGGCGAGCAGCAGGCGATCGTCGAGCAGGTCATCGGAGGCGGTGACGCCGTCGTCCTGATGCCCACCGGCGGCGGCAAGTCGCTCTGCTACCAGATCCCCGCGATCGTCCGCCCCGGCACCGGCGTGGTCGTGTCTCCGCTCATCGCACTGATGCAGGACCAGGTCGACGCCCTCCGCGCGAACGGCGTCCGCGCCGAGTTCCTTAACTCCACGCAGGACGCGGGGGAGCGCAACCGCGTCGAGCGCGCCTACCTCGACGGCACACTCGACCTGCTCTACGTCGCCCCCGAGCGCTTGGGCAACGAGGGCACCAAGCAGTTCCTCGCCCGCGGCCGGATCGCCCTCTTCGCGATCGACGAGGCGCACTGCGTCAGCCAGTGGGGCCACGACTTCCGCCCCGACTACCTCGCTCTGGGCGAGCTCGCCGAGCGCTGGCCCGACGTCCCCCGCATCGCCCTCACCGCCACCGCCACCGAGGCGACCCACCGCGAGATCACCTCGCGCCTGCACCTCGGCGCCGCCCGACACTTCGTCTCGAGCTTCGACCGCCCCAACATCCAGTACCGGATCGTCACGAAGGTCGAGCCGCGCAAGCAGCTGATCGACTTCCTCCGCCGCGAGCATGCTCACGACGCGGGCATCGTCTACGCCCTCTCGCGCAAGAGCGTCGAGGCGACGGCGGAGGCGCTGCGCTCGGCGGGCTTCGACGCGGTCGCCTACCACGCGGGCCTCGACTCCCGGGTGCGCGCCGCCGCTCAGTCGCGGTTCCTCCGCGAGGAGGGCGTGATCGTCTGCGCCACCATCGCCTTCGGCATGGGGATCGACAAGCCGGATGTGCGGTTCGTCGCGCATATCGACCTGCCCAAGTCGGTCGAGGGCTACTACCAGGAGACGGGCCGAGCGGGCCGCGACGGCCTGCCCTCCACCGCGTGGCTCGCCTACGGCCTGCAAGACGTGGTGCAGCAGCGCCGCATGATCGACGAGTCGCCGGGAGATCTGGCGCATCGCCGGCGGATGTCCGCGCATCTCGATGCGATGCTCGCCCTCTCCGAGACGGTCCAGTGCCGCCGGGTGAACCTGCTCGCGTACTTCGGCCAGGAGAGCACCGCCTGCGGCAACTGCGACACCTGCCTCGAGCCGCCCGCCTCCTGGGACGGCACCGTCGCGGCCCAAAAGTTCCTTTCGACGGTCGTCCGGCTCAAGCGCGAGCGCAACCAGCAGTTCGGCGCCGGCCACATCATCGACGTCCTCCGCGGCAAGACCACGCCGCGCACCACGCAGCACAAGCACGACGCCCTCGCCACCTGGGGCATCGGCGCCGACCTGAGCGACACCCAGTGGCGCGGAGTCGCCCGCCAGCTCCTCGCGCAGAGCCTGCTCGGCGTGAACGACGATGGCTTCGGCACCCTCGTGATTACGCCCGCGTCCGCCTCCGTTCTCGGCGGCGAGCGAAAGGTCGAGCTGCGGCAGGAGCCCGAGAAGCCTGCGCGTTCCAGCGGGTCCACCCGCTCCGGCCGCTCCATCGTCGCCGAGCTCTCGGGCGAGGCCCAGCCCCTGTTCGAGCGGCTGCGGGAGTGGCGGGTCGCACAGGCGCGCGCGCAATCCGTCCCCGCCTACATCGTCTTTAACGACGCAACCCTCCGCGAGATCGCGACGGCCGAGCCGGCCTCGATGGACGAGCTCAGCATCATCGGCGGCGTCGGCCAAAAGAAGCTGCTCACCTACGGTGAGGCCGTGCTCGCCGTCGTCGCGGGCGAGACTCCCGAGATCGCCGTCCCCCAGGCCGGTGAGGAGGCTCCCGCTCCCCGCCGCGCTCCGGCCGGCCGTGGCGGTGCCTCACGCCCCGGAGCCGCGAAGCCCACGTTCGGCCGCGAGTCCGCCGGTCCGCCGGTGTCGGCCGCGCAGCCGCCGAAGGACGACTGGGTGCCACCGGACGAGCCCGACTGGGAGCCCGGCTGGGACAGCTACTGACCCGCGCGTTGCCCCCTACTGGCCCGCGGGTTGCCCCCCTGTTGGCCCGCGGACTGGCCCCAACTGGCCCGCGTTCTGACCGCTGGCCGGGCTCGGCCCTCGCCGCCGACTGTCGCCGCCAGCCCCGCGATGGAGACCGGCGGCTCGCCCCTGTCGAGAGGCTAGCGACGCAACGTCAGCTGAGACGCCCCCTCATCCACCATCGTCGATGAGAACCCCTCCCAGCTGACGTTGTGTCGGCCACACCCTCCAGCGGTGCCAGATCTCTCCGACGGCGACGCATCCCGGTCGGCGTCAGCCACGAGTAAGGAGGAGGTGGGGGATGAGGGCGCAGAGCAGCGAGGCGACGACGCCCCTCGGCGCCAGCCAGAACGCCGTCCTCTCCTCCGCCAGCCGGACCACGGACACCAGGACGGTCCCCAGTCCGCCCCGGTGAGGATGCCGTAGTAGGTGCTCAGACCGTCATAGCTCAGACCGTCAGAGGTGAACGGGCCCACGCTGGTGCCCGGGTAGTCGGCGCCGAAAGGGGTCAGGATCGACACGATGCGTGCTGCTCCTCCGCCGAACCGCGCAGGCCCACGCACTGTCCGCAGATCACTCAAGCGCGAGGAAGGAAGTCCAGCCGCACGTCACCGCGGCACAGACGACGGGGACCCACCACGCGGTCCGCCCTGCTGCGAGCCGAGCCGCCGAGACCGCGATCGCGGCGAAGAAGCCGAACGGTATCGAGAGCGCGAGGACGTACGGGGAGATGAGCGGCGTGGGCCGGCTGAGCCCGGCTGCGGGGCTGAGGGTCGTCAGCGTGGAGAACGTCGCCCAGGTGGTGACGAGAAAGGTCGCCAACAGGAGCCCGCGGGTCAGCCAGAAGTCCGTGCAGCTGGACCGAGGGGCGCTGTCGGAGTCGGTTCCGGAGCCGGGGCCGCGATGTCGGCGACGGGCAGCCACCACGCGGTCCTGCGTCGCGCGAGGAACCCGACCGCGATGACGGACGCCGCAGCGTACGACCCCCACGTCCCGACGACCGCGATGACGCAGACACCGTGCATGATCGCTGCGCCCGACGAACCTCCGGGCGCGGAGCGGGAGGCGGAGCTGAACAGGGCGAGCACGACGAGGACGGCTGTCGCGTAGGACGCGAGGGCGTTGAGGATGACAGTTGCTGCGAAATCGTAGGGTCGCGGCGGTCGTATCCATGTCGTCGCCCGGCGCGGCGCGATTGATGGGCTCGGTCGGCTCATGCGCTGAGGGTAGAGCGGGCGCGGGCGGGTCGATCACCGTGGCGCCTCCTGTCGGTGCTGCCCTCTCGTCGCCTGGCCGGTTCCGACAACGCGCCTGCGCCTGCGCCCGGCCCCGTTTGTGTCCCGGCGACGGAACGTTTCCGCCGCGCCGCCGTGCGACCTACCGTGCGAGGACCGCCTCCGCTGCCGCGCCCGTCGGCGCCCGATGCTCCGAGAGCGGCCAGATCCGAAGACGGTCGAAGGGACACGACGAACATGGTCAGCACCGCCCCCCACCCCCGCTCCGCCGCCGACGCCGCCGATCGGGCGGCGACAGGGCACACGCGGCCCCGGCGATCCCGCTCCGGCACGATCGCGCCGCCGCCGCCGGTCGACTCCTTGGGCTCCGAGGTCGACGCCCGCCTCGACGAGGACGGAGTCCCCGCCGTCGATGTTGCCGCTCTCGGCGAGATCCTGCTCGGCGCCTGGCGCGAGCAGCGCCTCGCCAGCCGGGCCCTCACGGCTCGCCCCGAGCTGCACCGTACCGACGGTCTCCCGATGACAGAGCACCGCCTGCGCGTCTCGGAGCAGATGCGGGTCCTCGCGGCCGAGGGCGGCGTGCACCGCGCCTTCCCGGTCGATCTCGGCGGCGAGGCGAACCACGGCGGCAACATCGCCGGCTTCGAGGAACTCGTCACCGCCGATCCCTCGCTCCAGATCAAGTCCGGCGTGCAGTGGGGCCTGTTCGGCGCCGCGGTGCTGCACCTGGGCACTCGCCAGCACCACGAGAAGTGGCTACCGGGCATCATGAGCCTCGAGATCCCCGGCGCCTTCGCGATGACCGAGACGGGGCACGGCTCCGACGTCGCCTCGATCGCCACGACCGCCACCTACGAGGGCGGCGAGTTCGTGCTGCGGACCCCGTTCCGCGCGGCCTGGAAGGACTACCTCGGCAACGCGGCGGTCGACGGACGCGCGGCGGTCGTCTTCGCACAGCTGGTTACGCGCGGCGTGAGCCACGGCGTCCACGCCTTCTTCGTCCCTATCCGCGACGCGCAGGGCGCTTTCCTGCCCGGAGTCGGCGGCGAGGACGACGGGCTGAAGGGCGGGCTGAACGGGATCGACAACGGCCGCCTGCACTTCGACGGCGTCCGCGTCCCGCGCGAGAACCTGCTCAACCGTTACGGCGACGTCGCCGCCGACGGCACCTACTCCTCGCCGATCGCGAGCCCTGGCCGCCGCTTCTTCACCATGCTCGGCACACTCGTGCAGGGCCGCGTCTCGCTCGACGGAGCCTCGGTCGCCGCCGCGAAGATCGCGCTCACCGTCGCCGTCACGTACGGCGACCAGCGCCGCCAGTTCACCGGCGGGGGAGAGCGGGAGGAGGTGCTGCTCGACTACCAGCGCCACCAGCGCCGACTCCTGCCGCGCCTGGCCACTACCTACGCCGCCGGATTCGCGCACGAGAAGCTGCTGCGGGCGTTCGACGAGGTCTTTTCGGGTGCACACGACACCGAGCAGTCGCGCCAGGACCTCGAGACCCTGGCCGCCGGCCTCAAGGCGCTCTCGACCTGGCACGCTCTCGACACGCTGCAGGAGGCGCGCGAGGCCTGCGGCGGCGCCGGCTTCCTCGCCGAGAACCGGCTCACCCAGCTCCGCGCCGACCTCGACGTCTACGCGACCTTCGAGGGCGACAACACTGTGCTGCTCCAGCTCGTCGCCAAGCGGCTGCTCACCGATGTTGGTCGCCGCTTTAAGGATGCGCAGCCGACGGAGCTGGCGCGCTACGCCGCCTCGCAGGTCGCGGAGGCCACGGTCGACAACTCCGGTCTGCGGCGCCTGGCCCAGGTCGTCTCCGACCGCGGATCGACGGCCCGCTCGGTCGGCCAGCTGCGGGAGGATCAGCGCGAGCTGCTCACCGGGCGGGTTGAGCGCATGGTCGCGGGGATCGCCACGCGGCTGCGTCCCGCATCGAAGCTGCCCGCGGATGAGGCCGCGCGTCTGTTCAACGCACACCAGAGCGAGCTGATCGAGGCGGCCCGCGCGCATGCCGAGCTGTTGCAGTGGGAGGCGTTCACGGAGGCACTCGCCGGCATTGAGGACGCAGGCACCCGCACCGTCCTCACCTGGCTTCGCGACCTGTTCGGGCTCGGCCTGATCGAGAATCACCTCGAGTGGTACCTGATCCACGGCCGCCTGTCCTCGCAGCGGGCGCTCGCGGTGACGTCCTACATCGACCGCCTGCTGGCGCGCATCCGCCCGCATTCTGCCGACCTGGTCGCCGCATTCGGCTACGGACCCGAGCATGTGCGTGCAGCCATCGCGACCGGCGCCGAGGCCGCGCGCCACGAGGAGGCGCACGCCTGGTACGAGGCCGCCCGCGCCGCCGGCACCCTCCCCACCCCCGAGAAGCGCCGCTAACCCCTCCCCGCGAGATGCCACTTACGCGCGCGACACGCCGGTCGAGGCTCACATAAGTGGCATCTCGCGGGCGGGGTCAGGACGGGAGGAAGGCCCGGGCCTGGTCGCGCTCGGCGCGCAGTTCGAGCACGGACTCGTCGATCCTCGCACGGGAATGGGCGTCGATCTCGAGGCCCTCGACGATCCGCCACTCGCCGTCGACGGAGCACACCGGGAACGAGGAGATCAGCCCCTCCTCCACGCCGTAGGACCCGTCGGACTCGACCGCGGCCGACGTCCACGAGGTGCCGTCGACCCAGTCGCGCATGTGGTCGATCGCGGCGGAGGCAGCGGACGCGGCGGACGACGCTCCCCGGACCTCGATGATCTCGGCGCCGCGCTTGGCGACCCGCGGCTCGAACTCCATGTGCAGCCACTCGGCGTCGACCAGCTCGGTGACTGGACGTCCGTCGAGCGTCGCGTGGGTCGCGTCGGGGTATTGCGAGGCGGAGTGGTTGCCCCAGATCGCGACGCCCTCGATCGCGTCCACCGGCGCGTTGAGTTTCGCTGCGAGCTGCGCCACGGCGCGGTTGTGGTCGAGGCGGGTCATCGCGGTGAAGCGGCCGGCGGGGATGTCCGGGGCACTCCTGCGCGCAATCCACGCGTTGGTGTTGGCCGGGTTGCCGACGACCAGCACGCGGATGTCGGAGGCGCCGTGCGCGTTCAGCGCGGCGCCCTGCGGTCCGAAGATGCCCGCGTTCGCGGCGAGCAGGTCGGCGCGCTCCATGCCGGCGCTGCGCGGACGCGCGCCGACGAGGAGGGCGACGTTCGCGCCGTCAAAGGCGGTGGCCGGATCGTCGGTCGCCTCGATGCCGCGGAGGAGGGGGAACGCACCGTCCTGTAGTTCGAGGGCCGTGCCCGCGGCGGCGCGGAGGCCGGACGGGATCTCGAGCAGGTTCAGCCGGACGGGCGTATCCGGTCCGAGGAGCTGGCCCGAGGCGATGCGGAAGAGGAGCGCGTAGCCGATGGCTCCGCCCGCTCCCGTGACCGTGACTGTGACCGGAGTGCGCTGCTGACTCATGGCGCCGAGCGTATTCCTGCCGCCTGCACGGCGGGGGAGAGCTTCCCCTCCGCAGCCGCCCCGTCGACCCGCGCAGCACGACCCGATTGCGCAGCAGCAGGTGCGGCTCCCGCACCGTCCCGCCGCCGATCAGCGTCATCAACGCTCGGGCCGCCGCGCGCGGTGCAGCGGCTGCCGGACGGTGGTCAGGGCCGGCACGATCCGGGACCCGCCCTGCACCTCGTCGTAGCTGACCACCGAGAGCTGCTCGGGCACGGCCATCCCGAGCGTCCGCGCCGCCTCGATCACCGCGATGGCCGAGGCGTCGTGGCGGCGAAGACCGCGCTGGTCCGCCTCCTGGAGCGTCACCGCCGGACTCACCCTGAAGACCGAGGCCGACGTCACCGTGCAGGCGACGAACCAGTCGGACGAGACGGTGTCGGTCACGATGGCGAGCGCCTCCGGCACGAAGACGGTCGTCGCCGCCTCCGCGACGATCGACGGGAAGGCCGTCTCGACACAGGTGAGCGCATCGCACGGCACGCGCGTTCCTGCGAGCCGGAGGGCGTCGCGGCCGCCGGCATCGTCTCCGAGGTACCGGCTGCTGTCTCGGTCGAGGTCGGCGTCGGGGACCACGGTCGGCAGGTGATCTGCATCGGTCTGCTTCGTCTGGAGGAACGCCGGTTCGTCTGGAGGAACGCCGGCGTCGGGATCGCGGGCGGAGTCGCCGTGGAAGCGGGTCGTGACGGGGACATGGTTCCTCCTGAAGGTCGTCGATGAGAACGCGCGACAGGAGACGGGTGACGCTGTCGGCCGGCGCCGCCTGCTCTCGACTCGCCGACGCCGCGGTCCTACAGTGGCTCCGACGGCGCTCGCGTCCTGCTGAGACGCCGACGGCGCCGTTGCCGAGCGGAGGGAAGAGGATGTCCGCACCCGCACCCGCACCCGCACCCGGGAACGCGGCGGACCTGCGCTCCTTCCACCAGATCCTCCTCAACACCGCCGTCGCGAACGTGACGACGAGCTTCCTCTGGTTCGCCCTCACCTTCTGGGTGTACCTCGAGACGCGGTCCGTGCTCGCGACGGGTGTGATCGGCGGCGCCTACATGCTGCTCGTCGCGATCTTCGCGATGGCCTTCGGCACGATCGTGGACCGGCACCGCAAGTACCGGGTGATGCTGTTCGCCGGCGCGGTCACGCTGGTCTCGTTCGGCGTCGCCGGTGGCTTGTATCTCGCCCTCCCCGAGGCCGCGCTGCTCGACTTCGGCGGCCCCTGGTTCTGGCTGTTCTCGGGCACGATCCTCTTCGGCGCCGTCATCGAGAACATGCGCAACATCGCCCTCTCCACGACCGTGACGCTGCTGGTCCCGGTCGAGCGGCACGCCCGCGCGAACGGCCTGGTCGGCACCGTCCAGGGCCTCGCGTTCGTGGTCACGAGCGTCTTCAGCGGTCTGTCCATCGGCCTGCTCGGGATGGGCTGGACGATGGCGATCGCGATCGGCGTGTCCGCCGCCGCCCTCGTGCACCTGGTGTTCCTGCGCATCCCGGAGGAGAAGCCCGCCTCGACCGGCGCGAAGGCGCCCCTGATCGACCTGCGCGGCAGCATCACCGCGGTGCGCGCGGCGACCGGCCTGTTCGCGCTGATCGTCTTCTCGACGTTCAACAACCTGATCGGCGGCGTCTACCTGGCGCTGATGGACCCGTACGGGCTCGAGCTGTTCCCGGTCGAGCTGTGGGGAGTCGTGCTCGGCGTGACCGCGACCGGATTCGTCATCGGCGGACTGCTGGTCGCGAAGTTCGGGCTCGGGCGGAACCCGATTCGCACGATGCTGCTGCTCGTCATGGCGATGGGCCTGATCGGTGCGGTCTTCACGCTCCGCGACTGGTGGTGGCTCTATGCGGGCGGCATCTGGATCTACATGACGCTGATCCCCGCCGTCGAGGCCGCCGAGCAGACGGTGATCCAGAAGGTCGTACCGTTCGAGACCCAGGGGCGCGTCTTCGGCTTCGCCGCGGCGTTCGAATCGGCCGCGGCCCCGGTGACCGCGTTCCTCATCGCGCCGATCGCCGAATTCGCGCTCATCCCCTACATGCAGTCGCCCGCCGGACGATCGGCGTTCGGTGGGCTGCTCGGTGACGGCGTTGGCCGGGGGATCGCGCTGGTGTTCCTCGTCGGGGGAGTGATCATGATCGTGGCGGCCGGGGCGGCGATGTTCACCCGGTCGTACCGCGTGATGTCGGCGCAGTACCTGCGGGAGGCATCGGCGGCCGGGGCGCCCGCGGGCGGGGACGTCGCTGACGCTCCCGAGGAGAGCACATCCGACCAGCACCGGTGAGCGCCGTCGGCCGCCGCGACATCCGCCGGGCGTCAGTCAGTGCCCGCGCGCGATCCACCCCTCGCGGTGCGGCGCCTCCGCTCCGATCGTCGTCGACTCGCCGTGGCCGGTCCGCACGACGGTCTCGGCGGGCAGCGTCAGCAGGCGCTCGGTGATCGACTCGATGATCGTCGGGAAGTCGCTGGAGGAGCGGCCGGTGGCTCCCGGTCCACCCTGGAAGAGCGTGTCGCCCGTGAAGACCGTGCCCAGCGCCTCGGCGACGAAGCAGACGGCGCCGGGCGTGTGGCCCGGGGTGTGCCGCACCTCGAGCTCGACGCCGGCGACCGTCAGCACCTGCCCGTCGACCAGGCCGCCGCTCGGCGCGGTGTCGGGGTGCACGGCGTCCCAGAGCATCCGGTCACCCTCGTGCAGGAGCACCGGGGCACCGGTCGAGGCCCGCACGCCCTCGACCGCGTTGACGTGGTCGTCATGCCCGTGGGTCAGCAGCACGGCGAGGAGGCGGCGCTCGCCGACGGCCGCGACGATGGCCTCCGCGTCATGCGCCGCGTCGATGACCACGCACTCGGAGTCGTCGCCGACGATCCACACGTTGTTGTCGACGTCCCAGGTGCCGCCGTCGAGGCTGAAGGTGCCGCTGGTGACCAGCCGGTCGATCCGCGCCGCCATCAGAGCACCACCACCGAGCGCAGCACGTCGCCGCTGGCCATCGTGGTGAAGGCCTGCTCGATGTCCTCGATCCCGATCCGTTCGCTCACGAACTCGTCCAGCGGCAGGCGACCCTGAAGGTAGAGGCCGGTCAGCATCGGGAAGTCGCGCTCGGGCAGGCAGTCGCCGTACCAGCTCGACTTCAGCGAGCCGCCGCGGCTGAAGACGTCGAGGAGGGGGATCTCGAGCATCATCTCCGGGGTCGGCACCCCGACGAGCACCACGGTCCCGGCGAGGTCGCGGGCATAGAACGCCTGGCGCCAGGTCTCGGGGCGGCCCACGGCGTCGATCACGACATCCGCTCCACACCCGTTCGTGAGAGCCTGCACCGCCGAGACGACGCCCGCCTCGTCGAGGCCGCTCGAGTCGATCACGTCGGTGGCGCCGAGCCTCTGGGCAGCGTCCAGCTTCTTCGGGTCGCGGTCGATCGCGATGACCGTGCCGGCGCCCGCGAGGGCTGCACCGACGACGGCCGCGATGCCGACCCCTCCGCAGCCGATGACCGCGACGGAGTCGCCGCGCCCGACGTTCCCCGTGTTCATCGCGGCGCCCAGGCCCGCCATGACACCGCAGCCGAGCAGGCCCACCGCGGCGGGGTCCGCCTCCGGGTCGACCTTCGTGCACTGCTTGGCGTGCACCAGAGTCTTCTCGGCGAAGGCGCCGATCCCGAGCGCGGGGGTGAGCTCGGTGCCGTCCTCGAGGGTCATCCGCTGGGTCGCGTTGTGGGTGTCGAAGCAGTACCAGGGTTCGCCGCGGGTGCAGGCCCGGCACTCGCCGCAGACCGCGCGCCAGTTGAGGACCACGACGTCGCCGACCGCGACGTGGCTGACTCCCTCGCCAATCGCGCTGACCCGTCCGGCCGCCTCGTGCCCGAGCAGGAACGGGAAGTCGTCGCTGATCCCGCCCTCCCGGTAGTGGAAGTCGGTGTGGCAGACCCCGCAGGTCTCGATGTCGACCACCGCCTCGCCCGGGCCCGGATCGGGGACGACGATGTCGACGAACTCCACGGGAGCGCCCTTCGACCGGGCGATGACGCCGCGCACAGTGGTGGGCATGGGGGCTCCTTCGACAGGGGGCGTGCAGGTCCGATCCACAGTAACGACCGCCCGATCCAGATGCGCGGGGTGGACGGTGCTCTCGTGTTCCGGGCTCGGGTCTACCCTGATCAGATGCGCGCGGACGACGCCTCCGGAATGGAGGACTGGCCCACCGGCCGGTTGCTCTCCACCGCCTCCCGGATGGTCGAACACGCTTGGCACGGCGTCCTCGCCGAGATCGGCCTCACCCACGCGGGCCTGATCGTGCTGCACCTGGTGCAGGCCGGTCCCGTCGCGCAGAAGGAACTCGCTGCCGCGGCGCACGTCGAGGTGCAGACCATGTCGCGCACGATCGAGCGGCTCGAGCGCGAGGGCCACGTCTCGCGCACGACGGATCCCTCCGACCGCCGCCGGCAGCTCGTCGCACTCACCGACGCCGGCAGTGAGGCGTGGCGCCGGGCGCACCGCCTCGAGGTCGACATGTTCCCCGGCGCCCTCGAGCACGGCCCCCTGCGCGAGGCGCTGCTCGAGATCATCCGCTCGGCCAGCGAATCCCGCTGGGGCTGATCGCAACCGCCGCTGCGAACGGCCTCAACTCGCTGATGCGCACCCTCGGCACCACGCTCTCCTCGGCCGTGACCGCTGGCGTGCTCGCGCAGCTGACGGTTCCGGTCGGCGGCGTGCAGCTGCCGAGCCCGCAGGGCTTCGAGACCACGTTCGTGATCGGGACGATCGGAGCGGCGGTCGCCGTCGCGCTCGGTTTGCTCTGACTGTCCCGCACAACGTCGGCTGAGAGCCCTTGTCATCCACCATCGTGGATGAGCCCCACTCTCAGCTGACGTTGTGTCGCCAGCTACTCGTCATCGAGCAGCATCCGCTCGATCTGCAGCTCGCGCAGCCGGGTCGAGGTCTGCAGGTGCTCGCGCGCGGTGAGCACCAGGCGGCACAGCAACGTCAACAGCACGATCGTCAGTATCGCGGCCGCCGTCACGACCACCGCGTACAGTGCGGTCAGGACGCCCCAGGTCTGGATCATCTTTCAACGTTACGGAGCCACAGCCGCTCTCGCGTCCCCCTCATGGCGGAGAGATCAGCCCGCGAACGCCCCGCGGTACGCCCGCGCCGGATGCGTCGCCGGCAGCTCGTCCGTGCCGAACAGCTTGCGGCGCAGCGTCCCTTCGGCGTACTCCGTCTGGGCGAGGCCGCGATCGCGCAGTACCGGCATCACCCGGTCGACGAACTCCTCGTAGCTGCCCGGCAGGATCCAGTTCACGACGTTGATCCCCTCGATCCCCGCGTCGCGCCAGCCGGCCAGGTGCTCGGCGATCTGCTCAGGAGTGCCGACCACGCGGCCGCGGAGCTTCGCCGAGAGTCGCGCCAGGTCGCGCACCGTCGGCTCGCGGTCCGGCGAGGCGTCGCGGATCCATTGCAGGTGGCTTTGCCCGGCGTAGGTCTCGATCGCCGAGAGTGGCAGGTCGGGGTCGAGTTTCTCGCCGGTCGCAGGGTTGAAGCCGAGGTTCGAGTGCACCAGGAACGCGTCGGAGGAGAGGTACTCGTCGATCTCGCGCTCGGCCCGCAGCGCCTCCTCCTCCGTGTCGCCCGTGATAAAGGAGAGGCCCAGGTAGAAGGAGGGAGCGCCCCGCTCGCGCCCGGCCGCCACGGCCAGGGAGCGCGTGTCCTCGATCAGCTCGCGGGTCTTCTCCGGTGACCCCGAGAAGACGAACTGCGCCTCGGCGTTGCGTGCGGCGAATCGTCGACCCGCGGGGGAGGACCCGGCCTGGAAGAGTACGGGCGTGCGCTGCGGAGACGGAGCAGAGAGGTGCGGCCCCTGCACGCGGTAGCGCTTCCCGACGTGGTCGATGCGGTGGATGCGCGCCGGATCAGCGAAGGCCCCGTTCTTGTCGCGCAGCAGAGCGCCGTCGTCCCAGGACCCCTCCCACAGTTTGTAGACCACGTCGAGGTATTCCTGCGCCCAGGCGTAGCGTTCGTCGTGCTCCTCAAGGCGGTCGTAGCCGAAGTTGCGGGCCGCGCCGTCCAGTGCGCTGGTGACGATATTCCAGCCGATCCGCCCCTTCGAGAGGTGGTCGAGCGTCGAGACCTTGCGGGCGAAGTCGAACGGATGTGCTTGCAGCACCGAACTCGTGAAGGCGAAGCCGAGGTGCTCCGTGCTCACCGCCAGGGCCGAGAGCAGCACCGATGGATCGTTGCTGGGCAGCTGTAGACCCTCGCGGGCGTTGATGTCCCAGTCGCCGTCGGCCGGACCGTAGAGCCCGGCGACGTCCGCGAAGAACATCGCGTCGAACCGGCCGCGTTCCAGCGTCCGGGCGAGGTCGATCCAGAGCTGCACGTCGTCGAATTCGTGCTGCTTAGCGTCGGGGTGGCGCCAGAGCCCGTGCTGGATGTGGGACGCGGTGTTCATGACGAACGCGCAGAAGCGCAGGGGGAGGGGCTCGGTGATCACGCTCCCAGGCTAGGCCGGGCGCTTCCCATCGGGTCCGAATGTGTCCGCGCGTAGGGTGTCCGACTGTGGAAGCCTGCAGCCCCGACCCCGCGACCGCCGTCCCTGCGCTGCCGGACGCCGTCGCCGAGGAGCTGGACGCCACGACCGTCGCCGAGATCCGCGCCCTGCGCGACGACTTCGCGCGATTCATGCTGCAGTACAAGTTCGGGATGGACGAGATCGTCACCAAGGTGTCGATCCTGCAGGAGGAGTTCCGCGAGCTGCAGGAGTACAACCCGATCGAGCACGTCAAGAGTCGCTTGAAGTCGGCCGACAGCCTGATCGAGAAGATCGAGCGCAAGGGCTGCGAGACGAGCTTCGAGGGCATCGCCGGTGCGATCACGGACATCGCGGGCGTCCGAATCACCTGCAGCTTCGTCTCCGACGTCTACCGCGTGTTCGACCTGCTCACCTCGCAGTCCGATGTGACGGTGCTCGACGTGAAGGACTACATCGCCGAGCCCAAGGAGAACGGCTATAAGAGCCTGCACGCGATCGTCGAGGTGCCGGTGTTTCTCTCGGGCGGATCGGTGGACGTCTGCGTCGAGGTGCAGTTCCGCACGATCGCGATGGACTTTTGGGCGAGCCTGGAGCACAAGATCTACTACAAGTACGACCGGCAGGTACCGCAGGAGCTGCTCGACGGTCTCGCCAGCGCGGCGCGCACGGCCGCCACGCTGGACGCCGACATGGAGCGTCTGCACCGCCAGGTCCGTGGCGAACTGCCGGGGGCGCGCACCTACGACGTGTGAGGGGGGCGCGACCTAGGGAGTGAGCAGCGCCAGCAGCAGCACCGCGGAGCCGTTCAGTGTCGCGTGCGAGACGATCGCTGCTCCGAGCCGACCGGTGAGCGTCGCGATCCAGCCGTGCGCGAGCCCGGCCGTCACCGTCGTCACTCCGAGCGTCACGATCGTCGCCAGGTTCACCATCTGGTGCCCGTGCAGCAGCGCGAAGATCGCGGTCGACGCGAGGATGCTGAACACCATCGCCCAGGCCCGGCGCCCCCAGCTGGGCAGTGCAGCCTCGGCGCGGCCGCGCAGCATCCGGTTGCGCACAGCCCGCATCACGACACCGCGGCAGAGGACCTCCTCGACCACGGGCGCGACCACGACCGGGATCAGGACCGAGCTCAGCACGAACCACACCGGGTCCGGGTCGATGTCGAGGTTCCCCTCCGCCTCCTGGAGGAAGGGAGCGAAGGCGGCGAGTACCACCAGGATCACGAAGCGCACGGCGACGCCGAGTCCGATTCCGAGTGGCACGTCGATCCAACGAAAGCGCAGCCCGAAGTCGGCCGCCATCGTGCCGAGTCCGCGCAGCCGCGAGGCCGCGAAGGGGACGATCAGCGCGACCAGGTAGCTCGTGAGCGCGCCCGCGAAGGCGAGTCCGGGGGAATAGGGGAGCACGCCGAACCCGAACAGCAGGATGAGGACGGTCAGCGGCAGGACGATCCCCATGATCGTGAGTACGGCGGTCGGCAGGCCCCAGCGCACCCGCGGATCGGGGAGGTAGAGGAGGGAGGAGTAGGGCGCCCCGATGGACGGGCGCGGCTCGGCGGGTGGCATCCCGGCGACGGGCTGGCCGGTGCTCGGCGGCGAGACGAACGGGCCCCCCGTTGGTGGCGCAAACCGTAGGGCGTCCGGCGCGGATGACGGCGCCGGCGGCGCGGAGTCGGGCGCGAGTGTCGCGGGATCGGGCGGCGGAAAAGCGGCGGGTTCCATGACCGGGCCAGCCTACGCAGGTCGCCTGGACGCACTCCGGCGCACGCCCGGTCGTGCTGCGGTTGAGAAGAGGTCCCGTCCGGCAACCGGAGCCCACTCTCGGAGAAGGGCGATCATCCCGCGAAGGCCTCCGGGTACGAAGAGACCCCGCTCTGGAGAAGCTTGGCGGGGTGAGGCGAAAATGTCCCCTTCGGTGGAGGACTACTCACAGTCTCCCGAGGTTGCGGGCTGCTCGCACGTAGGCGTCGAGACCGGCCCGATAGCCCACGGCGACGGCGTGAACGGTGGTGGGGCGAATATCGCTCGGCAGGAGTCGGTAGACGAGACGGAACCGTGGCCGTGGTTCGCGCGGGTCACGATCGAAGTAGACCTTCCGGCAATCGCTGAGATCCGCGGTGCCGTCTCGCTCCTCAAGGAGAAGACCCGAGAACTCTCCCCGCGCGAGATCTGCGAGCAAACCGAACACTCGAACGGCGAGAGGATCCGAGTGGGCGACCTGTCCTCCTTCCCTCTTGACCAGGAGGGCGAGGTCGTCACCGAATCCGGGCTCGACGGCGTCGAGTGCGAACCTCACAGGGCGTCGACATCGACACCGAAACGGGCGGCGACGTCAGAGAGCGGCACGCTTTCCCTAGCGCGTCGCTCGCGGACGATCGCGGCGATCTCCTCATCGTCGACCCGCGAGAGCAGCTGGCTAACGAGCGCGTAGGGGACGACCGCGGCTTCGGCCTTGCGGTGGGATCCGAAGATGAGGATCTCGGGCTCCGCACCACTGCGGTACGTATCGAGAGCATGAGCAAGCTGGTCTCGGGCTTCGCGGAACGACAGAACGGGAGCGGGGAAGGTCATGCACCGACTGTACCAATGCGCGCGCACATGCGCGCGCGTTCGTGGCCCTGGCGACGAAGGAGCGGCGGCGGCTCCGCGCGCGGGGGCGCCGACACGCGGGCGACACCCGGGTACGAAGAAACCCCCGCCATGTAGAAGCTAGGCGAGGGTTCCCGTGGCTCCGACGGGCGTCGATCCCGTGACCTCACGATTTTCAGTCGTGCGCTCTACCAACTGAGCTACAGAGCCATTGCGGCGAGACGCCGCCGGAGAGTGATCTCCTGAAAAAGGCCCTTCCTCTCGGAAGGGCCCCTTTGCGACCCTGACGGGACTTGAACCCGCGACCTCCGCCGTGACAGGGCGGCACGCTAACCAACTGCGCTACAGGGCCTCGTTGCGAAGACAAGCATAGTGCCTTCGAGGCTGTTCGATTTTCACGCCCCGACCCTCTCGACTCGGTGCACTTGCCCGGTGGTGCTGCTGTTACCGGTAGTTCTGGTCGTATCGTCCCACCCGTGACCCCAACGGGATTCGAACCCGTGCTGCCGCCGTGAAAGGGCGGTGTCCTAGGCCACTAAACGATGGGGCCGGGAGTTCGCGGGGCGACCCTGCGGCCGACCCCCATCACTACCGACACGCAAGCATAGGGGGAGGTGGCCCCGGATGCAAAATCCATGCATCCTCGAGTTGCGTGCACCCCATCCGGGGTTGACCCGGGTCTAGGAGATCGGGCAGGGCCACGGTTAGGGTGGGGCGGAATTGATCTTCCTCTCTTCTCGCGCGCCGGAGCCGCACCGCCGTGAACCGTGAACAGAGATCCCCCTACCCCGAGGTCCCATGCCCTACTCCCTGCGCCGTCCGCGTTCCGCCCGCTCTGAGGGTGCCCCGCAACTCGGGCGACTCCGTGGTGCGGCACTGGCCTCTGCGGTGCTCGCGCTTGTCGCCGGCCTCCTCGTCGCCACTCCCGCCCAGGCGGTCGACTACCCGACCTGGGCCGACGTCGAGGCGGCGAGGGGCGATACGGCCGCGGCGGCCGTCCAGGTCGAGCGGATCACGTCGCTGATCGGCGACCTCCAGAACGAGGTGGCCGCCGCCCAGCAGCTCGCGCAGCAGCGCGGCAACGAGCACTTCGCAGCGCAGCAGGCGTTCGACGAGGCCTCGGACGAGTCGACGAAGCTCGAAGACAGGGCCGCCACCAGTGCGGGCGAGGCGGACAAGGCCTCGCAGCAGGCCGGCCTCCTCGCCGCGCAGCTCTACCGCAGCACCGGCACCGACCTCTCCGTCAACATCTTCCTCGACCAGAAGGCGGGCCAGGCGGACCAGTTGCTGGCGAAGATCGGCAACATGACCAAGCTGGTCGAGCGCTCCTCCGCGATCTACGAGCAGGCCAGCACGGCCCGCAACACCGCCTCCTCCCTCGCCGCTCAGGCCGAGGTCGCGAAGGCGGAGCGGGAGCGGCTGCGCATCGCCGCCGAGCAGAAGCTTGCCGAGGCGACCGCGGCGCAGGAGGCGTCCGAGGCGGCGCTGGCCGAGCAGCAGCGGCAGAGCGTGGTGCTCGAGCAGCAGCTCGCCGCGCTCCGAGACACCGAGTCCAAGACGGTCGCCGACTACGAGGCCGGCGTCGCCGCTCGTGAGGCGGAGCGCCAGCGCGTGCTCGCGGAGGAGGCTGCGGCCCGCGAGGCCGCGGCCCAGGCCGAGCGCGAGCTGGCGGCCGCCGCGCGGGCGTCGAGCGGCGGCGGCTACAGTGCCTCCTCGGGCGCGAGTTCCTCCAGCGCGGTCAGCGACTCCGGCTGGGTCCGCCCCGCCAGCGGACGCATCAGCGGCACCTTCGGCGCGCGCGACAGCATCTCGACCGGCGGAGGGTCCTCGGGCTCGTTCCACCGCGGCACTGACATCGCGGGCGGGTGCGGCGTCCCGATCTTCGCGGCGCACAGCGGCACCGTCACCTATGCCGGGCCCAACGGGACCTACGGCAACTGGGTGCTGATCGAGCACGGGAGCGGCATCAGCACCGGCTACGCGCACATCATGCCCGGTGGGATCTACGTGGGCGTCGGCGATCAGGTCCAGGCGGGCCAGCAGATCGCCTCCGTCGGAACGACCGGCGCCTCCACCGGCTGCCACCTGCACTTCGAGACCCGCGTCAACGGCTCCGCCGTCGACGCCCAACCGTTCATGGCCCAACGAGGAGTCACCCTTGGCTGACGCACAGACGACCGCCCGCACCTTCACTCCCGCGCCTCGGGAGCGCGCCTGGAAGGGCCGCCTCCCGCTCGCGATCTCCGCCGCCTTCGCGGTCACGGCGGTCACCGCGTCTCTCGGCATCACCCCGGCCCTCGCCGCGGATGCGAAGTATCCCTCGTGGGACGACGTGCAGAACGCCAAGAAGAACGAGGCCAGCAAGCAGGCCGAGATTGACTCGATCGTCGGCCTCATCGCGAACCTCCAGTCTGTGGTCGAGGAGAAGTCGATTACGGCGATGAAGAAGGCCGAGGCCTGGCGCCAGGCCAAGGAGGCCCTCGATGCCGCGGCGACGGCCGTCTCCGACCTTGAGGACAAGGCGACTCTCGCCTCCGCCAAGGCGCAGACCTCGAAGATGCGCGCCGGCCTGCTCGCCGCGCACCTCTCCCGCGCTGCCGGCGGTGACCTCTCCGCGAGCCTCGTCGCCAAGGGCAAGGACGCGGGTGACCTGCTCTACCAGCTCGGCGCGATGTCGCAGCTCTCGGGGCAGTCGCAGAAGGTCTACGCCGACGCCCTAGCGGACAAGCAGAATGCGGAGTTGTTGGGCCAGCAGGCCGATCGGGCCGTCGCCGAGCACCAGCGCCTCTCGGGCGAGGCCGACGCGGCCCGCAAGGACGCCGACGCCGCCGCCGAGTCCGCCCGCGCCTCGCTCGCGGCTCAGGAGGAAAAGTCGCAGGAGCTGGTCGCTCAGCTCGCGCTGCTCAAGGACTCCACGGTCGAGGCCGAGACCCAGTACCTCGCGGGCGAGCAGAAGCGCCAGGCGGAGGAGGCCGCGGCCGCGGCTCAGGCCGCTGCAGAGGCTCAGGCTGCCGCAGAAGCTCAGGCTGCTGCGGAGGCTCAGGCTGCCGCAGAAGCTCAGGCTGCTGCGGAGGCTCAGGCTGCTGCAGAGGCTCAGGCCGCCGCCCGCTCCGCGCAGCAGGCTGCCGCTCCTGCCCAGCCTCGCCCGGCCGCGGAGCTCCCGCAGCCCGCCGCTCCGCAGCCCGCCCAGCCGCAGCCCGCCCCCGCTCCGGCTCAGCCGGCCGCGCAGCCCGCGGCTCCGCAGCCCGCACAGCCGCTCCCGCAGCCGGTGGCCGCTCCGGTCCTGGTGCCGCAGGGCAACGCCGTCGAGAACGCGATCTCGTACGCGATGGCGCAGCTCGGCGAGGAGTACGTCCTCGGCGGCATGGGCCCGGACCAGTGGGACTGCTCGGGCCTGACCAAGGCGTCGTACGCCTCCTCGGGCATCTACATCGGCACCCACTCGGCGACGAATCAGTACAACACGATGGCGAGTGTCGGCAAGCTTGTCCCCTACAGCCAGCGTCAGCGCGGCGACCTGATCTTCTGGGGCGGTGGCGGGGATTACTACCATGTGGCCATCTACCTCGGGAATAACCAGATCATCGAGGCCGCCGACTACGGCAAGCCCGTGCGGATCTGGAACACCTGGGGCACCCCCGCGGGCATGGTTGGCCGCCCGGCCGCCTGAGCCGCTCCCCGCAACGAGAGAACCCCCTCCTGTCCAGTCGACGGGAGGGGGTTCTGTCGTTGAGCGAAAGGTCAGTGGCCCTCTTCGGCCAGCTTCTTGATGCCATCCTGGACGATCTGCTCCGCCTCGGCGGCGTCGCCCCACGCGTCGACCTTCACCCACTTGGCGGGCTCCAGGTCCTTGTAGCGCTCGAAGAAGTGCTTGATCTCGTTCTTGGTCTGCTCCGGGACGTCGCCGATGTCCTGGATGTGCTGCCAGCGCGGGTCCTTCGCGGGGACCACGATCACCTTCGCGTCGGAGCCGGCCTCGTCGCTCATGTTCAGCACTCCGACCGGGCGGACCGAAACGCCCACGCCGGGGAAGACGGGGTACTCGAGCAGCACCAGCGCGTCGACGGGGTCGCCGTCGAGGCCGAGGGTGTTCTCGAAGTAGCCGTAGTCCGTCGGGTAGACGAAGGAGGTGAAGAGCACGCGGTCGAGGTAGACGCGACCGGTCTCGTGGTCGACCTCGTACTTGTTGCGGCTCCCCTTGGGGATCTCGACGACGACGTCGTATGCGGCCATGCTCTCTCCTTGAGTCGGTGGCGCCGTGAGCGGCGCGTCGGCAGACGGATCGGCCTCCGGGACGTGCGCGCTGGTGTGCGCACGGGAGGGGCGGATCGCTGGCATTACGTTACTTGATGTGCCCGATCGCCCCCGCCTGACCCCCGTTGTCGCCGACCTGCGGCGGGCGGTCCGCGCGAGCCTGGGCGGGCTCGGCCCCGAAGCGCTGGTGCTGGTCGCGCTGAGCGGGGGAGCGGATTCGCTCGCGCTGGCGGCAGCGGTCGCCTTCGAGGCGCCGCGCGGCGGTCGGCGGGCAGGCGCGGTGATCGTCGATCACGGGCTGCAGGAGGGGTCGGCCGACGTCGCGCGGCAGGCGGCGGAGCAGGCGCACGGGCTGGGGCTTTCGCCGGTGCTGCACGAGGTGGTGTCGGTGTCGGCCGAGGGCGGTCCGGAGGCGGCGGCCCGCACCGCGCGCTACCGCGCCTTCGACGACGCGCTGACCGCGACCGGCGCCGCCGCGATCCTCCTGGGCCACACCCTCGACGACCAGGCTGAGACCGTGCTGCTGGGCCTGGCTCGCGGTGCCGGTGCCGCCTCGTTGCACGGGATGGCGCCGGTCAGCGGACCGCTGCGGCGACCGCTCCTGGGCCTGCGCCGCGAGCAGACCCGCCGCGCCTGCGCCGACCAGGGGCTGACCCCGTGGGACGACCCGCACAACGATGACCCCCGCTACTCGCGTGTACGGGTGCGGAGCCGGGTGTTGCCGGTGCTCGAGGACGAACTCGGGCCGGGGGTGGCGCAGGCTCTGGCGCGCACGGCCGAGCAGCTGCGGGAGGACGGCGACGCGCTGGACGCGCTCGCCCTGGACTGGGCGCTCGAGCTGGTCGGGCAGGACGAAGCGGGGCACGTCACGGTCGACGCCCGCGGGCTGGCGGCCGATCCGCCGGCGCTGCGGCAGCGCATCATCCGCCTCGTGGTGGCCAACGAGTTCGGAGTCGCTCTCTCGCGCGCGCAGACCTTGGCCGTCGCCGCCCTGGTCACCGACTGGCACGGCCAGAAGGGCGTCGACCTCCCCGGCGTCCTCGCCACCCGCTCCGGCCCCACCCTCGTCTTCGCCCCCGCGCCGCACCCCTCCTGATCCCTCTCCGCGAGATGCCACTTGTGCGCGCGACACGCCGACGAAAGCGGACGTAAGTGGCATCTCGCGGGGTGAGACGGGGGTGAGGCGGGGGCGGGGGTGGGCACCCGTAGAGTGGCGGGGTGGAAGCAGCCGACATCGCCGGTGACATCGCCGAGGTCCTCTACACCGAGGCCGAGATTCACGAGCGGATCCGCGCCCTGGCCCGCGCGATCGAGCGCGACTATGCGGGCGAGAATGTACTCATCGTCGGGGTACTCCGCGGCGCCGTGATGGTGATGGCCGATCTGGCTCGCGAACTCAAGCTCGACGTCGTGATGGACTGGATGGCCGTCTCGTCCTACGGCAGCGGCACCAAGTCCTCCGGCGTGGTGCGGATTGTAAAGGACCTCGACTCCGACATCACGAATCGCAAGGTGCTGATCGTCGAGGACATCATCGACTCCGGCCTCACGCTCTCGTGGCTGCAGGGCAACCTCCGCAGCCGCGGCGCGGAGTCGGTCGAGATCTGCGCGCTGTTCCGCAAGCCCGAGGCCGCCAAGGTCAAGGTCGAGGTGGCCTACGTGGGCTTCGACATCCCGAACGTGTTCGTGATCGGGTACGGCCTTGACTACGCCGAGCGCTACCGCAACCTGCGCGATGTTGCCGTCCTCGCCCCGCACGTCTACGCGTAGCGCCGCCGACACCGCGCAGGAGAGCCTCGAGCGGCTCTTCGCGGTGCCGCTACTGGGGTACCACATGAGCTATCCGACCTCGCTGCGCGCGGACCTCGAGTTCAACTACTGGTGGTTGGCGCACGCGATCGACGCGGCCGTCGACGCCTTCCAGCGGACCGGGGACAAGAAGCACCTCGAGCGCGCCCGGCGGATCTACCGCGCGATCCGCCTGCGCAACGGCGGGCGCTTGGTCAACGGCTACTTCGACGACATGATGTGGCTCGGCTGTGCCCTGGCTCGCCTGGGGGAGGCCTCGGGGGAGGCGCGCTTTCTTGACCGCGCCGATCGCCTCTGGCGCTTCGCGGTCGAGAAGGGCTGGAATCTCCGCCACGGCGCCAGTCTCGCCTGGCGTCGCCGCCAGCTCGACTACAAGAACGCTCCCGCGAACGGCCCGTTCGTGATCCTCGGCGCCCACCTGGAGCGGCTGCGCCCGGACGGCCGCGAGGAACTCGTGCGCGCCGCCTTCGACTGGATCCACATGCGCCTGCGCGATGACGACACCGGTTTCGTCGCTGACGGCATCGGGCGCGAGGGCGGCTCCGCCCGCGACGACTGGGCCTTCAGCTACAACCACGCGGTCTACGTTGGCGCCGCGCTCGCCCTGCACCGCCTCTGGCCCGATCCCCGCCTGCTCGTGCACGCCTCCCGCACCGCCGAGGACCTGCTCGACCGGCTCGCGTCCGACGGTGTCTTCGTCGAGCAGGGCACGGGTGACGGCGCCCTGTTCGGCGGTATCGCCTACCGGCACCTCGTCGACCTCGCGACGACGAGCGGAGTCGCGCCAGCCGTCGCCGCGCGGGTGAGCGACTTCGTTTCGGGCAGCGTCGCTACGCTCCAGCGCTCCAGCCTGCGCGGCGGAGTGCTACTGGCCGGGCCGCGGTGGGACGCGCCTCCCTCGCTGCCCGCCACTCTCTCCGCCCAGATCGCGGCCGTGCTCGCCGTGGAAGCGTCAGCGAGACTCGACCGCTCGCCGCTGCCGTCAGACTGACGGAGTGAAGGCAGCTCACAAGCGCACCCCGGCCGTTGTGATCAATCCGAGCAAGGTCGACGACGTCGGCGCCGCGGAGGATCTGGTGGCGTCGATCGCGCGCCGCAACGGTTGGAACGAGCCGCTCTGGTTCGAGACCAGCCCCGACGACTCCGGAGTCGGCGCGGCTCGAGCCGCTCTGGAGGCCGGCGCGGAGCTGGTCTGCTCGATGGGCGGCGACGGCACCGTGAGCGCGGTGGCCACCGTGCTCCGTGGGACGAGCGTGCCCTACGGCCTGCTGCCCAGTGGAACGGGCAATCTGCTCGCACGCAACCTCGGGATCCCGCTCGGCTCGCTGCCCGAGGCGGTCGAGATCGCGCTGCTGGGACAGGACCGCGCCATCGACGTCGGTACGGCGACCTTCGACGACGGCGAGGAGCGGGTGTTCATGGTGATGGGCGGGGTGGGCCTGGACGCCGAGATCATGGACAAGACGGACGCGGAGCTGAAGAAGCGGGTGGGCTGGGGCGCCTACTTCGCGGCGGGGGCGCCGGCGATGTTCAAGGCCGGCTTCGACGTGACGCTCACGATCGACGGTGCTCGCGAGCCTACTCAACGCTGCTACATGGTGCTCGCCTGCAATTGCAGCTCGGTGGTGGCGAACATCGAGCTGGCGGCCGGTGCCGTGCTCGATGACGGCGACCTGGAGCTGGTGCTGCTGCGGCGCCGCTTCGGCCTCGCGCTGGATGTGGCGACGGGGAATCGCAACAGGCTCGCGTCGCTGCGGCAGTGGCCGGGTCGCGAGTTCTCGTTCGAGCTGGGCCAGCCGGTGCTCGCCGAGCTGGACGGCGATCCGATCGGTCGCACTCGCTCCGGCCGTTTCGGCGTGGATCCCGGTGCTCTGCTGGTGCGCCTGCCGGTGCCGACACCGAGGAGCCCGGGGCTCACTCCGCGCGACTCCATGATCGTGGACACATCGGCGATCACGACGCTGCTGCCGCCGGAGTCCGCCTCCTGACGCTTGCGCGCAGTTATTTACGGTTGTAAGTTATCTGACGACCGTCAATAATCGACTGCGCAGAATGGAGCACCCGTGACCGACCCGCGGCCCACCCGCTCCCGCGAGCTGCTGGTTACCGCGATCACGACCGCCCTGGACCGCCCCGGCGACGGCCAGCCCTCGATCACCGAACTCTGCGCCGCGGCCGGGGTCAGCCGGCCCACGTTCTACCAGCACTTTGGCGACGTCCCGTCGCTGATCGAGGTCGCCGCGGTCGAGCGCATGCACACGCTGTTCGGCGATGTCGCGACCGGCGTCGCCCCCGCCGACTGGGAGGAGGCGGTCCCGCGCATCGTCCGCGCGCTGCTGGAGGGCCTGCTGGTGCACGCCGACTTCTACCGCCGGGTGCTGAGCGGAGGCACGGCCCGCGCCGTGCAGGAGTCGGTCGTCGCGTTCCTCGCCCAACGGCTCCTCGCCTTTTCACCCCTCGCCGAACGCGCACCGGGCGGAGGCGACCACGCGCGCGTCGAGCACTTCGCCGTTCTCCTCGCCGCCGGCACCATCTGGCTGGTCGTCGGCTGGCTCCTGGACGGCGACGCCCGCCGCTCGGCCGCGCGAGCCTCCGCGGACATCGCTGAGCTCCTCGTCACCGGAGTCGCCTCGCAGCGGCTCGCCGCCCTGCACTCCACGAAGTAAAAGGATCATGACCACCACCCCGCTCCGCCGCGCCGTGAACCCGCGCCTCGTCGTCGTCTTCGCTGCGATCGCCCTCATCCCGCTGATCTACGCGGGACTGCTGACCTCGGCCAACCTCGACCCCTCCCACCACCTCGGCACCGTGCCCGCGGCGATCGTGAACGAGGACACCGGCGCGACGGCGGCGGACGGTTCGACACTCGCTCTCGGCCACGATCTCGCCGACGAGCTCACCACCAGTACGTCCGACTCGAACTTCGCCTGGACGGCGAGCGGGGCAGATGAGGCGGCGCACGAGCTCGCCTCGGGCGACGTGTTCGCTGTGCTGACGGTGCCGGCCGGCTTCTCCACCGATGTCGCCTCGGTCGGCGGCACCGATCCCTCTGCCGCGGTGCAGGCGAAGCTTTCGATCGAGACGAACGACGGAGCGAACCTGATCGTCGGCACCATCGCCTCCACGATCGGCACCACGGTGACGAAGACCCTCGAGGAGAAGGTGGGCGCGACCTACCTCCAGAACGTGTACCTCGGCTTCACCGACGTCCACTCCAGCCTGGAACAGGCGGCCGACGGAGCCGCGCACCTGGCGGACGGCGCCGGCTCGGCCGTGTCCGGCTCCGCCGAGCTGGTCGTCGGGCTCGCGCAGCTGCAGGACGGGACGGCACGGCTGGCGACCGGCGCCGACTCCCTCCGCTCGGGTGCCGGGGCGGCGGCGACCGGGGCGTCCACCCTCTCGTCCGGACTTCGGCAGATCGCTGGCGGGACCGGGCAGCTGCCCGAGCAGGCTGCGGAACTCGACTCCGGTGCGCGCTCCGTCGCCGACGGCGCGCAGAAGCTCGACGGCGTAGCGTCGACGCTCGCCTCGGGAGCCGCCGACCTCGCCGGCGGGACCTCAGCGCTCCGGGACGGCGCGGCCTCCGCGGCGTCCGGTGCCCAGGCGCTCGCCACCGGGTCGGCGACGGTCTCCGGCGGTGCTCAGCAGGCGCTCGCAGGTGCCCGGGAGCTCGCGGCCGTTACCGGGACGTTCGCAGCCGCGACTCCTGGCCTCGCGTCGGGAGCCGCCGGAGTCGACTCTGGACTCGCCTCGCTGCTCTCTCGGTACGACTCGCTCAGCGACGCAGAGCGCCGGGCCGAGCTGGCCGCTCTCGAGCAGGGCGCTGCCGCCGTCGCGGGCGGCGCGACCGAGACCGACTCGGGCGCGCGGGCGCTCGCCGATGGTGCGAAAGCGCTGGTCGGCGACGACGGCCACGGACTGACAGCGCTCTCGGTCGGCGCCGCCACGGTGTCGACCGGAGCAGCCGACCTCGCGACCGGCACCTCGGCGCTTGCCACCGGAGCTGGCCCCGTCGCCGAAGGCGCGCAACAGCTCCAGAGCGGCGCGCGGGCCCTCACCGGGGGAGCGGCGACCCTCGACGGCGCAGCGGCGAAGGTCGCGGGCGGAGTGGACACGCTCGCCGGCGCCGTCGGCCCGCTCACCACCGGCATCGCCTCCGCGGCCTCCGGCGCCGCCGACCTCGCCTCGGGAACGGCCGCGCTCGCGACGGGCGCCTCCGACCTGGCCGCCGGCGCCGACACGGCCGCCACCGGCTCGGCCGACGCGGCCACCGGTTCGCGCACCCTCGCCGACGGGATCGACTCGCTCGCCTCCGGATCGCGCACCCTCGACACGAAGCTCTCGGACGGCGCGGCCGACGTGCCCAGCTACACCGACGAGCAGGCGCAGGAACTCAGCACCGTCGCTGCTGCCCCGGTCGGGATCGACGCCGAGCGGATGAACCGCGTGCCGTCCTACGGCTACGGCCTTGCCCCCTACTTCCTGGCGCTCGCGCTCTGGGTCGGCGCGCTCGCCTTCTCCCTGATGAGCGCCCCGCTCAGCGCCCGCCTCCTCGCCGCTCGCCGGCCCGCGTGGGTCATCGCGCTGCGCAGCTACCTGCCCGGCGCGCTGATGGCCGTCGCGCAGGGTGCTCTGGCCGCGCTGGTCATCCGCTTCGGGGTGGGCGTGGAGGCGTCGAACCTGCCCGGGCTGATCGGGATCGCGGTGCTCACGAGCCTCACCTTCGTGGCGATCAACCAGGCGCTGATCGCGCTCCTGGACGCGCCCGGCCGCTTCCTGGCGCTGCTGATGATCGTGCTGCAGCTGTCCTCGGCCGGAGGCACCTACCCGGTCGAGACGGCGCCCGCCTTCTTCCAGGCGATCCACGGCGTGCTGCCGCTGACCGGCACCGTGGAGGCGTTCCGCTCGCTGATCGCCGGCGGCACCATCGGAGTCGCGCACGCGGTCCTCGTGCTCGTGCTCTGGCTGCTCGGTGCTCTCGCCGTCACCGTGCTGGCCGCCGCCCGCCGTCGCCGCGGCCTGACCCCCGCCCTCCGCGACCCCGAGCCCCTCCTCGAGCCCGCCTGACCCACCCCCAGGAAGAGGACGAGACCGGGAAACGCGTGCCAGCGTTTCCCGGCAGTCCGACAGGACCCGCTCTGCGGAACGCGCCGCGTCGAGAAGCCGACTGCGAGCGGGGATGCGGCGTGCCGCATCCCTGCCATCCGGTGTCGACGCGTGCCAGCGTTTCCCGGCAGTCCGACAGGACCCGCTCTGCGGAACGCGCCGCGTCGAGAAGCCGACTGCGAGCGGGGATGCGGCGTGCCGCATCCCTGCCATCCGGTGTCGACGCGTGCCAGCGTTTCCCGGCAGTCCGACAGGACCCGCTCTGCGGAACGCGCCGCGTCGAGAAGCCGACTGCGAGCGGGGATGCGGCGTGCCGCATCCCCCGCCATCAGCTCAGCCCAGGGCGAACGCGTGGGCGCCGCTCAGAGCGCGGGAGGTAGCCTGTCACTCACATTTCCTCGTCAGAAAGGCGCCGGGTGTCGCACCCGCAACAAGCATGAACGTGAAGCGCATCTTCCGGGGTCCCATCCTCTACGTCGTCCTGGCGATTGTCGCGGTGTGGATCGGCTCCTCGCTGATCACGATGTCCGGCTTCCGGCCGGTCACCACGCAGGAGGGGCTCGACCTCCTAAAGGACGGGAAGGTCGACTCGGCGAAGATCGTCGACGGCGAACAGCGCGTCGACCTCACGCTCAAGCAGGCGGACGGCGACAACGGCACCCAGGTGCAGTTCTACTACGTGGCCCCGCGCGGGTCCGAGGTTGTGGACGCGGTGTCCGCGGCCGACCTCGGCAGCACCGGCTACAACGACGAGGTTCCGCAGACCAACTGGTTCCTCTCGGCCCTGGGATTCCTCCTCCCCATCCTCCTGATCGGCGCGTTCTTCTGGCTGATGCTGTCGGGCATGCAGGGCGGCGGCAACCGCGTCATGCAGTTCGGCAAGTCGAAGGCGAAGCTGGTTTCGAAGGAGTCCCCGAAGGTCACGTTCGGTGACGTCGCCGGCGCCGACGAGGCGATCGAGGAGCTGCACGAGATCAAGGAGTTCCTCAAGGAGCCGGCCAAGTTCCAAGCGGTCGGCGCCCGCATTCCCAAGGGTGTCCTGCTCTACGGCCCTCCCGGCACCGGCAAGACCCTGCTGGCCCGCGCGGTCGCCGGTGAGGCGGGCGTCCCCTTCTACTCCATCTCCGGATCCGACTTCGTCGAGATGTTCGTGGGTGTCGGCGCGAGCCGCGTCCGTGACCTCTTCCAGCAGGCCAAGGAGAACTCGCCGGCGATCATCTTCGTCGACGAGATCGACGCCGTCGGTCGCCACCGCGGCGCCGGAATGGGTGGCGGTCACGACGAACGCGAGCAGACCCTCAACCAGCTTCTGGTCGAGATGGACGGCTTCGACGTTAAGACGAACGTCATCCTGATCGCGGCGACCAACCGCCCCGACATCCTCGACCCGGCGTTGCTGCGCCCGGGCCGCTTCGACCGCCAGATCGGCGTCGACGCCCCGGATCTGCTCGGTCGCAAGAGGATCCTCGAGGTCCACGGCCGCGGCAAGCCTCTCGCGGGCGGAGTCGACCTCGAGGTCGTCGCTCGCAAGACTCCGGGCTTCACCGGTGCCGACCTGGCGAACGTCCTGAACGAGGCAGCGCTGCTCACGGCCCGCTCCAACGCGCAACTGATCGACAATCGCGCGCTCGATGAGGCGATCGACCGTGTCATCGCGGGCCCGCAGCGGCGCACGCGCGTCATGCGCGACAAGGAGAAGCTGATCACCGCCTACCACGAGGGTGGGCACGCCCTGGCGGCGGCGGCGATGCGCCACACCGACCCGGTGACCAAGGTGACGATCCTGCCGCGCGGCCGCGCCCTTGGCTACACGATGGTGCTCCCGCTGGAGGACAAGTACTCCACCACCCGCAACGAACTCCTCGACCAGCTCGCCTACGCGATGGGCGGACGGGTCGCGGAGGAGATCGTCTTCCACGACCCGACGACCGGAGCGTCGAACGACATCGAGAAGGCGACCGCTATCGCGCGCAAGATGGTCACCGAGTACGGAATGTCCTCGAATGTCGGCGCGGTCAAGCTCGGCCAGTCCTCGGGGGAGATGTTCCTCGGCCGCGATGTGGGGCACCAGCGCGACTACTCCGAGCAGATCGCCGAGACGGTCGACGCCGAAACGCGCCAGCTCATCGAGCAGGCGCATGACGAGGCGTGGCAGGTCATCAACGACAACCGCGACATCCTCGACCGCCTGGCGATGGAGCTGCTCGAGAAGGAGACGCTCGACCACGACCAGTTGGCCGAAATCTTCAAGGACGTCCGCCGCATCGGCGAGCGCCCGCAGTGGCTCTCGAGCGACAAGCGCCCCCTGTCCGACCTGCCGCCCATCGCGGTGCCGGTCGCCAAAGCGCCGATCGACTCGGCCGCGACCGACGGAGGCGTCTCCTCCGCGGGCGCCGGCGAGGTCGCTCCGAAGCGCCCGCCGCTGATCAACCCGCGCCCAGCGACGGCGTAGCGAGCGCGTGCCCGTCGACAAGACGCGCATCGAGGCGGCCGTCGCCGAGATCCTTGCGGCCATCGGGGAGGACCCCGGCCGCGAGGGCCTCACCGAGACGCCGCGCCGGTTCGCCGAGGCGTACGAGGAGTTCTTCGGCGGGTTCGACGCCGATGCCGCCGCCGAGCTGACCGAGACGTTCGCGGTCGTCGAGGGCGGTCAGGAGTCGTCGCTGGATCAGACCGTGATCGTGCGCGACCTCGCCTTCCGCTCCGTCTGCGAGCACCACCTCCTGCCGTTCCTCGGCGTCGCCCACATCGCCTACCGGCCGCGCGAGCGGGTCGTCGGCCTGGGCCGGCTGCCGCGCGTGGTCGAGACCGTCGCCTCCCGTCCGCAGATCCAGGAGCGGATGACCGAGCAGATCGCCGACGCGCTCGAGCAGGGCCTCGATCCCGAGGGCGTGCTCGTCGTGGTCGACGCCGAGCACGGCTGCGTGCGGATGCGCGGACCGCGCCAGACCGCCAGCTCGACCGTCACGGTGGCGGCCCGCGGCTCCCTCGCCGACCCGGCCGCCCGCGCCGAGATCATCGCGCTGATCGGCGCCGCGCGGGGGGAGTGACGTGGTCACCTCCGTCGCCGATCTCACGCCGACCGGCCGTGCCGCGCTCCTCGGGATCCTCAACGTCACTCCCGACTCGTTCAGCGACGGCGGCCGCTGGCTCTCGGCCGACGACGCCGTGCGCCACGGGCTCGACCTGAGCCGGCCCGTCGGCGACGGGCCCGCCTCCTTCGGTGCCGATCTGGTCGACGTCGGTGGGGAGAGCACCCGCCCCGGCGCCGCCCGCGTGGACGCCGCGGCGGAGCAGGGTCGGGTGCTGCCCGTCGTGCGCGCACTCGCCGCGGAAGGGGTGCGCGTGAGCATCGACACGATGAGCGCCGCCACCGCGGAGGCAGCCCTGGACGCCGGAGCCGTGGTCGTCAACGACGTCTCCGGTGGCCTCGCCGACCCGCGGATGCTGCCGCTGGTCGCCGACCGCGGCGCCGTCTACATCGCCATGCACTGGCGCGGCCCCAGCGCCGGGATGACCGCGCTCGCCTCCTACACCGACGTGGTCGCGGACGTGCGCGGCGAGCTGGAGCGCCGGATCGACGCCGCTCGCGCCGCCGGGATCCAGGATGACCGGCTCCTGCTCGACCCGGGGCTCGGCTTTGCAAAAGACGGCGGGCACGACTGGGCTCTGCTGGCCGGGCTCGACGCGATCGTCTCGCTGGGGTTCCCAGTGCTCGTCGGACACTCGCGGAAGCGGTTCCTCGCTCCGTTCGCCCCCATCGGCGCTCCGGCCGCCGAGCGCGACGAGGTCTCGGCCATGCTGAGCCTTGTGGCCGCCGAGCACGGCGCCTGGGGCGTGCGGGTCCACGACGTCCGCTCGTCCGCTCGCGCCCTCGCGCTCGCCGCCCGACTCCAGGAGGAGACCCCGTGACCGCGATCGACCCTGCCGCCCTCGCCCTGCGCGACTCCCTCACCCTCACCGGCCTGCGCGTGCGCGCGCACCACGGCGTCTTCGACTTCGAGCGCGAGAACGGCCAGGACTTCGTGATCGACGCGACGGTCTGGCTCGATACGGCGCTCGCGGCGCAGGGTGACGCCCTCGCCGAGACCGTGCACTATGGCGAGCTCGCGATCGCGCTGGCGGACGCCGTGACCCGCGACCCTGTCGACCTCATCGAGACCCTGGCCGAGCGCCTCGCGCGGGTCGCTTTGGGCTTCGCCGCCGCCGACGTGGTCCGCATCACCGTACACAAGCCCGACGCGCCGATCCCGCTGCCGTTCGACGACGTCTCGGTGCAGATCACGAGGACCCGCTCGTGAGGCCGCGGCAGGAGCGGATCCGCCCGGCGCGGCATGTGGTGCTCGCACTCGGCAGCAACCTCGGCGACCGCCTCGCGCATCTCGAGGTGGCGCTACGGGCGCTCGCGGCGACGCCGGGACTCCGGATCGAGGCGGTGTCGAAGGTGGTCGAGTCGCCCGCACGCAAGCCTGAGGGCGTCGACGACCAGGCACCCGAGTACCTCAACGCGGTAGTGACCGGCTCGACCGTGCTCGAGCCCGACGACCTGCTCGCGGTGACGGCGGCGGTCGAACTCGACGGCGGCCGGATCCGCGGCGAGGGCGAGGAGCGCTGGGGCGATCGGACGCTCGACATCGACGTGATCGTGGTCGGTGGTGTGATCCGGAGCGACGCGCATCTGACGCTGCCGCACCCGCGCGCAGCGGAGCGGGCCTTCGTGCTCGACCCGTGGCTCGACGTGGAGCCGACGGCGGTGCTCCCCGGCCTCGGATCTATCGCCGAGCTGCGGGAGCGGGCGAGGGACCGGGTGGTCGACCATCCGGTTGCGCTGACCTGGCCGGGGCGCGACTCCGGAGCAGGCACGGCCCGAGACAGCGACGCCGAACCCGAGAGCAGGACCCCGTGAGGCGCACCCGCATCAGCACTCTGCTCGGGCTCGGCCTCGCCGGGGCCGTGGCCGGCTTCCTCTTCGACCTCGCGGTCGCGGCCTCGGGGCGCCCCGTGCTCATCCCCCGCTGACGGTGCCGCTCACCCTGGTCGTGGTCGCCGCGCTCGTCCTGGGCTTCGCGATCCCCATCCACCGCGCGACGAAGGGCACGCTGCGCCGGCCGATCGACCCGTTCCGGGCGATGCGCGTGGTGGTGCTCGCGAAGGCGTGCAGCCACGTCGGCGCGCTGCTGCTCGGAGCCTCCGGCGGCATCCTGGTGTACCTGCTGAGCCGTGCGATCCCTTCGCTAGGCTCCGTGTGGCAGGACGTCGCGACCATTGTGGCAGCGCTCGTCCTGCTGGTGGCCGGCCTGGTCGCCGAGCACCTGTGCACCATCCCGCCGAGCGACGAGGACGACAGCGCCGTCGGCGAGGTGGACCACGCCTGACGCCGACGCCCGGACCGCCGCGGGCAGTGAGGACGACGCCATGTCCGCCGACCCCGACGGCGCGACGCCGCAGACCCGCCCGGACGCGAGCCGACGCCGACGGGACCGCCTCGACATCGTGGGGGAGTGGCGGCGCGTCTCGCCGAAATACATCGCCGTCGAGATCGTGTCGGCCGTCGTCTCGAGCGTGTTCTTGCTCGCCGTGCCCGTGGTGCTGCTGCTGATCGGCCTCCCCTGGGGCTGGATCCCGATGCTGGCCGCCGCGGCGCTCGCGGTGACCCTCCTGATCGTCGCCCCGCGTCGCGCCCGCGCCTACGGCTATCTCCTGCGCCAGGACGACCTACTCTTTCGCCGCGGCATCATGTTCCAGCGCTTCGTGTCGGTGCCGTACGGGCGGATGCAGCTGATCGACGTCAACCGTGGGCCGCTCGCCCGCGCGCTTGGCCTCGCCGATCTGCGCTTCGTCACGGCCGCCGCGGCAACCGGGGTCAGCATCCCGGGCCTGGCCGAGGCGGAGGCGGAGGAGCTCCGCGACCACCTGGTTGAGCTCGCCGAATCGCGCCGGGCCGGCCTGTGACCGAGCTGCGCGCCGTCGAGACGGACCTCGCCGACGGGCAATGGCACCGCCTCCATCCCGCGACCCCCGTCCTCAAGGGCGGGATCGGCCTGCTGGTCGTGCTCGGCATCGTGATGACGAACCTCCGGGAGCGCCTGGTCGAGCTGTTCCTGCCCGGGCCGGAGGGCTTCGGGAGCGGTGACCCGGTCGATGAGCTGCTGCGCCGAGGGCTCGTCGGTTGGGCTGTGCTGGCGGTGGCGGTCGGCCTCGCGGTGGCCGTTTTCGCGTTCTGGTTGTCCTGGCGGATGCACACCTTCCGCGTCACGGACGAGGTGGTCGAGGTGCGCTCCGGCGTGCTCTTTCGTACCAATCGGCGGGCGCGGCTCGACCGCATCCAGGGCATCGCGGTGCAGCGTCCGCTGTTTGCGCGGGTGTTCGGCGCCGCGAAACTCGAGGTGAGCGTCGCGGGGCAGGATGCGAACGTGCAGCTGTCGTACCTCGGCTCGCGGCTGGTGGACGCGCTGCGCCGCGACATCCTGCGCCTGGCCTCGGGCGTGCGCGAGCGGGAGGCACTGGTCGACGGCCACGCCTCGGCGGGCGGGTTTCTCGCGCGGCGGCTGGAGGAGTTCGGCGAGCCGCAGGATGACGCTTCGCCTGAATCGGTGGTGTCCATCCCCGCAGGTCGGCTCCTCGGCTCGCTGGTGTTCAGCGGATTCACGCTGTTCCTGGTCGCCTCGGCCGTCGCCGTGGTGGTCGTCGCCGTCTACGGCTCGCCCTTCGTGCTGTTCGCGATCCTGCCGGGCCTGATCGGCTCGGGCAGCTACTACCTCCGCCAGTTCGTGCGCTCGCTCCGCTACTCCATCGCCGCGACACCCGACGGCGTGCGCATCGGCTACGGCGTGCTCTCGACCAGCAGCGACACCATCCCGCCCGGACGGATCCACGCCGTCGAGATCACGCAGCCGCTGCTCTGGCGTCCGTTTGGCTGGTGGCAGGTGCGGATCGACCGGGCTGGCCACGCGGCCTCCCGCGGAGCGAACGGCGAGCCGAACACCACGATCCTCCCGGTTGGCGACCTCGCAGCGGTCGAGCGCGTCCTCGGGCTCCTGCTGCCCGGGACCAGTGAGGGGGCGGAGTCGACGCCCGTCGGCGACGCTCTCCGGCACCGCGACGCGGCCGGCTTCACCCGCGCCCCGCGCTCGGCGGTGTGGCTCCGCCCGTTCTCGTTCCGGCGGACGGGGTACCGGCTGACGGACGAGGTCGCGATCCTGCGCAGCGGGGCAGTCTGGCGGCGGGTCGCCGTGGTGCCCCTGGCGCGGATGCAGAGCGTCGGGGTCCAGCAGGGGCCGCTCCAGCGCCTGCTGGGGCTGGCCTCGGCGCGCGTGCACACGGTGGCCGGCCCCGTCACTGCGCTCGTCCCCGTGATGAGCGCGGCCGACGGCCTCGCCTTCTTCGAGAGCCTCGCGACCGCCGGAGTGCGGGCCGCCGACCGCGACGCGAGCCACCGGTGGGGGCGCCGGCCCTCCTCCGCCCTGCCCGACTGGCCGGCTCCGGAGGGAGAACCGCATGCCTGAGAACCGCCGCGACGGACGCCTGGGCGTCGGCGTCATCGGCGCCGGACACGTCGGCCCGGTGCTCGGCGCCGCGCTCGCCGGGGCCGGCCATGCCGTGATCGGAGTCGCCACCACCAGCGAGAGCGGCCGCGAGCGCGCTGACGCGCTCCTTCCGGGCGTGCCCGTGCTGGCGATCCCCGAGCTTGTCGAACGCTGCGAGCTGGTGATCGTCGCCGTCCCCGGCAGCGAGATCGCCGGGCTGGTCGCCGGCCTCGCGGCCACCGGAGGATGGCAGCCCGGCCAGCTGGTGCTGCACACGGCGCCTGAGCACGGCTACGGGGTGCTCGCTCCGGCACTTGCCTCCGGAGTCATCCCCCTCGCCGTGCACCCGGCGATGGCGTTCAGCGGCACCAGCCTCGACCTGGCGCGCCTCGCCGAGACCTACTTTGCCGTCTCGGCGCCGGGCCCGGTGCTGCCGATCGCGCAGGCGCTCGTGGTCGAGATGGGCGGGGAGCCGGTGACCGTGGCGGAGTCGGACCGCGCCGCCTACGCGGAGGCCATCTCGACCGCCACCACCTTCTCGACCGCGATCGTGGACCAGGCGGCCGGTCTGCTGGCGGGAATCGGCGTCGAGAAGCCGGGCTTCTTCCTCTCCAGCCTCGTCCGCTCCTCCATCGACGACGCGCTGCGCCGCGCGGCGGGATGAGCGCTCAGCGCGGCGCGCCGGTGTGCTCCGTCGGGCCGAGACGCCGGCGCCCGATGGGAAGGAGGGCGACGAGGCAGCACGTCACAAGTGCGGCGGTGCCCACCCCCAGAGTCGGGTAGCCAACGGCCGCAGCCACGAGTCCAGCCGTCATGCTCGCCACGCCCCCGCCCACGTTCAGGAGGAGATCCGTCAGCCCCTGCGCCGCCGCTCGCTGGTCGGTCGGGAGGCCCAGAGTGACGAGCGTCGATCCGGCGATCATCCCCAGCGACCAGGCGGCGCCCAGAAGAGCGAGACCGACCCCGAACAGCACGACCCCGCCCTGCGCTCCGACAGCGAGTACTCCTGACGCCGATGCGGCGAGAGCCAGAGCGGCCACCCCGCAGCGCAGCGCCCCGCAGTGCCGGACGAGTGCGCCGAAGACCGGGCTGAACCCGTACATCGCGGCGAGGTGCGCGCTCATCACGAGTCCGACGGCGCTCGTGTGCTGACCGGCGGCGTGCAGGTGCACCGGGGCCAAGGCCATCAGTGCGATCATCGCCCCGTGCGACGCCGTCGAGACCACGACTCCTGCGAGGGCTCGGGGGTGTGCGCGGAGGACACCGAGCGCCTCCGGGCGGGTCCCGCGCCTGCGCGCCGGCTCGAACGTCGCTGGTGTGGGCGGCATGCCACCTCGGATGCATGCGGCGGCAGCCGCATAGAGGGCCGCCGGCAGGAGGAAGGTCGCGGCGCCGGTGGAGCCGGTGAGGCTCGCGAGGTTCGGACCGACGAGCGATCCGACCGTCGACGCCCACAGGACGAAAGCGATCACCGACGCGGTCCGGTCCGCGCTCGGTGCGGAGTCGGCGGCAGCGAAGCGCGCCGCCAGCCCCGCGACGGTGCCGCCGCCGATCAGCGCCGCGCCGAGCACGAGCAGCCACCAGAGCCCCAGCCCGACGGCCGCCGCTGCGATCAGTGCGCCGGCTGATGCGATCCCGTAGGCGAGGGTGAGTGCCGCCCGGCGTCCCGACCTTGAGGAGCGGCGCGCGATCGGGACCGTCAGCACACTCGCTCCGATGACCATCGCCGTCTGTGTCGTCCCGGCCACCTGCTCCGTGCCGGCCAACTCGACCGCGGCGACGCTCGCGGTCGTCAGGACAAGTCCCGCTGCCGTGGACGCCGCGACCTGGGCGACCGCGATCACACGCACGGCCGCCCCGAACCGCGGACCTGTCGTCGTCCGGGTCACGGTGTCACTCCGGCGCGATCTCACGGTAGAAGAACGGAGCGTCGTCCCCACGGATGAGGACCGCTTCGTACCGCTCGAAGTCTTGGTAGATCTGCACCTCGTACCGCGTCACGATCCGTCCGTCCCTGGTCTCGACAGCGACTCCGTGCCACGGATTCACCCTCGTAGCGGGATCCTTGATCCGAGGAGAGTACTGCCCGGGCTTTGGGTGGACGGTCCCGCGGATCGCCGTGGGGAACGCGGCGCCGATCAGATCGAGTTCGGAGGGTCGGAAGCTCACACCGCTCACCGTAGCGCAAAGTGAGCTATCGTCGATGACGTCGGCCGAGGGCTGGCCCGCTCCGTACTCCGGAGTGGCGCGCGCAGCGCCGAAACACCGCTCCGTCGCCGAGACACCGCGGTGGAGGCGGTGTCTCGCGGAGCACGCGGTGTCTGGGCGCCGCAGGCCTCGGCAGGCGCGGGCCCGCCGGTAGCATCGACGGGTGATCAGCACCGTCCAGCGCATCGGCGACCTCCGCGAGCGGCTGGGGGAGGCGCGGCGGGCGGGTCGGCGCATCGCGCTCGTGCCGACGATGGGCGCGCTGCACGCTGGGCATCTCGCGCTCGTGGAGCGGGCGCGCGAGCTGGCCGACGTCGTCGTCGTGTCGGTGTTCGTGAATCCGCTGCAGTTCGGCCCCACCGAGGACCTGGACCGTTACCCGCGTGACCTTGCAGGCGACACGGCGCTGCTCGACGCGGCCGGGGTCGACCTCGTCTTCGCACCCGGAGTCGCCGAGATGTACCCCGACGGCCCCTCCTCCACCCGGGTCGTGGCGGGCGAGATCGGCGGGCTCTACGAGGGGCGCGCCCGGCCGGGGCACTTCGACGGGATGCTCACCGTCGTCGCCAAGCTCCTGAACATCGCGCAGCCGGACGTCGCCGTCTTCGGGCAGAAGGACGCGCAGCAGCTGTTCCTCGTGCGCCGCATGGTCCACGACCTCGACCTGTCCCTCGCGATCGAGGGCGTCGAGATCGTGCGGGAGGAGGACGGGCTCGCCCGCTCCAGCCGCAACCGCTACCTCAGCGAGGAGCAGCGCCGCGCCGGTCTCGCGCTGCCGCGCCTCCTCTCCGCCGCCGCCGGAGCCGCCGACCACGGTGCGGCCGCGGCCATCGCCGCGGCGCGCGCCGTCGCGCGGGAGGAACCGCTCGTTAAGCTGGACTACCTCGTCGTCGTGAACCCCGCGACGCTCCTCCCGGTCGACGCCGACCACCACGGCCCGGCCCTCATGCTCGTCGCCGCGATCGTCGGCACCACCCGCCTCCTCGACAACGCCCCGATCCTGCTCGCCTGATCGCGGCCGTCCGCCCCGAACCGAAAGCACCGCGACCCGATATGGCCGACACTCCCGCCCCCGCCGCCCCGACCGACGCCCTGCGGGCCGACTCCGAGCGGAGCGCCGCAGAGCGTGCCGCGCAGGAGGAGGCGTCCGAGCAGAAGGCCGTCCGCCTGGCCAAGCGCGAGCGCCTGCTCGAACTCGCGGGCGAGGACCTCGGCGCCGGCGCGTACCCGGTCGCGGTCGGAGTGACGGACACTATCGCGGCCGTCCGCGCGCGCCACGAGGGCATCGAATCGGACGTGAAAACCGGCGAGCACGTCGGTCTCGCGGGCCGGGTGGTGTTCCAGCGCAACACCGGCAAGCTCTGCTTCGCGACGCTCCAGGCGGGCGACGGCGAGCGGATCCAGGCGATGGTCTCACTCGGCGATGTCGGTGAGGAGTCACTGGCCGCCTGGAAGGAGCTGGTCGACCTCGGTGACCACCTCTTCGTCGAGGGCGAGGTCATCTCGAGCAAGCGCGGCGAGCTGAGCGTCTGGGTGTCCGAATGGACGATCGCCGCGAAGGCGCTCCTCCCGCTGCCGAACCTGCACAACGAGCTCGGTGACGAGACCCGGATGCGCCAGCGCTACCTTGACCTGATCGTGCGGCCCCAGGCCCGCGAGACCGTCGTGACCCGCGCGCGGGTGAACGCCTCGCTGCGCAGCACCTTCGCCGCCCACGAGTTCCTCGAGGTCGAGACCCCGATGCTCCAGGTGATGCATGGCGGCGCCTCCGCCCGCCCCTTCGCCACGCACTCCAACGCCTTCGACACGGAGCTGTACCTGCGCATCGCTCCCGAGCTGTACCTCAAGCGGGCGGTCGTCGGCGGCATCGACCGGATCTTCGAGATCAACCGCAACTTCCGCAACGAGGGCGCCGACTCCACGCACTCGCCCGAGTTCGCGATGCTCGAGGCCTATCAGGCGTACGGCGACTACACCTCGATCGCCGACCTCACCCAGGAGCTGATCCAGAACGCGGCGCAGGCCGTCGCCGGTTCGCACGTCGTCACCTGGGCGGACGGCACCGAGTTCGACCTCGGCGGCGAGTGGGACCGCATCTCGATGTACGAAAGCCTGTCGCTCGCGGCCGGCATCGCGATCACTCCGCAGACGCAGCTCGCCGAGCTCGAGACCCTCGCCGCGCGCGAGGGCGTCGAGGTGCCCGTGCCCACCCACGGCAAGTACGTCGAGGAGCTGTGGGAGCACTTCGTGAAGGGCGGCCTGGTGCGCCCCACTTTCGTGATGGACTTCCCCGTCGACACCTCGCCGCTCGTGCGCGCGCACCGGAACATCCCCGGTGTCGTGGAGAAGTGGGACCTCTACGTCCGCGGCTTCGAACTGGCGACCGGTTACTCCGAGCTGGTCGACCCGGTCGTGCAGCGCGAGCGCTTCGTCGAGCAGGCCCGCCAGGCCGCCGCGGGCGACGACGAGGCGATGCGCCTGGACGAGGACTTCCTCCGCGCCCTCGAGCACGGCATGCCCCCCACCGGCGGCATGGGCATGGGCATTGACCGCCTGCTGATGGCGATCACCGGCCTCGGGATCCGCGAGACGATCCTGTTCCCGCTCGTCAAGTAGGGTCGCAGGAGCCGCGCGCGTGCGGCGCGGCCGGCGAGGGGGACACATGGTCAGGGCATCGAGCATCGTCGCGACGACAGCGGCCGTCGTCCTCACGCTCGCGCAGTTCGGAGTGGGAACCGTCTTCGCGGCGAGCGCCCTCACCTCCTCCGGTCACGTCGGCAGGGCGCTGGCTGACCGGCGGGCAGCGGAGGCGTTCACGCCCAACGCCACGATCGCCGGGTTCGCCGAGCGGACCGCCATGTCCGAGCGGGGCCGCGCCCTCTACTACGCTTCCAGCCCGTCGGTCGAGCCGACCGCCGGCTTCAATGACCGTTGCGGCTACGGCGCGTCCGACGACATCGTGCTCGGCTGCTACACCGGCACCAGCATCTACATCTCGGACGTCACTAATCCCGACCTCGACGGCGTCCGCGACGTCACGGCCGCGCACGAGATGCTGCACGCCGCGTGGGTGCGGCTTGATGCGCAGGAGCAGGCCCAGCTGGGCGACGAGCTCGAGGCCGTCTACGCGACCCTTCCGCAGGACGGCACGATCGCCGAGCGCCTCGAGCTCTACCGCACCGGCGGACTCGGCGAGCGCGTCAACGAGCTGCACTCGATCCTGGGGACCGAGGTGGCCGACCTGCCACCGGCGCTGGAGGAGCACTACGCCGAGTTCTTCGATGACCGCTCCGTCGTCGTGTCGCTGAACGCGCGCTACGAGGCGGTGTTCACCGACCTCGAGAACCGCATCGAGGATCTGGTGTCCCGGATCGAGACCATGTACGCCGATCTCACGGCGCGCATCGCTGCGAACACTGCCGAGTACGACGCGCTGAACGTGGAGATCAACGGCTTCAACTCCCGGGCTGACAGTGGCGACTTCGGATCGACCGCAGCGTTCGAGGCTGAGCGCGCCGATCTGCTCGCTCGGAGTCAGGCCCTCGACGCGACCCGGGCCGCGATCGACGCAGATATCGCTGTGTACGACGGTCTGCGCTCGGAGCTGGAGGGGCTGAACTCGGACGCGGCGGCGCTGAACAAGTCGGTCGAGAGCCAGTAGCCGCAGGCGTCCGCGCAGGCCGCTGCGCGCAAGGGTCCTCATCCACTCGGCTGCCGCTGCGATGCCGCGGGTAGGATCGCCGAATGGACTGGGAGCTGTGGAACCAGGGGCTGTGGGCCCTCGTGCCGACGATCACCGTCGGGCTCCTCTTCTGGTTCGTCATGCGCGCCCTCCTGCGTTCGGACCGCAACGAGCGCCGCGCTTACGACCGGATCGAGGCTCGCGAGCGTCAGCGCCGCGGCCTGCCGCCGCGCGACGCCTCCTGACCACCGCCGCCGCGCGGGTGCCTTCTGCGCCCGGTGAGCGGCTCCGCACGACGAACGAGGAGGCGCGGTGCCTGCACCGGACTGGGCGGTGATCCTCCCGATCGCCGCGGTCGTCGTCGAGCTCGTGGTGCGCGTGATCGCCGTCATCGTCGTTCCCCGCAACCGCCGCCCCACGACCGGCCTGGCCTGGCTGATGGCGATCTTCTTGATCCCCTACGTCGGCATCCTGCTCTTCCTCTTCATCGGGAGCTATCGGCTGCCGCGTAAGCGCCGCCGGAAGCAGCAGGAGATCAACCGGTTCATCCTGGAGTCGACCGACGGCATCGACCGGGTCGCCCGCGAGCATCCCTGGCCGCAGTGGTTGGAGTCGGTGGTGACCCTCAATCGCAATCTCGGCGCGATGCCGCTCGTGGGCGGGAATGATGCACGCCTGCAGGGCGACTACGAGCACACCATTCGGGCAATGGCGGACGAGATTGATCGGGCCCGTCGCTACGTGCACTGCGAGTTCTACATCCTCGCCTCGGACTCGACGACGGCGCCCTTCTTCGACGCCCTCGACCGCGCTGTGGCCCGCGGCGTCACGGTGCGAATCCTGCTCGACCACATCGCGTCGATCCGCGTGCCCGGCTACTACAGCGGGACGTACCGTCGATTGCGCGCCCTCGAGCGGGCGGGCGCGACGTGGTCGTACATGCTGCCTGTGCGGCCGTGGCGCGGGCAGTATCAGCGGCCGGACCTGCGTAACCACCGCAAGCTTCTGATCGTGGACGGCAACGCCGCCTTCATGGGCTCGCAGAATGTCGTCGACTCCAGCTACAACAAGCGCGGCAACATCCGCCGTGGCCTGCACTGGCACGATCTGATGGTGCGCCTGGAGGGGCCGGTGGTGCAGGGCATCAACGCCATCTTCATCACCGACTGGTACAGCGAGACCGACGAACTGCTGTTGCGCGAATCCGAGCCGATGCAGGCGTTGCAGCAGCGCGACACGATCGACTGCCAGGTGGTGCCGAGTGGGCCGGGATTCGAGGGCGAGAACAACCTGCGCCTGTTCCTGGCGCTGCTCTATTCGGCGCAGAAGTCGATCATCATCACCAGCCCGTACTTCGTGCCGGACGAGGCGATGCTCTACGCGATCACGACGGCGACCCGGCGCGGCGTGCACGTCGAGCTCTTCGTCTCCGAGATCGGCGACCAGGCCGTGGTTTATCACGCGCAGCGCTCGTATTACGAGACGTTGCTGACGGCGGGCGTGCGGATCTGGATGTACCGCAAGCCCACGATCCTGCACGCGAAGCACTTCACGATCGACGACGATGTCGCCGTGATCGGCTCGAGCAACATGGACATGCGCTCCTTCACTCTCAACCTCGAGGTCTCGCTGATGGTGCGCGGTTCGGAGTTCGTGGAGGACCTGCGGCAGGTTCAGCAGGACTACCGCGAGCACTCCCGGGAGCTGACGCTGCGCGAGTGGCGGCAGCAGCCACTCCGCTCGACCCTGCTCGACAATCTGGCGCGGCTCACCTCTGCGTTGCAATAGACCCCCAAAACGGTTGTCGCGAGCAAGCCTCACATCTTGTAGGCTCGCTTCGCGGCGCAGGGGGCTCCGCATCACGAACGGAGTCACGGTGATCCCTCGCTCGACCCTGCTCAACCCCGTCAGCGTTCCGCTGGGCACGGGAGTGCGCTCCGTGCGCCTGCGCGGCGCGGACGGGCTGGCCTCAGTGCGGCGCACGCTCGATCTGACGGCCGAGCCGCCGCAGGGGTTCCGGATGGACCTTCTGATCGGCTCGGTGGATCGCGTCCGCGTGCTGCATGTGGCCTCGACCGCGTTCTCCGCGTGCTGGCCGGGCGTTCGTACCGGCGGCGACGTCTCGGTCTTCGTGCTGCCGATGGATGGGGCGCTGACGGTCGAGGCCGAGGCCGGCGTCGTCGTGATGAGCGACGGCGCGCTTGCCCTCTCCGGGCAGGAGCCAGCGGTGCTGCGGGCGGAGCGGCCGGTGCGATTACTCGTGCTCTCCATCGACGAGATCGGGGGCGATCGGATGCACCGCATCGAGGCGTCGCGGCGGCTACCACCCTCACCCGTCACGGCGACCGCGCGGACCCTGCTTCGAGCGTTCCTCGCCGACCTCGACATCGACCACGCGGGGCAGTCGGAGTACCTCCAGGGCACGCTGCTGCGCCTCGGCCGGGTCCTCGGCGCCGAGAGGCAGGAGGACACGCTCGGCCGGCCGGGCCCGCGCGACATGGTCGAGGCGGCGGTGCAGGTGGTCCTCGCCGACTTCGCCGACTCGCGGCTCGACCCGAGCGTGATCGCACACCGCTGCCGGGTCAGCCTTCGCTCCCTGCAGCGGGCCGTGGCGGAGGAGCGTCACACCACCCTGCGCGACCTCCTGCAGAGCGTCCGCACGAGGAACGCCCTCCGCCTTGTCGAAGCGGCCGGTGAGGACATCCCGCTCGCGGACATCGCCCGGAGCACCGGGTTCACCTCGCCGGACCGGCTCCGGCGTGCGATCGTCACCGAGACGGGTCTGTCGCCATCCGAGTACCGCAGGCAGCTGCAGCCGGACGGGCGGGAGGTGGGCTGAGCGGTCGGGGGCCACAGCGGGACCGGCCGAGGTGCGGAGAGTGCAGCGCCCCACCGCGCCGCGCAAGTCCCTGTGCGCGCCACCGCGCCGCGCGTAGCGTCGGAGCGTCCTCAGTACTATCCGGTTCCGCCTGCCCGGCGCCGGGTTCGAGAAGGGAACGGACATGACGGCATCCCGGACGACGCGCATCCTCATCCTCGGCGGGGGCTATGTCGGCCTGTACACGGCCTGGGGGCTGGAGAAGCGGCGGGGGGAGGCGCCGATCGACGTCACCGTCGTCGAGCCGAACCCCTACATGACGTACCAGCCGCTGCTCCCCGAGGTCGCCGGTGGACATGTGCAGCCGCGCCACGTCACGGTTCCGCTCGTCTCCGCACTCAAGCGCACGCGAGTGATCCGCGGTGCGATCACCGGTGTGAGCCTCGCCGAGCGCAACGCCACGGTCGCGGCGATGGACGGCTCGACCCGCACGATCGAGTTCGACCAGGTCGTCTTTGCTCTCGGAGCCGTCACCCGCACCTTCCCGACCCCGGGCCTCGCCGAGCACGGCATCGGTTTCAAGACGGTGGAGGAGGCGGCGCACCTGCGCGACCGCGTCCTCGAGAACATCGCGAAGGCCGCGCTGACCACCGACCCGGCCGAGCGCCGCCGCCTGCTCACCTTCGTTTTCATCGGCGGCGGCTACACCGGTGTCGAAGCCCTGAGCGAGCTACTCGACCTCAGCCGGAAGACCCTCGCCGCGCAGCCCTCGCTCTCGATGGGCGATGTCACCTGGCACCTCGTCGAGGCGCTGGACCGGGTGGCCCCCGAGGTCGGCCCCGAGCTCTCGACGTGGACGCTCGACCACCTCCGCTCGCGCGGCGTGCACGTCCACCTGAAGACCACGATGCCCTCCTGCGAGGACGGCGTCGTCGAGCTCTCGTCCGGGGAGCGCATCCCGTCGGCGACGATCGTCTGGACCGCGGGCGTCAAGCCGAACCCGGTCCTCGACGCGACCGACGCCCCCGCGGGCCGAAGGGACATGTGATGGCCGACGCGCGCCTGCGCGTCATCCGCGAGGACGGCGAGCCGGTCGGCGGGGCCTGGGCGGCGGGCGACGGCGCGCAGGTGCCGGATCTCACCGCCCACGAGCAGCTCGCCTACTACCCGCCGAACGCGCAGAACGCCGTCCGCCAGGCCAAGCTCCTGGCGCGCAACATCGTCGCCGACCTCACCGGCGGCACCGTGGCGGAGTACCGCCACGCCTCCGTCGGCACCGTCGCCGAGTACGGCATCGGCAAGGGCGCGGGCGTGATCAAGGGAGTGAAGCTCCGCGGCCTCCCGGCGTGGCTGGCCCACCGCGCCTACCACGGAGCGGCGATGCCGACCGTGGACCGCAAGTGGCGGATCATCACCGGCTGGCTCGTCGACGCGGTCACTCCGCGCGACCTCTCGCCGATGAGCGCGCTGCAGGATCCGCGTCGCGCCTTCCGCGAGACTGCGGAGGCCACCGATCGCCAGGCCGCCGCTGCCGCCGCTGCCGCCGCTGCGAAGAAGAAGGAGTCCGACGGGTCCTGACGCTCCGGGTCCGGATCCGGCTCAGACCGGGCGGCGGGGCTTCAGCCGCACCGTCGGCAGCACGGGGGCGGGGAGCGCGCGGCCGTCGTAGCCGTCGACGGAGCCGAACGGACCCGTCGGGTCGGCGCCGGCGATTACGTCCGACTGCCAGCGCTCGCGTGCGGCGGCCACGTCGTCGTGGCTGCGACCGACGAAGTTCCACCACATCACCAGCTGCTCGGCGAACGGCTCGCCGCCCAGCAGCACCACCCGCCCGCCCTCGGGGCCGACCGTGAGCACCAGCTGGGAGCGGCCCGGCGCCAGGTAGGCGAGATCCCAGCGCGGGACCTCGGTGCCCTCGACCGACACCGACCCCGCGTCCACGAGCACGCCGTACTCCCACGCCGCCTCCACCGGCAGCTCGATCCGGGCGCCGGGCTCGAGGTCGATCTGCGCGGCGACCAGCGGAGTGAAGGTGCTCGCGGGCACCGAGACACCCAGCATCCCTCCCACGAAGACGCGCAGCAGCGCACCGGTCAGCGGCACGGGCACGCTGCGGTGGCGCTCGAAGAACGGATGGATGGCCCGCGTTTCCTCGGGTAGCGCGACCCAGAGCTGCACTCCGTGCAGGACCGGCGCGGAGCCGGTCGAGACCTCGGAGTGGGAGATGCCGCTCCCGGCCGTCATCAGGTTGAGCTCGCCCGGCCGCACCACGGCTCGACTTCCGACGCTGTCGCGGTGCTCGATCTCGCCCTCGAAGAGCCAGCTCACCGTCTGCAGGCCGATGTGCGGGTGCGGTGGGACGTCCATTCCCGCCTCCTCGCCCAGCCGGACGGGTCCGTAGTGGTCGGCGAAGCACCACGCGCCGATGCTCGAGCGGGAGCGCTGGGGGAGGGTGCGGCGCACCTCGATGGCGCGCGGACCGCCGAGCGGAACGAGCCGCGCCGTGAGGATCTCCACCGCGCCGGGCGCGTGCAGGGCCGGCTCCGCGGCGACGGGGAACTCGTCGGGATGCTCCTCCAGGTTGCTCATGCGGGAAGTGTATGCCTTCGCATGGACTCTCGACCGGTCAGGGAACGGTGCAGGCCGGCTCGGAAGCCGCCTCGGCCTGCGGCGACGAGACCGCGGGTCCGCTCATCGGCGTCTCCGGGTCGGGAACACTGATCTGCCTCGCATCGGAATCGTCGCCGCCTGCGATCGCCGTCGCCACCGTGCGCTGCACCAGGGCGGTGTCGGGCTGCTCCGGCAGCGTCAGCGGTTCCCCGAGCTCGACACGGATGAAGGGGTGGGTGCGCGCCACCTCCGCGAGCCGGGCCAGTGCCGGCAGCGCACTCGTCGGGAGGCTGGTCGCAACGTTCTCGGAGCCGGAACGGGCGATCGCGGTGAAGCGGGTCAGTACGGTCAGCGGGTCGACCTGGCGGAACAGCGCCGCCTGGAGGCAGGCTTGGCGTTCCGAGCGGTCGGCGTCGGAGGTGTTCACCCGCGATCGGGCGAACCACAGAGCCTCGGAGCCGTCGAGGTGTTGGAGACCGGCAGGGATCGGCGGCCCGTACTCGACCGGACGCCCGCTGCCGTCGTCAGGCACTCCCGCTTGCAGCACGGGGCGGGTGTTGATCACCGAGACTCCGCCCAGCGCATCGACGAGGTCGATGAAGCCGGTCATCCGGATCGAGACGGTGGCCGAGACGGGCAGGCCGGTGTATCCCGCGACGGCGTCGCGCAGGGCGGCGGCGCCCGGATCCGGGTCGTCCGGGTAGAGCTCCGGATGCGTCGCTCCGTAGTGGTAGAGGTGGTTCACCCCGCAGCCGACGAGGCACCGGGTGCCCTCGGGCAGAGCCCGGGCCAGGGCGGACCCCTCGGGGTAGCGGTAGTTCGACGCGGTGCGCGGAATGCCGAAGAGGACGGTGCGGCCGGTGACGGCGTCGATGCTCACGAGAGTGAGCGAATCGGGGAGGAGGATCTGGTCGCGGATCGGATCCGCGTCCAGACCCATCACGAGGATGTTGTAGCGTCCGTCGACCGGCGCCGGCCCTCGGCCTGCGGCGAACACGGACGTGAGCAGGTCGTGCTGAGCGAAGGCGGTCGACGTCCACCAGGCGGTTCCCGCGAGCGGGACGGCCGCCGCGAGCGCGGTGACGAGGGCGAGTGCTACTCGCGCCCGCCGAGGAGGACGGGCGATCAACGCCGCTGCGACGGGGCCCGAGAGCCAGAAGAGGCCGAGGGCGGCCCCGAGACCGCCGGCGACGGCGACAGCGGTCGGATCGGTGGCCAGTCGCACGAGCAGTGACGGATCGGAGGCGATGGCGCCGCCCAGGACGAGGACGCCGACGACTACGGTTGCCGCGATGCCCAGGCGCGTCGTGCCCGACCGGCGCGCGCCGAGGAGACGGTGCCCCAGTCCCGGAACGAGCACCGACACGGCGACCGCGCCGAGGATCCGCCTCGTGCTCGCCGGGCCGGGCGCAGGAACGGGCGAGCCGGGGGAGGTGCTCCCCGGTCCGCCCGTTCCGTCAGTCACGTTCCGATGCCTCAGGCGCTCGCGCGGCGGCGACGCGCCACGACGAGTCCGCCGGCTCCGGCCAGGAACAGCGCGGCGGCGACGAGGGCGAGTCCGCCCGCCTCGACTCCGGTCTCGGCGAGGTGGGGTTGGGCCGTGGTCGCCTTCGAGACGGTGTCGGCGACGGGGACCGTGGCCACGGGTGTCTCGGTCGCAGTGGCGGCCGGGGTCGCCTCAGCGGCCGCTCCGCCGTCGAGCGTCGCGACGGCGAGAATCCGGCCGTAGGAGTCCATCAGGGCGACGGTGTGCGGGTCGCTCGTCCACTCGGCGCCGATGGTCTGGGTCACGGCAGCGTCGGTGATCGTCGGCGTGCCGAGCGTGGTCGGGTCGGAGTAGATCACCACGCTGGTCGAGAGTCCGTCGAGGTCGTTCTCGCCGAACCAGGAGAGGTTCGAGAAGGTGAGGTCGAAGGGCTCGCCCTTCGTGTAGGTCGCTGGCGCGACGTCGGCGAGCGTGAACGGCGTGATGTAGGTCTGGTAGTCGCGCAGAGCGGGCGCGACAGCCGTCGGCACGTCGCCCTCGAGGACGGCGGTTCCGGCGGCCGGGTCGACGGTGTACGCGACCTCCTGGCCGCGGTAGATCGCCGCCGTCGCGTTCGGTGGCGGCAGCTCCAGCGAGGGCGTGACCGCGCTCGGGCTGAAGAAGTACAGATTCACCGGACCCGCCAGGTTGATGACTCGGGCTGAGCCCTCGGCGTCCAGTGACGTCTTCTGCAGCGTCCAGGTGCCGCCCGAGCCGGTAGCCGAGCTGGGCAGCTGCGCCTGGACGAACACGTCGTAGCCCGCGTAGGCGGGACCGGCGTCGACGGTGATCCCGCCGCCGTTGTACTGGAGGATGTCCTCGGCGGTGGCCGGGTCGGAGGCGGGGGCGGCCAACGCCGGAGCCGCGGTGGCGAGGACGAGACCGAGGGCTGCTGCGGCCAGGGCTGCGGCGCGGAAGGGGCGTGGGTGTGCTGTCATGTGGTGCATCCTCACAGAGTGTCGAGGCCCCCTCACTGTAAGGGTGCTCGGTCATCGTGGCGCAGACTCTCCTGCCGCCGCAAACGTGTCGTGTCCTGCCGGTTCCGCCAGTTGGACGCTCTTCTTCCTCGCCCCCTGCACGCCCAGGGCGAACAGCCCTCCGCACCGAGGGGAGCGCTGGCTACAGTCGACGTATCGGAGCCCACCCCTGCGGGTTCTGTAGGGAGTGACAGCATGTTCGAGAGATTTACCGATCGCGCGCGGCGCGTCGTCGTCCTGGCCCAGGAAGAGGCCAAGATGCTCAATCACAACTACATCGGCACGGAGCACATCCTGCTGGGCCTGATCCACGAGGGTGAGGGAGTCGCCGCCAAGGCGCTCGAATCCCTCGGCATCTCGCTCGACGCGGTGCGCGAGCAGGTGCAAGACATCATCGGCCAGGGGCAGCAGCAGCCGACCGGCCACATCCCCTTCACGCCGCGGGCGAAGAAGGTCCTCGAGCTGTCCCTGCGCGAAGCGCTGCAGCTCGGCCACAACTACATCGGTACCGAGCACATTCTGCTCGGCCTCATCCGCGAGGGCGAGGGTGTTGCGGCCCAGGTGCTGGTCAAGCTCGGCGCCGACCTGAACCGCGTGCGCCAGCAGGTCATCCAGCTGCTCTCCGGCTACCAGGGCAAGGAGCAGGTCGCCGTGGGCGGTGAGCAGCAGCAGCCTCAGGGAGGCTCGCAGATCCTCGACCAGTTCGGACGCAACCTCACGCAGGCGGCGCGCGACAACAAGCTCGACCCGGTCATCGGGCGCGAGAAGGAGATCGAGCGGGTCATGCAGATCCTCTCCCGCCGCTCCAAGAACAACCCCGTCCTGATCGGCGAGCCTGGCGTCGGCAAGACCGCCGTCGTCGAGGGTCTCGCCCAGGCGATCGTGCGCGGCGACGTGCCCGAGACGCTCAAGGACAAGCAGCTCTACACGCTCGACCTCGGCTCGCTCATCGCCGGGTCCCGCTACCGCGGCGACTTCGAGGAGCGCCTGAAGAAGGTCACGAAGGAGATCCGCACCCGCGGCGACATCATCACCTTCATCGACGAGATCCACACCCTCGTCGGCGCAGGGGCCGCAGAGGGCGCGATCGACGCCGCCTCCATCCTCAAGCCTCTGCTCGCCCGCGGTGAGTTGCAGACCATCGGCGCGACCACGCTCGATGAGTACCGCAAGCACTTCGAGAAGGACGCCGCGCTCGAGCGCCGCTTCCAGCCGATCCAGGTCGCGGAGCCGTCGTTGCCGCACACGATCAACATCCTTAAGGGGCTGCGCGACCGCTACGAGGCGCACCACAAGGTGTCCATCACGGACGGCGCGATCGTCTCGGCGGCCAACCTGGCGGATCGCTACATCAGCGACCGCTTCCTCCCCGACAAGGCGATCGACCTGATTGATGAGGCCGGCGCCCGCCTGCGCCTCTCGATCCTTTCGGCGCCGCCGGAGTTGCGCGACTTCGACGAGCGCATCGCCGTCGTTCGCGCGGCCAAGGAGGCCGCGATCGAGGACCAGGACTTCGAGAAGGCCGCCTCGCTCCGCGACGAGGAGAAGCAGCTGCTCGGTGAGCGCCTACGCCTCGAGAAGCAGTGGAAGACTGGCGACGTCAAGGCCACCGGCGTGGTCGACGAGGGCCTGATCGCCGAGGTCCTCGCCCAGGCGACGGGCATTCCGGTCTTCAAGCTCACCGAGGAGGAGTCCTCGCGGCTCGTCTTCATGGAGAAGGCTCTGCACCAGCGCGTCATCGGTCAGGAGGAGGCCATCGCGGCACTCTCCCGCACCATTCGCCGTACCCGTGCCGGCCTCAAGGACCCCAAGCGCCCCTCCGGCTCGTTCATCTTCGCCGGCCCCACCGGCGTCGGAAAGACCGAGCTGGCCAAGGCGCTCGCCGAGTTCCTCTTCGATGATGAGAATGCGATGATCTCGCTCGACATGTCGGAATACGGCGAGAAGCACACCGTCTCGCGGCTGTTCGGCGCCCCTCCCGGGTTCGTCGGCTTCGAGGAAGGCGGCCAGCTCACCGAGAAGGTGCGCCGCAAGCCGTTCAGCGTGGTCCTCTTCGACGAGATCGAGAAGGCGCACCCGGACATCTTCAACTCGCTCCTGCAGATCCTGGAGGAGGGACGCCTGACCGACGGTCAGGGCCGTGTCGTCGACTTCAAGAACACCGTCATCATCATGACCACCAACCTCGGTGCTCGTGACATCGCCGGTGGTCCCGTCGGCTTCCAGATCGAGGGTGACACCGCGACCGGCTACGACCGGATGCGCGGCAAGGTCAACGAGGAACTCAAGAAGCACTTCAAGCCCGAGTTCCTCAACCGCGTGGACGATGTCATCGTCTTCCCGCAGCTGTCCAAGCCCGAGCTGCTGCAGATCGTCGACCTGTTCATCAAGCGCCTCGGCGACCGCCTGCTCGATCGCGACATGACGGTCGAGCTGACGCAGCCGGCCAAGGAGCGCCTGATCGAGGTCGGGTTCGACCCGGCCCTCGGAGCGCGCCCCCTGCGCCGCGCCATCCAGCGCGAGATCGAGGACCAGCTGTCCGAGCGGATCCTGCACGGCGAACTCGGTGCCGGCGACCACGTCCATGTGGACTTCGTCGACAACGGCTTCGTGTTCACCACCACTCCGCGGTTGATCTCGATCAGCGCCGGCGCGTCCACCGGAGCCGCGACGGCCGGCCCGGCGACGCCCGACCTGATGTCGTAGCGGCGCCTGGAACGACTCGTGCCCGTCCCCTCCCACGAGGGGGCGGGCAGTTGTCGTTTCGGGCGTTGTCGTTCGAGGCTTTGTCGGTCGAGGCTTTGTCTTTCTGGGGGAGGGCGGCGAGCGGGCGCTGTCTGTGGTGCGGCGCGGCCTAGGCTTGTCGAATGGCCGATTGGAAGTACCCCGTACGCCGGGCGCGCACGAGCGATGTCCCTTTCATCCAGGAGCTGAGCGAGCCGCTCGTGAACGAGCGGGTGCTCCTCGGCAAGGACCGAGTGGTGCTGTACGGCGCTGTTCAGGAGTTCCGCATCGCCGAGGACGGAGACGGCGCGGCGATCGGCTGTGGAGCGCTGCATGTGATGTGGGACGACCTCGCGGAGGTGCGCACCCTCGCGGTCGCGCAGGACTGGCTCGGCAAGGGGGTCGGCCACCACATCCTGGAGCGCCTCGAGAATGACGCCCGCGAGCTCGGCCTGAAGCGCCTGTTCTGCCTCACCTTCGAGGTCGACTTCTTCACCAGGCACGGCTTTGAGCCGATTGGCGAGAAGGTCGTCGATCCCGATGTCTACGCCGAGCTGCTCCGCTCACCCGATGAGGGAGTCGCCGAATTCCTCGATCTCGCTCGCGTCAAGCCGAACACGCTCGGCAACACCCGCATGCTGAAGACGCTGTGACCGCCGGCACGTCGTAGCCTGTCCCGATGACTCCGCCGCCCCGCCGCCTGCCCTCCCGGGTCTACCGGCGACGCCGCGCCGGTGTACTGCTCGCGCTGGTCGTGCTCGTGACCGGTCTGGCGGTCGTGGTAGCGATGCTGCCTCGGGCGGGGGCGTCCGACTCCGCGTCCAGCCCTACACCGACCGTCGCACTGCCAACGCTTTACCCGACGACCACGCCTCAAGCGACGCCCGGCGCAGCTCCGGCCTGCACGGCTGACTCGGTCGCCATCACCGCGGTCACCGATGCGACGAGCTACGCGCCCGGCGAGGATCCGCAGCTCTCCCTCTCGCTGACGAACACCTCGAGCACCGACTGCGTGATCGACGCGGGCACCAGCAAGCAGGTTTTCACGATCACCAGCGGGTCCGAGCGGATCTGGACCTCGACCGACTGCCAGACCGGCGCCGTCGACCTCTCCGTGCTCCTCCAGGCCGGCCGCTCAGTGACGGGCAGTGGGCTGACCTGGGACCGTACCCGCTCCTCCGCCGACACTTGCTCGGGTGGCCGCGAGGCGGTCCCCGCGGGCGGCGCGGCTTACAACCTGTCGGTGTCCGTCGCGGGGATCGCCTCGGGCTCGCCAACGCAGTTCCTGCTCCGGTAGCCCGCCGGGGGGACGTGCCGGAGGAGCAGTGCGGCGTAGCATCGGTGCCCTGTGGGGGCTGCTCGGCACGGTCCTGTCCGCGTCGGCCGGCCGGGCGGGGGTGCTCGCGGGGCGAGCGGCGGTGCTCGCTCTGGCCGTTCCCCTCCTGGTCGCGGGCACAGCTGCTCAGCCCGCCTCGGGTCAGCCCGTCTCTCGTCACCCCGTCTCGGGTCAGCCCGTCGCCAGTCAGCCGGTAGCTTCTGTGGTACGCGGCGGGGTCGATGACTTCCGCTTCTCGGGGTACTCGGCAGACTTCCGCCTTGAGCGCGATCCGGAGGGCCGCTCGACGCTGACTACCGTCGAGACCTTCGTCGCCGACTTCCCGCCCGCGCAGAACCGGGGCATGCAGCGTGCGATCCCACTCGAGTACGAGGGGCACCCGACCGACCTCGATCTGGTCACAGTCACCGACGGCAACGGATCGCCGCGCCCTGTCGACACGGAGCGGGAGGACGGCTTCCTCCTTGTCACCAGTGCGGCCGACGAGTTCGTCAACGGCAGTCAGACCTACGGTTTCACCTACAGCCAGCACAACACGACCCTTCCGGCCTCCGGCACCAGAAGCGGTGAGGACGAGTTCTCGTGGGACGTGAACGGCACGGCCTGGCGCCAGCCTCTCCTCCGACGACCGCCCGTTTCCTCGATCTCGCCGTCGGCCGGGTGCCGGGTGCGGTGCGGATGCTGTCGGGGAAGGACAAGGAGTTCGGCGAGGAGGTCGCGGCGTTCCAGACGGCGCTCGGCAGGCGAGTGACGGAGGCAGGGCTGAGGTGGCCGGGGACGGTCGGTGGGAGTGTCGCCGTGAACGCGGTGCTGCTCCTCGGTGTGCTGGCCGTGTTCGTCAGCGCGATCGTGCTGCTGATCCGATCCTTCGGTGGGCCGCTGCCGCTGGTGCTGTTGGTGGTGGGGCTCGCGGTGGGGATCATCGGGGTGGTGCTGGTGTCCAGGGTGCCGCTGATGGCCGCGGGAGCGGAGCTGCGTGACCACCTGCGCGGGCTCGAGCTGCACATTCGCCGGGCCGAGGCCGACCGGATCGCGATGGTGCAATCGCCCCGCGGAGCGGATCGGCGCTCCGTCGGGCCGGTCGAGATTATGGAGGTGACGGAGCGGCTGCTGCCGTGGCTGTGCTGTTCGGTCTCGAGAAGGAGTGGTCGGCCGAACTCGCGTCGGCCTACGAGCACACCGGCGAGGATCCCGTCTGGTTTTCGGGACCGAGTGGATTTCACGCGGCGGCCTTCGCGGGCAGTGTGTCGTCCTTCTCGTCGTCGGCCTCGAGCTACCTCGGGTCCTTGTCCAGTTCGACGAGCGGCGGCGCGGGCGGCGGCGGTAGCTCGGGTGGGAGCGGCGGCGGAGGTGGCGGGGGCGGCGTGTAGGTGGAGGCGCGATGGGATCTCCCAAGTGCCGCGCACTCGGATGCGCGTCGAGGCTCGTCCGGAGCGGCCGGTTCGCTGATGCTCCCAGCGTGAACTCACAGGCGCGCATGCGTGGGGTCGGCGCCCATCCGGCCGCTGGTCAGCGTGCGGGAACATGTTCGGGCCGGATCCGCTCGGGGACCGGGACGAGCGCGTGGGTGATCGCGCTCGAGAGGGTGAACGTGCTGGAGTCGAGGTGGGAGGAGTGGCCGAGCCGGGTTGCCTCTCCCGCGCGCTGCTTGGCTCCGGACGCGGGGCGGATGTCGCCAGAAAGGCTGATCTCGCCAAACGCCGCGATCCCCGGCCGCAGTGGTGTGTAGGAGTGGGCGGAGGCGATGGCGACCGCGATCGCGAGGTCGGCCGCCGGCTCCATCAGCTTTACTCCACCGACGGTGGAGACGTATACGTCACAGCGTCGCAGCGGGATGCCGGCCTGGCGCTCGAGGACCGCGAGGATCATCGCGACCCTGGATGCGTCGACGCCGTTCGTGACCCGGCGGGGGTGCTCGCCGTCGTTCGCGATCACGAGCGCCTGGATCTCGACGGGGAGCGCCCGGCGCCCCTCCATCGCGACCGTGACGCAGATGCCCGGGGTGGGGAAGCGGGTGCGGCTGAGGAACAGTCCGCTTGGGTCGGGGATCTCGGCAATGCCCTCGGCCGTCATCTCGAAGCAGCCGACCTCGTCCGTCGGTCCAAAGCGATTCTTCAGGGAGCGGACGAAGCGCAGCGCCGTCTGCCGGTCGCCTTCGAAGTGGCACACCACGTCGACAAGGTGCTCGAGCAGGCGAGGCCCTGCGATGGAGCCGTCCTTCGTTACATGTCCGACGAGCACGAGGGGGAGCGCCCGCTCCTTGCACACTCGGATCAGGGTGGCAGCCACTTCCCGTACCTGACTCGGGCCTCCGGGCAGGCCGTCGACGGTGTCGCTCGCGACGGTCTGTACCGAGTCGACGATGAGGAGGTCCGGCCGGACCTCGTCGATCTGCCCGAGAACGGTGGCGAGATCGGTCTCGGCCGCGAGGAAGAGGCTGTCGTGCATGGCGCCCGTGCGTTCCGCGCGCATGCGGACCTGAGCGGCGGACTCCTCCGCACTGACGTAGAGGACGCGCTGGCCCTCGGCGGCGGCCCTGCTCGCGACCTCCAGCAGCAGGGTCGACTTGCCGACGCCGGGCTCGCCCGAGAGCAGCACGACCGCGCCCGAGACGATCCCGCCGCCGAGCACGCGGTCGAGCTCGCCAACCCCCGTCGGACGATGCGCCGCCGAGGTCGTCTCGATCTCGGTGATGGGGCGGGCGACGCGCCCCGCCGACGGAGCGACCGCGGCGACGGCGCGGCTCAGACCTGTGCGCTCGGTGCTCTCGATCACGGAGCCCCACTGCTGGCACTCGCCGCACCGGCCTACCCATTTGGCGGTCGTCCAGCCGCACTCCGAGCAGCGGTACGCGGCGGTGCGCGTCTTTGAGGAGGCCATGAGGTCCTTTCGGGCGAAGGGGTGGGACGAGCAGGACGGTACGGGGGACCCCCGACACTGCCGCTCGTTCGAACGTGTCTTCGACAGTAGCTTTGACCACCGACGTCGGATGTCGGGCGCGCCAGATCTGGGGAGAAGTCGTGTTTAAGTCGGCCTGTGGAGGAGCGGTGCCGCGGTGACGGTCGGCGGCCGAGGATCGCGCCACGGAGATCACTCCGCCAAGCGCCGCCCGGTCAGTGTCGGAGGTCTGCGGGAGACTAATGGCATGCCCTCGACAGTCCACGTCCTCAAGTCCGGCCGCCCTCTCGGTGCGTGCTGGTCCGGTCCCGAGGGCGGCGAACGGGTCGTCGTCCTGGCACATCCAGCGCCCGGCTCGTCGGACTTCGATCCCGATCCCGAGGCGACCGCGCGCCACGGCGTGCGCCTGCTCTCGTTCGACCGCCCTGGCTATGGCTCCTCCGCGCTCCTCACCGACCTCGACCCCGCCGGAGCGGGCGCCGGCGCCAGCCCCGAGCAGGCCGCGGCCGACATCGCCGAGTACCTCGCGACCGTCGGTATCGCCTCCGTCGCCGCGGCGGGCTGGTCGGCGGGCGGCCGTGTCGCCCTGGCGCTCGCTGCGAACTACCCCGGCCTCGTGGAGCGAGTCGCCGTCGTCGCGACGCCCGCTCCCGATGACGCCGTGCCGTGGGTCGGCGAGCAGAACCGTGCCGAACTCGCGCGCCTCGCCGCCCTCCCGCTCGACGAGGCCGTCCGCTCGCTCGCCCGCACCCTCGAGGCCGCATTCGGGACGGTCCCCGGCGTCGACGCGCTGCTCGGCATGCTCGGCTCAGGAGACGCAGATGCCGCGGTGCTCGAGGCCGCCGGCGTCCGCGAACGCCTCTCGCGCATGCTCGAGCGTGCCGTCGCCCAGGGCACCGTCGGCCTGGCAGCCGATCTTGTCGGATACGGGGTGCAGGACTGGGGCTTCGCCGTCGAATCCGCCGCATCGCCCGCCTTGCTCCTCTACGGCGCCGAGGACGCAGTCGCCGGGCGCCTCCACGCCGAGTGGTATGCTGCCCGCCTGCCTGATTCCCGCCTCGACGTCATCGTCGGCCGCGGCCACTTGCTCGCGATCCCGGAGTGGAACCGCGTGCTCGACTTCCTGGTTCCCGACTGACCGCGGTCACTCCGCTCGATTGGCGCGATTTCGGGCCGTCGCGTACACTCGACCCCGGTACCGTGTCCGAGCGGCCGAAGGAGCATGTCTCGAAAACATGTGTGGGCTTGCGTCCACCGTGGGTTCAAATCCCACCGGTACCGCCACTGTGAGGCCCCCTACTTCCCCGGAATGACGCGGAAGTGGGGGGCCTCAGGTAGTGGCCGAGGGGCGCAGACGGCAACACCGTCTTGCGGGCCGCCGGCGCGATCACAAGCGGTTGAAGAGTTCCTCGAGAAGGCGTTCTCAGGAGTCGTCGACCGTCGGCCACTCCGTCGTCAAGAATGCTTCGACGGCACGGTGGCGGAAGCTGTATCGAGGGCCGCGCTTGATGATTCCGCGCACTCGGTCCAGTCGCTGAGAGGTGGTCCCGGCGTCAGTAGGCTTCGCGACTCCCTCCTCGTTCGCGATGGTGGACAGGGTCCTGTCGTCCGCGGGCAGCTCTGCCATCGCTTCGAGGAAGTCGCGCTCGCGCTGCGGAAGCCGATCGAGGATGCGCTCGACATGCGGCGCTGGTGAGACAGCGTGTCGCGCTGAGGCGGGCGCTCGCTACCGTGGACCCATGCGCTTGACGTCGAGCTTCACCGTGCCGACCCGGCCGCCGGTGCTTCAGCTGGTCAAGACGGCGGCGGCCACCGCGGTCACCTGGCTCGTCGCGACCGTCGTCTTCCCGGGAACCCTCCCGGTCTTCGGTGCGATCGCGGCTCTGCTGGTCGTCGCGCCGAGCATCAATCAGTCGTTCTCAAAGGCACTCGAGCGCTCGGTCGGCGTCATCATCGGAGTGATTGTGGGATCGGTGATCGGCACCGTGTTCGGCGGTGAGAGCATCATCGTGCTGCTCGCAATCGTGGCCGCGATCGCCGTCGGATGGGTCGTCCGGCTGACTCCAGCCTCCGCGGTGCAGATCCCGATCAGCGCGATGCTCGTGCTCTCTGTCGGCGCGGTCACGCCGAACTACGCGCTCGACCGCATTCTCGAGACGCTTCTCGGCGCGGCGGTCGGAGTCGTCATCAACGTCCTCATCGTGCCTCCTGTCGTGCTCGCGCCGGCCGAGCGGGCGATCGGCGACCTCACGGCGCAGCTCGCGGCCGCGCTCGACGACCTCGCCAACGCCCTCCAGAAGCCCGTTCCACGCCGTCGGCTCGACGAGCTGCTGATCAACGCGCGACTCCTGCAGACCATGCAGAGCAAGGCTGAGGAGGCGATCGCGACCGGCGAGGAGTCGCTCCGGCTCAATCCGCGCCGCTCTGCCCACCGCGACCGGCTCCTCGCTCTGCACTCGGTCGTGCCCCGCCTCGCACGCATCGTGACTCGGGTGCGCGGCATGTCACGGACCGTGCACGACCTGTACGACGACGAGCTGGTCGCCGAGCCGACGATCGCCGACATCGCTGTGCAGCTGCATCGGGCCGCCCACGACCTGCGACTGCTGGTGCAGTCCTCGGTCGCCGTGCCGGAACCGGAAACGATCACCGATGAGCTGCCCGCTCTCACGGCCCCGCTCGTGATCGCGAACCCGCACCCGCAGCACTGGATCCTGTTGGGGGCGCTCGCCGAGGACCTGCGCCGCATCCGTGAGGAAATCGTGGGCGCGGAGCCCTGACGGGTGGGCTTCAGCCGCCGCGTCCGTCCTCCTGCATGGGTTCGCCGCGTGCGGGTCCGTCTCGTGTCGGTCCGCCGCCCTCAACCTGCTTGCCGCCGACCAGCTCGCCGTCGCCTGGATCGGGAGCGACCTGGTGCAGGGCTGCGGGGTCGCTTGCCTCGGCATGGAGCGTCTTGCCCTCGGCGATCAGGGAGTCGTCGTCGACGAGGATACCGGCGAGCTCAGTGATGCGGCCCCGGATCGCGCCGAGCGGGTCCTCGGTCGGTGCGTCTTCCTCGGAGCGGTCGATCTCCGCGTCGGGGTAGCGGCGCAAGGCCGCCTCGTCGCGGTCGGGCTGCGGTGCGCGCGCATGCTCGACGCATAGCCGCGCGACCTCCTCCGCATGCGCGTGCATCACGGAGTGGGAGGCGTCAGGGATCTCCCATGCCCGCGCGTGTGGAATTGCGCGAGCGATCTCCTCCGCCCACTCGCGCGGAACGAGCCGGTCGAACTCGCCGCGGATGACGAGGGCGGATGCACGGATGTGGGGAACGGTGTCCTCGATCCGGTACTGCATCATCTCGGGCAGCACTCTCGAGAACCAGCGCGGTCCGCAAAGGAGGTAGGCGCCGACAGCGAGGATCGCGACTTTCAGCGGCTCGCGGACGCTCGATTGAGCGAAGCGTAGGGCGGCAATCGGGACGCGGCGCTCATGCCGGTTTATCACGGGGCCGAGCAGGACGATGGTGGTCAGCTCGGGACGCCGGGCGGCGAGCTCGGCCACGACCTGGGTACCCATCGAGTGGCCGAGCACGACGGGATCATCGAGACCGAGCTCGTCAATGACCGCGCCGACCAGCTCGGCGTAGCCGCCGATGTCCATGCGCCGCGCATCGACCGGGTGCGGCACGCCGCCGAAGCCGGGCAGATCGAGGGCGTGCACGGGACCGAACTCGTTGAGGGCGGGCGCGAGCCGCTCGAAGTAGGTGGCTGCGACTCCGATGCCCGGCACGAGGACGAACGTCCGCTCGCCGTCGCGCCCGACCGTGCTCACTCTGGCCCAGACATCGCGGTGATGCACGCGCTGGACCGAGACGTCGGTGCTGCGGGTGCGACGGTGCGGATCCCGTTCGCGGGAGCGCGTGGTCGCGAAGACGTCGCGGACTCCGCGTCGGAGCGTCGTTGTCAACGTGGGAAGGAGGTCGCTCGGACGGAGCACGAGGGCCTCCTTCTTTCGGGGTGCTGGACGGTGTGAGCCTAGGCGGTTCCCGCGGGGCTCAGATCAGCATGTCGTCCGATCTGTGGAGGATCAGCCGTGCCGGGCCGCTGTGGAGGACGCCATTGGTGAGGGGAGACGTCCGGACGCCGCCACGCCTGCGCATCGCGTGGAATGCCCCGGGAGCGAGCACGACGTCCATCCAGGCGCAGGGGTTCGCCGGACGTCCACCCTGGAACTCGATCCGCTCCTCGCCCTGCTCGATCGCGAAGGTACGGCCTGCGAGCGCATCGACATCGGCGCCGCGGACGATGATGTTGCGGCGGGTGTCGGCGGGGTCGAAGGGCCCTGCGGCGAGCTCGGCGGCGATGTGCTCGAGGGTTTCGATCGCGAAGAGCGTGACGGCGGCGGGGCGGTGCGCGCGCTGGGCGAAGAAGCGGTCGCCGACAATGCCCAGGCCGGCGCGGATCTCGATCCGCTCGGGTCGTTCGTTCCCCTCGAAGGGGAGGGGGTCATCGGTGGGACGGCCTTCGTAGCGGTGCAGCGGAGAGACGACGAAGCTCACGAGCTCGATCGCGGCGGCCTCCATATGGCAACGGTACGCCGTATGAAGGCCGCTTCCGTCGGGCGCCGACGTGCTCCTCGGCGGGGCCCGTGTCTCGGCGCCAGTCCGGTGTCCCGTGAGGAGCCGCCCAGCAGGCCACTACCGATTCGCAATGGGCGATCGGGGCATGTATAGTCGTACCTCGTTGCGTGCGCTCCCGGGCTACGCGATGGTCTGCGCCCGTAGCTCAACGGATAGAGCATCTGACTACGGATCAGAAGGTTGGGGGTTCGAATCCCTCCGGGCGCACTCTGGTTGAGACAGAGCAGAACGGCCCGCTTCGGCGGGCCGTTTTCGTTTTCCTGGTGCTTCATCTGGGGTTTTCCTCTCATTTTGCGTGGATCTGGGAGTAGCGACCTGATGGCCTCATGGGGCCGAATACGGTCGGGGCGAGGGCACTGACAGCAACCGCGACAGCAACGCCCCGGTTCTCGTCTCACGGCGGCGCGATCTGGGAGCGCAGCGCTTCGTGCGCGATGTCGTAGAGTTCTCCGTCGATGAGTTCGCCGTCGAAGGCCGCCTCGACCTCGTCGAAGGAGCCCGGGACGAAGTTGAGCAGGTCGTCGTGGAGCCCGGCGGTGCGCTGCTCGCCCGGGACGTAGCGCCAGGTGGTCAGGATCTGCACGAGTTCGTCGCGGCTGATCTCACCGCATCGGTAGCTCTCCGCAGCTTCGTAGGGACCGGGCCCCGTCATGAGTCGGCCCTCGTGAACGCCTTGTCGATGGCGGCCGCGGCGTTCGTCAGCGCCGAGGGCATCACGTGCGAGTAGATGTCGGAGGTGATCGCCATCGCCGAGTGACCGAGGATCTCCATCACGACGCGCATGGGCACACCCTCGGCGAGCAGGAGCGAGGCGCACGTGTGCCGCAGATCGTGGAACCGGATGCGGCGGACACCTGCCCGCGCGATGGCCGCATCGAAGCTCCGTCGGAGGTTGGTCGGCTCGATGATGGTGCCAATGCTGGTCGTGAACACGAGGCCGTTGTCGGTCCATCGGTCGGCGGCGAGCTGTTGATCGACGAGCTGCGCTCGTCGACGAGCCATGAGGGAGTCGATCGCGAGCTGGGGGAGCGGGATCGTCCGGCGTGAGCGGGCGGTCTTGGGGGTGCCGATGACCATGCCCTGACCGGCTCCGAGACGCTGGACGGTCTGGCGCACGCGGAGTTCCCGGGCATCGAGGTCCACGTCGGCCCAGCGGAGCGCCAGCAGCTCGCCCTTCCGCATCCCGAGAGCGAGGGCGGTCGAGTACAGATGGACGTACTGATCCCCGCGGTTCGCATCGAGGAAGGCCGCGGCCTCGTCTGGCGTCCAGGGAGACACGTCCGTCCTCTCGACGCGCGGGGTTCGGACGAGCGACGCCACGTTCCGAGCCACGACCTGTTCGCGCATGGCCTCGGAGAGCATCGTGCGGAGTACCGCATGGGCGAGCTGGACCGTACGAGAGGAGACGCCGGCCGCGCCGACCTTCGTGTGCAGCTCGCGGACGTGAGCCGGGGTGAGGCTGTCGAGGCGCACACGACCGAGCGCGGGCACGATGTGCTTCCGCATCATCCACGAGTAATTCGCCACTGTCGCGGGCTTCAACGAGCCGTGCGCGGTGTTCGCGAGCCAGTGCGCGGAGTAGCTCTCGACCGTCCACGTGCTGATCGAGGCCGGGATGCCCCGGTCGGTCTTCGCCTTCAACTCCGCGAGCTGCTTGGAGACCTCCGTGCGAGTGGCGCCGTAGACCTGCCGGCGACGGCGTCCTCCATCGGGTTGCAGGACGTACGTCGCCCCACTCCAACGACCGTCCTTCCGCTGGTAGACCGAGCCCTCGCCGTTGGCGCGCTTGCTCACTGCGGCACCGGGGCTTCCATGAGCGTTCCCACGTAGGCACGGAGATCCTCCACACGGACGCGACGCGAGCGGCCGATGCGGACGCTCGGCAGGATCTTGAGCCGCATCAGGTCGTAGACGGTCGAACGGCCCACACCGAGCGCGTCCGCGACTTCCTCCGGAGTGAGCATGAGCTTCTCCATGACATTCACCTCTCCTTGTTCTGGTTGGTCTTCATCTGTTCGCGGCGCTGGTCGTTCCATTCGCGCGCGTGAGCGGCTGCCTCTGCTGCGAGAGCAGCGTCGCCGTTGGTGAGCCAGCCCATCCCGGCGAAGCTCCACTGGGCCACGACGAGGGTCGTCTCGTCGTCGAGTTCGTCGTCTTCCTCGTCGCTCTCCACGCCGTGAGTCGCATCCCTCTTGGCGGAGATGCGCTTCTGCCAGAGACGGCGGGCGGCGCGGAGCTTGCCGAGCGTCGTCGAGTAGCGGCGGGACTTGGTCGCGAAGTGGCCGCGGAATCCGAGCATCCCGACCCATTTGCCGAGGAGCGCGTAGTCGTCCTCGGAGCCGAGGCGCGTGATCCGGGCAAGGTCCTCGATGGTCTGCTTGAGCTGCGCGACGTGCGGGCGAGGGCCGTTGGCGACTGTCGAGGGGTCCACATCCTCGGTGGCCTTCGTCGCGTACTTCGCGATGTACGCCGCGACCGCTCGATCCGTGAGCTCGCCATCGTTCTCCGCGTGGTGGCGAACGACGGCACGCGCATCGACTTGTCGACCGAACCGGAGGGAGCGAGGGGCTTCCCCCGGGACAACGGGGGAGGCCGTCACCTGGACCGCTGCCGCGCTCTCGATGGCCATGCGGGACAGCTCGGACGAGGAGATGAGCACCGACGGAGCCGGATACGGATCGTCCGGGCGAGCATCACCGTCGAGGCGGATCAGCGCGTGGAAGTGCACGAGGCCGCGCTTCTGGAACTCGGCCACCTTTGCGAACTGCACCCGCACGAGCTTCCGCGTCGCCGTCTCGCTCAGGCCGAGCGACTGGGCGATTCGACGACGGAGCGCGATGGTGAAGCGCCGCCACAGCTCGGGCGCGTGCCACTGCCAGACGATGTGCCCGACGTAGTCGTAGCACTCACGGCAGATCGGCTCTCCGACGAGAGGCGAGTCAGCGTCGTGCACGCTCATGCATCCGACCGGGCGGCCGTGCGGGCACAGCTCCTTCTTCGACCGGGGGCGGCAGCGAGTGGAGCCGGAGCCGCGCGCCTTCTTGAACGCATGGACCGCTCCGAAAGAGGGAGCCGTGAGGGTCAAGAACACGAGCGGGTGGGTGCCCACCGACTCGGGAACGTCCTTGGATCCGCCGGCAGCTCCAGCGACCACGAGGTGCCACATGTCGCCCTTGTACTCGCGGCTGCACGAGGGGCAGCGGACGGCGCGGCGGTTGCCGCAACGGACGTAGGTGATGCCGTCCGGCTGCCGCGCGGATTCGTACGACGAGACGACCTCGCCGGACACCGCATCGACGACGTGAGACGACCCGACGAGGCGGACGGGGTTGGCGCAGTAGCCGGTGGCGGCTGCGCCCTTCATCCATTCCTCGAAGTCGGGGCGCCGCACGCGGTCGGTGACGGTGTCGGCGAGGGTCGGCATCAGTAGCCCTTGCTCGTCGGTGCCTCGCAGAGGTACGCAGCCACGACCGTCTCGTAGGTGCGGTTGATGATGCAGGCTCGCTTGTCGGATCCGTCGTGCTCCTGCGAATTGTTCCAAAGCGTGACGAGGTCGGAAGTGCATGAGTCATCCGCGACGACCACCGAGCTCGGCAGTCCGCTGTACGTGCGCGGATCATCGACGGTCGGCGAGCCCTCCTTGTCGAATTGCAGGTTGCAGAAGTCTCGCCGGGCGGCGTCTACCCCCTGCTTGTAGCCCTGCTGCTCCGCCGCGCTCGTGCTCGGCGTTGCATTCGTTGCCACGACGATGCCGGCTCCGGCCGCGGTGACGAGCAGCAGGGCGGCGAACGCAGATCCGATGAACCACCGGGTGCGAGTTGTGCGAGTCATGATTCCTCTCCTGTCTTGCGGTTACGTCGCGCTCGGGAAGAGCGCGGCGGTGTGTCGTCCGTCTCGGCGGTCGCCGGGGCGGGAGTCCGAATGAGTTCATGCCGCGGTGCCTCGTACGTGGCGGCGGCGTATCGGATGACGTCGTCGGAGGCATAAGCAGCGCGGACGCGAATGGGGTCCCCGCCGTCCTCGGGTGCGACGAAGGCCACGCCGGGCAGCGCCGCCGGTATCTGATGGCAGAGCGCGCCCTTCTCTCGCATGCCCTCGCCGAGGACCATCGAGGTCTCCAATGCGTCACGAAGACGGAGGCCGATGGTCTGGGTGAAGAGTCCGCGGACGGGCAACGTCTCCTTGCGGGGGTCCTGCAAGCAGGCGAAGACCGTGAAGCCGGGAGCGCGACCTTGCGAGCACAGAAGCGCGAGTGCCGCATTCGCTCGACGTTGGAGATCGCGGTCCGTCTGGTACGCCGTCAGCGCTGCCAGCTCGTCGATGACGACGAGGACATGGGGGCTCTCGACGCTCACGGTGTGTTCGCGAACGTTGCCCGCCAGGAGGGCGGCGCGCTCCCGCATGTCCGAGCAGGCGCGCTCGAGCAGGATCACCGCGGCCTCCGGCTCGGTCGCGTACTGGGTGAGAAGGCCCTCGCCCATCGCCAACTCCATGCCGCCCTTGAGATCGATGCCGCGGACCTCCACGAGCCCTTCACGGATCGCCGGCCCCAGTCCGATGAGGAGGCTCCACAGCATCGAGCCCTTGCCCGAGCCCGAGGATCCGGCCACGAGCGTGTGAGGGCCCACACGGAAGGCCCACGGAGCGCCGGACGCTTGCACGCCCATAGGCACGGCACGGAGGTCGACGTGGTGCCAGGGATCTCCGAGCGGGATCGGCTCCCGGAGGGGGTCCGCGTAGTTCACGACGACGAGTGCTCCACCAGGCGCAGCACCGACGGTGACGGACACGGCGCCGAAGGACTCCGTGATCGCGGGTCCCGCGGCGGTGATGTTCTCCCTCGTCATGCCCAGCGGGAAACGCACCAGCAGCGACACGGAGTAGCCGTTCCACTTGGCCGCGCTGATGGCGGGGATCTCCGAGGTCGCTGCCGCCGACCGAACTGAGAGTCCGAGGCGGATCATGAGTTCGGGCCAGGCGGAGCGGATGAAAGCGTGGTTCCTCCGCTGCCACTTGCCGAACTCGTGGGCTTCGAGCGACCTCCCGTCTCGGTAGCGCCACACGAGTCCTGCACTCACGAGGGCGATGGCCACGATCGCGAAGAGGCCCTGGACCGGCCGCCACTGTCCGAGCAGTAGCCCGAGGACCGCGAGCAGCAGCGTGATGCGCTTGTGCCGCCGCACCAGTGCCCAGAGAGCCGCGGCGTAGTTGCGCAGCTCGGCGACGATCACGAGTCGCCGGCCTTCTTGACGATGGCGGGCCGGATCCCACCTGCTCGAAGCGAGTAGGCGACGCGAGGGCGGCCGGTTCCCTCCTTCACGTACGGGACGACCACGAGGTCATCGAAGATGACGGGGCGGAAGGGGAGCCCCGGCAGCTCGGGCGGGAGCGTCGGATGGGTGGGCGACACGATCTTCACGGTCACCTCGCCCTGGCCCTTCGGCGCGTCGGGATCGGCGTCGAAAACGCGCACGGTCCACATCGGCCTGTTGGTGTCGCGGTCATGCTGCTGGCTGACGGGCTTGCCATTCTCGAACTCCATGAGGGGCTCGACCTCGCCGACGGCGTAGGCGGGGCCTCCGAAGTAGTTCTCGCTGTTGACGGGCAGTCCGGATTTCTTGACGGGCATGTTGTTCCTCCTGGTCTGGGTGCACGGGGTGCGCACGCTCTGGGTTCCGGATCGACGATCCTCAGTGACCCTTGATTGATCTCTTGATTGACGAGGTGGTGGACGAAAAATTTCGCCCGATTCGGTGTCGGAGATGCTCAGCACCCTTGATTGACCCCTTGCTTGAGGAGGTCGGGGCCAGAGATCTCGACGACGCGGTCACACGACGGAGTCCCGAGTCGTCCACCGTGGTCTCCGATGCCTCGACCATACATATTTGTTTATGCACCGCGCAAGAGTGAACTGCGTCCACGCGGGGCGGCTGGCTATGAGGGAGACTGGGGGCATGACGGAGCCGGAGGAGTCCCACGAGCTAGAGGGGTGGGGGCTAGTACCTGGCCCGGTTGTCGAAGCGGTGCGTGCTCTCAACGGCAAGATCCTGCAGAACGGCCAGCATCTCGACCGCATGGTGTGGCCCAAGAAGCCGCGTGACGTCCAGGATCTCCTCCGCATGTCCGTGTCGGACGCGCACAAGGTCACGAAGGCGGCCACCGATCTGCGGGCACTGGTGACGGCGTACGCGCATCAGTTCCACCAGCCGCGGCCTGTGATAGCGGACCTCGCCCGAGCGCAGCAGGCGTCTCCGCAGGGCATCACGCGGCGATACAACGAGGCGAGCGTCATCGCGCTCGAACAGATGCTCAGCAGTGACCCGGACATCACGAAGATCCTGAAGGGCTTCCCGTCGCTGAGCCTGGATGATCTGCGGCACTTCAGTGGGCCGGTGGGCGAGGCGGCTCGCCAAGACTGGGTCCTGAAGGCGGGGGAGTGGCAACTACGGGCTGCGGAGGGCGGCTGAGCTAGGCGAGGTCGGGTCGTGTGTCGAGCGGCCGGCTACGAGCGGCCTTGGATGGCTCGTGGGAAGAAGAGGCCCCACCAAGCCCGAAGGACGGTGGGGAGCAATGGCGCAAAGATACGGGGTGCTCTTTCGGCCGTCAAGGAGGCTCGGTGGCCGCGCGTGGGCCACGGTCCACCTAGGCCTACTTCTCGGTCAGCTCCGCCGTGGTCGCTTTGCCTCGTCGAACGAACGTCACGGCGACGAACTTGCCGGACTTGGTGGCGCGGGCGGTCACGCCCCGCTTCTCAAGGCGCTTGGCCATCTTCGCTTGGACAGCGAGTGCATGCTGCAGGGCCTGATCAGTGTGCTTGCTCGTGCCCATCGGTTCCTCCCTCCGCATCGGCTCTCGCGCTTCGATGTTTCCGCGTCCTCGCCTGCGTTACGAGTAGCCACGGACACCAGCGCGGTGAAACCTGTGCGCTCATCATCCTCCGAGAGCCACGATGATGCTGAGCTTGACTACTAAAGGGCTGTCGCCAGATGGGCTGACGGTCGGTGGCGCATCCCGTTGGTATTCAACGGTCACGGCCAATCGGGCGGCTGGGGTGCGTGCCTTAGTGCTTCGATCCCCTCTTCACGGCTCCAGTGTGCCGACTCGGTTCCTTCCGCTTCTCGGGCGCCTCTGGAGTGTGCCCAGCGCGACATACGGCGAGATCAACGTTGCGTAATTGACTTGTAAAATATCCAATTCCCTGTCGTTGCGTCCTGGTGTTTGAAGCAGTCGCGCAATGCGTCTATATCTGCCAGTACACCGAGCAGGACTGGAGGCGAGAACATGGCGGCCCCAGCGGTTCCATAATGACTGATCCGATTGGATATGAGAGCTGGCGCGTATCGCTTCGTCAAGTCTGCAATTTGGTTGGCATCCAGTGCTACCTGCCCTGCCCTGTCGTTCAAGCGGACGGCGGCGACTATTGCGTCGAGACATGACGAGACCATTTTATTGTGGTCGCTGACAGCAAGGTCAATCGGAACAGGTATCTTCAACTTGCGTATTATCTGTAGTAGAACAAATTCGAAATACTGGCGAATCAAGCCGGCGCCCTCGGGTACTTGACCTGCATTTAGCAAGCGTGTCGCATCCGTCTTGAGTCGGTCGGCATCTTGTCCGTGGATAGAGATAGGCGTGGCTGGCGGCCACCCCTGCAGTTTTTGATGATTCCAACCGGGATCATTACCAAGCTTGTCGAAGTATTTTTCTAGGCTTACGTCGTGACTCAGCATGATGAACTGCAGGCCGTTCGGGTTCATCGGGTACTGGAGGTGCCGACGAATGTGTTCCATGAGTCTGTATTGGTGCCCGGAGTCAAAGCTTGATGTTACGTCGTCCAGCACGACAAATCGTGGTGCTTTTCCGTGCTTGACCGCTGCTGAAAGGAACACGGAAATAGCCAGAGCGTTGCGGTAGCTCTCGGACAAAAGAGCACGCGCCGACACGTCGTGGTGTCCGTGGAAATCCGAAAGCTCGACTTTCAGGTTCTCCCCGGAGCCTGAGCGCGCAAGCGAAGGCACGACGCCGCCAACCACCATAATATCCTGAAAGAGCGCTTGATAGTCAGACTTCAAGTCTGCCAAGATTCTCTGCGATAATGCTGATTCGGCGTCCGCGAATACGGCGTTAGCTTGTCCGAGGAAGCTCTTCCAGCGTGCGAAAGTCTGGAGCTCCTGGGTTGTGGTGATCTCCGCCTTCTCGGCGGCTTCATGTTGGATCAGTTCGAGCTGCGCGCCTTCTGCGCTCGCGATTTGCGTCGTTAGAGTGACCAGGGAAGGGGGGAGGTCCCTTTCTATGGCCTCGATGGCGACAGAAAGCTCAGCAACCTTTTCGGTAGCCTTTGTTGTGAGTGCATCAAGCTGCAATTGGTATTTGTCGATCTCCTCAGTCGAAAGGCTTCCGCTTGAGGCGCTTTCGCGCAACCGAGGTGATAATGCGGCCTCGTCTGGGGCGAAAACTGGGAACTGCTTTTCGAAAGATTTCAAGCATGCCAGTAGTGGCCCCGTTAGTACCGCATCCCTGAGCGCGTCTCTGACTCTGGACTCTGTCGCGTAGGTATTCAATTCTTCAGCGATGTGCTCACTCAAGGAATGCGTCAACTCGCTCTCGCAAAGCGGGCACTTGTCATCTGGCCAAGAGGGCTTCTCTGTAAGAAATGCCTCTGCAGCTTGCAGTAGCGAGTGCGCCGCTGCCCCAGCCGTAGCCGCAAGCGCTTGTTGGTGCTCGTTCGCGAGTTTGCTTATGTCTTCAATGTTGCTGGCTGCTTGTTCGCCTTGGATCAGGGTATCCGTAAGGCCTCGTCGCACCTCGATCAGCTTTACTAAAGTTCCCTGGGACTCGTTTCCCTCCGCTTCGCGCACAATTGCGTGAAGTGCGCCAAAGTCAGTGTCACGCAGGGTCTTGTCCGCTAATTCAGCAGAAAGTAACGGAACCGACGCAAGTGAACTCACAATCTGGGCACTCGATGCTTCAATGCTTATTCCATCGTCATGCGCTGTGCCCGTGACCTCAGTGAATCTTGAACTGTATCCTGCCCGCGCTCGGTCCTTGCTCCCCAAAAGCTGCTTTTGTCTGGCTTCGAGGTCGGGGATGTCGAAGTCCGTCTTAAAGCTTTGTGTCTGTTCGACGGCCTTTAACGCGCGTCGGTAGTTTGCGTAGTCAGAGAGGCCCAGGAGGGAAGAGAATGAGCGCCCACGCTCGAGTGCCGTATCGTCTATGAATTTTGTAAAGTTGACGTAATCTAGAAGAGCAAAATCCTGCCCGAGGCTTGACAGGAGGTCTTGCGGGTCTGGATGACCTGTTGGGGAACTGACCTGCCGGACCCCAGCTGCGCTTCGAGTAATAGTAATTACGGAGTCGGCGCTACTGTCATCTGGAGATAACGTGACCTCAATTCGTGAAGTGCCAGTACTGTGAAACATATTCGCCACGTAATTCTCGGGTTTTTCGGCAGACTGCATTTCCTCAAGACGCGGAACCTTGCCAAAGAAGGCATACTGGAGGGCTTCATATAAAGAACTCTTACCTGAGCCATTGGTGGCAAAGATTGAGTTTACTTCGTCTCGCTTGAATGACAGAACTAGCGGCGAGTCTTCATTGTTAATACCCCTAAAGCCCTCGACGGACAGCTTTGTGAGAAAACACCTTGGCATATTATGCATCCTCGTGGGCGAGCTTTTGCAGCTCTGCTTTGACGGCGCTGTTGAAGATGAGTCTGCTTTGCTTGCGATCCTCGTCGGTGCTCGCGGAGTCCAAGAGCTGAGCGTGTTGCACGAGTATGGCACCCATTTGGGGGTCGCGGGCCTTCATCTCGTCGAGAAAGCGACCGAGGTCGGAGTCAAGGTCATCTCCGACCAGCTCAAAATCCGTCAAGGCGTCCTCCATGTTTTGTGCCGGTTTTTACGACCATAGGCGCACTTGGCCTCCGGCGGCAATGGGCTACCTTTCGCTTGCGGGCATAGCCGTGAGAACTTTCTTTACTCGTTCAAGCGCCGGGCTTCGCCCGGCGTGCCCCACCTGCGGTGCGTCCGGTCCTCGCTCCGCTGCGGTCCGGGCGCTCCTCGGTGGGCCGCCGTGATGATGCCGGTGCCTCTTAACCAGCAAGACCCGCCTCTCCACGCGTGAGGGGCGGGTCCGCGTGCCGACGCCATCGCGAGGCATGTTGCTGGTCCGGGGACGGTGCTACGTCGAGGCGGACGTCCTGGTCGCAGGTCCCGAAGGCTTCCATGAGGGGCCCAGGGCTTCACGGTCCGCTGAGGTGAAGAGCAAGTCAGGCGCGCTCGGCACGACGATCTGCCCGACGAGCAAGGACAGGTCGAGGTGGATCTCGACATCGCGGAGCAGCTTGAGGCGGGCGAAGGCTCGCTGCACGTCGGCGCGCGCTTCCTCTCTTGTCCAGCCGTTGAGCCCCATCAGGACCTCCATCACCTGGTCGAGGTCCGGGGCTCGGCCGACGTGCTGTGTGTTGTGGCACGTCTTGCACAGAGCGATGAGGCCCGCAAGGACCTGAGTCAAGCCGTCGCTGCGCTCCTCGAAGCGCCAGATCTCGTGGCAGTCGGGATGCTGGACCTTCCGATACGGGCCGTACGACTCGCCACCGCAGATCTGGCATAGCTTCCCGGCGCGAGCCGAGACGCCCAGGCGGATCCGATCCCACTCCGATTCCCGAGCGATGTTGCGGACGTTGGATCCGAAGACTTGAGGCGGGAGCACGTCGGCACGCATGCGCACGTGACCAGCCGGCGCATCGGGCATGAGCGTCGGGACGAACAGGTCGTGCCAGTCGGCGGTGGTCATCGGAGCACCACCCCACCACGGACAGCAACGCTGACAGCAACGTGTCCACATGCGTGGCCGTCTCGGCGGCCTCGGGGGACAGAAGCCGCGGGCTCCAGCGGCCTCGGCGGACGACCGTGGACGCCCCAGCTCTGACTACGGATCAGAAGGTTGGGGGTTCGAATCCCTCCGGGCGCACTCTGGTTGAGACAGAGCAGAACGGCCCGCTTCGGCGGGCCGTTTTCGTTTTTCCGAGGGATCGACGGCCGCACCGCTTTCCGCGGGAATGCGCTCTGGCGATGTCGTCGGGTCTGCCCCGGTGTTGTCGGCCGCGCACCGCCTCCAGCGCCGACCGCCCCTGCCGCGCCTCCGAGACCTTGGGCGCGCCGCTTCGTCCCTCCACAGGCTCTATCTCGCGCCGTTATCTGCTGATCCCGTCGTAACCGCGGCTGTGACATTGACCCGAGCAATACTCTCCTGACGTGGGGCTGAACGGTCGCCGCCGGCGCGTAGCGCTCGGCAGGCAGAGGAGAGGACATCAGATGAGTCGAACGGAACTGTCGGGGCGGGGCGAGCGCGGACGACCTCGAGCGCGGACGGGACGGGCACTGGTGGGCACGACGGTGGGCTGCGTGCTCGTCGGCGGCCTGCTCGGCGGAGGTCTCGCGCCGCCGCGGGCTTACGCCGCCGACGCTGCTCACACGACGATCGAGAACACCCTGCTGCAGGGCGGCTCCACGAACGCCGGAGTGACGACAGTCTCGGCCTGGGTACAGAAGGGCGAGACGCTGCGGGTCGACCTGCATCCGCTCAAGGGAGGCTCCGGCGCCGGTGAGGGCGAGACTGGAGGCGGCTCCGCCAGGGTGACGGCCCCCGACGGCACAGTCCTCGACGAGCAGGACTTCGCGGCGGGAGCGGCACCATCGGTCTCCGCGGGAGGGACGTTCGTCGCGACCGAGACGGGGGTGTTCGAGATCCAGGTGTCGGACGACGACGTGACTGCTCCGGTCAACCTCGCGTGGAGCATCGGAGTAGAGGACGCTCGGGGTGCGGCGCTGGCCGGCCGGGTGTGGTCCACGTCCTACGCGATCCAGTCCGGGGCGAAGGAGTCCTACGCCACACCCGAGGAGCGGCGCTCCTCATTCACCCTCCATGCCGTCACCGAGACGGGCGCCCGGTACGAGCTCGGGTTGCGCGGCTACGACGGAGTCGCCTCCACGCTCCAGGCCACCAACAAGGGCAACGTGCGCGTCGGGTCGTCCGATCCCTCCTACCTCTCGGTCCCCATGCCGCAGTCGACCGAGGCAGACGGCATCGGCGCGCAGTATGTGCAGGCGTCCGGACGCTCCGGGATCGACGGGCTGCAGACGTACAAGCTCTTCCTCGATCCACCGTCGCCCGACCTGCCGGAGTCGATCGCCCCGGCCTACCGGGCGCCGACGATCGAGGCACTCGCCTTCCGCCGCTCGTCGGCAAGCTCTGACGCGGGTGTCGTGACGGGCGTCCTCGGGACCCAGCCGGGCACCCTGGTCGTCGACGTCGATACCGACGGAGACGGCTCCTACGACGGCGAGCTCGATGTTCACCTCACCCGCATCGCGGGCACGACCGGACCCTTCTCGGTCGACTGGGACGGTCGCGATGCGCAGGGTCGAGCGGTCGACGTCGCCGACGCCGGCGTCAGCTTCCGCACGTCTGTCGGTCGGACGAACGAGTTCCACTTCACCCGGGTCGACGCGGAGTCCTCGACCGGCGGAGTCTCCGTGGTGCGTTCGACCGGCGGCGGAGACGGATCGTCAACGGTGCACTGGGACGACTCGCTCTTTGCCGACTCGAACGCCGAACGCTACTCGAGCACCGCTGCGGCGACGTCCGGGGCGAGCGGTGCCGACTCCTCCGGCGGTATCCACCGCTGGGAGGGTGACGACTCCGGTCAGGGGCGCGCGCCGAACGAGAACGACTCGGTACACGGCTCCTACGGCGATCTGCGCGCGATCGACGATTGGGCCTTCGGCTCCGACGGAGCGGTCGCAGTCGCGCGACTCGATCCGCTCGCGCCGCATGTGACCATCGCGAAGTCCTCCTCGGTCGACTCCGCGACCCCGCTGCTGCCCGGAGTCCGCGTGCCCTACCGGGTGACGCTCACCTCGGACGGATCCGGTGACTACTCCGATGCGGTCGTCATCGACTACCTCGACGAGGGTGTACTCGATGACGCCGACCTCGACGCGGACTCGCTCTGGACATCGCAGGGTGCAGCGTCGGTCGACCCGGCGACAGGCCGTCTCTCCTGGTCGGCGGGCGGGCTTGCGGTCGGAGCGACCGCCGAGATGACCTTCGACGTGGTCGTGACCGGCGCCGGAGACGACGCCCTCGTCAACACTGCCTGCCTCGCCGATGCGCCCTTTGCGCCCGCTGAGTCCGGAACGGGGACCGACGCCACTGGCTGCGCCACCGTTCGGCACGTCGTGGGCGACGGGTCGCTTCTGCTCCGCAAGACCGCAACGCAACCGAGCGCCGAGCACGGCGGCACGGCCGGGTTCGATATCGTCGTGGCGAACACCGGGTCGATCGACGCGACCGACGTGACGGTGACCGACGTGCCGACGCTCGACCACCTGATCGAGCCGAGCATTGAGGATGGCGCGGGAGGAACGCAGCCGGCCGTGGAGCCCGTCACGGGTCTCGACATCCCTGCCGGCGGGCAGGTCTCGTTGCATGTGAGCGGTCGGGTCGCCGACGGGTATGAGGCCGTGACCCTGCCCAACCGCGTGTCGATCACGCATCAACCCGAGGGCTTCGACCCGCCCACCATCGAGAATGCGTGCGCTGATGACGCTTCCTTCTCCTGCGCAGAGATTCCCGTGCCACCCGTCGAGGGTCGGCTGTCGCTCGAGAAGACCGCGCTCGACGAGAGCGTCGACCACGGCGGGCGGGCCGGGTTTCGCATCGTGGTCGCCAATGAGGGAGCGCGACCGGCGGAGGGGCTGACGCTCACCGACGTCCCCGAACTCACGCACCTGAGCGACGTGACGATCTCGCAGGACGGCGGTCCGGCCTCGTCCGACCTCTCGATCGAGGACCTGACGCTGGCAGCCGATTCATCGACCATGTTCACCGTAACCGGGCGGGTCGCGGACGGGGTCGACGCCTGGATCATCCCCAACCGGGCGCGCCTGACGGACGTCCCGGAGGGCTTCGAACCGACGACGGTCCGGCACCCGTGCGCCGATGACGGCGGGGCGAGCTGCGCGCAGGTGGTGGTTCCTCCGGTCGGACTCCTGCCGACGGTCCTCGCCTCGACAGGAGCGGCGGCGGGACCCCTCGCGGCCGCAGCGGGCGTCCTGCTGCTTGCGGGCGGTGCGCTGAGAGCCCTGCGCCGCCGCCACTCGACCCGCACCTCGTGAACCGGAGCCCGGGCAGCCTCAGCGCCGCCCGGGCTCCCCGAACCATCACCTCGAAAGGCAGCACCACATGACCGAGCACGTCCACCCCTACCGCATCACCGAGCGCTTCCTGCTTCCGGACGGACGCGTTGGCGTCACCACATGGTGGGCTCAGGATCCCGAGCAGCTCGAGCAGCAGCTCCGCACGCGCGCCGGGCATCCGCATCCTGAGCGGGAACCCAGTCGGCGGCTGCACCGCTCCGGACCCGACATCGTGCTGGTCGAGGAGCGCACGGGGGACGGCTACCGTCCGCTCGACCCTCACCTACTGGCCGGTAACGACGCCCAATGGCGCCGAGCCCTCGCGCGATCACGGCGGCCGGCATGGCTTCGTCGGATCGTCGGTCCCGGCGATCTGGTGCAGGCGGACCCGCCGTCGGACACCACGCGCACGGTGGAGCAGGGGGGACTCGGATGACCGGTGGGCCACGGCCTCCGAGAGCGCGGGAGTTCGCGCGGCGGGAGCCGGGTGGCGGGAGCCAGGGGGCGGGAGCCAGGTGGCTAGGCGGCGTCCTCGAACTCCAGCGGCCGGTCGATCGCGGCGGAGGCGGAGGCCGCGTCGGCCGGAGGAGCCGCGGCGGCGATCCGGGAGTGCTCGAGGCCGGCGAGGAGGACGGCAAAGGCTTCTTCGAGCGCGGCGGTGTCGCGGAGGAGGATCCGGTCGCCGCTGGCCGGGTCGAGGCGGACCGTGCGGTAGGCCGGGCGGGGGAGATCGGTGACGAGGGTGATGATGCCGAGGACGACGCAGCTGCGGTGAGTGCGCACGGTCCAGCGGTTGGCGCGGGTGCGGAGAAGGATCGTGACCGGGTCCGTCCTCGGTGACGTGGTGCTGGAGTGGGGAAAGGGGTGACGCTGGCGGTGCGAGGACCCTCCCGAAACTTGCTGCACGAAGCGCCCCCGCTTCCTGTGCTTGACAGCAAAGCGCAGCGGAGGTCACCGGCTCCGGGCCGCGGCCGCGGCATGCAGGGCCCGCAGGAACTCGGGGACCACAGGATTGCCGGTGTCACGAGCGAGCACACCGATCTCCCGGCTCGCGCCAGGGTCGTCGATCGGAATCTCACGGACGTTGTCGTCGACCGAGGACGGGCTCGGCGGCAGGATCGTGAGACCCAGGCCGGCGGCGGCGAGGCCGCGAGCGGCGCGGTAGTCGCCGACCTCGAACGCGGGAACGGGGTCGCGCCCGTCCACGGCGAGCAGGCGCCGGGCCGAGTCGTGGAGGCCGTAGCCGGGCGCGAGCATGATCAGGTCGAGGCCGCGAAGATCATCGACCGTGACGACGCGGCGCGAGGCGAGCGGATGCCGGGAGTGGACCACCGCGAGCAGCGGCTCCGTGTAGAGGGTCGTCGTCGTGGCGCCGGGAAGGTCAGGCGGATCCGCGACGATCGCCAGCTCCGACTCGCCGTCCGCCACTGCCCGCAGGCAGAGGGCGCGTGAGCCGTGCCGGAGACCGAAGCCCACATGCGGCCATCGTCGACGGAAGCGGCGGATCACATCCGGCACGAAGCTCTCGCCGAGGAGGGTCTGGAAGGCGAGGTCGAGGCGTCCGTGCTCGACGTCCCCGGCCTGCCGCACCTCGGCGAGTCCGGTCCGGATGAGCGCCATGCCGTCCTGGGCGGCCTCGGCGAGCCGGGTCCCCGCTTCCGTCATGACCACCCCGCGGCCATCGCGGCGCACCAGGGGAGTGCCGACCAGGGCGGACAGCCGAGCCAGCGACCGGCTCGCCGTCGGCTGTGGAACAGCGAGTTCAGTGGCGGCGGCGGTAACGCTCCCGGTCTGTGCCACTGCGACGAGCACGGGGAGGAGTCGGAGGATCGCGGGCCAATCATGAGACACGCCACCACCCTAGATCGGGATATGACCAGAACGCATGAATACCAGGAGAAAGGACATTAGTCATGCAATCAGCGGCGGTCTACGGTCGGATCCATGAGCACCGGAGCGCAGACCAGATCGACGCGCGCCGCGGCTCCGTTCTCCCAGCGACGACTGACGATCGCCCTCCTCGCAGCCGGAGTCGCGACATTCGCCGAGCTCTACGCGGTGCAGAGCGTCCTCCCGCAGCTCGCCCAGGAGTGGTCGATCGCCGGATCCGATGCCGCGCTCACCGTGTCGGCCGCGACGCTGGGGTTGGCACTCTCGGTGCTGCCGTGGGCTTCGGTGGCCGAGCGGATCGGCCGGCTCGAATCCATGCGCCTCGCGGTCCTCACCTCGGTCGTCCTGGCACTGTTGGCGTGCGTCGCCCCCACCTTCGAACTCCTGCTCGTCCTGCGGTTCCTCGGGGGAGCGGCGCTCGGTGCCGTACCGGCACTCGCCGTGGCCGCTATCCACGACCGGATCGAAGGTTCCGGAGCGACGGCGGCCGCGACCGCCTACGTGTCCGGCACCACGATCGGTGGCGCCGCCGGCCGTCTCCTCGCGGGTCCGCTCGCAGCGGCGCTCGGCTGGCGGGGCGCCCTGCTCGTCGTGACGGCGGTCTGCGCTGCGGCGGCGATCGCCTTCGCGGTGCTGACCCCGCGGGGCGGCGCGCGCAAGACGGTACCCGCTGGTTGGCGCAAGAAGACGGGACAGGCCCTCCGCGACCGGATGCTGGTCGCGATCGCCGTGCAGACGTTCCTCGCGGTCGGAGTGTTCGTCGCCGTCTACAACTACCTGGCGTTCCGGCTCGAGGCCCCGCCGTTCGCGCTCGCGCCGGCGCTCGTATCGCTCCTCTTCGCCGCGTATCTCGCGGGCACCGCGTCCTCCCGGCTCGCCGGAACGTGGGGTCCCCGCACCGGCCCCCGGCTCGTGATGCGGATCGGCGTGGCGCTGATGATCCTGGGACTGCTGGTCATGCTCGTCCAGATCGTTGCCGTGGTGATCGCGGGCCTCCTCGTGTTCACGGCGGGATTCTTCGCCCTGCACGCGACAGGTGCAGCTTGGACGGGGGCCCGGGCGGCACCGGCTCTCCGCGGACATGCCGGCGCGGTCTACACGATCGCGTTTTACGCGGGCTCGGCCGCAGGCGGTTGGCTCCTCGGTCTGGTGGTCGAAGCGGGCGGCTGGCCCGCGCTGACGGCGGTGACGATCGTCGTGCTGCTGCTCGGAGCGGGAATAGTGAGTGTGCCCGCGCGCACGACGGAGTCGATCCGCTAGACCGGGCTCTCGGAGATTTCGCCGGACCGGTCGGACCTGCGACCTGATGGCTCGACTATACGAAGCGGGGGAACGGCATGACGCAGAGCACCGGAGCGGAGCGCTCCCCCGCTGGGGGAGGCGGGCTCGACGAGAGCGGCACAGATCCGCGGTACCACGCGGGCTTTCAGCGGGGATACCGGGGCCGCGACACCGAGCGGCGCACCGGCGGCGAGGAACGACTCCGCTCGTCTCTTTCTGCGGGTAGGGCAGCGAACGAACAACCAGCGCGCCAGTGGGCGGCTCCGTCACTCAAGGACGCCTCTGGGGCATTAGGTGCACGACAGGCCTCCCCGACGATCCCCTCCGCAGTGCCCGAGAAGCAGGCGCTCCCTTTAGACCCGACCGGCTCTGCCGGCCAGAGCGTTTCCGCGCCCACTCAGTCGACCGTCCCGCAGGTGGCTGAGCCGGTGGCGCCGCTCGCCGCCGAGCCGGGCGCTGTGGCCGACGACGTCCCGGCCGGTTCCGCCCTGCCCGTGGGCCGCGCCGCCGGGGCCCTGGCCGTCGTCGGTGCGGTGATCGTCCTCCTCGGACTCCTCTCCCTCTGGAACAGCTCGCAGAGCTGGTACGACTACTCGCCGGTGCAGAGCGTCTTTGGCCCCGAGCAGTACCTTCGCGTGTTGACCGACAACGCGATTGGCCCCTTCCTCACCGTCGGCCTCACCGCTCTCGCGCTCGCCGTCGTGCTGCCACTCCTGAGGGCTCCCCGACGATGATCCGCCGCCGTCTCCTCTGGGCCTTCGCGATCGCGGTCACCGTCGTGCTCTGGGCGGCCGTGCTCGCGCTTCCGGTCGTGGTTCTGCTGCTGCCGAACCAGTACCAGGGCGACTCGGTCACCGTCCCGCCGGAACTCTTCGTACGGCAGGCGCTCGGCCTGGTCGCCCCGCCGCTCCAGACCGCCGCCCTGGTGATGCTGGGGTCGCTCATCGTCATCGCGGTGGCTCGACGCCCGCCAGCGCGGGTGAGCGCTGCAGAGACCACGAGCAGCTGGGACGACGCGGTCTTCTAGAACCAGGACGCCGGATCGTTGGAGACCAGATCGGCCAGACGCTCGCCCAGCACGGTGCCGAACGGGAGGCCGTGCCCCGAGACTCTGGTCGCCAGCGTCAGCACATCTCGACGAGGTCCCCGCGGGTCACGGGGCCTCCCGGGAGGCGCGGCGCACCCCGAGAAGGACGACGAGGCGGAGGAATCCGACGAGTCCCGTTCCGATCAGGGCGGCGATGAGCATCAGCACCGCGACGCTCGCCACCCAGGTCGTGTCGCCCGTCACCGACTGTGCGGCGAATTCGACGCAGAACAGCGCCAGGCCCGCGTAGCTCAGGGTGAGAAGGGTGATCGTGCCCGGGCGGCGGAGTCGCTGCGAGGGCGTCCGCCAGAGGGCCGATGGTTCGAGCCAGCGGCGCAGCAGCCGGACGACGAGGGTGCCGACCAGGCCGAGGAAGCCGGCCGCGATCAGGATGATGCCCGCGCCGCTCAGCCCGGAGGCTCCGACGCCGGCGAGTTCGAGGGCGATCCCCACCGCGACGCACGCAGCGCCGGCACCGCCCGCGATCATCGCAGCCCACACTCCGAAGCCGCCGCGGAGGACGCTCTCGCGCTCGGCCTGTGCGCGGTCGGTGTCGCTCGGGCGGCGCCGGCGCGGACGGATCGGCCGGTGCGGTGCGGGCGCAACGGCGGCCCGGGTCTCGGCGGCCCCCCAGACCGGAGCCGCCTCGGGCATCTGCGACTCGATCACGTTCTCGCGCACCGGCACAGAACGCAGCGGCGCATTGATGCGCACCTGCGGGCGCCCGCGCACGACGATCGTCGCCCCGAGGTCGGCGTCGCGTTCCAGCGCGACGGGCCCGAGCAGGAGCCCCACAGCCGTGTCGATCCGCCACGCATCCGACCGGGGAGCCGACCCGTACCACTCCGCCGACACCGCACCGCCCAGATCTACCACAATCGGTCTGCCGTCGCTGTAGCTCGTCACGGGCACCAGCGACCGGCCGGAGTTGCGCACCCGCGCGCCCACCCGCCACCAGCCGTCCCCGGCGTGCGTCAGCCGCACTTCGACATCGACCAGCGATGCCGGCACCGCCCGCCGCCGCCCGATGACCACCGCCACGACCGCGAGCCCGGCGATGACCAGCCCGCCGAGCAGACCGACCAGTCCGACGAAGATCTCCATCTGATGAGTCAAGCAGGCGGAAAAGAAAACGGAGGATCGTGGGCGACGTGCAGCAAGGAAGGGATCTCACCCAGTGCAAGAAACCCTGCTGCTCAAGGGCATTTCAGTTCAGACGTGGGTTGCCCCCCAGCGGTATTCGCCGGAGAGACCAGCGGGGGGTCTTCAGCGCGGCGCGTCGGACGGGGAGAGGTCAAGCCCCGTGCGTCGTTCCGGCGCGCGCGTAGCGTCAAAGGGATCCGAACCAGCCGACCATCGCCGGCGCTCGCTCCCGGCAGAGAAAGAGGACCCATGCCCTCCCGCAACACCCTCGTCCGCAGTCTCCACGACCTCGGAGCCGCCGCCTGGTTCGGCGGCTCGCTGATGGGCGCCGTCGGCCTGAACGGCGCCGCATCCACCTCGTCCGATCCTGCGGAGCGCCTCCGCCTCGCCTCGAACGGTTGGGCGCGCTGGACCCCCGTGCAGCTCGCCGCCATCGCCGCCCACGGTGTCGGCGGCATCGGCCTGATCCTCGCGAACAAGACCCGTCTCACCAACCAGCGCGAAAGCCGCACCAACACCGTCGTGAAGACGATCGTCACCGGCCTGGCCGGCACCGCCTCGGTGGTCGCCGCAGTCGCCGGAGCAACGCAGGCCAAGCACGCCGACGAGGGCGCGCCCGGCGCCACCGAAGCGTCGCCGCAGAACTCGCAGGAACTGACGACGGCCGTCCGCGTACAGAAGGTCACGCAGTGGGCGATTCCCGTGCTGACCGGTCTCATCATCGTCCTCGGCGCCCAGCAGGGTGAGCAGCAGCGCCCGGTGAAGGGCCTCTTCGAGACGACGGCGCGGATGTTCCGCCACTAACCGATGCCGCTGACGCGTGCGGGGTCCGGCCACCGGCGAGCGGTCTCGCGTCGGGCGTTCAGAAGGAGGGTTCCCCCGGGAATCGGCTCCGCCGGCGTCGCCGTCGGCTCGGGCGTCGGTTCGGCAACCGCGAGTTCGGGCGTCGAGACCGGCGCGACGCGGTGCGGAGTCGCCTGCTGGTAGTCGTACGACATCCCCAGCAGCGACGCGTCCTCGCCACGCGGAGCGGCCAGCTCGAGACCGGCCGCACCCGTCGAGGTGAATCCCGCGGGCAGCGAGACCGTCGGCACACCTGTGTTCGCGCCGATATCGCAGAAGGTCGTGCCCGCCCAGTCCGGAGTAACCGAGCGGCGCCTCGCTGTGCTCATGCTCGACCTGGTCACCGGTGCCATCTTCTTCCGCTTCTTCCCGGGATTCGGCATCGGGACGTCGATTGCCGACACCTTCGGGACGACAGGCGGCGACGGCGGCCTGATCCCGTTCACAACTCAGGAAAAATTCCTCCGCGCCCCCGCAGAATCCGCCAGAACAGGCGGTCCCGCCGACGTTCATCCTTCGTTGTGAACGCGATCGGCCGAGCGAGACTCCTCGGAGTGGCCGGCCAGGCTAGACCGCAGGCGGAGTTACTTCAGCCGGCGGAGGAAGCGGGCCGGCTGGTCGAGGAAGCTGCGCCAGGTGCGCACCAGGTCGAGGTCGTTGAAGCGGCAGGCGCGCAGACCGGTCTCGTCGAGCTCGTAGAGGTCGGCTCCGGGGAGGGCAGCGAGGATCGGCGAGTGGGTGGAGAGGAGGACTTGGGAGCCGCCGGCGATCAGGTCGCGCAGTTGTCCGATCAGAGCGAGGCAGCCCGAGACCGAGAGCGCGGATTCCGGCTCGTCGACGAGCCAGAGGCCGCGGATCCGCGAGCGCTTCATCACGATGTCGAGGAACGATTCCCCGTGGCTGCGCTCGTGGTATCCGCCGTCGATGCCGACGTCCTCGAGGTAGCTGAAGAAGCCGTGCATCGTCTCGGCGCGGAGGAAGAAGCCGCGCTTCGAGGCGCCCGCTCCACGCACCAGCTGCAAGTGCGGTGTCGCCGGGGCCGACCCCAAGGACGGAGTCGGCGGGGCCCGCCCGGCGCAGTGCGGCGCGGACGGCGTCGGCCGGCTCCGCGATTTCGCGCACTTCGCAGCGCTCGACACGGCGGGCGGCGTCGACCAGAGCGCGGCGGATGCGCGCCGGGTCCTCGAAGCGCGGATGGTGGTCGGTGACGATCACCGGCGCGGCTGCTCCCGCCTGCACTGCGGCTGCCGCGAACCTCGCTCCGTGCGCATGGCGACCGGGCAGCGGCGAAGAGCGCTCCCGGTCGGATCTCCCGGTGGTCGAGGGTGACGCTTGTCACGCGGGCGCCGCCGTCGCCGAGGAGTCGAAGGCCCGGGCCGACGAGGTCGTTCAGAGCGGTGCCGCTCGTGTGGAGCGGAGCGAGGAGCCGGATCGCCGGCACTCGTGCCTCCTGTACGCGCAAGAGATCGGGCCCCGCGCAGCGTCGGCGCGCGGGGCCCGATCAATTACTTCGCGGTCGGGCCGTAGAAGGAGCTGATCTCGTCGAGCTCTATCTCGGCTGTGGTCTGGATGAGCTTGAGCAGCTCGGGGTCCAGGCCCGGCGAGAACTCCTCAAAGCGCTCCGGCGCGATGACGGAGGGGACGCCCTCGGGCGCCTGCTCCTTCGACTCGAGGTTCGTGCCGTCGTTCGAGGGCGAGGCTCCGCGGTAGATCTTCCCCGCCTCCGACGCGCCGTCGAGATCGAACGTGTACTGCTTGCTCTGGAGTCCGAGGTCGACGAGCTTGGCGACCTCGGGGAATTTCTCGGCATTCGTCTTCGGGATGGGAAGGGTCTTCCTCCAGTCGACACCGAGCGTCTCGAGCGCCTTCGCATAGCCGTTCTCGTGCGCCTGGTCGCGCACGATCAGGTAGGCGATGGTGGAGCGCGCGGTCGTGTTGTTGGTCATCTCGTAGATGCGGCACTTCTGCAGGCGGCCGGTGGATTCGAGCATCAGGTTGTAGAGCAGGTCGAGCACGAGGTTGCCCGAGTTGTAGACGTAGCTACCGCTCCACGGGTTGCCTGCCGCGTCGACGGGCAGTGCGCCCTGGGCCCCGACGAGGTAGTGGTGGATGTTGCTGGTGTCGAGCGCGATGCTCAGCGGAGTCGCGCCGCCCGCGCCCGGGGTGTCCAGCGGATCCGTCGGCTTCCCCTGGTAGCGCGGAGAGCCGTCGAGCAGGCGCGAGATCGTTGTGCCGATCAACTCGACGTGGCTGATTTCCTCGGTGCCGATGCCCTGGATGAGGTCTCGGTAGGGCTTCGCGTCGGGGCCGCGGAAGTTCATGGCCTGAAAGAGGTACTGCATCATCGTGCGCATTTCGCCGAACTGCCCGCCGAGTCCCTCCTGCAGGGCGTTCGCGGCGGCCGGATCCGGTTCGTCCTGCTCGATGTCGTTGATGAGTCGTTGCGCGTGGAAGAACATCATTGCCTCCAGAAGGATCGTTGCTCTCAGCCTGCGACGCGTTCCTCGCCGCGCAGGAGCCCCTTGCGGCGAGAGCCCGGCTGTGATTACTTCCGGCTGCGATTTCCCCTCAGCGCAGTGCGAACGCCTCCCGGTAGAGCGCGGTCAGCTCCGGTGAGCTCGGACCGCTGAGCCCGCAGGTGAGGATCGTGTCTCCGTCGGCGGCGAGAAGGTAGTCGACTCCGTAGTCGAAGGTGATCGGCGCGCCGTCGACGGCCGTCTCGGTGGCCTGCGTGAGCGTCACCGTGTCTCCGATCTCTCCGGCGTAGCGGTCGAGGACGTGGAGGGTGACGACCGCGCCGTCGATGCCGCGCACCTCCGCACGGAAGGCGACCTGTGCAGGCGAGAGCGCCTCCGCGGTGACCGGTGAGCAGACGGCGCTCGGGCCGCCGGTGCTGGAGAGCTGGAACGACGTGCTCGACGTGCCGCCGATCCCGAGGGCGAAGGGGAGCAGCAGCGATGCGGCCGCCGCGGTGCTGAGCGCTCCCACGCCGACCGTCAGCCACGGGGAACGGCGGCGCGGAACCGACGTCGGCGGCTCCTGCGTGCCGGGCCCGCCGGTCGCGGCCGTGATGTGAGCGGCGAGCTCGGCCGGCGTGAGCGGGGGAAGCGTCGCTGCGGGGTCGATCGTGTGCAGCACCGAGCGTGGGTCCTCACTCGATTCGGTACGCGCCCCGGCGGCGAGCAGCCCGGCGAACTCCGTCCGCCCTCGGTCCAGGCGCATCGCGACCGACTCCGCGGACTCGGCCTGCACGACGGCGATGCCACGGATGCCGAGCCCCTCCCACGCCCAGAGCCGGAGCAGCTCGGCGTCGGCCTCGCGGACCCGGGCCAGGGCGAGGCGGGCGGCGATGTCGGACGCCTCCTCGTCGTGCAATTGCGGTGGATCGACGACGCCGACGCGCTGCGAGAGCAAGACCTGCCTCCGCTGTAGCCGCCGAGCGGTCTGGAGCTGTAGTCGCGCGACACCGATGGCCCACGGGACCGGGTCGCCGTCCGGGAGGTCGTCCCACCGGCGGTGCAGAACGCCGAGGGTCGAGGCGAGGACATCGTCGGCCTGGGCCTCGTCGGTGCGGCGCCAGAGGTAGCGGCGGACGGGGTCGGCGATCGCGGCGGCGAGAGCGGCGAAGCGCTCCGGGCCCGCGAGAGGAGTGGGCATGCCTCCATGCTCCTCCTCGGCGCCGGGCGCCGCTCGCCAGGGCTCGGCGCGCCGCGCGGTGACGGGGACGAGGAGGGCTGCTGAGCAGAGGGGCGAGCGACCCGTCAGCGGCCGGACGCGCCCGCGGACTCGAGCCAGCCCGCGAGGAACGGCTCGATGTCGTCCACCTCGGCCATCGCGAGCCGGTCCAGCCCGACGCCGCGGCACTCCAGGGTGAGCACATGACCGCGCACGGAGGCGGCCGCCCGGACGGCGCCGTCGCCCTCCCACACCTCGAACGGCTCCTGCTCTCCGTCGACCGAGATCTCGGCGATACGGGTTGGCGCGGGGAGCGCCTCCGGGCGGACGAAGGAGATCGGCGACTCCTCGCGGCCGCGCAGCAGCGCGACGTCCCGGCGGGGATCGCCGAGGGTCGTCCGCGTCTCGACGGAGGGCCCCGCCCCTCCCCGGACCGCCCCGACTCCGAGGAATGCGAGGCCGTGCGGTGCGCCCGAGAAGATCCACTCGCCGAGCACTCGCCGACCACTCCACCCGCAGACCGCCCACAGCGGCAGATCACCGAAGGAGGCGCGAACCCGGGCAGCCCACTCGTCGAGGTGCGCGCCGTACTCCGCGTCGTCGAGACGGCTGCCGGAATGCATGGCTCGATCGTAGGACGAGGGGTCCGGAGAGGCCAGGCCCCTCGCTACTGTGAACTCCGACCCCGCCTCCCTTTCCCGCCGAGGAGCCCCATGCCCATCTGGACCCTGCACGGAGACGGCCGAACCGTCGAGCCGGGCGCCGTCGTCGGCCCCGGTGAGCGGCTCAGCTGGCCCGCGACCGTCGCGATCGGCATCCAGCACGTCGTCGCCATGTTCGGAGCGACATTCCTGGTGCCTGTGCTCACCGGATTCCCGGTCGCCACGACCCTGCTCTTCTCGGGCGTCGGCACGCTGCTGTTTCTCCTGGTCACCCGCAATAAGCTGCCCAGTTACCTCGGCTCGAGCTTCGCGTTCATCGCGCCGGTGACGGCAGCGACGACGGTCGGAGGGACGGGGTCGGCGCTCGCCGGAGTCGTCGCGGTCGGCCTGCTGCTCGCCGCGGTCGGCGTCGTGGTGCAGGTCGTTGGCCTCGGCTGGATCGACAGACTGATGCCGCCCGTGGTGGCCGGCGCGATCGTGGCGCTGATCGGCTTCAACCTGGCTCCGACCGCCTACGACAGCTTCGAGAAGGCACCGCTCACCGGGACGATCACGCTCGCCGCGATCATCCTGTCGAGCGTGTTCCTGCGGGGTTTTCTCGGCCGCGTTTCCCTCTTCCTCGGCGTGCTCATCGGCTACGTGGTGGCGCTCGTGCGCGACGAGATCGACTTCTCCGCGGTCGGCACGGCCGACTGGTTCGGCCTGCCGCCTTTCACTTTCCCCGACTTCGGGTCCGGATCCACATGGTCGGGCATCGCGATGTTCCTCCCCGTCGTGCTGGTGCTGATCGCCGAGAACGTCGGGCATGTGCGTGGAGTCGCGACGATGACTGACGCCTCCGCCAACGCGAGCACCGGCCGCGCGCTCATCGCTGACGGCCTGGCGACCACGCTGTCGGGTGCCTTCGGCGGCTCCGGCACCACCACCTACGGCGAGAACATCGGAGTGATGGCCGCTACCCGGGTGTACTCGACGGCCGCCTACTGGGTCGCCGGTGTCACCGCGATCCTGCTCAGCCTCTCGCCCAAGGTCGGTGCGGTCTTCAACTCGATCCCGGCAGGAGTCTTGGGCGGCGCGACCACCGCGCTCTACGGCCTCGTCGGTGTGATCGGCATCAAGATCTGGATCGACAACCGCGTCGACTTCTCGCGCCCGGTTAATCAGTACACCGCGGCGGTCTCGTTCGTGATCGCGATCGCCGGCTTCTCGTTCTCGTCGGGTGGTGTCGAACTCGGCGGCATCGTCCTCGGGGCCGGCGCGGCCCTGGTGATCTACCACCTCGGCAACGCAATCGCTCGCTGGCGTCGCACTGGCGCCGACGGCGGCGGCCCCCTCCCCGCCATCGGCCAGCTCGGCGGCGACCCCCGGGACGGCTGACGCGCGGTCGCCTGTGCCGGTGCCCGCCGAGGCATCGTCTCCTCGTCGAGACACCCGCCCGTCATTCCGGCGTCTCGGCGCACGCGGCGTCGGCGCCTTGGCCCGGAGCAGCGCAGCGTTTACCACGTTCGAAGCAGTCCGCAACCCGGTGCGCTCCCAGACAGCTCCCGCCTAACGTCGCGAGTGACGACCGCAGCAGCGGAACGCCGCACACCGAGTGAGACAGCAAGGAGCACCACCGTGCCGCAGATCATCGAGACCGTTGACGTCACCGTCCCCGTGTCCGTCGCTTACAACCAGTGGACCCAGTTCGAGGAGTTCCCGCGCTTCCTCGACGAGGTCGAGTCGATCCAGCAGGTCACCGACACCCTCACCGTCTGGAAGGTGAAGGTCGGACCCGTTGAGCGCGAGTTCGAGGCGAACATCACCGAGCAGCACCCCGACGAGCGCGTCGCGTGGAACAGCACCGGCGGCGAGACCGATCACGCGGGCGTGGTCACCTTCCACAGGCTCTCCGACACCGAGACTCGCGTCACCGTGCAGCTCGACTGGGAGCCGAAGGGCTTCCTCGAGACGCTCGGTTCGCTCGTCGGCGCCGGCAGCCACGCCGTAAAGAAGGACCTGAACAACTTCAAGGAGTACATCGAGAAGCAGGGCACCCCCGACGGTGCCTGGCGCGGCGACGTCGAGGCCTGAGCCGTGACGGATGCATCGGCCTCGTCGGACGGCGAGAAGAAGGCGAACGGTCTCGGCGACGATGAGACCATCCCCGCCTCCGAGGACGGGCTGGCGGTGGGAGTCTCCGGAGACTCCCACTTCAACCCCGAGGAGGACACCCCCGAGGAGCCCTCCACCAGCTGACCGCTCTCCCCCTCCCCCCGCCGTCCTCCCCCCGCCTCCCGCCTCCCGCGAGATGCCACTTATGCGCAAGACACGCCGTGAGGCGTGCGCATAAGTGGCATCTCGCGGGAGGAGGCTCAGCCCCAGGCGCGGGTGTACTGCGGCGGCACCGGGAGCGGCGCACCGAGCGCGTGCGCCATCCGCACCGGAGCATTGGGGTCTCGCAGCAGCTCGCGGGCGAGCAGCACGACGTCGGCGTCGCCGTTCGCGACCACGCCCTCCGCCTGCTCCGCCGTGGTGATCAGTCCCACGGCCCCGACCGGTGCGCCCGTTGCCTTCCGCAGGTCGCGCGCGAAGGGCACCTGGTAGAGCGGAGCGACGGGGATGCTCGCGTGCACGAGACCGCCGGTGGACACATCGAAGAGATCGACCCCCTCGGCACGCGCCCATTCCGAGACGGTGATCGTCTCCTCCAGCGTCCAGCCGCCCTCGGCCCAATCGGTTGCCGAGAAGCGCACGAGCAGCGCCAGTTCGCCGATCTCGGCGCGGACTGCGCGGACGACCTCGAGCAGCAAGCGCGCTCTGTTCTGGAGCGAGCCGCCATAGGAGTCCTCACGCCGATTCGAGAGCGGTGAGAGGAACTGATGCAGCAGGTAGCCATGCGCGGCGTGCAGCTCGATCACATCGAAGTCGGCGCCCGCGGCGCGGCGGGCGGAGGAGCGGAAGGCATCGACGAGGCCGGGCAGCTCCTCCACGGAGAGTTCCCGCGGCTGCGCGTAGCCGTCGAACGCCACGGGCGACGGGGCGACGCTCGGCCATCCGCCGTCCTCCAGCGGCACGGAGCCGCGTCCACTCCACTCGCGGTAGGTCGAGGCCTTCCGTCCGGCGTGGGCGAGCTGCACCCCCGCGAGCGCGCCCTGCCCGTGCACGAACTCGATGATCGGCACCCAGGCGTCCCGCTGCTCGTCGCTCCACAGCCCGGTGTCCCACGGGCTGATCCGTCCCTCGGGGACGACCGCGGTCGCCTCAGCGATGACGACTCCGACTCCGCCGCGCGCGAGGGAGCCGAGGTGCACGAGGTGCCAGGGGGTGGGCACGCCGTCCTGCGCCTCCACCGAGTACTGGCACATCGGCGCCGCCCAGAGGCGGTTGCGGGCGGTCCTCGAGCGCAGGGTCAGCGGCTGGAAAAGTGCGGTATCGGTCATGTCTCTCCTGTCGTGCTGCTCCGCGAGATGCCACTTACGTGCGCGACACGCCGAGGAAAGCCTGCGTAAGTGGCATCTCGCGGAGGGGGTCAGCTGCTCCAACCGGGAGTAGAGCCCGGCTATGCCCGGATCAGCGGGGCCAGGTCGATCCGGGCGCGTCCTGCCAGAGCGTGCTCGGCGGAGCCAGCGACTCCAGCTCCTCGAACAGCGCGTCGGGGATCTCGAGCCCGTCGTCTGCCACGAACGCGTCGTAGTGTTCGGCGGAGGTGGCGCCGACGACCGTCGTCGTCACGCGCGGGTCGCGAGTCGAAAACTGCAGCGCGGCGGCGGCGAGCGGCACACCCGCCCGGTCGCAGGCCGCTCCCATCGCAGCGACGGCGTCGACGATCTCGCGGGGCGCGGCCTGGTATGCATAAGAGGCGACCGGCTCGGGCCAGCGCGCGAGCGCGCCTCCGCCGTAGACCGCCGCGTTGACCACGATCACGCCGCGGTCGACGGAGGCGTCGATCAGCTCCTCGGACGAGCGATCGACCAGCGTGAAGCGGTTGTGGGTGATTACCGCGTCGAACAGCCCGGTGTCGACGTAGTGGCGCAGCATCGGTGCGGGCCCGCCCGAAATGCCGATCGAGAGGGCGACGCCGCAGTCCTTCATCGCCACCAGCGCGCGGACGGGGCCGTCCTCCGCGAAAGCCTCGTCGTACGAGATGCGCTCCGGGTCGTGCAGAGAGAGCAACGGCAGGACGTCCATCCCGAGGCGCTCGCGGCTCTCGTCGAGGCTGCGCCGCATCCGCTCGGCCGAGTAGCTGCCGGTGCTCGGGTCGCGGTCGAGCTTGGTGACCACGGTGATGCCCTCGGGGACTCCGCCGCGCGCCTCGAGCGCCTCGCCGATCAGGCGCTCGCTGTGGCCACCCGCGTACTCGTTCGAGGTGTCGATCACCGAGACGGACCGGGAGCCCGGGTCGGAGCCGAGGACGCGCTCGAGAGCCGGCACTCGGTCGAGGTCGGCGACGCGCTCGGGCCGCCATGAGGTGCCGAGGGTGAGCCGGGTGACGGTGGCACCCGACGGGCCGAAGGGTCGGAGGCGTGTGGGCTGCGGAGTCATCCGCCCAGCCTGGCAGCGCCGGGGCCTTCGCCGCATCCTGTCGAGAGGTGAACGCTGGGTGGACGGGAGCGGTCCGCGCGACCGCGACGACGCCCAGCCGCGAACGATGGAACGCTCGCGCCGAGAACGGAGCGGGCCTTCCTGCCATCCAGGGCGTCGGTCGTCCACGCCGGTGCCGGGGCAATCAGAACCAGAGGTGGAGGGTGAAGTCGACGTGCTCGCCCGCTTCTCGCCCCAGGTCGGCGAGGAGCCGTTGACCTTCCTGGTCGGACCGCGGCAGCGCTCCTCGCTCCGGTAGAGACCCGACCTCCGTGCATCCGCTCAGCGCGAGCAGCCCTGCGGCACAGGCGACCAGCCACCGCTCGCGGTCGTCCGGAACATCGCAGGTCCCCTCGTCCTCGGCGGCCACGTTGCCGCCCCTGGGTCCTCTCCTGCGCTCCCGCCCGCCGTCCACCGCCGGACCCGCTGCGGCTACCGCTTCGGCCCCGCCCCGATCGCCCACACCCGCGGCGGCACCGCCCCGCTCACCGCGTGGTCGCCGACGATCCGCGCCTTGAACACCCACGGGTTGTGGCTTGCGGCCGTGCGGGCGTTGCGCCAGTGCCGGTCGAGGTTCTTCCGCGTGCTCACTCCGGAGGCGCCGAGCGCGTCGAAGATGTCGGAGGTCGCGCGGGTGGCCAGCTGCGTCAGCACGATCTGGGCCTGTGCCGTCTCGAGCTCGGCCCGGTCGTTCTGCCGCTCGTCCTCGGCCGCATCGCCGTCGAGTGCCGCGTCGTGCGCCCGCTGCAGCGCGGTCGCCGCGCGCTCGACGATCGCCGCTCCTGCGTAGGCGGCCGCCGATACCTGGCCCACCACCTGCAGGATCTGCGGGTCCGCCGCGAACGAGTCGGCGTTCCCGTGAGAAAAGATCCGCGTCCGATCCCGCACCTCGGCGGCAATCTCGCGCTCGGCGCCTGCGATCGAACCGGCCAATACCGCCAACAGCACCGCTTGGTAGAACGCGGTCTGGTAGCGGAATCGGGTGTCGAAGTCGATCACGTCCTCCGCCGCGACCACCGCCCGGGTGAAGGTGCTCGTGCCCGAGCCGGTGGTGCGCTGGCCGAAGCCGTCCCAGTCGTCGGCGTGCTCGACGCCGCTTTGGTGCGCGTCGACGATGGCGATCACCTTCTGCCCGGTGTCGGTGCGCTGGGCGAAGGTGTCGATCCAATCGGCGAAGATGCTGCCGGTGGAGTAGTACTTGGTGCCGGTCACCGTGAAGCGCGTCGGGTCTCCCTCGACGGGCGCGACCTTCGTCAGCACGTCGCCCATCGCGACCGTTCCGATCTCGGTCCAGGCGTTGCCGCCGAGCTGGCCGTCGGCGAAGCGGCGAAGCCAGCGCTCGCGTGTTCCATCGGTCGCGAGCAGCCGGTCCTCGACCAGCGCGAAGTGGCCGCGGAGCGCCTGCGGGATGTTCGAGTCTGCTGCGGCCAGCTCGGTCAGCAGACGGAAGAGTTGCGGGAGACTCGCGCCGGCCCCGCCGGCCGCCACCGGTACGCGCACCGCGCCGAATCCCGCCTCCGCCAGCGCACGGATCTGCGCGACCGGCAGTTCCCGGGCGCTCTCCCGCGCCGCCGCTCCCTCCGCGATCTCGGCGAACAGCGGCCGGAACCGCTCCGCCAGTTCCTCGTAGTCCACGGCGGGCACGGCCCGCACCTCGATCACAGTCATCGTCTGCTCCTCCCGGTCCACTCAACTGGGCCGCTCGCGCTCGACCGTAGGGGAGCGGCTCGCTCCTCGGGCGGCCCGTGTCGAACGATGACCTCTCGTGTCCCTCCGTGACGGACTGCACGCGCACCACACGCACAGGGGTCACCGGGAATGCCACACGCCGTCCGATGGTGGCCGTGGGGATGCCCTCCTCTACTCCCGTCTTCCCATCCGACTCCCGCGGCGCCCTCGTTGTCGGCGCGACCGGTATCGGCGGCTCCGCCCCTGTTGACCTGCTCACCGAGCAGGGCCGGCCGGTGACCGCCCTCTCACGCCGCCCGATCGAGGCCCGTTTCGGCGTCACTCCGCTCGCCGCCGACCTGCGCTCAGCCGAGGAATTCGCTCGCGTGCTCGCCGATCAGCAGCCCACGCACGTCTTGCGCGTGCTGGTGCGGAGGTCTCGGATCTCGGATGCTGTCGAGGGCTAGAGGAAGGCTTTCGCTGTGCTCGCCCGCCGATGGTGCGCTCCAGCGCACCGATGCACGGTCATTGATCCGGGAGACGAACTCGTTGCCGGACGCGGTCATCTCTCGCCGTATCGCGGAGAGTCGAGACGATGCGCACAGGGTGAGGAGAGTTCTTATGGTATGAGGAAGCGATGGGGGATCGCCAGGGATACGGTTACGCGAGACGCCGAAGGAGGAGGAGAATTCGTCACCGTCTGCGAGAAGCGCACGCCTCTGACATCGAATGAGCGATGCGACGCAAGAAGGATGACTTCCCCTGCGATACTCTTGTGATCGGTTCGGCTCTCAGCTCGACCGGGCATCTCGGGTCTGAATCGCGAAAGACGACCCACGGAGTCTGAACCGAGGTTGCACGTCGGTATCAAGGGGGCGAGGCGAGTCTTTCCTCCTGCGAATCGGGCAATAGTGACGTGCTGACCGGCCTCGCCTACGACTGCCGACGCCATCTCTCGGTCGGACTCTCCTGTGACGGAGACGTTGGTCGCTTGCGCTTCCTGCCCTGGCCGCCGAGGTGAGGCCACCCCTGTGGCCGCAATGTCTCACAGAAAGCGAAACAGATCGAGGAGACTCTGCACGCGGCGCTACCCGCTCGTCACCTGGGCGGCGGGTGAGAGCTGGTGCCGCACAAAGTGGAGGGTGAAGCTGCGGCGGTGTCCGCCGGTGACGCGCTCGGCGAGGACACGGATACCCAGGACGGCCACGACTCGCCACTGCTCGCTCTCGTGCCCGATGACGGCGGAGAAGACATCGCCCGGCCGGACCTGGTCGTCGCTGGTGCCGTGGCCGCTCGTTCCGTGGTGGGTCATCTCGCCGCTCCTGGAGCTGGCGGACCTCGCGATCGGCGCTTCGGCTGCGCCGCGCAGCCATCCGCCGGCCGCGCGAGAGGGGGGCTCGAGCGACCGACGGATGGTCCTGCGTGCGGCAGCAGGGCCGAGCCCGCCGAAACGATCCTGCGCCGCAGGAGCAGTGTAGGACGCAGCTCCTGACCGTGGCGCGGAATGTCAACCTCTTGCAAGCGCGCTCTCCGGCTTTTCCGATCTCGAAAAACGACAGAACCCGCGTCCCTGCCCGGGAAGCGGGTCGTGTCGGTGTCGAGCGGCGGGAGTCTGATCGGGTGCGACTCCGGCGCGCAATGTCAGGCGGCGGGTTCGGCGCGACGCAGCGGGACGGCCGCAGCGCTCGTGGGCTCCGGCACGATGCGCAGGCCCGCGCCGCTGTTGGCGCGCTCCATCAGGGCCTCGACCCACTCAGGATTGATGGTGGGCTGGCGGCTGCCCTTGAACTCGAACTGGATCGGGATAGTCGGGTGCATCCACACGCCGCGGCGGCCGGTGCCGGCCTGAGGGCTCGCGTCGAGAGTGAGTAGGAAGCGCTCGTCGCGACGGAATTTATTGATGATGACGATCTGGAGATGGGCGAGAGCGCGGTCCTCAACCTCGAGGGCGGCGGGGGGAGTTCCGTACAGGATGGTGCCCATGATGTTCTCCGATCTGGCGTACGAGTGGCTGACGTTCATCACTGTATATCGCTAGACATCTTTGTCTACTAGCTCAGCTAGCTATGTGCGGCCGAGACTGCGTTTTTTGTCCATCGACGTTCCTGGCTCGATTCTGCGCCGATCGCGGACGCCGGAAAACCCTCGGAGATCACGCCCGGGGAAACGCAACGCAGGGCAGGCGTCAGGCGCGGCGCTGCTCCAGCACGCCGTCGGCGTAGTCGCCGATCGGTTCGCCCAGGAGTTCGTGTGCGGCGTCGATCGACGGGCTATCCGCGGGGCGCTCGACGATGTCGCGCATGGTCTGGAGGAAGCGGATGACCGTACCGGCTTCGCTCGGGTTCAAGGTCTCGGCCGCTTCGAGCATGCGACGGTGCATCTCGTCGAGAGTCTCGCGGACCTCGCGGTGCGACGTGGGCGTGGCGACGATGCGGATGGCGCGGCGATCGCTCGGATGGGGCTCGCGCACGACGTGACCGCTCGTGACCAACCGATCAATGAGCACGGTCGTCGAGGCCGAGGAAATGCCGAGGTAAGAAGCGAGGTCCTTCGGGCTGACGTGCACGCCCTTCTGCTGGCGCCGCATCAGGAACTGCACGGCCAGAAGGTCGTTCTCGCCCAGGCCCAGTGATCCGCGGGTCCGACGGCGCATCGCGGCTTCCGCCGTGCGAAAGGCGCGCATCGCGGCGAGGACCTCCACCGCGCCCGGCTCGGTCGCTTCACCCGAGTGCCAGAAGCCCCCGGGTCGCTTCAGCGTGACCTCTTCCATGCAGAACAGTCTAGACAGACTGGTAGTAAGAACATCTAGTTGAGCGAACGTCCCCGGGGGTGGTTGCTTGCGCGGGTCTCACCCGACTCTCCCTTAGGGCCCGCGCAGCCGGTGACGGGGCTCCGGTCTCTCGTCGGCTCGGAGCGGACCCCGAGCGGACCCCCTCGACCCTCACCGACACCGAGCCGCCGCCCCGCGGACCGAACGGAGCCGATCCCGTGAGCCCGCGCCACCTCTTCCGCCTGCTGTCGATCGTCGAGGCGGTGACCTGGACCCTCCTGATCGTCGGGATGCTGCTGAAGTACGCGATCGGAGTCGGCGACTGGCTGAGCGTCGCCGGACCGATCCACGGCTTCGCGTTCCTCGCCTCCGCAGCCGCGGCGCTCGTACTCGCGGTCAACCAGCGCTGGACGACCGGTGCGACGGCGCTCGCGGTGGCCAGCGCGGTCGTCCCGTACGCGGTCGTCCCGTACGCGGTCGTCCCGTACGCGGTCGTCCCGTACGCGGTCGTCCCGCTCGAGCGCGCCTTCGAGCGCCGCGGGCTGCTGAAGGGACCGTGGCGCACCCGCGCGAGCGACGACCCGCGCGACCAGCGTGTGACGAGCCGCCTCCTCCGCTGGGCCCTGGGGCGACCGGTGCTCGCGGGTGCGTTTGTGCTCGCGCTCGTCGCCGTGGTGTTCACGGCGCTCCTGGTGGTCGGACCGCCGGAGGGCGGGGAGGCGTGAGTCGGGCTGTGATCTCACGGCTGGCTATGGGGGTCGTCTGGCGCCTCGGTCGGCGGGTCGATTGCGGGTAGCGAGGCCGGTCTCGCGGCAATGCGGGTGGGCCCCGAGCGATCGGGGGCCCGCGGGTGATCAGGCGGGGCGGGTCTCCGCGTCGATGAGGATCTCGGCGGCGCGGCGGGCGTGCAGGGCGGCGTCGGGGGTGCCGGCGATGGCTGCGGTGGTCTGGGCACCCTCCGCGAGGATCGCGAGCTGCGACGCGAGTTCGGCGCCGCCTCCCGCCTCCTCCGCGAGTGTCGCGAGGAACCGCTGGAACGACTCCTTGTGCTCGCGTGCCATCTCAGCGACTGCCGGGTTCGAGGACCCCAACTCGCCGAAAGCGTTGATGAAGCCGCAGCCTCGGAACGAGTCCTCCGAGAACCAGTCGAAGAGGAAGTCATAGATCGCGAGTAGTCTGCCGCGCGGTTCGCTGGCCGCGGCGACTCGGGCGCTCACGCCGAGCGTCCACTGCTCGTGCCGGCCGTGCAGTACCGCGACGATCACCGACTCCTTGCTCGGGAAGGCGGAGTAGAGGCGCTTGAGCGAGACCCCCGCGGCGGTGCGCAGCTCGTCCATTCCGACCGACTGGATGCCACGCTCGTAGTAGAGGCGGTCGGCGGCCGCGAGGATCGCCTCGCGGGGAGGGCGCTCGTCGAGGGTCGGGGGCATCCCTCCATGCTAGGCGGTGCGGGAACGCGCGTTCTCTGGCCGGAGTGGCAGGCGTGCGATTCGCAGGGGATTGCTGCGGAGTAGCCGATCCTGCCGCCTCTCGCGCCGCCGAAGGGCGGTCGGTCCTGCGGATCGTACGGGGTCCTGCGGATCGCACCTGCGCCTGCTGGGCCGACTCCGGCGAGTGTGGTGGGGGCGGGTGCGATTTGCAGGGGATTCGTCAGAGGTGGGCTGTTTTACCGCGGGATCGGCGCGAGAGCGCGGGGAAGTCCTGCAGATCGTGCAAAGTCCTGCAGATCGTACAAAGTCCTGCAGATCGGATGGGGGCCTGCAGATCGGATGGGGTCCTGCAGATCGGACGGGGGAGGGCCGGGCGGGCGGCGGCTGCTAGCGTCGCGCTCAGGCGCGTCGGCGCGGGAATGGAGACGGGACGCATGGTCGTCGCGATGCAGGCAGAGGGGTTCGACGGGCCGGAGGCGTTGCGCGCCGTCGAGGTTGATCCGGGGGAGCCGGCGCCCGGGCGGGTGCGGATCGCGCTGCGCGCGGCGGGAGTGAATCCGGCCGACGCGAAACTTCTGCGCGGGGTGTTCGGGCGCGGCCGGGTGCCGGTGCGGCCGGGCAGTGAAGTCTCCGGAGTGGTGACTGCCGTCGGCGAGAAGTCGGAGGGTCCGCTCGGCCCGATCCGCGTCGGCGACGAGGTCGTCGCGTTCCGGGTGTCCGGCGGATACACGGCCGAGCTGGTCGCGCCGGCGAGCGCCGTGCTGCCCAAGCCTGGGGGCTCGACTGGGCGTCGGCGGCCGGTCTGCTGCTGGCAGGGACGACCGCCGAGCACCTCGTGCAGGCGACACGGGTCTCCTCCGGGGACACTGTCCTGGTGCACGGGGCGAGCGGAGCCGTTGGCACGCTCGCAGTGCAGCTCGCCGTCACCCGTGGCGCGCGGGTGCTGGGCACGACGAGCGAGCGCGGTGAGGACGTCGTCCGCCGGTTCGGTGCCGAGCCACTCCGCTACGGCGCCGGTTTGGCGGATCGTGTGCGAGCCCTGGCGACCAACGGCATCGACGCGGCACTCGACACGGCGGGCACGGACGAGGCACTGGACGCCTCCGTCAACCTCGTCGCCGACCGTTCTCGCATCGCGACCATCGCCGGATTCGAGCATGCCGCTCGCCTCGGCGGGATCCTCATGCTCGGCGGCGGACCGAACGCCGACTCCGGGACCGCTCTGCGTGACGCGGCCCGGCCCGGACTGCTGGAGCGGGCCGGCCGCGGCGAGCTGGAGGTCGTACTCGGCCCGTCCTTCCCGCTGCGGGAGGCGGCTGCGGCGCTCGCCCTCGTCGAGTCGGGCCGCGCGCGCGGCAAGGTGGTGCTGCTCCCCTGAACGCGACCTGCTCCCTCGACCTGCCGGCCCGCGGTCCGTTCGATTCCGCGGGCGCCGCGAACCTCTTTCGCAACCACGCCCTGCCCGGAGTGGAGCGGGTCTCGGCCGACGGCCGGCACCTGGAGCGCCTGCTCACCCTCGACGGTGCTGCGCACCCGGTCGCACTGGAGGTGACGGAGACGGGGCTGCGAGTCACGGCGCAGCCCGGCGTGCTAACGGCGGCGGCTGCGGCCGTCCGCGCCTGGTGTGACCTCGACTCCGACGTGCTGGCGATCGGCCGAGAGCTCTCCCGCGATCCGCTGCTCGCGCGCTCGGTCGCTGCCCGGCCGGGGCTGCGCGCGACGCAGTACCCGGAGGCGTTCGAGGCGGCGGTGATGGCCGTGCTCGGCCAGCAGGTGTCGGTCGCCGCCGCCCGCACCTTCGGCGGTCGGACGGCGGCGGCCTTCGGTGTCCAGGGCGAGCGAGGTCTGCTGGCGTTCCCCACTCCGACCGCCCTGCTCGCTCCGGAGTTCGAGGCCCTGCGCTCGGCGATCGGGATCACCAACGCGCGAGCGCGGACGGTGCGTGCCGTCGCTGCGGCCTTCGCTGCGGGTCCGGTGCTGGACCGCGCGGGTGATCGGGCGCAGCAGCGGCGTGTCCTCCTGGCGATCCCGGGTGTCGGGCCGTGGACGGCCGACTACCTCGCGCTGCGGTTCCTCGGCGATCCGGACGCGTTCCCCGCGGGCGATCTCGTGCTGCGGAAGGCGCTCGGCCGGGTGAGCACGGCGGAGGCGGAGGCCGCGTCGCAGGCGTGGCGACCGCACCGCGCGTACGCGGCGTTCCACCTCTGGGCGAGCACCGGAGCGGTCTGAGGCGACCGGCGTTCGTCACCGAGGTCAGGAGCCGCCGATGTGCCGTCCGACCTGCCTGGGATCCGTCTGATCTCGGTTGCGGACGGATCAGGTCAGGTATTCGACGTCGTCGTACAGGATGGGCGCGTCCTCGGTGTCCGGATCCTCGACCGCGACGTCCTCGTGCTCGAGGATGACGGCAACGCCAGGCGACACCAGTACGCAGACTTCGCGCTCGCCCGCGACCGTGAAGCTCACCATGTCGCCGCGGTTGCGTACGGCGTCGACCAGGCGCTTCTCGAGTTCCTCGGTGTCGAGCGAGATGGACAGGAGGAAGCGACGACCGTCGATGCTGAGCGTGGTGCGCCGCAGGGTCGCCGCGGGCTCGGGGGGAGTGCCGCGGCCGCCGCGCTTCGGAGTGACTGCCGTGACCCGCAGTGACGAGGCGTGCATCCGGATGACCGCGTTCACGAGCCGGACTCCGGACGCGACTCGTGGCGGCGGCCACCGGTACGGCGGTCTTCCTTCATCTCGGACTCGAAGAGGTGGCGAGCTCCGCCGGCGAGCTCGTCGCGGGCGGCGCGCTCCTGCTTGCGGAACGCCGCGTAGTAGGAGTCGTCGTAGTCCTCGACGATCTGGAAGCTCCAGCGCCCCTCGATGACGTTGCGACCGACGAGCTCGTCGTCGATCCGCTCGGCGACGCCTGCATGCCCGGCGTCCCGCAGCGCGTCGACGGCCTCCCCGAGAGCGAGATCGGCCGCGCCGGTGAGGCGGTGGAAGCCGTAGAGCAGACCGCGGGCGTGCTCGAGCGTCTCGAGCGCCTCCGAGAGCTTCCCGAGCGCCGCCACGGTGGCGTCGTCGAGACCCTCCGGGCGCAGGTGCGCGGAGTCGGGGTGGTCGTGTGAGCTGCTCATCCAGGTGAGCTTAGGCCGACCTCACTGCTCTGTGACCCCCTTGCGCCGCCGCTCCGAACGGTTTGTACTCGCTGCGGGAGCGAGCTCAGGCGCACCTCGCGGAGGGCACCGTCCTCAGCGACGGCGGTCAGGTACGTGCAGGCGGGTTGGCGCCGACGATCCGTCGGGGAGCCCGGGTTGAGCAGTCGTAGACCGGCCGGCGAGACGGAGTCCCAGGGTATGTGGCTGTGGCCGAAGATCAGCACGTCAGCGCCCGGGAATGCGGCATCGGCGCGGGTCTCGCGCCCGGTCGCCGGTCCGGTCTCGTGCACCACACGGAGATCGAGCCCGGCGACGCGCGCGTGCGCGACCGCGGGCAGGCGGGCGCGCAGAGCCTCCGGATCGTTGTTGCCCCAGACGGCCAGGAGGAGCGACGCCCGCTGCTCCAGTGCGTCGAGCGTCGCTTCGTCGACCCAGTCGCCAGCGTGCACGACCAGGTCGGCCTCGTCGATCTCCTGCCACACCTCGTCGGGGAGAGCCTTCGCCCGCTTCGGCAGGTGCGTGTCGGCGAGCAGGAGGAGGCGGACCGGTCCCCCGAGCGCGGGCGGTGCGCCGTTGGGGCCGGGCTGGAGCAGGGGCATCAGCGGGTGAAGGACAGCTGGAGCACAGGCATCAGCGGGCGGGGCCGGGCGTCGGCTCCACTCTGCCGTCGGCGCCGGGCTCGGTCGCGGTGTTGGAGCTGTGGAGGCGAGCGTCGAGTCCGTCGAGGTCGGCGGTGAACCAGAGATGGTCGCCGCGATTCGATTCGGCGACGAAGGCCTGCACAGCGCTCGACTCCGCCACGGGTCCGCTCACGTCGCCGAGGATCACGAGCCGCTTGCCGTACAGGACGAACTTCTGCACGAACTCGCCCGCGATCCCGGAGCGCAGGTGGAGGAATTCGGCGTCGAGCCGGCCGACGGGAACCACGATCGTCTCGACGTCGCTCCCGTAGGTCTCGCCGATGAGCGCGATGGCGTCCTCGGGGGTCGAGAGCGCGCCCCCGTCGTCGTCGACGAGCAGGAGGGGGACGCCCTGGCGGGTCTCGATTCTCATCCCGCCAGCCAACCACGTCGGTCCGGGAGTCGCGAGGGGCGCCGTCCGGGCCTGCGCTCAGGCCGTCCCCTCCTCGGCTGGCGCTCGTGAGCTCCGCGATGCCGTTCCGTCCGCTGGTCGGGATCGCCCGGATCTCGGTCGGCGCCGCCGCGCTCGCGGTGATCGGGTACGCCGACGGGCTGAGCATCGCGGCCGGCGACCCGAGTCCGTTCGACTACTTCGGCTCCTTCACGAACCAGACCGGCCTCCTCGCGAGCGCGGTGCTCGTCGTCGCCGGATCCATCGCTCTCACCCGCCGTCCGAACCCCTCCTCGCTCGGCTACCTGCGGGGCGCGGTGACCGCGTACCTGATCATCGTCGCCGTGATCGACAACACCCTCGTGCCCGGCACCGGCTCGGCTCCGCCCTGGGTCAGCGCCCTCCTGCACGGCGTGCTGCCGGTGCTGGTCCTCCTCGACTAAGCCGTCGTGGGGGATCGCACACAGCTCGCCTGGAGTGGCTGTGGGTGGTCCTGCCCTACCCGATCGTCTGGGTCGTCGTGGTGCTCGTTCATGGAGCGACGGACGGCTGGGTGCCGTACGGCTTCCCGCTGCCCGAGAACGGGGGCACTGTCGCTCGTCCTGCACGTCGCCGGGCTGACCTGCGCGGTGGTCCTCGCGGGCGCGATCGTGTGGGCGCTGAGCCGACGCCGACGGAGGGCCGCGCCCGACCGGACCGCCTCGCCCTGACGGCTCGCGGCCGCCCCGGGGTCCCGCGCTACCGTCGGGCCATGGATCGCGCACCGCACCCCGTTCCCGCCGTCACCGCCGACGAGTGGGCCGAGCTGCGCGAGCGCGTGCGGCGGACACGGTGGTCGCCCGAGTGGCCGGTCGAGGGCTGGGAGGCGGGCACCGACGAGGTGCTGCTGCGGCGGCTCGCGCGGCGGTGGTCGGAGGAGTTCGACTGGCCGGCCGGGGAGCGGCGGATGCGGGAGCTGCCCTGGGCGCAGGCCGACCTCGACGGGACGCCGCTTGCGTTCCTCCGCTTCGACGCCGAAGTCTCCGGCCGGCTGCCGATCGTGCTGACCAACGGCTGGCCGAGCTCCGTGCTCGAGCTGGTGGCACTCGCGGAGCGGCTCTGTGCCCCGTCCCGCTTCGGCGGCGACCCGGCCGACGCGGCGACCGTGATCGTCCCCGCGCTCCCCGGCTTCCCGTTCTCGCCGCAGCGGTCCCGGCCCGGCGAGCAGACCCACGAGCTCTGGCACCGCCTGATGGCTGAGGAGCTCGGCTTCTCCCGCTACGCCGCGCACGGAGGCGACCTCGGCGCGGGCATCACCTCGCGCCTCGCCGAGAGCCACCCGGAGGCGGTCGCGGGGATCCACCTGCTCGCCGTCTCCTCTCCGAGGCAGTGGGACGAGGCGTCGCTCTCGGAGGAGGAGCGCGTGCACCTCGAGGAGCAGCGGACCTGGTTCCAGGACGAGGGCGCCTACGAGCACCAGCAGCAGACGCGTCCGCTGACCCTCGCTCCGGCGCTCTCGGACTCCCCGGTCGGTCTGCTCGCGTGGATCCTCGAGAAGCACCGCGCCTGGAGCGAGCTCGGTCAAGCTCGTGTTCCGGCGAGCGACCCGCGCGCGGACGATGTCACCGATCGCAGTCGACAGACGTCCAGACAGACGTCCAGGTGGGCTTCGCTCCGGACGGCACGGGATCAGTTTGCCTGCGGGCTGCGGCTGCGCAACCGCCAATTGTGGGACTGATCATCCTCGTACCAATCCAAGACGCAAGCCCATGAAGTTGGCGACCGGTTCGTCCGCCTCGAGGGCTGAGGGTTGCGCAACCTTCCCAGGACGGAGGGCTGCGACAACCGTAAGTGCATGCGGACGTATGAAACGTCGTGCGAGGACCTACACAGCCAAGTTGTGCGGCAGGCGTCTGTATGCCAAGGTGGGACAAGACGTCGAGATGTCCTCATGGTTCTATGAGAGCTTTTGACGCGGTACTGGGGAGGGCGCATGGGCCGGGAGATGACGCGCGGTAACAACGGGGAGGGCTTGGATGCAAGAGGCGATTCGGACGCCAGCGGCTCCCGGAAAGGACACGGGATCACGCTCGTCGGCCTCGCGGTCGCAGCAGTCGGTCTCCTGATCGTGCAAGGCGGGAGAGCGGTGACGTGGTTCGATTTCGCCACCACCGCCGTCATCGGAGTCTTGGCTCTCGTTCTGCTCCTCACAGGTCTTCGCTTGCTCCGCGCGAGGTAACGGTTTTTGCCTCATCGATTTTGCCGAGTGCGGCGGTATTCGTCGCGACCGCCATTGCCTCGGTTGATGAGCACCTAAGCCCCTTGGGTTATTCGCGGGTCCGTTTAGCCGTCTAGCAGATCCTGGCGTGTTGGCTCGAAGAGCGTTATTCATAAGGTCTGATTTGCGCGTGTCGCTCGAAAGGCATCGGCCCCTCGTGCGAGAGAATAGAAGTTATCACACTTCACTATTCTCGGGACAAGAGGCCGATGCGTTACGACTCTACTACAGGGCTTGATTCGGAGCAGATCACGGAACTCGTTTCCCGGATCTGGCAGATCGTGCAGTCCCGTCCGGCGTCGGCGGGGCGAGTGGCGATCCTGAATCTTCGGGAGCAGGTGGTTGTGACGGTGATGTTGGTGCGGCAGAACCTGAACCAGATGACGGTCGGTGACCTGTTCGGCGTCTCCCAGCCGACCGTGTCGCGGATCTACCGGCGGATCGTGCCGCTGATCGAACAAGCGTGCTGCCTGTCCGGCGTGCCACTAGAGGAAGCCGCGATCGGCCGGGTCCTTCTGGTCGACGGTACCGACGTGCCCACCGGGAACCGTGCCAGCGCGGGGGAGAACTACTCCGGGAAACGGCACCGGCAGGGCGTGAACGTGCAGATCGCGTCCGACCTGAAAGGCTCGCTGCTGTGCGTCTCGGAGCCCGTGGCCGGCGCGCGCCACGATCGAGCTGCGATCACGCTCTGCGGCTGGGAGCCTGTCCTCGACGCCGTCGAATGGATCGCGGATCCCGGATATCAAGGCACCACCGCAACAACACCGACAAAGAAGCCCACTGGCGGTGAACTCGACGACAACACGAAAACCAGCAATCGGACACTCTCCATCATCCGATCAGCGGTCGAAAGATGCATCGCCCACTGGAAGAACTGGAAAATACTCGCCACCGGCTACCGCGGCCGACTCCACGAACTCCCCAACCTCATCCGCGCCATCACCAAACTCGAACTCTACCGACTCGGCTGGTAACCCCTTATGAATAACGCTCGAACGAGAGTCAACCTTGTTCAAGACATTTTTCGAATGCGCGCACCACTCGCAGAAAAATCTGTCGCTCCTTCTCGTTACTCAAAGGACTGAATATGACTTTCAAGACCGGTTCGGGCTCGCGCGTCACCGACGAACGCATAGCGGGCCGGTATGTCGAGGCATGGATCACGGGACGTGTGCTTCTTACCTGGGCAGGCGATCGGATTCGCCGAGGATGACGAGGCCGCGGGGCTCGCCTCCGCAAACCTCATCGATAGTGATATTCTATTTGTGCCGACCGGTGTCAACGTTGACGATTTTGGGGGCACGGTCGTCGAGTACGACGGCAGGTTTCGCGCAGCGGGCGATGAGATAACGGTCTGCGGCCATACCGTTGAGCTCCAGGACTATCTAGCCTCGGGTTTTGTAGATATCGTCGGACCGACATGCGCACAGATTCAAGACCTTCGCGAGTGGGACGCATTCATTGCAGATGCCGATGAAGTCCGCTCCGGCGCGCCTTTCCCGCGCCAGTTTTTGGAAAGTGGGCTGCTCCTCGGAGGGACATTTTCCTTATTGGCTGAGTCAAGCTTGGATGGGCAATCGTTCCGACCATATTTCTCGAAGGACGGGAAGGTTTTCGCGGGTCCCCAAGGTAAGGCTCTGGACGCCCTTGAATTGCAGGAATTTCGATCGGCTCGGCCTGGCGCCGTCGCGGAGTTCGAGGGAGCGGTACCAAGTGTGACCATCGAGCGGGATTGCGGCGCGAGGCCGTGGCTTGGTCGCTATATTCGCGCATTCGAACTGCTGAAGCGAACGAATCGTGATGCCGATGCCTGCATTATCGGCTTCGGTCACTCTATTCTCGACGATGGGCTGGACGACGCAGCTCCTTCTCATCACGCACCGTACCTCTCTCTGGTCGAGCAAGAGGTCGTCCTCGAAGACCTCGCGACAGGTCGACGATTCAGGACTCCGCTCCAGACGGCCGCGGCGGTCGAGGCACTAATGACCTCATCCGAACGCAGCCGCTCAGAGGAGCGTCTCGCCGGATACCTGGCCATCGGACAGGAACGCGCGCGACGGATGCTAGACGAGGTTGCAAGCCAATTCGGGTTTGAATCCCCTGCCTCTCTTCAAAGAAACTGGGTGGTATCTAAGTCGTCGGTCGGTCGGGCGCGATGACTAAGCAAGCGTCGCCGGAAACAAGCGTCGTGTGGTCCTCACTCGTCCCAGCATCACACTCGACCAGCATTGCGGACTCCCAGATTGCTGTCGGCGCACAAGGCGTTTATGTCGAGATGAAGGATGGGCGGAACCTGCTGTGCGCAACCAGCGGCCTCTGGAATGTCGCACTCGGGTACGGTAACACTGCTGTCGCAGATGCCATCACCGGATCACTGCATAGCGCCTCCTATCTCACGCTCTTTAGGTCCACGCATGCGTACGCGACCGATGCGGCTCGAGCACTCTTAGACTTCGTGTGCGGTGATTTTGACCGCGTCATTTTCTCGACATCGGGTGGCTCGGCGAACGACGCTGTAATGAAGCTGGCTCGTCATTTCTGGATACTTCGTTCGGATCCTCAACGCAGGATCATCATTGGTCTCGAGGGAAGCTACCACGGCACGACATACGGAAGCCACGCGCTCAGCGGCGACGATCTACACCAGGCGACCTACGGGCTTGATCGTCGCTCGATCCGGCATGTGCCCTACGATGACGGCGGTGAGAAGCTTGCGGCATTGATGGCTCGCGAAGGTCACCGAATCGCCGCAATCGTCTTGGAGCCTGTACTTGGCTCGGGCGCCGTCGAACTCCCCGATGCGTTTCTCGCAGAGGTGATCCGTCTAAGGGAGCGCTACGGCTTCTTAATGATCGCTGACGAAGTGGCGACAGGTTTCTACCGGACTGGACGGGCTTTCGCTTCACAAGCTTGGCCCGTTTCGCCGGATATTCTCATTCTTTCGAAGGCGCTGACGAACGGGACTTGCGCTGCGTCGGCGATATTGGTAGCGCCCGCGGTCAGCGCCGAATTCGGGAACCAGGGCGCAACGTTTGTCCACGGGGAGACTCAAGCGGGCACACCGCAAAGCTGCGCCGCGATCGTCGCAACGCTCGCGGAAATGGAGCGGCTGGAGATCGCCGAGAAGACGTCTCGTCTTGCCGTCGAACTCGGCACCGTCGTCGAGCGGATCGCGGAACTGCCCACTGTCGATCGCGTAACAGGCCGAGGATGCATGCGCGGAATCTACCTGAAGTCCCGGCTCGGCGAACCCCTGACCCCGACCCAGATCGGGGCAGTCGTCGGTTCGATTCGGGACGCCGGTGCGATCGTGCAACCGGGTCCTTCCTGCATTCAGCTTCTTCCGCCTCTGATCTTCCAGCGGCAGCATCTTGAGGAACTCGAGTCCGCATTGCGTGAAGGAATTATGCAAATTGAGCAGTGGGATGATGTCGACGCTTGACATGTCTTGGTGCCCTACGTCGCTGTACGTCGGCCGCAATGTTGCGGGCCGTGTCGTCGCATCGCTGGTTAGAGATCGGACGACGATGGTTATCACCGACGCATTCAACGAGCACGGGGCCGCGAGGCTTCTAGCCGGCGGTAAGAACAACACGGTCATCGTCGAGGGTCCAACGCTGGATTCCCTCGAACGCGCGCACCACGCGATTGGTCAACAGTCGCCAGGAGCGATTGTTGCAGTGGGCGGCGGTACCGTAATGGACTCGGCGAAGCTAGCGTCTGCCCTCGTGGCGAGCGGACGCCCGTTCGCGCAGTTCAGCCGCATGCTGGAAGGCCGTGGCGAGCACGCTACTCGGCGGGGTTTGCGTCGGTCGGGAAGCCTCGTGGTTGCGGTTCCAACGACGGTCGGTACAGCGTCTGAGGTGAGCCCAATCGCGTGTGTCACGACCGGAGGCGGACACCACCTCGTCTCGGGAGACGACCTCCGCCCGGATTTTGCTGTCATCGACTCCGCAAACTTTGACTCGCTGCCGAGCCGAAAAGTGCGCGACGGCGCATTTGAAGTTTTCATGCGGATTGCGGCCGTCGGAACGTCGTCCGGCGCGTCACCAATGGTCCGCCGTCGAGCCGCCGACCTGGGTGTCCGACTTGCGCAGGCTTGTGTAGAGCTTGTGCGCGACGAAGCGCCCGCGGCGCGACTCGAAATCGCACTTATCGGCGCGGAGTCGAAGACGTCCTTCACTGGGTACTCGAGTGATCCACACGCCATTCAGCATTGGTATCTTGCAAACGAGCTCGCCTATGCAGGGGCGTTTTCGAAGGTGAGCGCCACCGCGGCCTTGGCTCCGACAGTGTGGCGACTCCTGGAGGAGGGAAACAGACGGCTCGGAGACGACTTCGCGATGGTCGAGTTCTTGGCGGCGGTTAGGCGTGCTCTTCCGCTCGGTTCAGCCCAGGCCAGCGAATGGGTCTCAGACTTCGCACGGTATCTGTCGATCACGTTGCCCGCAGTCACCGGAGACGTAGCGGACCGAGCGGTGGATGGGTGTTTGCGAGGCTGGGGAGGTCCGAACATGGCGCTTTCTGAATGGGACGCGCGGTCTATTCGCGCGGTGTATGAGGGCGCGATATCCACGCGTTCTCTGAATGCGTGAGTAATTGATGCTTGTGCCGGTATCCGCTGGTGCTGAGATTCGATTCGTCGAGAGGAGGTGAATTATGGACTCAGTTGCTAATCCGGAGGCTTCAATGATCTCGTTCGACGAGTTGGAGGTGATGGACGCCCCGTCCGAGGATAGCTTGTGGAAAGGCGTGCTCGGTGGAATTGGCGTTATCGGGATCGTCGCGGTTATCGCGACCTAGGGCCCCAGAGGCCGCTAATATCAATACCGGGAGGGAGGTAAAAAGATGACCATTCAGACAGAGATTCTCGGATTCGAGAACCTAGAGTCTATGGATGCACCAGACGATGGGTTCGACTGGTTCCACGGCTTCAGCATCGGAGTCGGCCTCGGCCTCATCGCGCTCAGCGCAACCTGATTCGGCCTGGTAGAAATTTCCCTAAATTGAGAAGGAGGTGAATAATGAACAACATTGAGGCCCTCGGATTTTACCCACTCGACGCCATGGATACCCCGCTCGAGTGGTGGGAGACGGCCGGGTACGCGATCACGGCCCTCGGCGGTCTGGTCGTTATCGCGGCGACATAACCGTTCGAACAATTCCACTAACGGTGCGGGCGGGCGTGTGAAACGACCGTCCGCACCCTGAAAATACCGCAATGCGGTGGAAGGAAGTACCAACTGTGTTGACGGCTGCGTCTCAGGACCTATTGACGAGCTGGGCGGTAGCTGTTGATGTCGAGGGCCTCTACGGACCGGCTGGTTCGCAGTTCTACGACTCCGCGACTCGTGGTGATCGGTCCGAGGTACGTGAAGTCATAACCCTGGTGCGTCGATACCCTGGCGAAATTCTTGATTTGGCGGCGGGATCCGGACGGCTGACCCTTCCTCTTCTCGCGCTGCCACGCGCCGTGACGGCCCTCGACTCGTCGCCGGCGATGCTAGGTATTCTGAGTTCACGAGTGGGAACTCGCCTCTCGAGTGGACTCACCTTTGCCGAGCAGGACATGATTGATTTCACGCTCCCCAACTCGTTCGGGATCGTCGTCCTTGGTGCGACTTCGGTCACGCTCCTTGACCGCTCAGATCGTGCACGACTTTTTGGTCGTGTTCGAGCCCACTTAGAGACGGGTGGACGTTTCTTACTGTCCACTACCGACACCGACGGCGACGGCGACTAGATGCCCAGTGCGTTCCAAGGGATCTTCCATGACGCGGCGGGGATGCCTGTGCCGTACTACTTTTCGCAGGAGATCGACCGTCGTGCGGGGCGCAGGCTTGTCAACTTCCTCGTACCGTCGACCAGCAACGCTGCCGCTCGAGCTGTCGTCTTCACGAGTGTCGTCAACCGGCTCTCGCGTCGAGAACTCGCGTCCGAGCTTCAGGACGAGGGCTTCGACGTCGAGTCTTCGATAGTCGTGAAGGCGAGCGGCGCCGATGGCAACGGACTCGTCCTGTTGGAGTGCTCATGCTCTCGGCGATGAGGACGCTTGCGCCCAGCGCTGGTCTTGCGGAGCGCTACACCTTCTTTGCACCGCGCGACGATTTTCCGCTGTGGCAGGCGGTGGTCAGTCTCAAGCCCGCCATCGAGAATGGCACTGCGGCAGATCCTGAAAGTCTCCCGCTGGTGGGGGCCACGGATGTCTCGCGTCGTCGCGCACTCCTTCGCGCGACGGGTGAGGCGGTGGAGCGATGGGCGCTGCGCCCGGCTGTCTCAGCGCGTCGGGACCGGAACGCTGGCCCCTGTCTGGACTGGATGAAGTACGGATTGGCGAACGGTGTCCTGCGAGGTGAGACGCTCATAGGCGAGAATCGCTCGACCGGGGCCTCTGTCGCCGTCCCGGTCGAGTTAATCGACTACGACCAGTCGACGACCCGGCTCGCTCTCGGCGCGCAGGGTGCTTACGAGCCGTCGCCCTCAGGCGCGGCTGCCGGCGAGACGTGTGACCACGCGGTGGCGGCGGGGGTTCTCGAACTCCTGGAGCGGGACGCGCTCATGGTCGCGTGGGCGAGGCAACTTCGGATTGAGCGGATTGAACCGAGTACCCTCGGCGACGTCAGCCTCGCCGGTCTCAGCAGCCTTGTGGAACGCATCGGGCTCGAGGTGGTTGTAGGCGACCTTGGCTGCGACGTTGATGGAGTAGAAGCGGTAATTGCAATTTGTCTTGATCGCTCGGCAGAGTTGGGCTCGGTCGGTTCAAAGGCTTCTACTTCCCTTGTCGGTGCGGTGGTGGGAGCGATTCAGGAGTCGCTTCAGGCTCTTCGCCTTGGTCGAGCCATGCGGCTCGGCACCGGAGGAAGTCGACCTGCGACGGATCGGCTGCCACGAACCGAGATGGACCGGGCAAGATACTGGGCCGAACCTGCTGCGTTCGCATACCTCGATGGATGGGCGCAATCGTTTCAACCATCGGGGTCCAGTGATCCGCCTGCGCGTCGATCATGCGTGAGCGCGCTGGAGTCGACGATTCGGTGTGGATTCGAGCCACTTGTCGTAGACCTGTCGGCACGTCTACCCGTCGAAGTGCGCGATGCGGGGTGGAAGGCGGTGAAGGTGCTGTGCCCTGGCCTGCAGCCCCTGAGGCTCGATGAGAGCCTGCCATTCAGCTGGCTCCAGTCGCGCATCATGTCCGCGGAGCATCGAACCGGGTTCACGAGCCCTCTCGCCTCAGGGGAGGTGTTCCATGTCCCGCATCCACTTGTCTAGCTGGCCAAGAGGTGTACGCACGCACGGCCGCCATCGGTCGGACGGTCATACTGAGTCCGGCATCGACCTCCGTCGCCCGCGGCTCCGCCCGGAGGTCACGATCGTCGATCAAGGAAATGGGTCACCCGGCACCTGGCTTGTGGCGTCACACGACGTGCCCGTGGCCCGAGTGACAAAAGGCACCGTAGGGATCCTCATGCGACTCGACGGGATCGCAACCTTGGACGAGCTGACCGCGTCGAGCGGGGGTGCATTTACGCTAGCCGAGCTTGAGACGTTGATCGAGAATCTGAGACGAACGGGGCTTATCGTTGGAAGCGCAGACGCTGTCGGAGCGCGGAGCCGTGTAGTGTCCTATCGGCCACCGATGACGATTCAGGTCGCAACGAGAAGTGCTGCGGCTTTCTTCGCTACCTTGGCGCGTGTAACGACGCCGATGTACTCCCGAGTCGCTCTCTTCGTCGTCGCGTCTATCGTGGCAGCAGGGCTTGGAAGCGCGATCGTCTCATGGCAGAAATACGTCTCGGTCGGCTCAGCTCCCTTGAAGCCAGTCACGCTGATTGCTGTCTTGGTTGCGCTCACGGTCGCGACGTTCTTCCACGAACTCGCACACGGTTTGACTTTGCAGAGATTTGGCGGTGTGCCGCGTCGCGCTGGCTTCATGCTCTTCTACCTGGCTCCAGCCTTCTTCGTCGATGTGACCGACGGTTGGCGTCTCCCGCGGCGATGGCAGAGAGCTGCCGTGGCATTCGCCGGTCCCGCCTTGCATCTAACAGCGGCCAGTGCCGCGGCACTGATTGCGCTCGCCTTTCCCACCGGTGGCGCTCAAGAGGCGTTATATATGTTCTCTTTCGCGGCGTTCGGGATCTTCGGGTTGAACCTCGTGCCGTTCGTTCGTTTCGACGGGTATCTCGTGCTGATGGCGCTGTTGGATCGTCCGAATCTGCGAACTGCATCTATCGCAGAGCTAGGGCGAGTGCTCTTCGCGAAAAGAGGAGGAAGCCCGTCGCCGTCGTGGGTACTGGCAGCATTCGGCCTCGGCTCGATTGTCTTCCCTGCATACCTGGTATTTGTTTCCTTCAGCCGCCTACAGTCGATCCTCGTGGAGACCGGGGCGACGGGGGCCTTAGTCCTCCTGAGCCTCGAAGCCGTCGTAGCAGTTCTGCTAGCACGCAGTGGCACGCGGGTTCTGCTCCGGAAGGGGTACAGCACAGTGCGCGCCGTTGGCGGAGCGCTCCTCATCGCCGCAGCGCTAACGGGCGTCCTTGCTGCAATTCAGGTTCCGATTACATATCGGGCGGGGTGGGTGTCGGATGAACATGGAACTGCATTGGTTGCTCAGAACGATTCGGCATTTAAATCATTTACTGCGGGTAGCCGCGTTTCCCTGAGGTCGCAGGGAATCATCTTCCAGCTTGAAGTCGGAACGGCAACTATATCGGAGAACAACCCCAGTAAAGCCGATATTCCTATCGAAAGTCTCGCGCCTGTTTCGCTTGGCGGCGTGATGGTCAGTGGATATCGAATGCCCCTGTTGGTATCAGGCAATGCTTCACTATGGGCAGGCGGGGCGGCAATTGTGTCGACCGAAAGGACCGAGTCATTAATGCAATTGCTATTTGCGCAGATTTTAGGAGACCCTACGAGAGAGATCTTCGATCAATTCGATTTCACAAAGTCGCGCTAGACGAAGACTGACAATTAGTGCTCCTATTGGGGCTCGATCTAAAGAAGGGAAATTGTACATGAATGTCGCAATCGAGTTCGAGAACTTTACGAAGAGCTACGGCTCCTCGACAGTGGTAGATAATCTGTCGTTCCAGGTGGCCCAAGGAAGCGTGGTCGGTCTTCTCGGCCCGAACGGTGCGGGCAAGAGTACCGCGATGCGCGCTCTCGTTGGTCTTTCTCGTCCGACTTCCGGGGCTGTTCGTATCTTCGGAAAGCGGTTCGCTGATTTGCCCGAGCCCGCGTCGATCGTCGGCGTGCATATGGACGGCTTTGGCTTCGAAACAGGGATCAGCGCAAGGCGCCATCTTGAGATCTGCCGCCTTGCGGCAGGAGTGCCGCGCGCGCGCGTCGGCGCCGTGCTTGAAGAGGTGGGCCTCACGGGTCACGCGCGTAAGCGCGTGAAACAGTACTCGACCGGCATGGCCCAACGTCTCGGCCTAGCTATAGCACTTCTCGCAGAACCGAAGGTCCTGATTCTCGATGAGCCGGCCAATGGCCTGGATCCTGAGGGAATTCGTTGGCTTCGCAAGTTCATTCGAGATTATGCGCGGCATGGAGGAACGGTCCTCGTTTCCAGCCACCAACTCGGTGAACTGGAACAGATCGTTGACGAGGTGATCGTGATGAATCGACGTCTGCTGTACGCCGGACCGCTTGCTGATCTCCTGGGGAAAAAGGATGCTTCTCTGGAGGACAGATATTTCGATCTCGTGGGTTCTTCGACGGCGGGGGCGTGATCCCGATGCTGAATGCAATTCGTTCCGAGACTCTGAGGTCAATTAGCGGGCTTGCGTTTCTGGCGGTGCTCGCGTTCGCGGTCATGATTCCTGCGCTGCTGCTGAACTCTCTTGTCGGCTCGGATGTGCTGAAGGCGCTGCCAGCGCCTGACGCTTCCGCCCGAGTTTTCAGCATCACTGCGTCGTCGTTCGTGGTGTCGATGTTCGTAGGCAGCTACAGCGTGACCCGCGAGTATTACTATGGTTCTCTCGATCGATCGCGAGTTCTTTTTTCGCCGCGCAGATTGTTCTGGGCGAAAGTGATCGCGTCCGTGTTGACGTCCGTCGCCCTGGCAGCCGTGTTGGGAGTTGCATGGGTAGCGGTCTCCGTCTGGTTGATGAGCGAGCAGGGGGTTGACTTTATCTATTCGTTCGCGATCACCCGGATCTTTGTGGGCTCACTGGTGGCCAGTGCACTCGGCGCGATAATCGGCCACGGCGTCGGGTGGGCCGTTCGTAACTACTACGTCGCATGCGCGCTCGTCCTCGCGATTCCGTTGGCCGCAGAACTGCCGCTGCTGTTGAACGCTCCGGACGTGGAAAAGTTTCTGCCTTCTGGTGCGGCTGCGGGCGTTACGAACGTGGCTGGACTCGACGTCCTCCCCGTAGTCGCGGCGTTCGCGGTGTCACTTCTTTGGGCCGCGGGTGCCACCGTACTCGGGCTGATCCTGGCCACGCGGAGGCAGTAGTGATCATGCGGGCGCTACGAAGCGAATTCGCACGAGTGAACGTTGATCGTGCGGGTCTAGGTTCTGCGGTGTTTGCCGCGCTACTGGGGATGAGTGTCATCTTTGTTCTGCCCGAGAAGCTTTCCGAGGCTCCGAGAGGAGTTATCGAGGCGCTGTTTGCGGGCCTTAGAACGACGGTCGTTACAAATGGTGTTTTGCTGTCTTCCATCTATGGTTCTTTCCGGCTGACCTCCGAGCTCAACAGTGGAGTCTTGGCTCGGCAACTTATGTACTCAAAGAGGATCACGCTCTACTTTAGCAGAGCGATGTTCGCCATCGTTGGCGGCATGGCGATCGGAGCGATCGGGTGCGCCGTGGGTCAAGTCGCGTACTCGCTGGTGGCGTCAATGTGGAATTTGGACTTGGCGCTGGTATGGACTGCGGGGCTCTTAGGCCTTCTTTCGGCGGCATGGGGGTTTGGGCTGGGCGCTGTAATTGGTAATCACTTTGTCGCTCTCTTTGTTGTCCCCGTCACCTTGGCCATCGCCATTCCGCTTGCGTCCTTAACCAAAGATGTTGCTAGGTTGACTCCTTTCGGAGGTCAATTAGCTTTGGTCGACGAGGCCTCTGGCACTTGGCTCGCCCCTCACAATGGCCTGATGATTGCGATCGTGTGGGTCGTCGGGATGCTCATCGCGGGCTATCTCGCCACTGAGAGGCGGGATGTGAGCTGACTGGTGACAAAGATAGGATGCAAGCTGTCCTGCAGATAGCCTGGCGTGTCCGTTGGCGAGCCAGGTGAGTGCGTCATTGTGATCGATGCAGGGCCTTCAGATGGTAGCGACGTACGAGCAAAATCGGGTGATTTGCTCGCTTTTGCCCAGTGTTCTGAGAATGCCGGAGATTTCCTGCCGGAGCTTGATCGTGCGGATCGCGGATTCGGCGGGATCGGCGTCGAAGGGGACCCGCGGGAGTTTACTGTGCGGCAGCTATGCACCGGGCGGGTTGCGGCGGCAGTGATGTGACCCAGGGATTCCGGACGGTCCTCCTGAACTGATTGGATGACGAATGCTGCAACCCAGTAATCGGGGCGTGACCCCGGAGCATCGGGCGGAGGTCGTGCGCCTGTTCGATGCGTCGGGGCGGTCTGTGAGCGCGATGGCCAGAGAGCTCGGGATCGATCATTGGACGTTGTGGCAGTGGGTGAATGCTGCCCGTCTGCGAGAGATCGATCCTGATGGTGAGCTGACTCGCGAGCAACGTAACCGGATTCGTGATCTCGAGAAGGAGAACTCTCGGTTGCGTCGGGATTTGGAGCTCGTGAAAAAGGCGGGGGCTCTCTTCCGGGAACTCGATCGCGGCGAGAACTCTTCGCTGTGATCGACCGGTTGCGGGCTGAGTTCCCGGTGACGTATCTGTGTCAGAAACTTCGGGTGTCGACGTCTGGTTTCTACGACTGGGTCATAGCGAGTCCGACGCGCACGGCGGAGCGTCGCGAACAGTTGACTGCGCGGGTCGGGGAAGCTCTCCGGCATCGCGTGGAGCGGCGGGGTATCGGAAAGGGACTGCGGCTCTGCACCGCCAGGATGTTGCAGTGAATCGGAAGACCGTCGCGGGGATCCTGTCAGGTCTGGGGTTGCAGTCGCCGGCCGCGCAGCCAGCCTTCGGGCGAGGCTGCGGGCTGCTCGGGTGGCGGATCCCACCGACCTCCTTCTGCGGAGCTTCGGGTCGGCGACGCCAGGGACGGTTCTCGTCGGGGACATCACTTATGTGCGTACCCGCCAAGGACGGCTTTATGTCGCAACTGTCACCGATTTAGCGACCAGATCGGTACTGGGTTCGCGACAGGCGCCAGACAGGGCTCGGATCTCGCTATCCGGGCTTTGCGAGCTGCTTCCGCGACGGGCGTCGTGCGCGCTGGAGCGATTTTCCACTCCGACCACGGCACCTAATACCGTTCCAAACGGTTCACGCGATACTGCGTCACGAACGGGATACGTCGCTCGATGGGCGCCCGAATGCAGTGCTGGGACAACGCGGCAGCAGAATCATTCTTCTCGAAACTCAAGAGCGAACGCCTCGATTGGATCAACTTCAACACTCGACGACACGCTGCAGCCGAAGTTGCCGACTACATCACCCACCTCAACACCGAACGACTCCACTAAAGCCCGGAGTACGCCACTCCGACCGAAACACTCAACCGGCTACACCCCGCACTGAGCTAGATTCAAACCGAGGACGCAGGCCGGGATCCCTGGGTCACACCACAGCTGGGCGACCGTTCAGAAGCCAAAAAACCTCTCTTGTCGTCGCGTGACCCGGAACGGCCGGGAGCGTCTACCCGCGGCAGCGGTAGCGCTCGGCGAACACGGTCGCTGTTAAGCTCGCGCCCGCGGTCATCGCGGGCACGCTCGGGCAGAGGTCTCGGCGGAGCGACGCGGGCTGCGGCATGCAGCCGAATTGCTCACTGATGTGCTCGGGGATGCGGACCCGCGCGGTCTCACCCGGCGCGACGTACAGATCCGACCGCGAGCACGACCAGTCGAGCTCCGCTCCCGTGTCGTTCGTGAGGCTCACTTCGTGCGACGGGCCGACGAGGACCGCGTCGGCTAGTCAGAAGCCGCCCGCGACAAGGCCGCCCGCGACCGCGAGGGCAACCGCGGCGCGGTTCCGACGGCGCCGGAGGGCGGGTCCGCCCGGCGAAGGTGCCCGTCACTGCTCCGGCAGATCGACGCGGTACTTGAAGCCCACATGCGAGTCGACGAAGCCCAGGCGGAGGTAGAAGCGGTGCGCGTCGGTGCGGGCGGCGTCCGAGGTCAGCTGGACGAGGGGCGTGCGGAGCTCGAGCGCGGCGACGTCGATCACCCAGCGCATCAGGGCCGTGCCGATCCCGGCCGAGCGCTCGGCGCTCGCGACGCGGACCGCCTCCACCAGCAGGCGGGCGCTGCCTCGGCGCGCCATCCCGGGGATGACCGTCACCTGCAGCGTGCCGACCACGGCTCCGCTCGCGTCGACCGCCGCCACGAGGTCGTTGCCCGGGTCGTCGACGACGCTCCAGAAGGCCGCGTGGTAGGCGGCCTCGTCCCCGTCGTCGGCCATGTCGCCGCGGCCCGCGCTGATCGGGTCGTCGGCGAGGAGCCGGATGATCGCGGGGAGGTCGTCGAGGCTCGCGCGGCGGAGCACGACGCTCCTGTGCCCGAGGCCTGCGACGTCGGGAAGGGTCAGGTCGGCGATCACGCGCTCATCCTGCCGCACGCCGTCGGGGCGACCGGAGGAGCGGCGCGCGCCGGGCGCGAGCGCTCCGCCTCCGCCCCGTCACTCCGCCGCGTCGGCGCCCGGCTTCATCCAGAACGGGGAGTAGTGGTAGCCGTCGAGGTCGTCGAACTGGCGCTGATAAAGGAAGGGATAGTCGTCGGTGTCGCCGATCCGGCCGCCCGCGGCGGCGGCGCGCTCGAGGAGCTCATCGACGGCTGCCCGGCTGCCAAGGTCGAACGAGACGGTCACCTTTGAGGGCGTGCCGGGCGTGCCGATCAGCTCCTCGGTGGCGCCGACGCTCTCGTACATCGCGCGGCTGGTGAGCATGACGTACTGGTCGGGCGCGATCGCGAAGCAGGCGGCGTCCTCGCGGGACATCTCGGCGTTCAGGGTCCAGCCGAGAGCGGTGTAGAAGGCGGTAGCGCGCCCGACGTCGTCGACCGGGCAGGTGAGGAAGAGGCTCATGCGCTCACCTTCGCGATCCGAGGGCGGGCCGTCAAGGGCGTCGGGAGGAACCCGGGGCTCTCCGGCGGGGCTCAGCGGAACGATCGCAGCCGCAGGCTGTTCAGCACGACGAACACGCTCGAGAAGGCCATCGCGGCCCCGGCCACCAGCGGCCCCAGGAGCCCGGCCATCGCCAGCGGGATCGCGGCGACGTTGTAGGCGAAGGCCCAGAAGAGGTTGCCGCGGATCACCCCGAGGGTGCGGCTGCTCAGGCGCAGCGCGTCGGGCACCCGGCTCAGGTCGTCGCCGACGAGGGTGATGTCGCTCGCCTCGATCGCGGCGTCCGATCCGGCACCCATCGCGATCCCCACTGCGGCGGCGGCGAGTGCGGCTGCGTCGTTGACGCCGTCGCCGACGAACGCGACCCGGCGGCCCTCCGCACGCAAGCGCTCGATCGCGGCGAGCTTCTCCTCCGGCAGCACCTCGGCGATCACCTCGCCGATGCCGACGGCCGCGGCAACCGACCGCGCGGCGCGCGGGTTGTCGCCGGTCAGCATCAGCACCCTCAGCCCGCGCTCGCGCAGGGCGCGGACAGCGCGAACGGCCTCGGGCCGCGGCTCGTCGCGAAGGACCGCGAAACCGCGCAGCTCTCCCTCCCAGCCGACGCCGACCACGGTGCCGCCCTCGATGCTGGCCCGCTCGGCGCGTTCGGCGAGGTCTCCCGGAGCGAAGCCCCACTGCTCCTCCAGCCAGCGCAGCCGACCGGCGACCACCAGGCGACCCTCGACCCGGGCGCGCACGCCGAAGCCGGCGCTCGCGCGAAATCCGGTCGCCTCGGGGATGTCGAGGTGGGCGGCCCGGGCAACGATCGCGGCGGCGAGCGGATGCTCCGACCCGCGCTCGACGGCGGCGAGCATCCGCAGGCTCTCGTCGTCGCTGGACTCGACGACGCCGAAGGTGCCGGTGGTGAGCGTGCCGGTCTTGTCGAGCACCACCGTGTCGATCCGGCGGCCGGCCTCGAGCACCTCCGGCCCGCGCAGGAGGATCCCCAGCTGCGAGCCGCGGCCGGTCCCCACGAGGACGGCGGTCGGCGTGGCCAGGCCCAGCGCGCACGGGCAGGCGACGATCAGCACGGCCACGGCGGGCGAGACGGCCGCGGCGAGGCCGGCGCCAGCGATCAGCCAGCCGACGAGGGTCGCCAGGGCGAGCACCACGACGACCGGGACGAAGACGGAGGAGACACGGTCGGCGAGCCGCTGCACGCGCGCCTTGCCGGCCTGGGCGTGAGAGACCAGGCGACCCATCCGGGCGAGCGTTGTCTCGGAGCCGACCCGGTCGACCCGGACGGTGAGCAGTCCGTGCGCGTTCAGCACTCCGCCGGTTACGGAGGAGCCGGTCCCGACGTCGACGGGGACGCTCTCGCCGGTGAGCATGCTCGCGTCGACGGCGCTGGCGCCCTCCAGAACGGTGCCGTCGGCGGCCACGGTCTCGCCGGGGCGCACGCGCAGGAGGTCGCCGACGGCGAGCGCGGACGCCGGCACCCGCTCCTCCTGCCCCTCGGCGGTGACGCGCACGGCGTCCTTCGCGCCGAGGCGGAGGAGTGCCCGCAGTGCGGCGCCGGCATCGCGCTTCGAGCGCGCCTCCAGGTACCGACCGGCCAGCACCAGCACGGGGACCGCAGCGGCCACTTCGAGGTAGATCTCGTCGTGGCCGGAGCCGCTACCGAGCAGCTCGAACGGCATGCTCATCCCGGGCCGGCCGGCGTCGCCGAGGAACAGTGCCCAGACCGACCAGGCGAACGCCGCGCTCACGCCGAGGCTGATCAGCGTGTCCATCGTGGTCGATCCGTGGCGCAACGCCCGCCAGGCGTTGCGGTGGAAGGGGAGCGCGCCCCAGACGGCGATCGGCGAGGCGAGCGCGAGGCACAGCCACTGCCAGTTCGTGAACTGGAGCGGCGGGATCATCGAGAGCAGGACTACGGGCACGGCGAGCGAGGCGCAGACGCGGAGCCGGGCGCGCAGGGCTCGCCGCTCGCGGTCGTCGTCGCTCTGCTCCTCCTGCTCCTCGGGAGCGGAGTCGCCGGTGGACGGGACGGTCGCGTGGTAGCCCGCGGCCTCGACGGCGGCGATCGCGTCGGCCGCAGTCGTGCCGGGCGGGAGGGTCAGCGTCGCGCGCTCGAGAGCCAGGTTGACGCTCGCGTGGACACCGGGGAGCGCATCGAGGCGCTTCTCGACGCGGGCGACGCAGGAGGCGCAGGTCATACCTCCGATGGCGAGCTCGAGCGGGGTGCCGGTGGTCTCGGCCACCTCAGCTCAGGGGGGCGAGCCGGTAGCCCGCATCGGCGATGGCGGCCGCGATCTCCTCGCGGCCCAGGGGTCGGGAGGAGCCGACCGTGACGGTCGAGACGCCGTCGGGAGTGAGCGACACGGTGACGGTAGAGACCTCGGGGTAGGCGGCGAGTTCCTCCGTGACGCTGCGGACGCAGTGCTCGCAGGTCATGCCCGCGACTCCGACGCTCTGCACGGACGCGGCGGGTGTCGTGGTGTGCCCGTAGCTCCCGTGGCCACCGCAGGCGCACGCCCCGCCGCCTCCGCAGGCGCAGCCGCCCGTCGAGCCGCTCGCGGTCAGGCCGAGGTCGATCCTGGTGCTCATGAAGTCCTCCTGCATCGTGCGACCGGGCGGCTCGAATACCCCCCGGGGGTACCTACATACTAGGCCGATCAAGACTTCCCGGCAAGGCGGGAGAGCGCAGGGGCGAGAATCGTCCGGGCGGGAGGAACCGCCGCACGAGCAGAGGAGGAGAGACATGGACCCCGCATCGACGCCGCACTGGGGTGCTCCTTCGAGCCGCACGCCGCCGTCCGTCCCTCTCCCCGCGCGCGTCCGGTTCGAGCCGACCGCCCTGCTCGGCTCCATGCTGCGGGTCGGTGCGCTCCCGGCCACCCTCCGCTCCCGGGTGCGGCAGGCGGCTCCGGAGCGGCAACGCCGCCTCGTCGCGTTCGCCGACGTCGCTGAGGGCTTCGTTGTGCTGCATACCCGCGAGCTCACGCGGGCACTGCGCCGGATTGCTGCTCCGGCCGCGGCGGCCCCGGGCGACGCCGCCTCTGTGCTGGCGGTCGGTCGTGACGGCGTGGAGCTTGCTGCCGAGCGCGCCGACGGACTCCGCATCGCCGAGTGGGAGCGGGTTGTCTCGGTCGGAGTGGGGACGTCGCCCGCGGGCGCGCGCCGGGTCCGTGCCGTCGTTCTCGCCGTGCTCGCTCCGGGGAGTGTGCCGGCGGGGTCTGCCGCCGCCCGCGCTGTGGCGGAGGCGCTTGCCGCGCGTCGCCGTCCGCGCACGGTCCTGATCCCGTTGGTCGTCGCTTCGCCGGCTGCGTTGGGTTGGCGCGTCGCCGATGATCGCGCTTTCCTCCTCGCGCTCGACCGGTTGCGGCGGGCTCTCGGGGAGCGTGCGTGATGCGGGCGCGCCTGCGCTTCGCCGTCGCCGCTCTCGCCGTGCTGGGTCTCGGTCTCGCCCTGCGCTTCCTGCTGACCGGGCTGCTCGTCGACATCGCCGGGGGAGTGGCGTACGTCGTGCTGGTGGCGCTGCTGGTCGCCGTTGTGCTGCCGAGGATCCCGGGGGTGACGGCCGCGGGCCTCGCGTTGGCGTGGTCGATCGCGATGGAGCAGTTGCAGGCGATCGGAGTCGCCTCGCGGCTCGTCGAGCTGTGGGCGCCGCTCGTCCTCGTCGTCGGCACCACGTTCTCGTGGCTCGACATCGCCGCCTACGTGCTCGGAGCCGTCGTCGCGGCGGTCGTGCATCGCGCCGTCGCTCCCCGCACACCCGTCGCCTCACGCGCGCCGCCCGCCGAGACGTCCCTGTGTCACGGGGACACCGCCGTCGCCCCGGTGCCTCGGAGGCGGAGGCGGTGTCTCACCCGCGCCTGATTAGGGTGGGCCCATGAGCGAGCTGGCACGCCCCGAGACGACGGCCCTGCAGGCCACCGCCCCGCACGACCACCGGCGCGACCGCCGCATCCCCGAGCCGGTCGACCGCTTCTCGACCGGCGAGGAGTACCCCGAGTACCGCGTCGACCTCGAGCGGATCCGCTTCTCGCCCTACTTCGCCCGCCTTTCCGCGGTGACTCAGGTCATTTCGCCCTCGGGCGTCGGCCAGGTCGTGCACAATCGGCTCACCCACTCCATCAAGGTGACCGCCGTCGCGCGCGCCATCGCGATGCAGCTGACCACCACCGACCCTGCTCAGCGCGAACTCGTCGAGCGGCTCGGCGGCTGCGACCCGGTCGTCGTGCAGGCCGCCGCGAGCGCCCACGACCTCGGCCATCCTCCCTTCGGGCACCTCGGCGAGCAGGCGCTCGACCGCCTCGCCCGCGACCGGCTCGGGCTCGCGGAGGGCTTCGAGGGCAATGCGCAGTCGTTCCGGATCCTGGCGGAGCTCGATGTCTGCGAGACGGTGGAGGTGGGCCTGAACTTGACGGCCGCCTCCCGCGCCGCCGTGCTCAAGTACCCGTGGGGGCGGACGGTGCACCGGCCCGGCATCGACTCCGCCGACCCGACCGAGCTGCCCCGCGGCTCGACCGCCAGCCGCTGGGAGACCGCGCCGCCGAAATTCTCGGCCTACACGCTCGACCTCGACGACCTGCTCGACGCCCGCTCCGGCTTCACCGCGATCGCCCCCTGGCAGCAGACCCTCGAGTGCTCGGTGATGGATGTTGCCGACGACATCGCTTACTCCCTGCACGACCTGGACGACTTCTACCGCGCGGGTGTGCTCCAGCAGGCGGCGGTCGCGGTCGAGTTCCGTGCGTTCCTCCGCGAGCAGAACGCGCTCGCCGCCCTCGACGCGGAGGAGCTGTGGGCTCGGGCGCCCGGGCATTCGCTCGAGATGTTGCGCCGCAGGCTCGTGGCTCGCGACCCGTGGATCGCGAGCGACGAGCACTTCCGCGCCTCGGTCGAGCGGGTGTCGACCGAGCTGGTGGAGGGACTGCTCGCGCTCCCCTTCGATGGATCGACGCGCACCGAACGCGCGATCGAGGCGTTCGTCTCGTCCTGGATCGGCCGGTTGCAGCGCTCGGTGCTGGTGCTCGCCGAGCCGAACGTCCGCTCGGGCCACCTCTCGCTGCTCCCGGACGCCTGGCACGACGTGGCGGTGCTGAAGTTCGTGCACACCCGTTTCGTGATCGACCGGCCCGACTTCGCGACCTATCAGCGGGGCCAGTCGCAGGTGCTCGAGACGCTGGTGACGCACCTCGACGCATGGCTGGCGGATCCGCGCGACGGTTCGCGCGCGCCGCAGAAGTTGCTCGACCTGATCGAGCTCGCGACCGACGGCTACTTCCGTTTGCGCGCGGACCACCCGGACTGGCTGCCCGCCGACGAGCGCGGCCGCCCGACCTCGGACCCGTCCGTGCTGCAGCGGCTCGGCCGGGGTCGTGGAGTCGTCGACTACGTCGCCACGCTGACCGACGAGCAGGCGATGGCGCTCGCGGCCCGGCTGCGCGGCGATCGGGAGCCGTGGGCGATGGGGACCTGACAGGCTCCGGCTCGCAGGAACTGGCCCGGCGCGCGGGAACCGCGCGTTTCGGCGAGCCGAAGCCAATTCGGTGAGCCAGCGAGTCGGATTGCGCCGCTGAAGGGGGTGGTTGACACCGCGCACGCCTTATGGCTCCTCGGCAGATGGCCCGTCGTTCCGAGGAAGGCGGCACTCCGAAGCCCCCGAGGATGCATTCTGTGTCCGCCCCGTCGGCATTCAGGAATTGCTGTCTCAACGACAGCGTAAAATCACGGAGGCACATGCCAGGATCGACAACTCGACAGGGAGTTCCGTTGGACGGAAACGCAACGACCACGCACCGCAACGTCGCATTGCTCTCCGTCGCGACCACGCTGGCTCCGCGCGTGACCACCTCGGCCGAGATCGAGGCTCGGCTCGCTCCGGCGCTCAAGCGCCTCCGGCTCCCCACCGGCCTCCTCCAGCGGGTCGCCGGCGTGCACGAACGCCGCAATTGGGGCGCTGAGCAGGGCTTCGACGGAGCGGCGATTGACGCGGGTAAGCGGGCTCTCGCCGAGCCGGAGTCCGCGCCGACCAGATCGGCCTCATCATCAACACGTCGGTGACCCGCACGCACCTCGAGCCGTCGGTCGCCGTCCGCCTGCACCACGGGCTGGGCCTGCCCTCCTCGGCCATCAACTTCGATATCGCGAATGCGTGCCTGGGCTTCGTCAACGGTATGACTCTCGCCGCGCAGCTGATCGACTCCGGCCAGATTCGCTACGCGCTCATCATTGACGGCGAGGACGCCGACGAGATCCAGGTCAAGACGATCGAGCGCCTGAGCCGCGAGGGGGTCAAGCGCAAGGACTTCATGAGCGAATTCGCGAGCCTCACCCTCGGCTCCGGAGCCGCGGCGGCCGTCCTCGGGCCGGCCGACGAGCACCCCAAGGGGCATCGGATCCTCGGCGGGATCACCCGTGCGGCCACCCAGTTCAACGAGCTCTGCGTCGGCAGCGTCGACGGCATGTTCACCGACGCGAAAGCGCTGCTCAAGGGCGGGATGGAGCTCGTGCTCTCGGCCTGGAAGGAGGCCACCCGCGACTGGAACTGGACCGGGATGGACCGCTACATCACGCACCAGGTGTCGGATGTGCACACCGCCGCACTGGTGAAGGCCGTCGGCATCGACAGCAGCCGCGTCCCCACGACCTACCCCACCCTCGGCAACGTCGGCCCGGCGTCGATCCCGATCACCCTGGCCCAGGAGGCCGAAACCCTGCAGCCCGGCAACCGGGTGCTGCTCATCGGAGTGGGCTCGGGCATCAACACCGCGATGCTCGAGATCGCCTGGTGACCGCGCCCCACCCAGCCGAGCGGATCCGCGAAGCGCTCGGAGCCAGGGCCGCGGCGCAGCTGCCTCCGGCCGGGCTCGACGGGCTCGACCCAGCGTGGTCGCGCCTGGTCGACGCTCCGGATGCGCAGGGCGTCCCGCGCCGCTGGCACCTGCTCGACACGGGGGACGCCCTCGGCGCGGAGCCGGTCGGCACCATCCTGTGTGTGCACGGCAACCCCACCTGGTCGTACCTCTGGCGCCGGCTGGCGACCGCCACTCTCGGGGTCGCCCGCCGCGGTGGGCCCGCCTGGCGGGTGGTCGCGGTCGATCAGCTCGAGATGGGCTTCTCGGAGCGCACCGGTGCACTGCATCCGCTCGCCGACCGCGTGCGCGAGCTCTCGAACCTGACCGACGTGCTCGGGCTCGTCGATGTAGTGACCCTCGGACACGACTGGGGCGGAGTCGTCTCGCTGGGCTGGGCGGTCGAGCACCCGGAGCAGCTGCGCGCGACGATGCTCCTGAACACCGCGATCCACCAGAGCGCCGACGAGCCGATCCCGGCTCCGCTGCGGCTCGCGCTCGCTTCGGGCGTGCTCGGGGCGGCCACTGTCGGCACGCCCGCCTTCCTCGAGACGACTCTCGCGCTCGGGCACCCGGCGCTGCCCTCCGCTGTGAAGGAGGGGTACCGCGCGCCCTACCGGTCCGCGTCGCGTCGCGGAGGAGTAGGGGGTTTCGTCGCCGACATCCCCGTCGACTCCACGCATCCGAGCGACCCCGAGCTGCAGCGCATCGCCGAGGGTGTCAGCGCCCTGACCACGCCGGCCCTCATGCTCTGGGGTCCGCTCGACCCGATCTTCTCGGACCGTTACCTCGACGACCTCGTCGACCGCCTCCCGCACGCGCAAGTGCACCGTTTCGAGGGCGCCGGACACCTGCTGGCGGAGGACGTCGACTACGCGACCGCCGCCCTCACCTGGTTGGGCGACCTCGCCGACGGCGACGAGCCCTTCGGCGGCGACCCGGCCCCGGACGTCCGCCGCCCGAGTGCGCCGGTCGAACCGCTGGGGGTGCACCTCGATCGCAACGCCGAGGACGACTCCCTCGCGCTGGTCGAGATGGCGCCCCCCGGAGGCGGCGGGCCGCGGTCTGTCTCGTGGCGTCTGCTCTCGCGGCGGGTTCGCGAGCTGGGTGCCGGGCTCCGCGCCTCGGGCGTCGCTCCGGGCGACCGCGTCTCGCTCCTCGTGCCGCCCGGTGCCGACCTGACGGCGCTGCTCTACGCGTGCCTGCGTATCGGAGCCGTCGTGGTCGTCGCCGACGCGGGCCTGGGTCTGCGCGGCCTCACCCGGGCCGTCCGTGGCGCCTGGCCGGACCTGGTGGTCGGCGCCCTGCCCGGGCTCACGGTCGCGCGCGCGTTGCGCTGGCCGGGCGGGCGGGTTTCGACGCAGACGCTGCCGCGCGCCTCCGCCGCCGCTCTCGGCGTCGACACCTCGCTCGGTCAGCTGATCGAACTCGGCCGCGCCGAGCTGGCCGCGGACCGGGAGGCGCTGGGCGCGCCGCCCGCCGCCGACGCCGTGGCCGCGATCCTGTTCACCTCTGGCTCGACCGGTCCGGCGAAGGGCGTCGTCTACACGCACCGCCAGCTGGCGGGGGTCCGTGATGCGCTCGCCCGCCAGTACGGAGTGGGTCCCGGCACCGGGCTCGTCGCCGGCTTCGCGCCATTCGCCCTGCTCGGCCCCGCGCTGGGTACGCGCTCCGCCACTCCGGACATGGACGTCACCGCTCCCCGGACGCTCACCGCGGCCGCCGTCGCCGCGGCCGCCGCCCGGGTCGACGCGACCGTGCTGTTCCTCTCTCCCGCCGCGCTCGCCAACGTGGTAGCCACCGCCGGAGCGCTGGACGCCGACGAGCACCGCGCCCTCGCCGGTGTCCGCACCTTCCTCTCGGCCGGAGCTCCCGTCTCGGCGGGGCTGCTCGGCGAGGCGCAGGCGCTGATGCCGAACGCCTCCGCCCGCACCCCCTACGGCATGACCGAGGCGCTGCTGCTCACCGACGCATCGCTCGAGGGCATCCGGGAGGCGGCGTCCGACGACGATCCGCGCGGCGGAGTCTGCGTGGGAGTGCCCGCCGCGGGCGTCCGACTGCGGATCGCGCCGCTGGACGCGAACGGCCGCGCCGCCGACGAGCCGGCGGAGATCGTGGGCGTCACCGGCGAGATCGTCGTCTCGGCTGGGCACGTCGAGGACCATTACGAGCGGCTCTGGCTGACCGATCGGGCCGCCCGTATCGGCGCTGTCGCGGGTGAGCGCTGGCACCGCACCGGGGACGTCGGGCGGATCGACTCCGCAGGCCGGCTCTGGGTCGAGGGACGGATGCCGCATGTCGTGGTCACGCCGGATGGAGTGGTCACGCCGGTGGGCCCGGAGCAGCGGATCGAGGCGCGGGTGTCTTCTGTCGCGCGCGCCGCGATCGTGGGTGCTGGGCCGCGTGGAGTCGCGCAGCTGGTCGCCGTGGTCGAGCTGCGCTCGGGCGCTCGCCGGGTGGCGCTCGCCGGGAAGGCGCTCGCCGCCGAGGTCCGCTCGGCGGCGGGTCGGCCGGTCGCCGCGGTGCTGGTCGTTCCGGCGCTCCCCACCGACATCCGCCACAACTCCAAGATCGACCGCGTCGCGCTCTCGCGCTGGGCCGAGCGCGTGCTCGCCGGCGGCCGGATGGTGGCGCCGTGAGGGTCCTGGTCACCGGCGCGAGCGGGCTGCTCGGAGGCGCGGTGGCCGCGGACCTCGTTGCCCAGGGCCACGAGGTCCGCACCTTCCAGCGTCGGCCCTCCGGGGTCACGGGTGTCGAGGAGGCACGGGGCTCGCTGACCGATCCACGCGCGGTGGAGCAGGCGGTCGCCGGCTGCGAGGCGGTCGTGCACCTCGCCGCGAAGGTCTCGCTCGCGGGCGACCCGGGCGACTTCGATCGAGTGAACGTCGACGGGACCCGCCGCCTCCTCGCCGCAGCCGCCCGCGCCGGAGTGACTCGCTTCGTCCAGATCTCGTCGCCCTCGGTCGCCCACGCCGGCTCCTCGATCACCGGCGACGACGCCCAGCCCGCCGATCCGGAACGGGCGCGCGGCGATTACGCGCGCACCAAGGCCCGCGCTGAGCTGCTGGCCCTCGCGGCCGACGCGCCGGGATTCTCGGTGGTGGCCGTGCGCCCGCATCTGGTCTGGGGGCCGGGCGACACCCAGCTCGTGGCCCGCATCGTCGAGCGGGCGCGCACCGGCCGGCTGCCGTTGCTCGGGCACGGGCAGGCGCTAATCGACTCGACGTATATCGACAACGCCGCCTCGGCGATCGTCGCCGCTCTCGGGCGCGCGGAGGAGGTGCACGGCCGCTCCTACGTCGTCACCAACGGTGAGCCCCGGCCCGTCGCTGAGCTGCTGGCCGGGATCTGCCGTGCCTCGGGAGTCGAGCCGCCGCGGTGGAAGGTCCCCGCCGGCGTCGCGCGAGCCGCCGGGTCGCTCGTCGAGCGCGTATGGGCCGTGCGAGCCGGCGCCGATGAGCCGCCGATGACGCGCTTCCTGGCCGAGCAGCTCTCGACCGCACACTGGTTCGACCAGCGCCGCACCCGCGCCGAGCTGCGCTGGAGCCCGTCGGTGAGCCTGGACGAGGGCCTGGCCCGCCTCGCTGCCTCGTCCCGCCGCTGAGACCGACGCACAACGTCAGCTGAGATGCACTCTCGCGCACGATGGCGCGCGACAGGCGCTCTCAGCTGACGTTGTGCGGCGTCCCGTCCGTCTGGGGTCCGGCTGAGCAGCCGGTCGTGAGCAGTCGGTCGTGATCAGTCGGCGAGGATGAGGTACAGCGCGCGGCGGGTCTCGTCGAGTTTCGCGGCGGCGGCGGCGCGCTGGGCCTCGCTCGCTCCGCGGAACTGCTGCACGACGCCCATCAGCTTGCCGACGTTCTCCATGAACGCGCGGTCGGCGTCGCTCGCACCGGGAGTCGCCTCCCAGGCCGCGGCGAGCTCGTCGGCGTGCTCGCGGACGTAGGTGCCTCCCGCGTCCGTGAGCTGGTACTCGGTGCCGCGGCCCTCGCCGACGGCCGTGATGAGGCCCTCGTCGACGAGCTGCTGGAGGGTGGGGTAGACGGAGCCGGGGCTGGGGCGCCACGAGCCGTTCGTCTTCTCGGCGATGGCCTTGATCAGGCCGTAGCCGTTTGAAGACTTCTCGGCGAGGAGAGAGAGGAGAGCTGCGCGGACGTCGCCGCGTCGGGCGCGTCCTCCGCCGCGGCCGAAGGGGCCGCCGAAGCCGGGCCCAAAGCCGGGCCCGAAGCCGAAGCCGGGCCCGAAGCCGCGGCCGTGACCGCCGGGTCCGCGCCGCTGTCCGCGGCCGGGGTGTTCGTGGCGGGTGGAGTGGTCGCCATCGCAGGAGTCGCGGCGGTCGTCGGAGAAAAAGGTCCTGGGGTTCATGGGTGTGCTGCTCTCTGTCGTGAGGGGATTCCTGTCGATCGAATCCGGTCGCCCGTCGGGAGCGGCTGCTCGCGATCTCTTGGCGATGCAACAACGATATATCGGTGATGGATCGCTTGTCAAGACGTGAATTCCCCGTAGCCTGGAAGCTCCCCGTCGAGAGGTCCCGCATGCCGCTACCCGACTCCGAGCTCGAGGCGTACCTCGACTCCTCCCTTCTCGCCGGAGACGTCCTCACCGGCCGTGCGTCCAACCTCGGCAACCTCCGCCGGCTCGCCGCTCGCGAGCCCGCTCACCTCTACGGGGTCGACGTCGCCGAGCGCTGGACGCTCGAAAGCCTGCTCGCCCTGATGGGGGAGCGCGTCGGGATCAGCACCGATCCCTCCTTCGAGAGCGGGCAGGACCGGATCGACGCCCGCCTGAGCGTCCGCGCCCTCGCCCGCTACCGCGCCCGGTTCGCCGCCGCCGTCCGCGAGGGCTCGCTGCTCCTGTTCGCCACCGCGCATCCCGCGACGCTGATGGACGTCTACCGCCGCTTCGCCGCCGCCGCGACGGAGCAGGGAGCCCGCGTGATTGACGTCAACGCGCTGCCCTTCGCCGCGCCCGACGGCATCCGCGTGCCACTCGCAGACGAGCACCAGTCCCTCTGGTGCACCGGCGGCGTCACCTGCGTCTACCGCGGGGGAGGGCTCCAGCACACCCACTCGCCCGAGCCGATGGATGCTTTGCTGGACCGCCTCGACGAGCTCGGCGTCCGCCCCGACCTGGTGATCGCCGACCACGGCTTCGCGGGAGCGGCCGGCCGGCGCGGTCTGCCGGTCATCGCGATCGCCGACTGCAACGACCCGGCGGTGTTCGTCGCGGAGGCGCAGGGCTCGATCGAGGTGGTCGTGCCGATCGACGACGGGCTGGCCGTGCACCTCTACGAGCCGGTGATCGACTACGTCCTCGGCGTCCCCTCGGAGCCCGCGCGCACCTGACGGCTCGTAGACTCGCCTTCGGCTCGTCGCGATCCCGGATCCGGCGGGCCGCCGCGTTCCCGAGTCACCGACTCGCCACCACAGCAGACGGAGCATCCGTGACCCAGCCCCAGGACGGCCTCCTCCCGCGCTTCGCCGTCGGCGTCGACATCGGGGGGACGTCGATCAAGGCCTCGCTCGTCGATGTCACGACCGGCGAGCGCGCGGCCCGGCGTTTCGCCGTGGCGAACCCGCTGGGCAAGGAGCCCGAGGACTTCGCCGCGGCGATCGCCGGCATCGTCCGCGACGTCTCGCCGATCGCGGGGACGCCCGTCGGTGTCGGCTTTCCCGGCATCGTCCGCGGCGGCGTCGTCCGCCAGACCACCCACGTCTCCCAGCGCTGGGTCGGCCTCGACGCGCAGGCCCTGCTCTCGGAGGCGACCGGAGTGGACGTCGTCGTCGTCAACGACGCGGATGCGGCGGGCGTCGCCGAGCGCGAGTTCGGCGCGATGCACGGCCGCGAGGGCCTGCTCCTCCTGACGACCCTCGGCACCGGCATCGGCACGGCGCTCGTGCACGAGGGCGTGGTGATCCCCAACTCCGAGCTCGGCCACCTGCACATCGACGGCCCGGACTTCGAGCCGCAGGTCGGCTTCTCCGCCGTCCGGCGCGAGGGCATCACGCTCGAGGAGTGGGCCGGGCGCCTCGGCGTCTACTACCGGCACCTCGAGATGCTGCTCTCGCCGCAACTGTTCGTGATCGGAGGCGCGGCGGCGCACGTCTTCGACGAGTTCGCGCGCTTCCTCGACATCGGCACCGAGATCGTCCCTGCCCGCTTCGGCAACGACGCCGGATTCACGGGCGCCGCGATGGTCGCCGTCTCCCCCGACCGCCTCGCGCCCTGGTACCGCTCCACCCGCGGCGCCTGCCTCGCCCTCGCCCCCACCCCTCCCACCCCTCCCCCACCCCTCCCACCCCCCGCCGTCGAGGGAACCCCGACTCGTCGAGGGAACCCGCAGGAGCGGGCTCCCTCGACGAATCGGGGTTCCCTCAGCGCGCCAGCAGGCCCCGGTAGACGGCGTCCAGGCGGGCGGCGGCGGCCGGCCAGGAGTGGGTGGCTGCCCACTCCACGCCGCCGTGGCCGAGGCGCGAGAGCTCGCCGGGGTCCCGCAGCAGGGAGAGCATCGCCTCGGCCCACGCAGAGGGCGCGTCGGAAGCGAGCAACACGCCGCTCCCGCCCTCGCGCACCGCGTCGACCAAGCCTGTCGTCCGCCGTGCCAGCACCGGCGTCCCACTGCCGGCCGCCTCGAGCGCGATCAGCCCGAAGGTCTCGGCCGCCGACGGCACGAGTGCCAGCCGCGCGCTCCGGAGCCGCTCGGCCACAGTGTCGCGGTCCGCCGGCCCCTCGATCAGCACGCGGTCGCCCAGCGGAGCCGCGGCGGCGTGGACCGCATCGAGGTACGACTCCCGTCCCGGAGTCGCCCCGCCGACCAGCCGCAGCACCGGCCGCTCGCTTGGCACCATCGCCGCGAGTGCCTGCACCGCGAGCAGCTGCCCCTTGAGCGGCTGGACGCGCCCGACCAGGACCACTCCCGAGCGCTCGCCCGCGCCCGGTCGGAACCGTGCGTCGACTCCCGGCGGTACCATGACCACCCGCGCCGGATCCGCACCGTACCCGCCGACGACGTCCTCCCGCTCCGAGGCTCCCGCCACCACGATCGCGTCGGCCGCTGCGAGGACGGAGCGCTCCGCGTCGATCCGCTGCCGCGGCTCCGGCACATCGCCCGGTGCGAGTCGGGCATTCTTCGCCAGCGAACCCGAGTGCATCGAGTGCACATGCGGCCGCCCGGTGAGCACCCCGGCGAGGCCGGACACCCAGTAGTGCGAGTGCACCACGTCCGCTCCTGCCGCGGCTCGCGCGAAGGCCGGTGCCGCCGCGGCCAGTGCGTACTTGTCGCCCGCCGGCACGGGAACGCCGACCACTCGCACGCCGGGCGCGAGCATCCGTATGCCCTCGCCCCGGGTGAGTACCTCGACCTCCCAGCCGAGCGTCGCCAGCTCCGGCAGGACCGCCGCCAGGTACACGTTCATGCCACCCGCGTCGCCCGTCGAGGGCTGCTCGAGCGGGGAGGTGTGCGCCGAGACGACGGCCAGACGGGGCATCCCTGCATCGTAGGGACAGCCGTGCGTCCTCCGCAGATCCCGCCCGGCGGTCCGCCGCGTCCCCGGGATCAGGTTGAATAGGCGGATGCGTTCGTTCGAGCGCGGAGAGCGTGAGGTTCATGGCCCGCCAGAGTCCCCCCGGTGAGGTGCTGCCGTCGGCCGCACCCGGGTCGGTGACCGCCGGCCACGAGCCGTTCTGGGAGCAGGACATCCGCGCGCTCGTCGGTTCTGCCGCGTTCGGGAAGGGCGCCGCCTATGCCGACGAGGGACGCGTCCGCGAGCTGCAGTGGTTCGGTGGCCGGACCCGCCTCTTCGGCCAGGTCCGCGGATCCGGTCGGCTGCCCTACGCGGTGAGCGTGCAGTTGCGCGACGAGGGCGACCACTGGAGCCTGCTCGGCGGCGCCTGTAGCTGCCCGGTCAAGCGCGAGTGCAAGCACGTCGCGGCCGTCCTGATCGAGGCCCTGCGCCGCGAGCGCGAGGGCGGAGTGGCGGGCCCGTTCCCGGGTGAGGCCGCCGTCGACGCGGTGCCGGAGTGGCGCAGCGCACTCGCTCCTCTGCTCGCCGGCGCCGAGCGCTCGCGCACCGGCATCCCGCTGGGCCTGCAATTCGAGCTGCTGCCCGGCGAGCCCGTGCGCCGTCCGCCCGGCCGTTACAACTCCTACCGCCCGCCGCCCGAGCCGCGTCCGCGCCTGGGCGTGCGACCGGTGCGGATGGGCGACCGCGACCGCTGGGTGCGCACCGGCGCGAGCTGGCGCGACCTCGGCTACCTGCACTACAGCCACGACTACGACGAGCGCCAGATCGACGTCATCCGCGAGATGCAGGGCCTGCTCTCGGGGCACAGCGCCTCCAGCTACTACTCGCCCGACACCTGGCTCTACCTCGACCAGTGCCGGAGCGAGGCGATCTGGGCGGCCCTGCACGGCGCCGTCCGCGCGGGCATCGGCCTGGTGATGGGCGATCGCGACCAGACGCCGCTGAAGATCCTCGATACCACGGCCACCGCCTCCATCGACGTCACGCGCACCCCCGCGGGCCTCGAGCTGCGCTCGCTCGTCGCGATCGGCGACCACCCGGCCCCCGAGGAGTTCGGTTTCATCGGCGACCCGGCCGTCGGCCTCTACACCTGGGAGGGGGGCGAGGAGCTGCGTGCCCGCCCGGTCACCCTCATCCCGTTCGCCGCGCCGCTGCTGTCCTCGGCGCGCACCTTCCTGTGGAGCCGCGAGGCGATCCGCATCCCGGTCGCCGAGGAGTCGGCCTTCCTCACCGAGCACTATCAGCGGCTGCACCGGCTGTTCGACATCGTCTCCCGGGACGGCTCCTTCGAGGCGCCCGCCGTGCCCGAGCCGCGGCTGGGGCTCACCCTCGAGCACACCGAGGGTGCGGGCCTGCGCGGCTCGTGGTGGTGGCGTTACGCGGTGGAGGGGGCGCGCGGCGTCGACGCCGAGCGGCTGCCGCTGCGGGTCGGCGAGGACGCCGGCTACCGCGACCTCGACGCCGAGCAGCGCATCCTCGACTCCCTCGTCGGCGCGGGCCTGGACCCGGAGTCGACCCCCGCCCTGGTCTCCCCGTCGAGCCGGCGCCTGCGCCCCACCTTCGACCTGCGCGGCATGCAGACCGTCGGCTTCCTCACCGGTGAGGTCGAGCGTCTCCGCGAACTCGGCACGGTCGAGATCGAGGAGGTCGGCGAGCGCGTCGACTACCGCGAGGCGCAGACCGCGCCCGTGGTCGCCGTGCAGACCGTCGCCCAGCCCGACAGCCGCGACTGGTTCAACCTTGAGATCTCGGTCACCGTCAACGACGAGGCGGTTCCGCTCGCCGAGATCTTCCTCGCGCTCGCCCGCGGCGACGAGTACATGGTCTTGCCCAGTGGCGTCTACTTCGCCCTCGACGACGAACGCTTCGGCCGCCTCCGCGAGCTGATCGCCGAGGCCCGAGAGCTTTCGGACGACCCCGGCGAGACTCTGCGGATCAGCCGCTTCCAGTCCTCGCTCTGGGACGAGCTGGTCGAGCTGGGCGTCGTGGAGGCGCAGGCCGCCGCGTGGCGCCGTGCCGTCGAGGGCCTCTCCGGCTTCACCGCGACGGGTGCCCTCGAGTCCCGCGTTCTTCCCGAGGGCTTCGCCGTCGAGTTGCGGCCCTACCAGCAGCTCGGCTACGACTGGCTCTCGTTCCTGTACGACAACCAGCTCGGCGGCGTGCTCGCGGACGACATGGGCCTGGGCAAGACCGTGCAGTCCCTCGCCCTGGTCAGCCGGGTGATGCAGGAGCAGCGCGCCGCGGCCCAGGAGGCGGGCACCTCGCCGCGCCCGTTCCTCGTCGTCGCGCCCACCAGCGTCGTGCCCAACTGGGTCGGCGAGGCCAAGCGTTTCGCTCCGGACCTGCGCGTGGTCGGCATCGACGAGACGTCGAAGAAGAAGCGGAGGGCGCTCTCGAGCGTCATCGGCGAGGCGGAGCTGGTGATCACCTCCTACGCGCTGTTCCGGCTCGACTACGAGTCGTACTCGGGCATTCAGTGGTCGGGGCTCCTGCTCGACGAGGCGCAGTTCGTCAAGAATCGCCAGTCGGCCACGCATCAGCTCGCGCGCCGCCTCGACGTACCGTTCAAGCTCGCCATCACCGGCACGCCGATGGAGAACAACGTGATGGAGCTGTGGTCGCTCCTGTCGATCGTCGCTCCGGGCCTGTTCCCCTCGCCCGCCGGTTTCGTCGAGTTCTATCAGAAGCCGATCGAGCGCGAAGCCGACAGCGAGAAGCTCTCGCAACTGCGGCGTCGCATTCGCCCGCTGATGCTGCGGCGCACGAAGGAGCTCGTCGCCACGGAGCTGCCGCCCAAGCAGGAGCAGACCCTCGAGGTCGAGCTCGGCCCGAAGCAACGGAAGGTCTATGACACCTATCTGGCGCGGGAGCGGCAGCGGGTTCTCGGCCTGATCGGCGACTTCGAGAAGAACCGCTTCGCGATCTTCCGCGCGCTGACGGTGCTGCGCCAGGTCGCCCTCGATGCGGCGCTGGTCGACGAGGCGCACGAGAGCGTCCCCTCCACCAAGCTCGACCTGCTCGACGACCTGCTGGGCGACGCGCTCGGTGAAGGCCATCGCGTGCTGGTCTTTAGCCAGTTCACGCGGTTCCTTGGCCGGGTCCGCGGCCGACTCGACGCGGCCGGCATCGAATACGCCTACCTCGACGGAGCGACGAAGAAGCGCGACGAGGTCATCGAGCGGTTCCGCTCCGGCGAGGCGGGAGTGTTCTTGATCTCACTCAAGGCGGGTGGATTCGGGCTCAACCTCACCGAGGCCGACTACTGCATTCTGCTCGACCCCTGGTGGAACCCGGCCACGGAGTCGCAGGCCGTGGACCGCGCGCACCGCATCGGTCAGACCCGCTCGGTGATGGTCTATCGGCTTGTGGCGAAGGACACGATCGAGGAGAAGGTGATGGCCCTCAAGGAGGCGAAGGCCGCGCTCTTCGCGGCAGTCATGTCCGACGACGGCGCCGCTGCCACGGGCGGGATCACCGCCGAGGACGTGCGCGAGCTGCTGGGCTGAGCGTTATTCTCGCACCTGCTCCAGCAGGGTCGCGACGGCGAAGCGGGTGTCGGCGGCCAGGCGTCCGAGGCGGTGCGCGGCGCGGATCGACGCGGGCTGGTAGGGATGCACGAGCCGTCGGGCTGCTGTGCAGGGCAGAGCAAAGGCCGCGACGATCCCGGCGTCGATCCCGTCCAGTCCGCCGTCGTCCCGGCCGAACACGAGCTCCCGGCCCTCGCGGGCGAGAGCCTCGGGCAGGTCGGCCTCGCCGATCGGGAGACGCAGGACGGCTAGCAGGCCCGCCGCCAGCACACGGCGAGGCAGCGGGCGGCCCAGCCGTCCTGCCGCGTGCACCGTGAAGAAGTCGGCGTACCGCTCCACAACTCCGATGATCGCCTCGGCGAGGCGCTCCATCTCGGGGTGCAGCGAGAGCCGGGCGAGCCGGCGGTAGCTGTGCATCGCGATTCGCGCATCCACCGCGAGCGCCAGCGCGACCGGACCGGGGAGGGCGGCCGCGACGCGGTTCAGGAGTGGGCGCGACTCGACGGTCGGTTCCGGTGGCCGGACGTCGATCCCGCGGATCTGCGGCGAGGCTGCGAGCACGTCACCCAGCGCGTCGGCGATCCGGTGTCGCTCGGCCGCCCAGATCCTCGCGAACTCGCGGACCCGCTCGTCGGGGTGGGCGCGGGCGATCGGCAGCACCCGGGCGACGGTGGCGTGCTCGATCGCGCGCAGGTACGCGGTGGCGACGATCGCTTCGCGATCCAGCGGCACCTCCTCGAACTCGAACACCGAGAAGTGCTCGTGCAGAGTTCCGCGCGCGCTGCGGCGGTGGTCCTCGAGATCGAATGGTTCTGCGATGCCCACGTCGTGCTCCTCCGCTAGGTCGGTCCCTCCATCCTGGGCCCCTCGCGCGGGAGGCGGAAGAGCACGCGCCTCTCCCTGCGACACGGGGAGCCGGTCACCAGGCGGACTGGGGAAGCGGGGCAGGAGGGGCGGCGGGGCGCGGACCTCGGCGGTCGGCGCCGTCCTGCGGACGCCGACTGCTTCGGCACCACCGGGACCGCGCAGGCGCTCGACGCTGCGGGCGTGGATCCGCTGCTCCTCGGGGCCGCGCGCATCCTCGTCGGTGGTGCCGTGCTGGCCGCGCTGCTCGGAGTGGAGGCGCCGCGCCGGCGGAGGCGTCCTGATCGCGTGTGATGCTGCTGGTCCTGCGGGGTGCCGTAGGCGTGGCTGCGTACCAGCCCGCCTTCTTCACCGGCACCGCGCAGAACGGAGTCGCGGTCGGCGGGCTCGGCGGTGTCAGCCGGTTGGAGCGGGCGGCGCCGTTCCCGTGCTCAGGTGCACACCGACCACCGAGCCCTCGTCCACGCGGGCGCCCGCCGCCGGACTGGTGCCGGCCACCGAGTTCATCGGCTGCGTCGAATCCACCTGCGACGTCGCTCCAGGAGTGAGCCCCGCCGCGAGGAGCGCCTGCGTCGCGGAGTCGCCGCTGCGGCCGGACAGATCCGGCACGCTCACCTGCGGCGCCGCGATCAGCGACTGATCCGGCTGCGGAAAGTCGGAACCGCCGTAGCGCGCATCGAGCGCCGTCATCAGCGGCTTCCAGATGCGGTGCCGCGCCCCTGGCGCCCAGCCGTTATCGAAGTCGATCGTGTCGAGGTTCACCCTCGTCCCATCCTCCCGCGCCGAGATGCTGCCGACCCAGACCGCGAGCGAGGTCGCGGTCGAGGCTCCGATCGACCAGGTGTCTGCCGAATTGTCGGTGGTGCCCGTCTTCGTGATGTGCTGAATGCCGTTCTTCGGGTCGTCCTCGACGCCGGTGCCCTCGGCGGTCACCGTGAGCATGGTGTACTGCATCGCCGACGCGACCTTGAGCGACACCGCGCGAGTGCAGGTCGACGTGACCGGCTCGATCTCCCGGCCGTCTGCTCCGACGATCTCAGTGATCGCGACCGGGGTGCAGGTCGTGCCGTCCTCGGCGATCCCGGAGTAGGCGGTCGCCATCGTCAGTGGCGCGACCTCGTTGGTGCCGAGCACAGCGCCCGGCGATTGCACGAGCGCGGTCCCATCGGCCCGATGCACGTCGAAGGCCTCCGCCTGCTTGCGGATCTCGCACTGGTCGAGCAGGTGCGACATCCCGGTGAAGCCCGTATTGAGCGAATAGACGGTCGAATAGAGCGCCGTCTGCGTGTCCGAGTAGCCACCGTCGCCGGCATTCTTGGGGTTGTAGGAGTCGTAGTTCCAGGTGCCCTCGCAGCTGTCGGCGAACCCGGTCCAGTTCTTCTGCTTCGAGTCGAACTGCTCGAGCAGTGTGTGCCCGCGGTCGAGCCACTCCGCGAGGGTGAACACCTTGTAGGTTGAGCCGGTCTGGAACCCGTTGCCGCCGCCCGCCGACGTATCGACGTTGAGGTTGATCGCCGAGTACTCCGGCCCGCTCGCGATCACGTCCGGGTCCTGGCTGTAGCGCTTGTTCTGCACCATCGTGAGGATGTGGCCGGTGCCGTTCTGGACCGCGACCGCGGTCGCTCCGACGTCGAAGCGCGGATCGGAGGAGGGGACCTGCTCGTCCATCAGCTTCTGCGCCGTCTTCTGCAGGTCGAGGTCGATGGTCGTGTAGACCTTGATCCCGCCCTGCTTGATCGCCGCGTAGCGCTCGTCGTCGGTGGCGCCGAGCGCCGGGTCGTCGCGGAGGACGTGGGTGACGTAGTCGCAGAAGTAGGCTGCGCTTCCGGCTGTCTGGCAGCCGGTCGAGGGCGGGGTGATCGTGGGAGTGATCGCCTCAGCGGCCGCGGCGTCGCGCGTGGCCTGGTCGATCTTCCCGGCCTCCAGCATCCGATCGAGGATGTAGTCGCGCCGACCCCGCGTCTGCGCGTAACCGTTGGCGTCGCCGTTAGCAGCATCGTTGGGTCGGTCGAAACGGAACTTCTCGGGGTTGTTGACGATGGCTAGGAGTGACGCGGACTGGTCGAGGGAGAGGTCGGCGGCCGGGATGCCGTAGTAGTACTCGGCGGCGGCCTCGATGCCGTAGACGGTGCCGCCGAAGAGGGCGATGGTGAGGTAGCCGAGCACGATGTCGTCCTTCGACGACACCTTCTCGAGCCCGATCGCGAGCCGCATCTCCTTGAGCTTGCGCTCGGCGGTCGTCGCCGTCGCCTCCGCATACGCCCGGTTGCGTGCGGCTTCGTCGGGGATCGACTCCGCTTTCTGCACGAGCACGTTCTTGACGTACTGCTGCGTGATGGACGAGCCGCCCTGGGTGTCGCTGTCGAGGAGGTAGGTGCTCGCGATCGCGCGGAGGGTGCCCTGCAGGTCGATCCCGCCGTGGTCGTAGAAGCGCGGGTCCTCGCTCGCGACGAGCGCGTCCTTCACGGTGTCGGCGATCCGGTCGGCCGGCACCTCGATCCGGTTCTGGTCGTAGAAGGAGGCGAGGAGCGTCGGATCATCGGGGTCGCCCGCGTAGATGTCGCTCTTCTGCATCAGGCGCCCGACCTCGAGGTAGCTCGGGAGCGACTGGAACGCCGAGATCGTGCTCGAGGTGGCCACACCCGTGAGCGCCGCCGCGGGGGCGACGACGAGCGAGGCGAGCAGACCCGTCAGCACGCTGACGATCACGAATCCGAACAGCGCGCCGAGAGCCCCGTGAACGGTTCGACGGGGCTGGAAGACGGGGACGTTCGGTCGCTTCAGAATGGATCCTCTCGCTGAACCAGCACCCTAGGCGAGGCCTGCGACATCCCTGCCGAGGCGCGCCCGGCCCGGATCGAACGCCCGCCGGTTCGTCATGAACGGCTGCTCCGACCCGCCGGTGACGACCGTTCGTGACCAAGCGCCGCTCATGACAGCGCAACGGCGACCAGCAGCGCGGTCCATGCGCCGCCGACGAGCAGCCCGGCGACGATCGCGGTCGAACGACCCGCCCGCGTCCGCCACACCAGCAGGGCGACCCCCTCTGCCGCGACGGTCACGGTCGGCAGGAACAGCGCCGCCGCGCGCACCGTCCCGACGTCGTCGGTCACCCCGCAGCTCAGCCAGTACGCAGCGGCCTCGGGGGAGAGCGGGGACGCCCCGAGGAAGAATCAGGACCGCCGTCGGCACGATCGTCACGAGGGCGAACGCGACCCTTGCAGCGCGTTGCCGGTCGACAAATTTGCCGAGCCCGAGCAGGACGGCGGCGGCCACCGTCGTGAAGGCCAGTGACTTTAGCGAATCCCCGAAGGTGAATGGGGCGTTCGCTTCGAAGCTGAAATTCCAGCTGGCTAGAGCGCGTTGAAGTAGCCAAATCGTGTGGCCGAGAAGTGACAAAGCGCCGGCTGTGCCGGCAATCAATCCAATGATCACGGGCCGCGAGTAGAACTCGCCAGTTACCATTCCAATTTCCAGCTTTTTGCAGATTGCAACGCCGCCGCGAAGCCGTCGACGATGCCTTCGAGCTCATCTGCTCGTATCGACTCTGATGGCGGATATTTGTCCGTTGATGCTCCAGGGCGCCGGGCTGGGTCGATGAACTTATCGCGAGCCATTCCCGTAGGCCGTTCATCGTTGAAAATATGCCGGACCGCTGCCCTGAGTGTATCCTTTGTTATAAATCTCTCCGAAAAAATTCTTTGCCAACCAGCCGGGATCATCTTCGATTGCGAGGGAAAATGTCTGTTTGAGTTCGATAAGAGGCAGCTTGCTGTCATTCAGGATCCACGATCCACTAGGTAGGAGGCCATATCAGCACGCAGATCATCACGGCTGAAGCCGCCGGCGCTCGACGGTGTCAGGCGTGAGCTACGACCTGCAACGTCCCCTCTGATGACAGAGTAAGGGCAGTGCCACTTGCGTCTCTTGCGGTGCCCCTTCCGGCGATGCGCGAGAGGTCATAGTCCTTCCCTGCTTGGACAAGATCCAAGCCCCACGAAGCAAAATTCCCCTCGATCGGTAGGTCTAGTGAGGTGGGCAGATCATCCGAGGCTCCTCACCGTAAGCGGCGCCGTCTCAATACGGCACGCGTGATGCAACTCAAGCCGGCCGTACGTGGTGTACGGCTCCACGAGCGGATTGCTGCTCCAGACTGCAAGAGTTCTTACAGTCGACGCGAGAGGATGCCCGATGTGGCCGTCATCTCGTGCCCGGTGCCGAAGGACCGGGAAAGTATCTGAAAAGGCACTCAATCAACTGCTGGCAGAGATGCTCGGTGCGGTGTCGCTCCGCGCATCACGCTGGCGCGAAGTCCCGCCTACGCTCGGGTCGACCGAAAACGGGACCGAGTGACGGCCGAGTAATCGGTCGACTTAGCAGACTGCTAGGAAAGCAGGTCGCCGTTGATGTCCATGATGTCGTCCGTGTTGATCGGCGCCTTCCCCGTGCTCACCTGCAACGGGATCACCGCGCCCCGCAGAGCCGTTTTGCCGGTGCTCGGCGTGGTCATCACCACGGAACCCTCCGGGACCTTGGCGGACGCGGCCGGCTCCGTCATGCCCACGATGAAACCCGCAGCCTTGAGGGTTGCTGACGCATCGGCGACCGTCTGGCCGGTCACGTCCGGCACCTCGGCGAGGGTCGCGGCGCGCGGCGAGTTGGCGAGCATCGAGGCCGGCGGGTCGGCGAAGTCGTCGCCGCCGTACTTCTGATCGAGCGCCGTCATGATCGGCTTCCAAATGGCGTGGCGGGCGTTCGAGGCCTTGATCGATCCCGACTCGCCGGTGATGGTCGTAAAGCGTAGGTTCTGCTTGGTGTGGTCGTCGAAGCCCCTGATGCTGCCCACCCACACAGCGAGCGAGGTCGCCCTGCTCGCGCCGGCGGTCCAGACGTCGGCCGCCTCGTCCGTCGTGCCCGTCTTGCCGATGTGCTCGATGCCGTCGCCGGGGTTCGAGGCGGTGGCGGTACCCGAGGTCATCACTCGCTGCATCGCGTACTGCATCCCGTGAGCGACCTCGGGTGTCACCGATGCTCGGCAGTTCGAGTCGGGGGTGGCTACAGCGGCTCCGTCGGAGTCGGTGATCCGGTCGATGACGACGGCATCACAGGTCGTGCCGTCGTTGGCGATGCCCGCGTACGCGCTCGCCATCGTGAGCGGGGCGATCTCGTTGGTGCCCAGGACGGCGGCCGGGCCGCTACTGAGTTCCTTGCCGTTCGCGCCGTGCACTCCGAACGATTCGGCGGTCGTGCGGATGTCGCAAAGATCGAGCTTGTTGGCCATGCCCATGAAGCCGGTGTTGATCGAGTTCGTCGTCGACTCCAGCGCCGTCATCGAGGAGGAGTCCTCGGAGGGGTCGTCGTTCCTCGGTGCGAACCGCAGGCCCTGGTAGTAGCCGCTCGTGACATTGCACTTCTTGGCGTAGGAGCCGAACCCCGACGTCGGCGACGGGAACGACTCGTTGATGGTGTGCCCCGCCTTCAGCCACTGCGCCAGCGTGAACACCTTGTAGGTCGATCCGGTCTGCACGCCGGAGCCGCCGCCCATGCTGAGGTCGACGTTAAGGTTGATGGCGCTGTACCCGGGGTTGGCGGTGAGGAACTGCTCGTCCTGGCTGTACTTCGTGTTTTGCACCATGGAGAGCACCCGACCCGTCTTGGCCTCGACGGAGGCAGCGGTCGCGCCGATCTGGAAGCGCGGGTCCACCGAGGGGACGTAAGCGTTGAGCGCCGCCTGCGAGACCTGCTGGATGTCAAGGTCGAGGGTCGTTACGACGTCGAAGCCGCCCTGGCGGATGCGCTGGTAGCGCTCGTCGTCGCTCGCTCCGAAGACGGTGTCGTTCCGGAGGACGTTCAGCACGTACTCGCAGAAGTAGGCCGCATCGCCGGCGGTGGTGCAGCCGGTCGAGGGCTCCGTGATGTTCGGGGTGATCGGCTCGGCGACGGCGGCGTCGTGCGTGGCCTGGTCGATACGGCCGTGCTTGAGTTCCTCCGAGAGGATGTAGTCGCGGCGCTCCTTGGTGTCGGCGTAGCCCTTGGCGGCGCCGTTCACCTTGTCGCCCGGGTCGTCGAAGCGGAACTTCGCCGGGTTGTTCACGATCGCCAGCAGCGCGGCCGCCTGCGAGATCGAGAGCTGGCTCGCGGGGATGCCGTAGTAGTAATTCGCCGCGGCCTCGATGCCGTACACCGTCCCTCCGAAGAGGGCGATGTTGAGGTAGCCGAGGAGGATGTCGTCCTTTGACGCCTCCTTCTCGAGCCCGATCGCGAGCCGCATCTCTTTGAGCTTGCGCTCCGGCGTCGGCGCGGTCGCCTCGTCGTAGGCCTTGGTGCGCTCGGCCTCGTCGGTGATCGACTCTGCCTTCTGCACGAGCACGTTCTTGACGTACTGCTGGGTGATCGACGACCCGCCCTGCAGTTTGCCTCCCGTCAGCGTGACGGCAATGGCCCGGAGCGTGCCCTGCAGGTCGATGCCGCCGTGCTCGTAGAACCGCGGGTCCTCGCCGGCGACGGCGGCGTCCTTCACGGACTGCGCGACGTCGTCCCAACCGACCTCGACGCGGTTCTGGTCGTAGACGGAGGCGAGCAGGGTCGTGCCGTTGCTCGCGTAGACGTTGGTGCGCTGCATCAGATGGCCCACGTCGAGGTAGCCGGGCAGGTTCTGGAACATGCCGATCGTGGTGCTCGTCGCGACGCCTGTCAGGGCGAGGGCGGGCGTGACGCCGACGGTGATGAGGACACCCGCCACGGCGCTCATCCCGATGAATTCCATGACTGCCCGCAGCGACATCCCGAGCGGCCGGACGGAGCGGCGGGATGCAGAGGGGAGTGTCATGGAGTGGTCGTCCTTTCGACACGGCGAGCGGCCGCGGAGATGCAGGGGAGGGTGGCGAGAGCCTCGCGAACAGTCGCGCGATCCCCCGCGCTCATGGTACGTGACGGCTGCGCTCGAAGGGCGTCCTCCTCCCGGTGGAGATGCGGGTTGGCGGGCGATGTGCATGAGGGGGCGCGCACGAGGTGCTGACCTGGAGTCGATGCATCCGTATCGTGGGGACTGCGCCTTTCCGCTGGGCGCTCCAGCACCCGATTCAGCGATCGCTCCGGGCCTCGGTCGGTCGCCCCAGCAGAAAGCGCACACTATGGCACGCATCTACGACGACGTGACCCAGCTCGTCGGCAGGACCCCTCTCGTCCGCATCAACCGCCTCGAGGGCGCTGATCGGGCGAAGGTCCTGGCGAAGCTTGAGTTCTACAACCCGGCGAACAGCGTGAAGGACCGGATCGGCGTCGCGATCATCGACGCTGCGGAGGCCTCGGGCGAGCTGCCCCCGGGCGGGACGATCGTCGAGGGCACGAGCGGCAACACCGGCATCGCCCTCGCGATGGTCGGAGCCGCCCGCGGCTACTCGGTGATCCTCACGATGCCCGAGACGATGTCCGTCGAGCGCCGGGTCCTCCTCCGGGCCTACGGAGCCGAGATCGTGCTGACTCCCGGCAGCGAGGGCATGCGCGGTGCGGTCGAGCGCGCCCGTTCGATCGTGAACAGCACTCCCGGCGCGATCCTCGCCCGCCAGTTCGAGAACGCTGCTAATCCGGAGGTGCACCGCCGCACCACGGCCGAGGAGGTCTGGGAGGACACCGACGGCGAGGTCGATGTCTTCGTGGCCGGCATCGGCACCGGTGGCACCATCACCGGAGTAGGTCAGGTGCTCAAGGAGCGCAAGCCCGGCGTGCAGATCGTCGGAGTAGAGCCGATTGATTCCCCGCTCCTCACCCAGGGCACTGCCGGTCCGCACAAGATCCAGGGCATCGGCGCCAACTTCGTTCCCGCGATCCTCGACCGCGAGGTCTACGACGAGATCATCGACGTCACGCTCGACGACTCCGTGCGGGTGGCCCGCGAGATGGCCGCGCAGGAGGGCATCCTCGGCGGCATCTCCTCCGGTTCGATCATGTGGGCCGCGCTCGAGGTCGCGAAGCGCCCCGAGAACGCCGGTAAGACCATCGTTGCCATCGTGTGCGACTTCGGCGAGCGGTACATCTCTACCGTCCTCTACGAGGACCTCCGCAGCTGAGGGCCTCGAACCACGGCGGGACGCCCCGCCCCGGACGCGACCGCCGCGTCGTGTTCGGGCCGGAACATTCCGGGGTGCTCGCCCGGCTCCGCGAGGACGTCCGGACCGCCCGCGAGCGTGACCCTGCCGCCCGCAGCGCGGTGGAGGTCGTTCTCGCCTACCCGGGCGTCCACGCGATCTGGCTGCACCGCGTCGCGCACGCCTGGTGGCGGCGCGGTCTGCGCCTGCCCGCCCGGCTGCTCAGTCAGGCGGCGCGTGCTGCGACTGGAGTCGAGATCCACCCCGGTGCGAGGATCGGGCGGCGCCTTTTCATTGACCACGGCATGGGAGTGGTCATCGGGGAGACCGCGCGGATCGGCGACGATTGCATGCTCTATCACGGCGTCACGTTGGGCGGGAAGTCGGCGCGGCGCGAGCGTCGACATCCCACGCTCGGCGATCGAGTGGTCGTGGGAGCGGGCGCGGTTGTGTTGGGCCCGGTCGTGCTCGGCTCCGACGTCAGCGTGGGTGCGAACGCCGTCGTGGTGAAGGATGCGCCCGACGGAGCGATACTCGTCGGCATCCCCGCCCGCGACCTGCGCGCGCAGGGCCGCACGGAGGACGCACTCGCCGAGTCGGGCTTTTTCACCGATCCGTCCACCCAGCTCTGACCCGCGCCGATCAGTCGCCTCCTCGAGGCGTGATGTCGCGTGGAGCGCTCTTGATTTGAGCGAAAGCGTCGAGCGCGTGGGCCCGTGTCTCCTTGAGGTCGAGTATCGGTGCGGGGTAGGCGTCCGGACCGCCAGTGAGCGTGTCCTCGAGCGTCCACGGCTCGTGCACGGCTGCGCCCTCCACCTCGCTCAATTCGGGCACATTGTCGCGGATGTACGCTCCGGCCGGATCGAACTTCTTCGACTGGGTGACCGGGTTGAAGACTCGGAAGAACGGCGACGCGTCGGCTCCGGAGCCCGCTACCCATTGCCAATTCGCGGCGTTGCTCGCCGGATCCGCGTCGACGAGGGTGTCCCAGAACCAGTCCTCGCCCACCCGCCAGTCGACCAGCAGATTCTTGATCAGGAACGAAGCGGTCACCATCCGGACCCGGTTGTGCATGTAGCCGGTGTTCCAGAGCTCGCGCATGCCGGCGTCCACCAGCGGGTAGCCGGTGCGGCCCCGGTGCCAGGCGTCGATCGCCTCCTGACCGGGGCGGCCCCACGGGAACGAGTCGAACCGGGTGTCGAAGTTTGCGGTCGCCAGGTCCGGCCAGTGGAACAGCAGGTGGTAGCAGAACTCCCGCCAGAGCAGCTCGGACAGGAACCGGTCGCTGCCGTCGCCGCGGTGCAGCCCCTTCGTGTGCGCCTCCTCCAGCGCGTGCCACACCTGGAACGGACTGATCTCGCCCCACCGCAGGTGCGGCGAGAGGTTCGAGGTGGCGTCCTCGGCGGGCTGGTCGCGGCCGTCGGCGTAGTCGTCGAGCTGCTCCGCGAGGAACGCGCGCAGCCGGTCGGCCGCCGCCTTCTCGCCGGGAACCCAGCGCTCGCGCAGTCCTCCTGCCCAGTCGGGATGCGCGGGCAGCAGCTCCCAGTCGTCGAGGGAATCGGAGGCGACGTCGCCTGTGACGCCGTCGAGCGAGCGGGGACGGGGCAGCGGCGCCCGCGGTGTCTGCTTGGCGCGGCAGGCGCGCGCGAAGGGCGTGTAGACGGAGTACGGGCCGCCAGCGCCGGTCTGCGCCGTCCACGGCTCGAACAGCAGGGAGCCCTGGTGGCTCTCGGCCTCGCGTCCACCGTTGCGGAGCGACTCCTTCACCGCCGCGTCGACGATGCGCTCGGCCTTTCCGTAGCGGCGGTTCCAGTGCACGGCTCCGGCACCGATCTCGTCGGCGAGCTGCAGGACGACGGCCTCGGCCGGTCCTCGGCGCAGGATCAGCGCCGCTCCGTGCTCGTGCAGGTCGGCGGCGAGGGCTGCGAGGCTGCCGTGCAGCCACCAGCGGGAGGCGCCCCCGAATGGCCGGATCCCCGCCGACTCCTCATCGAGCACGTAGCAGACCGCGATCTCGCCGCCGCGGTCGATTGCGGCGCGCAGAGCGGGGTTGTCGGCCAGGCGCAGATCGTCGCGGAGCCAGACAAGGGTGGGGGAGGTGTCACTCATGGTGGCCCCATGATTCCGCGAGTTCCGCGCCCCGGCGAAGACCTAGTCGGGCGCTGCGGCCCGTGCTAGCAGAAGCGGATCACGGAGTGGCGATGCCGTCGCGGAGCTTGTCGCAGAGTGCGGCCAGTTGCCGCAGCTCGTCCTCCTCGAGCGCTCCGCCGACTTGCTCCGAGATGGTCCTCATATGAGTGAGCGCGACGCGCCGGAAGAGCGCGTAGCCCTCGTCGGTGATGGTGATGATCGTGCCGCGCGCATCCGCCGGGTCCTCGCTCTTCTCGACGCAGCCGCGAGCCGCAAGCCGGTCGATCAGCCGGCTGACGCTGGGCTGCGTCAGCAGGACGTGCCGGTTAAGATCGCGCAGGCGCGCGCGCCGCTCGGGCTGCCGAGTGAGGTTGAAGAGGACGTCGTACTCGTTCATCGAGATCTCCCGCGAGGGGAATTCGGTGCTCAGGGCTCGCATCACATGGACCTGAGCGCGGAAGAGTGCTTCCCATGCTGCGACGGCCTCTCTCGACCCCACTGGTCCTCCTTCGTCGCCCAGGAAGCGATTCCCGGCATCCAGACGCCGTACAGCCTACGCCGCGGGCAGATGGTCGCAGCTGAGGAGGAGGCGGTCGCCCGGGAACGACAGAAGGCCGGCCGCTGAGGCGAGCGGCCGGCCTTCTTTCCCTTGCACCAAGAGTGTCCTGCAATCACTTTTCGCGCTTCTCCGCCACAGCAAACGGTTGACGCAGGTGAACTATATAACGACCCGGTAACGGTGCAACCCTTTATTTCCTGGGACGTCCCTGAGCCCCTCGCACAGCTGCCCGCCGGCCGAGGCCGTACCGGTTGCCCTGCCCCGGCGCGACGCGGGACTCCCCTCGACGACTCAGAACAGATCCGGCGACGGCGTGGAGGCGTACCGGATGGCGACGTCCGCGTGGCGATCGAAGCGGTAGCCGACGCCGCGGACGGTGCGCACGATCTCCTCGTAGCGGCCGAGCTTGGCCCGGAGCCGACGGACGTGGACGTCGATGGTGCGCTCGTTGGGTGCGTCGTCGTCGGTGGCGCCCCACAGGGAGGCGATGAGCTCGGTGCGCTCGATGGTGCGGCCCTCGCGGAGCACGAGGTACTGGAGGAGCTCGAACTCCTTGTAGGTGAGAGCGGTGGTCTCGTCATCGAGAACGACGCGCTTACGAGAGATGTCAATGACGACTCCGCCGGGCACGCGATCAGGGTCGGGTTCGGCGTCGGCGCGGCGCTTGGCGACGGCGGCGGGGTCCTGGAGCGCGAGGCGGACCACGTCGACATCACGGCCGCCGACGCCCTGCGGAGCGAGAGCGACGGAGGCGTAGGTCTCGGCGTCGGGGGCGAGCTGGGCGGTAATGCGCTTGAGCTCTTCGACTAGGCGACCCAGGTCGAGTCCGGCGGCGCGGGCCTTGGCCTCGTCGATGCCGACGTAGAGGGCGAATCCGCGGGCCTCGGTCCCCTGGGGGACGGCGCGGAGGCGTGGTGCGGCGGGGGCGGCGTCGCCGATCGGCTGGAGCCGGGAGGCGGCTGTCGTGGCGGCGGTGGGGACGGTACGGGGGTGGAGGAGGGTCATGACAAGTCCTTGGCTGGTCGGATCCGGGACGAGTGTCCAGGGGCGGATCCGGGTGTGCGCGATCGAGCCGACCCGCGAAGCGCGGTGACGGCAGAGACGGATGCGGGGCATCCAGGGGATCATCCGCGCCTACGACGCTCAGCCGATCGAAAGGATCAGCGGGCGGAGGCTGTGCGGGGACCCGGCGAGGTCAGTTCCTCATGCACACATTCGACAGCACATGACGGGGCCACCGGCCATCATCATGCCGGCATTCCCGGAGGCCTCGAGGGAGGTCAGGGCGTGCAGGGTGTCAGTCATGCTCGACAGTAAAGCCCAGGCTGGTGCCGCGCGTCAACATGTCCGTGTGTGGAGGCGGGGCGCCACGATGCACTGCGACGACTGTCCTCAGCCGCAGCACCCGTCATTCCGTGGGTGTGACGGGTTCGAGGGTGTATTTCTTCTTCGGGTCCCACCGGGGGATGGTGCCTTCGTCTCCGGGGACGACGATGCCGGCGGCGCGTTGCGCGTTGTCCTCTTTGAGGAGGGCGATGGCGTCGCCGGGCGCGCAGCGTGCGACGGCACCGATCCGGTAGGTGTCTTCGGCGGAATGGGTGTCGAAGTCGGCGCGGAGGACGGGGCCGCCTTCGCCGTAGACGGTGGGCCAGGGGGTGGAGTCGGCGATGCGGACGCTCATGCCGAGGGTTTCCCAGTATGTGGCGACCTTCTGGGCGTCGCCGGCGGGATCGGTTCCGCGGGGCGCCCAATGGTCGAAGCTGTAGCTGGCGCCTTTTTCTCCGCCGCCGAGTCCGCAGCTGTCGGGTGCCGCGCCTCCGGATTTGGGCCACCAGCCCGTCACATCGAGCTGTTGGGTGGTGTCTTTGACGAAGGCGATGAGCGCGGTGCGTCCCTCGGTGGGTGTCGTGGTGTTCATCGGTGTGGGTTCCTCCGGATCCTCGGCTGTGCAGGCGGACGTCAGAAGAAGGACTGCGGCGAGAACGCTCGCCCCGGCGACGGCTTGTCGTAGAAGAGTCCTGGTCACTGTCGGCGTGCTCCGCGGCCCGTGTCGGATGGTGAGGTCATTGCTCGGGCTCGTCGGGATCGGGTTTGGGTTTGGGCGGGGTGGTGGCGGGGGCGACGGGTTCGAGGGTGTATTTCTTCTTTGGGTCCCACCGGGGGACGGTGCCCTCGTCTCCGGGGACGACGATTCCGGCGGCGCGTTGTGCGTTGTCCTCTTTGAGGAGGGCGATGGCGTCGCCGGGAGCGCAGCGTGCGGTTGCGCCGACCCGGTAGGTGTCTTCGGCGGCTTCGGTGTCGAATGCGGCACGCAGGACGGGGCCGCCTTCGCCGAACACTCTGGGCCAGGGGGTGGAGTCGGCGATGCGGACGCTCATGCCGAGGGATTCCCAATAGGTGGCAACCTTTCGGGCGTCGCCGGCGGGATCGGTTCCGCGGGGCGCCCAATGGTCGAAGCTGTAGCTGGCGCCTTTTTCTCCGCCGCCGAGTCCGCAGCTGTCGGGTGCCGCGCCTCCGGATTTCGGCCACCAGCCCGTCACATCGAGCTGTTGGGTGGTGTCTTTGACGAAGGCGATGAGCGCGGTGCGTCCCTCGGTGGGTGTCGTGGTGTTCATCGGTGTGGGTTCCTCCGGTTTTTCGGCGGCGCAGGCGGACATCAGAAGAAGGACCACGGCGAGAACGCTTGCCGCGGCGGTACCTCGTCGTGGAGGAGTCCTGGTCACTGTGGGCGTGCTCCGTGGCCCGTGTCGGATGGTGAGGTCATTGCTCGGGCTCGTCGGGATCGGGTTCGGGTTTGGGTTTGGGCGGGGTGGTGGCGGGGGCGACGGGTTCGAGGGTGTATTTCTTCTTTGGGTCCCACCGTTGGACGGCCCCTTCGTCTCCGGGGACGACGATTCCCGCGGCGCGCTGCGCGTTGTCCTCTTTGAGGAGGGCGATGGCGTCGCCGGGAGCGCAGCGTGCGACCGCGGTGACGAGGTAGGTGTCTTCTGAGGAATGGGTGTCGAATGCGGCGCGCAGGACGGGGCCGCCTTCGCCGTAGACGGTGGGCCAGGGGGTGGAGTCGGCGATGCGGACGCTCATGCCGAGGGATTCCCAGTAGGTGGCGACCTTCTGGGCGTCGCCGGCGGGATCGGTTCCGCGGGGCGCCCAATAGTTGAAGCTGTAGCTGGCGCCTTTTTCTCCGCCGCCGAGTCCGCAGCTGTCGGGTGCCGCGCCTCCGGATTTGGGCCACCAGCCCGTCACATCGAGCTGTTGGGTGGTGTCTTTGACGAACGCGAGGAGCGCGGTGCGTCCCTCGGTGGGTGTCATGGTGTTCATCGGTGTCGGTTCCTCCGGTTTTTCGGCGGCGCAGGCGGACATTAGAAGAAGGACTGCGGCGAAAATGCTCGCTGCTGTAGCGCCCCGTCCCCTCTTAGTTCGGGTCGCCATCGAATAACCTTCCCGCCTTTTCCTGCACTCCTGTGGGCCCGAGGGGCTTGTACTCAGTCACGGCGTTCAGGTTCCCGTTGAGAATTGCGGCGACATTTAACAGCGACTCGGTGTTTTGGTCGAAGTACCCCGCCCTGTCGCCCGTATCGCTCTCCAGTGCTCCGTGGGCCGAGACCGGCCGACCCTTGTCGCCGCCGTTCTCCACTCCGAAGACCTGGGCTCCGAATCCCGGCAGGATGGGATTGACGTGGTGATCCTCGCTCAACCCCCGTCCCAGATAGGCCAGTTCGTCGCCGCTGCTTTTCTCACCGGGGAACTTGGGGCGGCCCTGGCCGGCATAGACGCCGTCGGCGTGCAGATCGGATGCGTTGTCGACGGAATCGGGGAGCCCCGCGGAGCCGAGGGTGATCAGGGCGCCGAGCTGCACGTCCGGTCGGGTCGCCGCGACGGCGGCGACCGTGCTGCCGTAGGAGTGCGCGACGACGTTCGGGTGGGGGATCGAGTCCCCGCGGACGGCGGCGAGTCCGCCGAGAGCGGCGGCGAGGCGGGTCGCGCCGGCGACCGCGTCGTCGGTCGTGAGCACCGACATGTCGAGGTCGACGCCGATCGGATTGGGCGGCGTCTCGTAGCCGATCCAGGCGACGACCGCGTGCCCCGGCGGCAGCAGCGACTGCAGGTTCTGCGAGGCCCTCGTCCAGTCGGTCGTCGTCGCGGTCGTCTGCCCCATGCCGGGGACCGCGTAGGTGACGTCGGTCGCGGTGTCGAGGTCGCCGATCGAGACCGCGGCCAGGGGCGGGTCGTCGTCGGTCAGCGAGATCAGGAACCTGGGGTTCCGGCCTTCGAAGGACGTCAGGGAGTCGTGGATGTTCGCGAGGACGGCGAGTCGTCGCTCGAGGTCCGCGAGAGCCGGCCCCACGGCGTCGGCACTGCCCGTGCCCGGAGTGATCGCGCGCAGGGCGTCCCGCTCGGCGGTCAGGCTCGTGAGCTCCGCCTCGAGACGGGACGCGTTCGCCACCGACCGGGCACCGTAGGGAATCCCCTCGAGATTCCCGATCAGCAGCGGCAGCGCCGTCAGCAGCTCGTGTTGCCGGGACGAGAACGGATCGCCGGAGTCGGCTGCGGGGTCAAGGCTCTGCCACCACTCGTGCACGACGGCGGGTGGCATCCTCTGGATCTGCGCGGCCAGAGCGGGCGACGCCGCGAGCATCGCCGCGAGGTCTTCCGCGGGGACGGACGCGAGGATGGCTCGCAGCGCCTGATCGGTGGGGGGAGCGAACCGGGTTTGAGCGAGATTGAGACCCGGCGAGGAGAGGGAACCACCTCCGGCCGCGCGGAATGCATCGGCGATCGCCTCGACCCAGCTGGCCTCCTCGCCGTTCACGGTCACGAAGCGGTCGAAGGCGTTCAGGAAGGTGCAGTTCTCGATCGGGACCCAGGAGCACTCGTCCGTGAAGGACGCCCAGGAGGCGCGGACGCTGGTCAGCCGCTCCTGCATCAGCGCGCCGAACGCCCGCGCCGTCGATGCGTAGATGACGAGGTCGTCCGGGTCCGCGGAGGTCCTGCCGTGCCCGAGCGGGCCCGAATACTGCGTCGTCGTTCGCGGCGGTTCCTGGATCGCGTAGCCGGCGTTGAGGACCGGCGCAGGAATCCGGTCCTCGGACGGACGCGGATCGACCAGCATCCCCTCGTCGGGCTGCACGCCGAGGCCGGCGAGCGGATGGGCACGTCGCCGCTGCTCCCGCTCGGCCTCGCGCACCCTCCAGGCATCGAGAGCCGTGATTCGAGCCCGTTCCTTCTGCGCTGCCTGCGACGTCTCGCGGACACGGTCGGCCAGGTCCCAGAGCGACCGGGAGAGGCCGACCCGATTATCGGAGCCGATGATGCAGGCTGAGCGGAACAGATCGGCGTACGGGCCGGCAAAATGCTGCAGGGCCGTGCCCATCGCGCCGCCCCAGGCGATCCCGTGGTCCCTCAGCGAATCGCTGGCGTCTTCTACTGTGCGGATCAGATTGTCGGCTGTCGCGTCGTCGAAGCGAAACTCCATCGCGCCTCCTTCGTGAGTGACTGTCACGAGAGTAGAGACGCACGGAGGGTCAGCGACCGCTCTGGCGCGGAACGTGGGTCAGGGCTGGGAGAGGGGAACGGGGGCCCGGCCCGCTCGCACGGCCTGTTTCGGACGCGGGCTCCGCAGCCCGCGGGCTCAGCCCGCCAGGCCGTAGAGGCGGTCGCCCGCGTCACCCAGGCCGGGGACGATGTAACCGAGCTCGTTGAGCTTCTCGTCGAGGGAGCCGAGGACGATGGTCACGTCGCGGTCGCCGGAGGCCTTTTCGACCGCGGTCAGTCCCTCGGGGGCGGCGAGGAGGCAGACGGCGGTGACATCCACGGCCCCGCGGTCGAAGAGGAACTGAATGGCGGCGATGAGTGAGCCGCCGGTCGCGAGCATCGGGTCCAGCACGAAGCACTGCCGGTTCGATAGGTCCTCGGGGAGTCGCTCGGCGTACGTGGTCGGCTCGAGGGTCTCCTCGTTGCGCGCCATGCCCAGAAAGCCGACCTCGGCGGTGGGGATCAGCTTGACCATGCCCCCGAGCATCCCCAGGCCTGCGCGGAGGATCGGGACGACGAGCGGCTGCGGGTCGCTGAGCGCGAGACCGGTGGTCTGCGTCACGGGAGTCTCGATGGTGACGGTGCGCGTGCGGACGCCGCGGGTCGCCTCATAGGCCAGAAGCGTCATCAACTCTTCGGCGAGCTGCCGGAAGGTGGGGGAGGGGGTGCGCTTGTCACGCAGCACGGTGAGCTTATGGGTGATCAGCGGGTGGTCGGCTACGTGGACGCGCATAAGCTCAATCTACTGGCCGCAGTAATGCTGACCGGCCCGAGCGGAGCCGCCGCCGCAGGAGGGGGACCGATGCGCGACAGCGATCTGCGCGTCCCTCCGCACTCCGACGAGTGGATGGGCTTGGCTCTCGACGAGGCCCGTCGGGCCTGTGGGTGGGGAGACGTCCCGGTGGGCGCGGTGGTGCTCGACTCGGAGGGCGCCGTGCTCGGGCTCGGGCGCAATGAGCGGGAGCTGCGCCGGGATCCGACGGCGCACGCCGAGGTGATCGCGATCCGCGCGGCGGCGCAGGCTCGAGGCGACTGGCATCTCGAGGGCTGCACGCTGGTGGTCACCCTGGAGCCGTGTGTGCTCTGCGCGGGTGCGATCCTCGCGGCACGGATCGAGCGGGTCGTGTTCGGAGCATGGGATGAGAAGGCCGGGGCGTCGGGATCGGTGCACGACCTCCTCCGCGACCGCCGGCACAATCATGTGGTCGAGGTGTACCCCGGCGTTCGTGCCGAGGAGAGCTCGCGACTACTGCTCGACTTCTTCGCCTCCCGCCGCTGACGGCGACCGCCCTCCGCTCGCAGCGCGCAGCCACTCGGCGAGTGCGAGCCGCGTCGCCGCGTGCATCCGCTCGAAACGGCCGACCGCGAGGTCGCCGGCGAGAACCGCCGCGTCGTAGCCCGCCGCTCCCGCGTAGTCCCCGTCACCTTCGAGCCACTGCGCCGCCATCGTGCCGGTGAGCTCCGGGTGGAACTGCACGGCGAGGAGCCAGTCCTCGACCGCGAACGCCTCCACCTCGCCCGCCGGTGACGAGGCCAGCAGCGCGGCTCCGACCGGCAGAGCGAAGGTGTCGCCGTGCCACTGCATGACGTCGACGCCGGCGAAGTGCCGCAGCGGGGAGCGCGCGCCCGCCTCCGTCAGCACGACGGAGCGAAAGCCGACCTCGCGGGTCGCTCCGGGATGCACTGACTCGCCGAGGGCCGAGGCGATCAGTTGCGCGCCGAAGCAGACGCCGAGTGTGGGACGGCGGTGATGCAACCGGTCCTGCAGGAGGGCGATCTCGGGGTTGATGAAGGGGTGCCGAGAGGTCTCGTAGACGCCGGCGCTGGAGCCGAGCGTGATGACGAGATCGGGGGCGAGGATGTCGATCGCGTCGAGATCCGTCCCGGCGACGGCCTCGACCGTGAACCCCTCCGCCGTCATCATCGGCTCGAGCGCGCCGAGGCCGGCACCGCGCTCGTTGACGATCGCCAGTGCCCGCCGCACGTCAGGCACTCTCGTGCGGTGCAGTCGGGGCGGCAGCTGACGGCGCGGCGCGCGGAGCCGCGGTGCAGGGAGTCGCGGTACTGACGACGGCAGGTCGAGACGGCGCCGTCGCCGCCCGCCCACGGTCGACGTCCAGTTCGAGGGAGATCGTGGTCGCCGTGGGGACCGCCTCGCGGACGCGCTGCTCCGCCGTGTCGATCCCGGCGGCGACATGCCCGAGGGTGTCGGCGGCCGGGAACGCGAGCTTCGCGGCGGCGAGGATCTCGTCGGGCCCGAGGTGCAGGGTGCGCAGGTGGATCACGCGCTCGACATCATGCCCGCCCTCGAGCGCGGCGCGGATCGAAGCGACGTTGGCGGAAGTCGCCCCCTCGCCGACCAGCACGCTCTTCGTCTCGACCCCGAGGACGATCGCCACGACGATCAGCAGGGTGCCGATCATGATCGTGCCGATCGCGTCGTAGACCGAGTCGCCGGTGATCACGCTCAGCCCGACTCCGAGCAGCGCGAACGTCAGGCCGGTGAGCGCGGCAACGTCCTCGAGGCAGATCGAGATCACCAGGACCAGGATCGGCAGCCAGGCGTTCTCGAGCTCGTGCGGCTCGGCGATCTTCTCGATGCCCTCGTAGAGCGAGAAAACGCCGCCGACCGAGAACAGAATGATCGAGACGACGAAGGCGGAGACGTAGCGCTCGCGTCCGTAGCCGAACGGGTGCTCCTCGTCGGGGGCCCTCCTGGACCGACGGCCACCGAGCAGCAGGAGTAGCTGGTTGCCGGAGTCGGCGAGCGAATGCACGCCCTCGGCCAGCATCGAGGCGGATCCGGAGAAGAACCAGGCGACGCACTTCGTCAGCGCGATGCCGAGGTTGGCCGTGAGTGCCGCGATGATCGCGGTGCCGCCTCCGGATACGCTCATGTGGTCTCCTCGGGCTCGCCGCTAGATAGTCGGGCCATCCTATGAGGCGCCGGACCGACCGCGGATGCCCGTACTCGCTGGGCTGTTCATAGGATGAGCGGCGTGACCGATACGCCCGTACTGCTCCCGTCCATCGCCGTCCTCGGCGCCGGCTCGATGGGAGGCGCGATCCTGACGGGCCTGCTGGACCCTGGCGTGCGCGTCGAGGGGGGCGTGCGGGTGACCAATCGCGACTCCGCGAAGGCCGCCGCCTGGGACGGCCACCCCGTGGTCACCGCGTTCGCCACCGCCGACACCGCCGAGGCCAACCGGCGCGCGGTCGAGGGCGCGGCGATCGTGCTCGTGGCCGTCAAGCCGCACCTGGTGCCCGATCTGCTCGACGAGATCGCGGACGCGCTCGCTCCGGGCACCGTGGTGGTCAGCGTCGCGGCCGGAGTGACGGTGGCGACGTTCGAGCAGCACCTGCCCGCGTCGGTCGCCGTGCTGCGCTCAATGCCGAACACTCCCGCGGTCGTCGGCCGTGCCGTGACGGGCCTCAGCGCGGGCACCCGGTCGAGTGGGGAGGACCTGGCGCTCGTGCGCCGCCTGTTCGAGACGGTCGGTGACGTGGTCGAGGTGCCGGAGTCGCAGCTCGACGCACTCTCGACGATCTCGGGATCGGGACCGGCCTACGTGTTCCTGCTGATCGAGGAGCTGATCGCCGCCGCGCTCGCGAAGGGCTTCACTCCGGAGCAGGCGTCGATCATGGTGGTCGGCACTTTCCGGGGCGCCGCTGAGCTGCTCGTCCACTCCGGCGAGGAGCCCGCTGAGCTGCGCCGCCGCGTCACGAGCCCGAAGGGCACCACCGAGCGGGCCGTCGCGGTCCTGCAAGAGGCGGACCTCGCCGCACTCTTCACCCGCGCGACCGACGCCGCCCTGGCCCGCGCCCGCGAGCTCGCCGCCCCTAACCCGCCCGCCCCCTCCTCCCCCCTCCTCCCCCGCCCTCCTCCCCGCCCCCTCCTCCGCCCCGCGAGATGCCACTTATGAGGGCGACACGCCGGGGGAGGCGCACATAAGTGGCATCTCGCGGGATGGGGAGGGGGAGGAGGGAGGAGGCGGGGAGGGGGAGGGGGGTCAGGAGCCGAGGGCTGCGAAGCGCTCGATGTCGCCGGGGGTACCGCTGACGACGATGAGGTCGTGGTTCGAGACGACGGTCTGCTCGGTCGCGTAGGTGAAGGGCTTGCCGGGACTCTTGACGCCGACGACCGTGACGCGGTGCTTGCGGCGCACGCCCGACTCCGTGAGAGTCAAGCCGCGAATCGGCTTCGGCGGGTACATCTTGGCGAGCACGAAGTCGTCGTCGAACTCGATGAAGTCGAGCATGCGGCCCGAGACCAGGTGCGCCACTCGCTCGCCCGCCTCCGCCTCGGGGTAGATGACGTGGTTCGCGCCGATCCGCTCGAGGATTTTGCCGTGCGAGCGCGAGATCGCTTTCGCCCAGATCTGCGGGATCTTGAGGTCGACGAGGTTCGCGGTGATCAGCACGGAGGCCTCGATCGAGGAGCCGACCGCGACAACGGCGACCTGGAAGTCCTGCGCGCCGATCTGAGCGAGTGCGTCGAGGGAACGTGCGTCGGCCTGCACCGCGTGGGTGACCCGCTCCGACCACTTCTGCACGAGCCCGGCGTCGGCGTCGATGGCGAGGACCTCGCGGTCGAGACGGTCGAGCTGGCCCGCCGTGGCTGCTCCGAAGCGCCCGAGGCCGATCACCAGCACCGGGGCGTCGTACCTGATGCGGTCAACCAACGATGGGCCTCTCTTCCGGTCGTCTGAACAACTGCCTCCGCTGGCTCGCGGCGAGTGCGGCGGCGAGAGTCACGGTACCAACGCGGCCCATGAACATCGTGAGCGCAAGGATGTACGCCCCGGACGGCGGCAGCTCGGCGGTCAGCCCTGACGAGAGCCCGGAGGTGGCGAAGGCGGAGATGACGTCGAAGAGCACCTGGTCGAGCGAGGCCTTGGTGATGTGCAGGATCAGGACCGAGGACACGGCGACCGTCGTCGCTCCCCACAACACGACCGAAACGGCCAGGCGCAGCACGTCGTTCGGGATCCGGCGACCGAACGCCTCCATATCGTTGTTGCCGCGCGCCTCGGCGAAGGCGGCCAGGAACAGGATCGCGAGGGTGGTGACCTTGATCCCGCCCGCGGTCGAGGCCGATCCGCCGCCGATGAACATCAGCATGTCGGTCACGAGCAGGCTGGACCCGTTGAGGTCGGGAACCGAGATCGTCGAGAACCCGCCGGAGCGTGTCATCGTCGAGAGGAAGAAGGACTGGAAGACGGTGTCTCCCGCATCCAGGCTGCCGAAGGTCTTCGGGTTGTCGAATTCGAGCACGATATAGAGGACGGCGCCGGCCACGAGCAGGATCACGGAGGTGACCAGCGTCAGCTTGACGTGCACCGACCACTTGCGCGGGCGCCTCCAGCCGCGCGAGAAGGCATAGATCACGGGGAAACCGATGGCTCCGAGGAAGACGCCGACCATCAGGATCCCCAAAAACCAGTAGTCGTCCTCGAACGGTGTCAGGCCCGCGGCGTTAGGCGCGAAGCCGGTGTTCGTGAAGGCCATCGCGGAGTAATAGAAGGAGTGCCAGATGGCCTCGCCGATCGGAATACCGTCGATCAGCATCCGCGGGAACAGCAGCAGCGCCACGACGATCTCGATCGCGGCGGCGCTGATCGCGACGGTGGCGAGTAGCCCGCCGATCTCGCCCAGGCGCACGGCTTGGCCCTCGGCGACCGGCCCGGAGTGGATCCGCAGCGGATTGGAGTCGCTGGCGACCATGAGCTTCGCGCGGAGCCCGAGGCGGCGCGAAATCGCCAGGCCCATGATCGAGGCGAGAGTGAGGACTCCAAGCGCGCCGATATTGACGCCGATGAAGATGATCGAGTGCCCGAACGCCGACCAGTGCGTCGCCATGTCCACTGTTGCGAGCCCGGTGACGCAGATCACTGACATCGCGGTGAAAAAGGCGTCGTGCAGCGGAGTGACGGTGTCGGTGGTGCTCGACACGGGCAGCGAGAACAGCAGAGTGAAGATGAGGACGAGTGCCGAGAAGATGAGGATCGCGAAACGGGACGGTGAGCGTCCGGCGAAGTCGTCGATGAGGTCGCGGGCCCGCTCGAACCCCGACCAGGGGGAGACAGGCGAGACGCCCACGGGGCTGCGGAACTGCTGCCGAACCACCACCGCGGATCCTCCACTCGATCGCGGCCATGCTACCCGCTCGGTGCCCCGCGACTGGGGCGCTGACTAGCCGATTGGGGCGCTGACTAGCCTGGGGGCATGGCTGACATCTTTGGGGTGATCGCGGACGGCACGCGCCGCGACATCCTCGCCCTGCTGCTCGAGCAGCGGCGCGAGGGCGCGACCGAGGGCATCAGCGTCTCGCGGATCGTCGCTCGTCTCGAAGTGAGCCAGCCCACCGTCTCCAAGCACCTCAAGGTGCTGCGCGAGACAGGGCTCGTGACGGTGCGCGAGAGCGGCCAGCACCGCTTCTACACGCTCGAGGACGGGCCGCTGGCCGAGGTGGACGACTGGCTGCTGCCCTTCCTCGCCGAGGACGAGGCGGCCGGCGCTGTGCTCGAGGGTCCGATCACGGCCCGGGCGGAGTTGCTGGGCCGGGCCCTCGCCGAGCGGACGCACCAGGTCAGCACGGTGGTGCAGGACATCCAGCGCGGCGTTACCGAGGGTGCGACGAAGGTGGCGGAGGCGCTGCGTCTGCGCAAGTGACGGGCCGGGAGTCGCCCGCCCCTGCGTCGTGTAAGCTCGCGGAAGCCAGTTTTTCGTAAGCGGCCGCCCGTCGGGCGGTCGACTCCCTGAACGTTGTGAGGTCTTCGTGGGTTCTGTCATCAAGAAGCGTCGCAAGCGTATGGCGAAGAAGAAGCACCGCAAGCTGCTTCGCAAGACTCGCCACCAGCGTCGCAACAAGAAGTAGGCTCGCGCCTCTTCCTCTTCGAGCGTCCGCCCTTCCGGGGTCGGGCGCTCGTCTGCGTCGGCGAGCCTCTCGGCGCCGTCGCCGTACACTGACCGGATGGTGGACGTGGAGCTGACGCTTGTGGGTAAGCCGGGCTGTCATCTCTGCGACGACGCGCGAACTGTCATCGAGCAGGTGGTGGCCGACCTGGACGACGAGGCCGTGGTGGCCGTTTCGGAGGTGTCGATCCTCGACGACCCGGTGTTGTACGAGCGCTACGTGGAAGAGATCCCGGTGGTGCTGATCAACGGGCGCGTGCACACGTTCTGGCGGGTGGATCCGGAGCGCCTGCGCCGGGCGTTGCTCGAAGGCGGGTGAGCGCCCGCTGGGCTGTGCGGATGGAGGTACGGCTGCGGCATCCCTCTGAGGGGGGACGGGAAGCCTCGTCATAGCTCGCCTATGGCCCGTACCCTCGTCAGGGGGGAGCGCACTCCTCCGTGTGCGGACGCAGACCGTCGCCCGCGGAGGAAGGACCCGCCATGCCGTCACCCCGCCGTCTCGCCCTCCCCGCTGCCGCTCTCGCGGCGCTCGTGCTCGGTCTGGCCCTCCCCGGTGCGGCCGTCGCGGCGCCTTCCGGCTCGACGGTCTCGACGACGGTCGAGCCGGCTGCCGCAACGACGGTTCCGGGAGTGCCCAAGGATCCTGAGCAGCCGGGAGACGGTGGTTCCGATTCGATCCCGGGAGTGCCCGAGGAGCCGACCGTGCCCGGAGTTCCCGAGGGGCCGACGGAGCCGGAGCAGCCCGCCCCCACCGATCCAGCGCCTCAAGACCCCGCACCGGTCGACCCGGCACCGGTCCAGCCAGCGCCCGTCGATCCGGCACCCGAGCAGCCGGCGACCCTTCAGCCGAGCCGCCCCTCCACCGGCGGAACGACGGGCGGCGGTCAGCAGGGCGGCTCCGGCGGCACCACCACCACCGGCGGCGGCATCGCCACAGCAGCCGCCGCCACTACGTCCGGCGCCGCCACCACGTCCGGCGGCGCCGCGTCCTCCGACGCGGGCGGCGCCGCTCCCACTGCCTCCGCCCCGGGACGCACCGCGCTCGCCAGCTCCACCGAGGGCGCGCAGCCCACGGCGGCCGGAGCTGCCACGGCGTCCGTGTTCCTCACCCGCGAGACTGACGTCGATCCGGAGGCGCTCACCGTCGAGGTCGCTCGCTTCTACGGTGTCGGCTTCTCGTACACCGGCTTCGCGAGTGGCGAGAGCGTCTCGGCGGTCCTCCGCGATCCGAACGGCACCAAGACGCCGCTGACGCTCGAGGCCGGCAGCGGTACCGCGACCGTTCCGACCGCGCTGATCACGAAGTCGGGTGCCTTCACCGTCAACCTCACTGGCGACCGGGGCTCGTCCGCGAAGGTCGGCTTTCGGCTCGCGACCTCCTCCGGCAACGGCCTCCTGCTCGAGCCGCGCGAGCTCGGTGAGGGCAGCACGGAGGCGCCACGCGGTGCGGTCTGGGGCTTTGAGCCGGACGAGGAGGTCGCCGTGGGCGCCTTCCGGACGACGGGCGACCGCGCCGCTCTGGCCGCGGGAGATGTCGCCGTCCAGACGGATTCCCTCGGCTGGGCGGAGCTTGCCCTGGGCGAGTCGGTCGTCGCCCATCCGGACCCCTCTGTCTACTGCATGGTCGCCTTCGGCCGCGAGTCGCACCACACGGCGGCCGTGACGCTTTCGTACCGCCACAGCGATACCACGGCCGCGCCGTGGGAAGCGCACCAGGTCTGCGGGACCGCGATCAGCGCCGCGCGCAGCGCGTTCAGTGCCACGGTGGCCTCGGCCGGACCGGGGGGCATCACGCCGACCACCGCGCTGATGATCGGTGGCGGGGCCGTCGCTGCGTCGCTCGTCGCCTGCGCAGTCGTCCTGTTCGTGCTGCGCCGGCATCGAGCGAACACCGACCTGTTCATCCGGGGACCACTGCCGTACGGGCAGAACGACTGACCGGCCCGAGAACGACGGAAGGCCCGCGGGATCGCGCTCCGCCGGCCCTGCATCGTTTCGGCCCAGTGCTCCGCCGGCGGCGGTAAAGCGGAGGAGGGGGCCGGAGTGCCGCGGCCGTCGCCGTCGTACGGGTCGCCGGCGAGGTAGCCCGGGAATCCGTCGCCCTCGTCATTGTCGGTCGCGGCTCGCCAGAGCTCGGCGCGTGGCCCATCGACGGCCAGGCCGGCGAGGGAGCGGAGGCGGGCGTCGCGGAAGCGCGCGATCCCGAGCAAGCCGCCGTCCTCCCGCGGGGCGGCGCGGACGGAGCGGGTCCACGCTGGCAGGGCGGCCGGAGCGGTGAGGAGGTGCTGGCTGGTCGAGAGCACATGGCCCTCCTGCGCCCAGACCGTCGCTCTGGCGAGCACCGAGTCGACGGTGAGCCACGCCCTCGCCGCCGGTCGGCACGTCGAGCGGAGGGAGTTCCACCTGCACCGCGTCGCCGGCTGCGACGAACACGTCGGTGTCGGCGCCGGTGTAGTCGCCCTCGCAGCGGACGGGGCGCTCCGGGTCGCGGCCGTGCACCCGCGCCGGCAGTGCGGCGAGTCGCAATGTCGAGTCCTACTCGAACTTCGGTGGACTGATCCTTCTGCGCCGCTACGCCGGCCGTTCAGGGCGAGGACGTTCCGGACGAGGAGAGCGCGATGCCCGAGGCGACGAGGGCTCGTGTGCAAAGTCGGCTCCGGAATGAGTACGCGGCCGACCTGCGCGGACGCGAGGGAACCCCAGCCCGTCGAGGGAACCAGGTGATTCCGGCGGGTTCGACGGTTGGGGGTTCCCTCGGCGGACGCTGCCTAGGGCAGCAGGCGGGTCGGGCCGCGGAAGAGGTAGGTGACCTCGCGGAGGTTCGCCTGGTTCAGCATCAGCATGATCACGCGCGAGAGGCCCATACCGAAGCCGCCGTGCGGCGGGACGCCATAGCGGAAGAAGTCGAGGTAGAACTCGATCTCCTCCGGGTCCAGGCCCTTGTCGCGCGCCTGCTCGATCAGGACGTCAACGCGGTGCTCGCGCTGCGCGCCCGTCGAGATCTCGACGCCATTATAGATGAGGTCGTAGCTGTTGGTGATCGTCCCGTCGCCCTCGCGGCGCATGTGGTAGAACGGCCGGATGCTGGACGCGTAGTCGGTGAGGAACACGAAGTCGTGCCCGAACTCCTCCTGCGCGTAGGCGGCAATGCGGCGCTCGCCCTCCGGGTCCATGTCGTCGTCGGCGCGGGGCACCTCGTAGCCGCGCTCGGCGACGATGCGCTTGGCCTCGGCGAGCGGGATGCGCGGGAACGGCGTAGTCGGGACGGTCAGGTCGATGTCGAAGAGCGCCTTCACCTCGGCGCCGTGCTTCTCGACGACGGCGGAGAGGCCAGCGACCATCAGCTGCTCATGCAGCTCCATGACGTCCTCGTGCGAGTCGATCCACGAGACCTCGGCATCGACGCTGGTGAACTCGGTCGCGTGCCGCGAGGTGAAGCTCGGGTCGGCGCGGAAGGCGGGCCCGACCTCGAACACCTTGCCGAAGCCCGCGGGCTGCGCCATCTGCTTGAAGAACTGTGGGCTCTGCGAGAGGTACGCCTTCGTCTCGAAGTACTCGACCTCGAAGAGTTCGGCCCGCGACTCCGAGGCACTCGCCATCAGCTTCGGAGTGTGGATCTCGATGAAGTCGTGCTCGATCCAGTAGGTGCGCAGCGCGTGCTCGAACGTCGTTTGCACGCGGGCGATCAGGTTCTGCTCGGGGCGGCGCAGGTCGAGAAAGCGCCAGTCCATCCGCTTGTCGATGCCCGAGTCGGGCGCGATCGGCGCCTCGGGGATCGAGACGGTGACGACCTCGAGTGTCTCGAGCTTGACCTCGATGCCGCCGAGCTTGACGCGCTCGTCGTGCTTGAGCGCGCCCGTCACGGTGACGAAGGAGCCCTGGGCGAGGCCGGAGATCGCCTCGGTGATAGTGAGGCGCGCGGCCGATGCGTCGTCGCCCTCGACGGCCTCGCGCACGGCCGGATTCACCAACTGAACGGCGCCGGACTCATCGCGCAGGACGACGAACTGCACCTTCTTCTGGTCGCGCACGGTCTCAACCCAGCCGGAGACGCGCACCGGTCCGTCTTCGAGGGCGGCGAGCTTCTTGACGGTGGTTCGGGGGAGGCGGGTCTCGTCGGTCACGGTAGGGGAGTCTACTCGGGGGCCGTGCAGTGGGCGCGGGGCCGGCGACTGGGGGGTCGACGCGGCCGGGGTGCGATCTGCAGGGGGTGGTGCGATCTGCAGGGGATCCGCGCTCCAGCCGCGATTCTGCTCGACGATCCCACCCGAGGCGGGTCGATCCCCTGCGAATCGCACCTTCTCCTGCGAATCGCACGGGCCCCGTCTGGTCGCGCGGCGGCGGGTAGCGTCGCAGCATGAGCACCGCACTGATCACCGGGTCGTCCTCCGGCCTCGGCCTCGCCTTCGCGCGGGCGTTCGCTCGACGCGGCTGGAGCGTCGTCCTCGTCGCCCGCAGCGAACCGCGGCTCCGGGAGGCGGCGACCGATCTGCGCGCGCTGGGCGCCGCGGGCGTCGAGGTCCTGCCCGTCGACCTCGGTGACCGCGAGCAGGTCGAGCAGGTGCGCGCGCGGCTCCTCGACCCGGCGCGGCCCGTCCGCGTCCTGGTCAACAACGCCGGCTTCGGGATCGACGGCACTTTCGCCGAGCCGGACGTCGCCGCGCAGGACCGCGCGTTCGAGGTGATGCTACGCGCGGTCGCCGTACTCTCGGGGGCGGCGGCGGAGGCGATGACGGCGCGGGGACGCGGCGCGATCCTGACCGTGTCGAGCGTCGCGGGTTTCGTGCATCTCGGCCCCTACTCCGCGGTGAAGGCGTGGGCGACCGCGTTCGCGCAGTCGCTCGCCGTCGAGCTGCGCGGCACCGGCGTCCGCTCGGCCGCGCTCTGCCCGGGCTGGGTGCGCACCGAGTTCCACGAGCGGGCGGCGATGGACACCTCGTCCATTCCGTCCTTCTTCTGGCTCGACGCGGACGCGGTGGTGGAGGAGTTCCTGCGCGACGTCGCACGCGGCGTCGTCGTCTCGGTGCCGTCGTGGCGGTTCGAGATCCCGATGGCGCTCGTGCGGCACCTGCCCGAACCTCTCGTCCGGCGGCTCTCGGCGTCGGTGTCCGAGCGCCGGCGAGCCGGCGCTCGGGAGCAGCCCAGTCGACCCTTTCCCGGCGTGCCCCCACGCCGCGTTCCGTACACTTGACGCTCGTGGTTGCCGATCAGATCCATCTCGTGCGGCACGGCGAGGTGTTCAACCCCGACCGGGTCCTCTATGGGCGACTTCCGAATTTCCGGCTTTCCGACCTCGGCCACCGCATGGCGCGCTCCGCCGCCGACAATCTGCTCGAGCGCAAGCGCCTCCTCACCGTCCTAGTCGCCTCGCCGCTCCAGCGCACGCAGGAGTCGGCCCAGCCGATCTCGCAGGCGTTCGAGCTCGAGATCCGCACCGACGAGCGCGTGATCGAGCCCAGCAACCGCTTCGAGGGCACGTCCCTCGCCGCGCGCGGCTCCGCCCTGCGCAACCCCCAGCACTGGCCGTGGCTCCGCAATCCCTTCGAGCCCAGCTGGGGCGAGCCCTACCTCTCCATCTCGGCGCGGATGTACGCCGCGATCGAGTCCGCGTGGGAGAGCACCGCCGAGGGCGACGCCGCGATCATCAGCCACCAGCTCCCCATCTGGACCGTGCACCGCGCCCTCGCGGGCGAGCGCCTGTTCCATGATCCGCGCAAGCGACGCTGCGCCCTCTCGAGCATTACCACGCTCGAACGCCGCGGCGACGGCTTCGTCGAGGTCGGCTACGCCGACCCCGCCGCCGGACTACAGGGCTTGGCGACCGACGTCGGAGCCGTCTGATGCGCCGGATGACCCGCCTGCGTGCCGCGGGTGCCCTCGCGCTGGTCGCCGCGCTCGCGCTGACCGGCTGCTCCGAGGATCCGCTCGCCGACCAGTACCGCAACGGCAGCAACAAGGGCTACATCTCGGGCGACGGTACCGTCACCGAGATCGCTATCGCCGACCGCGACGATCCCATCGTTTTTTCGGGCACCGACGAGACCGGCGCGAACATCGACTCCGCCGAGCTCGCCGGGCAGGTCGTCGTCGTCAACTTTTGGTACGCCAGCTGCGCCCCGTGCCGCGCCGAGGCGGCCGACCTCGAGAAGGTGAGCACCGAATTCGCCGACAGGGGCGTCTCGTTCGTCGGTGTCAACGTGCGCGACCAGCCGCCGACGGCCGCTGCCTTCGCCGAGACCTTCGGCCTCGGCTACCCCTCGATCGTCGACACCGACTCGTCGGTGCAGCTCGCCTTCACCGGCACCGTCCCGCCGAACGCCGTGCCCACCACGCTCGTCCTCGACAAGGAGGGCCGCGTCGCCTCGCGCATCCTCGGTCAGCTGCAGGAGGCGTCGATCCTCTCGACGCTCGTGGGTGACACTCTCGCCGAGGGGGCGTAGCGGCGTGGGCGAGATCGTCCTCAGCGGTCAGCTCCTGCTGGCCGTGCCGATCGCGCTACTGGCCGGGCTGGTGTCGTTCGCGTCGCCCTGCGTGCTCCCGCTGGTGCCCGGCTACCTCGCCTACGTCGGTGGCTTCACCGACGCCGACGAGCGCGCCGCCCGCGGCCGCCGCCGGGTCGTGCTGGGCGTGCTGCTGTTCGTGCTCGGCTTCTCGCTCGTCTTCGTGCTGTACGGAGCGGCGGCGGGCACGGTCGGTTTCTGGCTGAAGCAGTACACCGATCTGATCACCCGCGTCCTCGGCCTCGTCGTGATCGCGATGGGGCTCGTCTTCATCGGGCAGTTCTCGGTCTTGCAGCGCACTCTCCGCCCGGGCATTCGCCCCGCGACCGGGCTGATCGGGGCGCCGCTGCTCGGGATCGTCTTCGGCGTCGGCTGGACGCCCTGCCTCGGCCCGACGCTGAGCTCGATCCTCGCCCTCAGCTACGGCGTCGGCTCGCCCTGGCGGGGAGCGCTCCTCGCCCTGGTGTACTGCCTCGGGCTCGGCATCCCCTTCCTTCTCGTCGCGTTCGGCTTCAGCTGGGTCACCAGCACGCTCACCTTCGTGAAGCGCCACATCCGCGTGGTCAATATCATCGGCGGCGCCGCCCTCGTCCTGATCGGAGTCCTGATGGTCACGGGCATCTGGAACACCCTCGTCTACGGATCCCTCTCGGCGGTGATTGATGGCTTCCAACCGGCGATCTGAGCCGGGGGAGAGCACGCGCCGCCCGGATGAGGCGACGCAGGAGAAGACCGACGCGTCGTTCCGCCCCGCCGACCACTACGACTCCGACGGCACCGTCACGCAGCCCGCGCTCGGCGTCACCGGGTGGCTGCGCTGGATGTGGCGCCAGCTCACCAGCATGCGCACCGCGCTGTTCCTGCTGCTCCTGCTCGCTATCGCGGCCGTGCCCGGCTCGCTGGTCCCGCAGCGCTCCTCCGACCCCAATGGAGTAACGCAGTACTTCGTCGACAACCCGGACCTGGCGCCCCTGCTCGATAAGGTGCAGGCGTTCGACACCTACACGTCGGCCTGGTTCTCGAGCATCTACCTGCTGCTGTTCATCTCGCTGATCGGCTGCATCGTCCCGCGCACCCGCCACCACTTCCAGGCGATGCGCTCGCGGCCGCCGCGCACGCCCGCGCGCCTGCGGCGCCTCGCCGGCTACACCGTCCGTGAGGTCGAGGGCGCGACGGAGGAGGAGGCCGTCGCCTCCGCCCACGCCGTCCTGCGCCGGTCGGGCTACCGCGTCGAGCGCTACGACGATCCGCGCGGCCGCTGGTCAAGTGTTTCGGCCGAGCGCGGCTACCTCCGCGAGACGGGCAACCTGGTCTTCCACTCTGCTCTGGTTGGCATCCTCGTCGCCGTGGGCGTCGGAGGCGGGTTCGGCTACAGCGGGCAGCGGGTGCTGGTCGAGGGCTCGCAGGGCTTCGCGAACAACCTCTCGGCCTACGACTCCTTCAACCCCGGCCGCTTCTTCGACTCCAGCCAGCTTGACCCGTACCAGCTGACCCTCGACAGCCTCGACGTGAGATACGAGGAGCAGAACCAGTCGGCGCTCGGACAGCCCGTCGACTTCACGGCGAACGTCACGACATCGGAGCGCGGCGGGGCCACTGAGGATCGCACGATCAAGGTGAACGACCCGCTCGGCATCGGCGGCACCAACGTCTACCTGCTCGGCAACGGCTACGCCCCGACGATCACCGTCCGCGATCCTTCCGGCCGCGCGATCTTCACCGACTCCGTGCCCTTCCTCCCGCAGGATGCCAACCTCACCTCGGTCGGAGTCGTCAAGGTGCCGGACGGGCTCTCGGAGCAGGTGGGCCTCACCGGCTTCTTCTACCCGACGCAGGACACGCTGGCCTCGGGGGCGTCGACGTCGATCTTCCCCGACCTGCAGTACCCCGTCCTCTCGTTGAACGTCTTCGCGGGCGACCTCGGCCTCGACAGAGGAGTGCCGACTTCCGTCTACGTGCTCAACACCGATTCGCTCACCCGGCTCACCGGCGGCACCACCGGAGTCGCGCCGATCACCCTCCAGCCCGGCGGCACGGCCGAACTGCCGAACGGGCTCGGCAGCGTGAGCTTCGACAACACGGGCGCTGATCCGACGCGCATCGGCACCGACAGCGTCAAGCGCTTCGCCTCGTTCGACATCCACCACGACGCGACCCAGGGCTGGGTGCTGCTCTTCGCGATCCTCGTCCTCGCGGGACTGCTCACGTCGTTGTTCGTCCCGCGGCGCCGCGTCTGGGTGAAGGCGACGGCGCAGGAGGACGGCGGACTGCTCCTCGAATACGCCGGGCTCGCCCGCGGCGAGGATCCGCAGCTTGTGCGCGCCGTGCGGACGGTCGCCGATCGGCACGCGCCGCTCGACTGAGCGTCTCTCCTCCGGGCGAGAGGTCGGATCCTCCTCCACAGGCGCTCCCGGCTGGGCAGGGACCGAGTCTGTGCAACCGCGAAGGGGCGGGGAAGGCAGCGAGCGATTAGCCTGAGGAGGTGATCGCGACCCTCTCGCAGTATTCGGTGCTGTGCCTTTCCTCCGCTATGGGCATTTACGCCCTGGCGTTCGTCTTCTTCGCGATCGACCTCGCCCGCCGCGCCTCCTTGGCCGACAGCGACTCGATCGAGGTAGTCCAGGAGGCGGAGCGTGTCGCTTCCGCGGCCGCCGCCGATCGCGCCGCCAGCGGTAAGGCCACCGTCGCCTCCGGACGCACCGCCACCCTCTCCCGGATCGGCAACCGAGTCGAGGACGAGGTCCACCGAGCCCCCGAGCGCTCCACGACCCTGCGCATCGGGTTCTCCCTCACCCTCCTCGCCTTCGCGCTGCACCTCGCCGCGACCGTGCTGCGTGGCGTCGCCGCAGGACGTGTCCCGTGGGCGAACATGTACGAGTTCTCGATGACCGGGACGCTCATCATCATCGGCGTCTTCCTCGCTGTGCAGCTGCGCTGGGACCTCCGCTTCCTCGGCGCGTTCATCACCGGCCTCGTCCTGGTGCTCCTCGGAGTCGCGATCGTCAACTATTACGTTGCCGTCGTCCCGATCCCGCCGGCACTCCAGTCGTACTGGCTCGTGATCCATGTGCTCGTCGCCATCCTCGGCACCGCGTTCTTCGCCCTGGGCTTCGCGCTCTCCGTCACGCAACTCCTTCAGGCCCGCCGCGAAACGGCCGGCGACAGCCCTCGCTCCCTTCTGAGCTTCCTGCGCACACTGCCCGGCTCCGCCACGCTCGAGAACCTCGCCTACCGCGTCACGATCATCGGCTTCATCCTCTGGACCTTCACCCTCATCGCCGGCGCTGTCTGGGCCGAGAAGGCCTGGGGCCGCTACTGGGGTTGGGACACCAAGGAGGTCTGGACCTTCATCATCTGGACCATCTACGCCGGCTACATCCACGCCCGAGCCACCCGCGGCTGGCGCGGTACTCCCTCCGCCTGGCTCGCCATCGTCGGCTTCGCCGCCGTCATGTTCAACTTCGGCGTCGTCAATGTGTTCTTCAAGGGGCTCCACGCCTACTCCGGCCTCGACATGTGATCGGCGGGCTTTTCGTGGAGGGCTCCGTTTCGCGGTCGCGCGGGGGCGGGGCGATTCGCCGGAGCGCGCTGATCGAGTAGGCCGCGCAGCGGCGGATCGAGATTTCGGTGGCTGAATAACGGGGGAGGCGGCGGGGCCGGACTCGCGGGGCCAGACGGCGGTGACGTCGATCAGGTGAGGGGTGAAGGGGGCGTCGAGGACGACGCGAGTGGGGGCGTCGGAGGGGTGGACGCCGCGGTAGATGTCGCGGAGGTCGGTGCTCCTTCCGTCATCAGGTGGCGCATCGTCACGTCCGGCGGCACGAGCGCGGGTCCCCATCGGCCGCGACAACCTCGGCCGCGGCATCGTGCCCGATGTTGGCCTCCGCGACAGCGGTGACAGTGCCGGGAACCAGCGCGGCTCCCTCTATCACAGTGACCGAGTGCAGGAGCGAGGAGATCGTCGGATGCTTGCGAAGCGCCAGCTCTGCCGCCCGCGCGCCACAGCGTCCGACAGCGGCCCTTAGAGCAGCGCGTGAGCATCGCGGAGCCGGGCGCGCCACCATGCGAGGCGCTCGGGCGATACGGCGTACCGAGCCAGGAGCGCCTCCGAGACCTCGACGCGGCCGACCGGGATACCGCCGTCGACCGGCCGCAGTGGCCGCTCCGTCACGTCCGCCGCGAGCAGGGAGGCCGTGCCGAGGCCGCAGTCGAAGGGCAGCTCGGGGAGGGCCGCAGCGAGCGAGGCGCCCATCGCGAGTCCGATCGAACTGTCGATCGCACTGGAGACGACCGCGGGCAGACCGGCCTCGGCGACGATCGCGAGCGCCCGCCGAGTGCCGCCGAGGGGCTGCGCCTTGACCACCAGCAGGTCGGCGGCGCCCGCCCGAGAAACCGCGAGCGGATCCGCGGCCTTCCGGACGCTCTCGTCGGCGGCGATCGGGATGCCCATGTACTTCACGCGGTAGCGCAGCTCGGCCAGCTCCTCGACGCTCGCGCACGGCTGCTCGACATACTCGAGGTCCGACTCCGCGAGGGCGTGGACGGCGTGTTCCGCCTCGTCGAGGTTCCAGCCGCCGTTCGCGTCCACGCGGAGGCGTCCCTCCGGGCCGAGAAGGCGGCGGACCTCGACGACCCGCGCCACATCGTCGGCGAGCGTCTGGCCATGCTCGGCGACCTTTACCTTCGCGGTCCGGCAGCCGTGATAGCCCTCGAGCACCGCTGCGACCTGGTCGGGCGCGACGGCCGGAACCGTCGCGTTGACCGGGATGCGGTCTCGCAGCGCGGTCGGCTGCTCGCTCCAGCCGTAGTCAATTGCGGCGCGGAGCCAGACGGCCGACTCCTCGGCGCCGTACTCCAGAAAGGGCGAGAACTCCGTCCACCCCTCTGGGCCGCGCACGAGCGCGACTTCGCGGTGATCAATGCCGCGGAAGCGGGTGCGCAGTGGCAGGGCGACGACGCGGAGTCCCGCATCTATCTCGCCGAGGGAGGGGAGCGGGGAGGCGGGCACGACATCGTCCATCCAGACATTGTCCACCGGCCGGCCGCGGGCGGGTGCACACGCCCCCGCCGCCGCTGCACCGGCGGCCCTGGAAGTGCAAGACTGACGGGGCTGCCGGATGGAGCCCCAAGGAGTGCGATGAGCCAGATGCCGATCAGCCCGCCGCAAGAGCCCGCCCCGGGCCCGACGCAGGGCTCCGTCCCCTCCCGCCGTCCCTTCGGGACCGCCGCCTGGATCGCGCTCGGCACGAGCATTCTCGTGGGCGTCGTCTACACCGGCGTGCTGGGCACCTTCCTCGCCGTCGGAGTGGGCAGCGCGCTCGACTCCGCTTCCGACAGCGCATCGACGAGCGCTCCCGAGCCGTTCGGCAACCCGTCGGACGACCCCTTCGGCAGCGGCGACCCGTCCGACCCGCTCTACGGCTACCCGGGCTACCAGGACGGCGACGCCGCGACGATTCTCGGCCAGCCTTCGGCCGAGAAGGTACGCACGAGCGCTGTGCAGGCCGTCGCGGCCGTCGAGGGCGCCGTTCCCGAGGAGTGGACCTCGGCCGACGACGAGTACTACGAGCAGTCGCAGAACGCGTACGGCGGCCGCTCGCTCCTCTACGACTACATCTCGGCCACCGAGTACGCCGTCGCCGACGTCTCCACCGTCGCCGACAAGCAGGCCGTGGTCGACCGCTTCACCGCGGCGCTCGCGCCTCTCGGCTTCGACGACATCGAGATTGCTGACACCCCCGATGAGTGGTCGGACGTGGGCTACGAGTTCGACGGTGACCTCTCGGACGAGGAGGCCTCGGCCGCCCTCTGGATCGTCACCGCACGCTCCTCCGCCGACCTTGTGCCGGCGATCGAATTGGGCCTGGTGGACCTCGACGCCGACCCCAGCGGACAGGTGGCCGACATGCTCGACGGAGTCGGCCTCTCGCCGAAACCGCAGGGCGCTTTCCTCGCGGGGTACGCGAACGGGATCCTTCAGGACGGCGACCGCGGCGAGTTCACCGACCGCCTCGCGAAGTACGGCGGAGTCGCGACGACCTGAGCGGGCGCTACAAGCAAGCCTGTCCGCTCGCAAGCCCGCATCCGCCCACCGTCCGCGCTCTACGGTGAGGGAATGGCTGCACCCCGCTCGACCAGGCCCCTGCGCGACTACGCCGCGATCGGAGACGGGCGGACGGTCGCCTTGATCGCGAAGGACGGCAGCGTCGACTGGATGCCCGTCCCGGACCTCGGCTCCACTGCGGCCTTCGCCGCGCTGATCGACGCCGAGTCCGGAGGCTGCGTCGAACTCACCCCCGAGGAGCCCGCCGAGGTCTCGCGCGCCTACATCCCCGACACGAACGTCCTCGTGACCACCTTCACCACCGAGTCCGGGACGGTCCGCGTCACCGACGCGCTCGTCACCGGGATCGCCGGCCGCCTCCCGTGGGCCGAGTTGGCTCGCCGCGTGGAAGGCGTCGACGGCGAGGTCCGGATGCGCTGGGCGGTGCGCCCCGGCACCGGTCTCGGCCGCTTCTCCCCGTGGATCCAGAACGCCGACGGCCGCTCGCTCATCCGCGCGGGCGACATCACCATCGGCGTCACCGGCCAGGAACACGGGCCGGACGGCGAGGAAGCGCCCTCCGGTGCCGGCGACGAGCTGACCGGATCTTTCGTGGTGACCGCGGGGAAGGACGCCGTGCGGCACGTCCTCGTCGTCTCGGCCACCCACGACGAGCCGCTGCACTTCCCGGTCGCGAAGAACGTCGACCGTGGCATCGACCGCACCATCCGCAGCTGGCAGGACTGGTCGGAGGAGTTCTCCTACGACGGCCCGTGGTCGGAGGCGGTGCAGCGCAGCGCCCTTGCGCTCAAGCTGCTGATCTACTCGCCCACCGGGGCGATCGCGGCGGCCGCGACCACGTCGCTCCCGGAGTCGCCCAACGGCGGCAAGAACTGGGACTACCGCTTCGCCTGGGTGCGCGATGCCGCGTACACGGTGCATGCGCTGGTCCGCTTCGGCCTGCGCGAGGAGACGCACGCCGCGCTCTCCTGGCTCTTGCGCACGATCAAGGAGCACGGCCCGGATCTGCACATTTTCTACGGTCTGGACGGCTCGATGCCGACCGAGCTGGAGGAGTTCGACGTCCCGGGATACGCCGGTATCGGCCCGGTCGTCTCCGGCAACGGGGCGCAGAGCCAGCTGCAGCTGGGTGTATTCGGCGATCTTTTCGACATCTGCCGCGTCTACGTCGACGAGGGCAACGTCCTCGACATCCAGACCGGACGCCTCCTCGCTCGCGTTGCCGACACCACCTGCGACCTGTGGCGCAACCGGGATGCCGGCATGTGGGAGCTGGAGGAGGAGCAGCACTACACCTCCTCGAAAATGGGCTGCTGGCAGGCGCTGGACGCGGCCGTGCACCTCGCCGAGGTCGGTCAGGTGGCGGGCAGCCCGGATCGCTGGCGCTGTGAGCGCGACCGCATCCGCGAGTGGATCGAGGAGCACTGCTGGTCCGAGGAGGTCCGCTCCTACGTGATGTATGCGGGCAGCGAGGAATTGGACGCTTCGGTGCTCCTGCACGCGCCGAGCGGATACGAGCGCGGCGAGCGGATGATCTCGACCATCGACGCCCTGGTGGCGGAGCTGGGCCGCGGCGCACTGCTGTTCCGCTACTCCGGTATGGAGGGCGAGGAGCACCCGTTCGTGGCCTGCTCGTTCTGGCTCGCCTCCGCTCTGGCCTGCGTCGGACGGCACGAGGAGTCGGTCGCCCTGATGGACAAACTCGTCGCCACCGTGCCCAACGACGTCGGGATCATGTCCGAGATGATCGCGGTCGACGACCTGGTCTTCTGGGGCAACCTGCCGCAGGGGCTCAGCCATCTCGCGCTGATCAACGCGGCCATCACCATCGAGGAGTTGGCGCCGGAGAAGGTCGGCCGCGCGTAACCCCGGTCGCGGTCTCCGCGCAACCCGTTGAGGGTCGGCCCCGGGGAGCGTAGACCGGTAGCACCCCGCGAACCGCACCCACACAGGAGCACGTCAGCATGGACCTCGGAATCACCGGCCGCACCGCCCTCGTCACAGGAGGTGACTCCGGCATCGGCTGGACCACCGCGGAACTCCTGCTCGCCGAGGGTGCGACCGTCGTGATCTCCGATCAGGACCAGGCGACGCTGGATGAGGCAGCGGCCAAGCTCGGCGCCCCGGAGGGACGTCTTCACGCCTTCGCCGCCGATGTCACCAGGACGGATCAGCTCGCCGAGTTGCACCGCCGGGTAGCGGATGCGGTCGGCGAGATCGACATCCTCGTGCAGTGCGCCGGAGTAACGGGGGTGCAGGGCCTCTTCCACGAGATCGACGACGAGGGCTGGACCAGCACCCTCGAGGTCGATCTGCTCGGTCCCGTGCGGCTCGTGCGCGAGTTCCTCCCCGACCTGCGATCTGGAGGGTGGGGTCGCCTGGTGCTCACCGCTTCCGAGGACGCCGTGCAGCCCTACGACGACGAACTGCCCTACTGCGCCGCGAAGGCAGGGGTCCTCGCCTTCGCCAAGGGCCTCTCGCGCTCCTACGCGCAGGAGGGCCTGCTGGTGAACACGGTCTCGCCGGCGTTTATCCGCACTCCGATGACCGACGCGATGATGACCCGGCGCGCCGACCAGCGGGGCACCTCCCTCGACGAGGCGATCGCCTCGTTCCTCGACGAGGAGCGGCCGTATCTGGAGCTCAAGCGCCGGGGCGAGGCAGAGGAGGTCGCTGCCGTGATCGTGTTCCTCTGCTCCGACCGCGCCTCCTTCGTGAACGGCTCGAACTACCGCGTCGACTCCGGATCCGTCGCCACGATCTGATCCCCGAACCTCGGACCGGCCAGCGTGCGCACCTCACCCGCGCTAGCGGCGTCCAGCCGAAGAAGCCAGAATCGGGGCGGGACACCGCACCCGGCACTGCAAGAGAAAGGAACGGTCCATGACCACCACCCTCGAACGCCACGTCGAAGCCCCCGCGGGCTCCGGTGCCAAGACCAGCCGCCGCCAGAACGCCGAGAAGGGCTTCAAGGCGTCCAAGGAGCTGCTCGACAGCCTTCAGGTCGTCCTCGTCGACTTGATCGAGCTCCATGTCCAGGGCAAGCAGGCCCACTGGAACGTCGTCGGCAAGAACTTCCGCGACCTCCACCTACAGCTCGACGAGATCATCGAGGCCGCACGCGAGTTCAGCGACGACATCGCCGAGCGGATGCGCGCCCTGCACGGGATCCCGGACGGCCGCAGCGACACCGTCGCCGCGACCACGACGCTCCCCGAGTACCCGCACGGCGAGATCGACACGGCCGAAACCGTCGACCTGATCACGATCCGCCTCGAGAACACTGCCGCCACCATGCGCGAGGTGCACGACCAGGTCGACGAGGAGGACCCGACCAGCGCGGACCTCCTGCACGCGATCATCCAGAGCCTGGAGCAGTACGCCTGGATGGTGTCGGCCGAGAACCGCACCACCGCCACCGCGAAATAGCAGTACCACCGGGAGAGGGACTCCGCTGGTGCGGGGTCCCTCTTCGCGTGTCCGGAGCGAGACGAGGGGATCCCGACGCTGCGCCGGCCGGATCGGCGCGGGTCTGATCGGCGCGGTCCGCATCAGTAGGGTCGAGGTATGAGCATGCAGGTCTCCGAACTGTTCGACGCGCACCGCTGGGCGGCCGTCGACGGCTTCGACGCGCTCGAGGACATCACTTACCACCACGACCGCTCCGGCCGCATCGCGCGCGTCGCGTTTAATCGGCCGGAGGTCCGCAACGCGTTCCGACCCCGGACAGTCGACGAGCTGTTCAGCGCCCTTGAGGACGCCCGGACGAACCCGCGCATCGGCGTCGTGATCCTCACCGGTAACGGCCCGAGCCCGCGCGACGGCGGTTGGGCGTTCTGCTCCGGCGGCGACCAGCGGATCCGCGGCCGCGACGGCTACCGGTACTCCGACGGCGAGACCGCGGAGGGCATTGATTCCGCCAGGAACGGTCGCCTGCACATCCTCGAGGTGCAGCGCCTCATCCGCTTCATGCCGAAGGTCGTCATCGCGGCCGTCCCCGGCTGGGCCGCAGGAGGCGGGCACTCGCTGCATGTGGTCTGCGACCTCACGATCGCCTCCGCCGAGCACGGGCGGTTCAAACAGACGGATGCCGACGTCGGCTCCTTCGACGCCGGCTACGGCTCCGCCTACTTCGCCCGCCAGATCGGGCAGAAGGCCGCCCGCGAAGTGTTCTTCCTGGCGCGGGAGTACTCCGCGCAGCGCGCTTACGAGATGGGCGCGGTGAACGCGGTCGTGCCGCACGCCGAACTCGAGACGACGGCGGTCGAGTGGGCCGAGACGATCCTCACCAAGTCGCCGACAGCGATCCGGCTGCTGAAATATGCGTTCAACGCGGTAGACGACGGCCTCGTGGGCCAGCAGCTCTTCGCGGGCGAGACCACACGCCTCGCCTACGGCACCGACGAGGCCGTCGAGGGACGCGACTCCTTCCTCGAGAAGCGCGAACCCGACTGGTCGCCGTTCCCGTGGCAGTTCTGAGCTGGGCGGTGCGACGGTGACCCGCCCGCTGGTCGGCGTCGATGCGACTCGCGAGGTGGTGCTCCTCGCTCTTCGCGCGGCCCTCGACGGCAGCGGTCCGGCTCTTCGCGTCTCCGCGCCGGGCGCGGCCCCCGCGTCGACCGACGCGGTCGTACCGCAGCGCATCGCCGTGGTCGTCGAGACCTCGGGCTCGTCGGGCCCGCCGAAACGGGTCGCCCTCTCGACCGCCGCTCTGCTCACCAGCGCCTCCGCGACCCTCGCCGAGCTAGGCGGACCGGGGCGCTGGCTGCTTTGCCTGCCGACGCACTACGTCGCGGGACTGCAGGTGCTCGTCCGGTCGCTGACAGCGGAGGCGGACCCGGTGGTCCTCCCGGCAGGCGGCTTCGACGCGGCCGCCTTCCTCGCCCTCGCGCAGACGATGCCGGTGGGGGAGCGGCGCTACTCCTCGCTGGTTCCCGTGCAGCTCGCGCGACTGCTCGACCTCGCCGAGCGCGACCCCGCCGCGGCCGAGGTGCTCCGCTCGTTCGACGCCCTCCTGATCGGCGGTCAGGCGACGCCGCAGCCGCTCCGGGATCGTGCAGCCGCGCTCGGCGCGCGAATCCGCCTGACCTACGGCTCCAGCGAGACCTCGGGCGGATGCGTGTACGACGGCATGCCTCTGCACGACGTGCGGATGCGCGTCGAGGACGGGCAGGTGCTGCTCGGCGGTCCGACCCTCGCCGAGGGCTACCTCGCCGACGACGGGGCGCTCGACCACGAGCGCAGCGCCTCCGCCTTCCTCGAGCGCGATGGAGAGCGCTGGTACCGCACCGGCGACGCCGGCTCGATCGTCGATGGGCGCCTCCGGGTGACCGGTCGCCTCGACCGGGTCATCGTGTCGGGCGGGGAGAAGGTGTCGCTCGACGCCGTCGAGGCGGTGCTGCGTGAAGCTGCCGTCGCCGACGCGGTCGTCGTGCGCCGAACCGACGAGCAGTGGGGCGAGGTCCCGGTCGTCGTCACGGCGGAGCAGGCGCCCGCGCTCGCGGATCTGCGGACCCTCGTCACTGACCGCCTGGGTCGCGCCGCCGCCCCCGCCGCCGTGCTGCCGGTCGCGGCCGTCCCCCTGCTGGCCTCGGGCAAACCCGACCGCCGCGCCCTCGAGCGGCTCGCCGCGCAGGTCTGACGGACCCCGGGCGTCGATGAGCCGATGGGTAGGATTCCCTCCGTGTCGAGTACGAGTCGCAAGAAGAAATCCCGTAGTGGCCGCCCCGGGGGCAACCCCCGCGCCGTTGTCGTGAAGCCCGCCGGACCGCGCGAGTGGATCGCCGGCGCCCGGCTCCGCACGCTGCCGCTGGCGGTCGCCCCCGTGCTGATCGGCACCGGAGCGACCCAGGTGGTCGATGAGGGCTGGCACTGGGTGCGCGCCCTGCTCTGCCTGGCCGTGTCACTCGCACTGCAGATCGGCGTCAACTACGCCAACGACTACTCCGACGGCGTGCGCGGCACCGATGCCAGCCGCGTCGGCCCCTCGCGGCTGACCGGATCCGGAGCGGCGAAGCCGAAGCAGGTGCTCACCGTCGCCCTCGTCTTTTGCGGGATCGCCGCCGTCGCAGGCCTCGCACTCACCGCCCTCTCCGGTCACTGGTGGTTCCTCATCATCGGCGCGGCCGCGATCGCCGCCGCCTGGTTCTACACCGGCGGTCGCCGACCCTACGGCTACCTCGGCTTCGGCGAGCTCTTTGTCTTCATCTTCTTTGGGCTGGTCGCCACGGTCGGCACCACCTTCGTACAGATCGGGCGCACCAACCAGGAGTCCTGGCTCGGCGCGGTTGCGGCGGGACTCTTCGCCTGTGCGGTCCTGACGGTCAACAACATCCGCGACATCCCGACCGACCGCCTCTCGGGGAAGCGCACCCTCGCGGTCCTCGCCGGGCCCGCCGTCTCGAGGGCGATCTATACCGGGTTCGTGCTGATCCCGTTCGGAATCGCGGTGATCCTCGCGCTGTTCTACCCGCTGGCATGGCTCACGCTGTTCGTGTTGCTGATGATCCTGCCGTCCATCCTGATCACGCTGACGGCGAAGACGGCGAAGGAACTGATCCTGGCGCTGCAGCTGACCAGCCTGGGCGGGTTCGCCTACGCGGTGATCCTCGCGGCGGCGCTCGCGTTCTAGAAGGACAGCGCGGGTCAGCGCTCGTCGTGCGACGCGTCCACCGCGGCGTCCTCAATGTCATCGTCGGTCGGAGTGCGGGGGACGTCCTTGCGACGCTCGTAGATCGCCTCTGCAATGCGCTCGCGCGGCTTCCGCAGCAGGATGTAGGACAGGGACAGGCTCGCGATCGCGGCGACGAAGCCCGCAGTGACCGCTGCGGTCAGCTCCGAATCGACGAACGAGCGCGCCGACAGGTACACCAGCACGAAGACGCCGGCGAACATCGCCAGGCGCAGGAGCGAATAGACGAGGACCGCGTGGCTCAGTTTCACCGAGACAGTGTACGTCCAGCCCCTCCACTCACTTCCGTGAGCACCGTGGGAGCCTCCTGTCCAGCATCCAAGCAGGCCCTCCCCCACGGGGGTGTCGGACGTAGACTCGACACTATGATCCGCCTCGTCATCGGCCTGCTCGTGGCCCTAGCCGTCTTCACGGTCTACACCGTGATCGACGCCGCCACGAGCAATCGGCATGCCGTGCGGGCGATTCCGAAGTGGTCCTGGCTCCTGGTCGTGCTGATCCTCCCCATCGTCGGCGCCGGCCTGTGGTTCTGGATCGGCCGACCTCGCAAGCAGCGCGCCGACGGCCGCCGCTATACGGCCCCGGACGACGATCCCGACTTCCTCGGCACCCTCCGCACCGAGCGCGACCCCGAGGAGGAGCGCCTGCAGGCCGAGCGCATCGCCCAATTTGAGCGCGACCTCGCCGACATGGACGAGCAGGGTGAGGCGGACGGCCCCGGCCGCCGGGATGCCTGAGCACAGGCCGGTCGCCCCCTCCACCCGATTCGCGGTCGACCTCCTCACCCGCTTCGTTGCGCTCGGCATCCACGACGTCGTCTTGGCGCCGGGCTCCCGGTCTCAAGCGCTCGCCCTGGTCGCGGCCGAACTCGAGACCCGCGGCAGTGTGCGCCTGCATGTGCGGATCGACGAACGCTCCGCGGGGTTCCTCGCCCTGGGCCTCGCCCTCGAGTCGGGGCAGCCCGCGCTGATCATCACCACCTCCGGCACCGCCACCGCGAACCTGCACCCGGCCGTCCTCGAGGCCGACGCGTCGGACGTACCGATGATCGTGCTGACGGCTGACCGACCCGACGAGTTGCGCGGCATCCGCTCGAATCAGACCACGGAACAGCGCGAGCTCTACGGGCGCGCGGTGCGGCTCTTCGAGGACGTCGCCGCTCCGGGCGAAGCGATGACACGGGAGGAGACACACGCGCTCGCCGACCGGGCCGTCACGTCCGCGCGACGCGGGCCAGTCCACTTAAACCTCGCGTTCCGCGACCCGCTCTCCTCAGCGCTGCCGGACATCGCGTCGATCGAGCCGGTCGCGCTGCCGTCCACCCTCGAAGCGCCCGCTTCGGCCGTGCTCATCGCCGGACCCGATGAACCCCTCACGATCGTCATCGCAGGCGACAAAGCCGGCGAGCAGGCCGAGGAGATCGCCCGCGCGGGCGACTGGCCACTGCTCGCCGAGGTGTCCTCAGGAGCGCGCTTCGGACCGCAGCTCGTGGTCGCCTGGCAGCGGCTACTCGGCGAGCCGGACTTCGGCGGACGTATCCGGCGGGTGATCGTCTTCGGGCACCCGACGCTGTCCCGCGAGGTGCCCGAATTGCTGCGCCGCGAGGACGTCGAGGCGATCGTCGTGGATCCTTTGCGCGAACAGTTCTACAACCCGGGCCGACGCGCGCGCCGGGTCAGGAGTGTCGACGTGACGCGCGCCGAGGGTGCGCCGCTCCCCGCGCGACGCGAACGCGCCTGGGCCGGATCGTGGGTGGCGGCGAGCCGGGCTCTCCTGACCGACCCGGATGCGCTGGACGAGATACCCGACTCCGGATCGATGTCCCTGGAAGACCGGCGAAGCTACGCGCGAAACGCCCTCGCTGCCGTCCGCGCACCCCTCACCCGCGAATTCGTCGTCGCCGCCGTGTGGAAGGTCACCTGGCCGCACGACCGACTTCTCTTCGGAGCCTCCCGCCTGATCCGCATCGCCGACCGGACAGTACCCGGCAAGCGGATCACCGCACACTCGAACCGCGGCCTCGCAGGCATCGACGGCACGGTTTCGACCGCTCTCGGCATCGCGATCGCCTCCCAGTCCGGGAAACGGGGAGCGGGCGGTGTCACCCGAGCCGTCCTCGGCGACCTCACTCTGCTCCACGAGGCAGGCGGGCTCCTGCTCCCGCCTGGGGAACGGCGGCCGCGAGTGCAGCTCGTCGTTGTGAACGACGGCGGTGGCACCATCTTCGACGGACTCGAGGTTGCTACGAGTTCACCCCCCGACGCGTTCGACCGCGTGCAATTCACGCCCCAGAACGCAGACCTCTCGGCGCTCGCCGCGGCCTACGGATGGGGACACCGACGCGCGGCCACCCGCGGCGAGCTGGAGCAGGCGCTGACCTCGCCGGTCGACGGACCCGGGATTGTCGAGATCCGGCTCGCGCGCTGACGGCCCCAGACGCTCGGCGGGGACCTCGGACGATGCGCTCGGCGGTAAGAATGATCCGGCGGATTCGGCGGAAGCTCCTCCACAGGCGATTCACCGGGCCGATTGTCCGGATTCCGTGAAGTCCGAACCCCGGGGACCCCGAGACCCTGCTTCGCTCGCCACATGGCTGAAGAAGAAACCGCGCGGGCACAGGTCCGAACGCTCGGAGACCGCGCGGCAGCGCTCGCTCGCAGCGCCTCGCCGGTGCTCCTGTCCGGAGCGGAGGCGCTGCACGCAGGACACCGTGCAGCCCTGAGCTGCCCGGACGCCTTCGCGCGCGGTTCCGCCACAGTCAGCGCCGACTCGACCGAACTCGTCGAGCGCTCGGTCCGCGCAGAATTCGCGGTGGCCCTAGGAATCTCCGAGCGGGCCGCGGCCCGGGAACTGCTCCACGCGACACTCCTGATCGAGGAGCTGCCCCGCACACGCGCCGCACTCGCCGACGCCAGGATGCGCTGGGAGTCGGGGCAGATGATCTGCGCGGTCGCGGCATCCCTGCCCGAAGGCGCACGGGGGGCCCTCGACGACCGCGCGGTCGACCTTGCCGCGACGACGACGCCGACGCAGCTGCGACACGCACTCGCCCGACTTCGAGAGGAACTGCACGAGGAACCGATCGCCGAGCGCCACGCCCGTGCCCGCGAGGACCGCCGGGTCTGGCTGACACCCGAGATCGACGGGATGGCCACCGTCTGCGCACACGTCCCCGCTCCCCAAGCGATCGGTGCGCTTGCGCGACTAGACCGGATAGCACGGGACCTCCGCGACGCCGGAGGCAAGGACGGTGAGCTGCGGACACTGGCGCAGCTGCGCGCCGACGCCTGGGCCGACCTGCTCTGCAACGGTGACGTAGCCGGAACGACGCCGGAGGAGAGCGGTGACGGGACTTCCGTGCACGGGGTGCGAGCCGAGGTTCGCCTGACTCTAGCGGCCAGCACTGCCTCGGGAGGCGATGAGGCACCCGCCGAGCTGGACGGTTACGGGTCGATTCCCGCAGCCACTGCGCTAGCGCTCATCGATGACCGGACGTCCTTCACACCCGTGCTGACCGACGACACGACGGGAGCTGTCGTCTCCGTCGGACGACGTCACCGTCTCCCGCCACCGAGAATGCGGGAGCTCATCCAGCTCCGCGACCAGACCTGCCGGTTCCCGGGATGTACGCGGTCGGCATCGTCGACGGAGGCGGACCACACCATCGAATGGCGTAATGGCGGAGAGACCACGCCTGCGAACCTCGCCTCACTGTGTGTCCCACACCATCATGTACGCCACGGCGACCGATGGACCTACTCCCTGCAGCCGGACGGCACGGCCGACTGGACCACGCCGACGGGACGGCGCGTGACGACACGACCGCCGGTTTTTCCCGGGCGACCACCGGGGGTGCCGGAGAAGCCTGGCGATCCGGCGGGCTAAGTGGAGGCGGGCTAAGTGGAAGGGGGGCCTGCGGAGCAGGTCCCGCCTGCCGCTGCGCGCGGATGCGGCGTTCAGCTCAGCGCATCGACGATCGGACGGAACTTCATCTGTGTTTCGGCGAGCTCGGACTCCGGATCACTGTCGGCGACGATGCCAGCGCCCGCCCAGGCCGTGAGGGAACCCTTTGCAGTGACCTCAGCGCTACGGAGGCCCACAGCCCACTCGCCGTCGCCGCTACCGTCGATCCAGCCGACCGGCCCTGCATAGCGACCGCGGTCGAACGGCTCGAGCTGTCCGATCAGCGAAAGAGCGTCGGCGGTCGGGGTGCCGGCGACCGCCGCAGTCGGATGCAGGGCCCGCACGAGATCTAGGGTGGTCGAAGTGTCGCCCAGCACGCCTCGCACGTCGGTCGCCAGGTGCCACAGATTCGGCAGTCGAAGTGGGAAGGGTGCGGCATCGGCGGTGAGCTCGCGTGTGTGCGGCTTCAGCTCGCGCATCAGGCTGGCGAGCGCGAACGCGTGCTCGGAGCGGTCTTTCATACTTGCGACGAGCGCGGCCGCTACCGCGTCGTCGGCGTCCGCGTCGGTTCCGCGCGCCGCAGTACCAGCGAGAACCCTCGCCCAAACCGCTCCCTGGTCGACAGCCACGAGCGTCTCCGGGCTCGCTCCCAAGAATCCGTCCACTGCGAACGTCCAGCACTCCGGGTACCCGTCGGCGAGAGACCTCAGTAGCCGCCGCAGATCCACCTCAGCAGGCAGTTGCCCCCGAAGGTCGCGCGCGATCACTACCTTCGACAGCTCACCCGCTCGAATTGCCGCGACGGCGCTTATCACGGCCGCGCGGTAGCTGTCCGGCGTCATCGCGCCGGGCGTCAGCGGCACGCGGTAGTTTCCCCCCGACGGGTGTTCGCTGGGTGCTTCCGCGAACGTCGCCCCGGTGACCGCGATCCGCGTCAGCCACGACTTCCCGTCCCGCGTTCCGATCACTGTCCTGGGGACGATGAGCACGCTCGTCGCGGTCGATCCCCCCGAGAACGCAAACGCACCGAAAGCGATGAGTCCCGTGCCCGGCAGACCGACACTGTCGTGCACGAGCGCCGAGGCGCACAGCGTGCGCCATGTCGTTGCCGCTTCTCGGAGCCGGTCTGGTCCGGAGAACTCGAGGCGCAGCACTTCGCCTCGTCCGCTGAGTCCTGCGCCTTCGCGCTGCCAGAGCAGAGGCCGTTTCGGGTCGGTGAGGGGAAGGAGCGCCTGCGGGGAGTCCAGCGGCGTTGTTCTCACGTGCAGCGGGAGGGCCCCGGCGCCGATGTGCGTCACCTCAGCAGAGTACGCCCGCGCCATAACGTGAGACGTCCTACGCCTAGCGAGCCTTCGCGGAGGGGTCGGTTGCTACCGTGATCCGGTCCGGGGCCGCCGCGCGAGGCGGAGCGGGGCGGCCCCGGCGCTTCCCTGAGGGGTAGCGCGTCGACCGGGCGCGGGATGGCGGATGCACAGCCGTCGTCCCGCGTCTCGCCGTAGACTTGCCGATCGTGACGAAGGCAGACCTCACCAAACGGCCCGATGAGGTCGCCTTGATGTTCGATACCGTGGCTCCTGCTTACGACCTGGTGAACAGCCTTCTGTCGGTCGGCAACGATCGGCTCTGGCGGATCGCGACGACCCGGGCCGTCAACCCCGGTCGAGGCGAGCGGATCCTGGATGTCGCCGCCGGCACCGGCACGTCCAGTGCTTCGCTTGCGAGGACCGGGGCTCAGGTGGTTGCTGCAGATTTTTCTTCGGGGATGATCGCGGTCGGCCGTCGCCGTCAGGCCGGTCAGGAGCGGATCGACTTCGTCCAGGCGGATGCGATGGATCTTCCCTTCGAGGATGAGTCATTCGACGCCGTCAGCATCTCGTTCGGGCTGCGCAACGTGGCCGAGCCGCGCACGGCGCTCGCCGAGTTCCTGCGCGTACTCAGGCCGGGAGGGCGCGTCGTGGTCTGCGAGTTCTCGACTCCGCCATTTGCTGTGTTGTCCGCTGCTTACGACTTCTACCTGGCGAGGGTCATGCCGGCGATCGTGCGCCTGGCGTCGTCGAACAATCCCGCGTACGACTACCTCGGTGACTCCATCCGCGCTTGGCCCGAGCAGACCGTCGTCGCAGGGTGGTTACGCGCTGCCGGATTCGAGAGGGTCGCTTATCGCGACCTGACCGCGGGGATCGTAGCTCTCCATCGCGGCGTCAAGCCGATCGCAGCGAGTCGATGACGGCCGGGGTCCGCACAGGCCGAGACGTTAGGGTTTCCCTGTGAATGCCACTGCGCCCGTCGCTCGTCGCAGCCCGTCGTTGACGGCGCAGCTGGGCCTTTCCGAGCGCATCTTTTCTTCTTCGTCGGATCGTGCGCTCGCACGGACCATCGATGCGGGACTCGAACAGGTCGAGGGGGGGCTCGTTCGTCAGCTGTCCTTCGCGGACGCAGTGGCCGACGTGTCCACTCGGTACCTGCTTCAGGCGGGGGGGAAGCGTGTCCGTCCGATGCTCACCCTCCTAGCGGCGTCGCTCGGGCGGGGCAACACGTCGCAGGTGTTGCTCGGTGCGCAGGCGATCGAGATCACGCACCTCGCGTCGCTGTATCACGATGACGTCATGGACGAGGCGGAGAAGCGACGCGGTGTTCCGTCGGCTCAGACCGTGTGGGGCAACAACGTTGCGATTCTCACGGGTGATCTGCTTTTCGCCCGCGCGAACCAGCTGATGGTCGAACTCGGTGACAAGGCAATCCGGCTCCAGGCGGACACCTTCGAGCGGCTCGTCCTCGGCCAGCTGCACGAGACCGTTGGTCCTCGTGAGGGCGAGGACCCGATTGAGCACTATCTCTCGGTGCTCGCGGACAAGACGGGCTCGCTCATTGCCGCGGCCGGTCGCACAGGTGTCGCGTTCTCCGAGGCGCCAGAGGAGTACGAGGAGGCCATGCGCGTTTTCGGCGAGAAGATCGGCGTCGCTTTCCAGATCGTCGACGACGTGATCGACCTCTCACCTCAGCCGGAGGAGACCGGGAAGAATCCCGGGGCGGACATCCGCGCGGGTGTGGCGACGCTGCCGATTCTGCGCCTGCGCGAGCGAGCATCCTCCGACCGCCTGGCCGCTGGCCTGCTCGCGCGCATCGAAAGCTATGTCAGCCGCTCGAACGACGAGATTGCACACACGGAGGAGCAGAGCGCCGACATTTCGGACGCCATCGCGCAGCTGCGGGATCACGACGTCACGGCGCAGACCCTCACCGAGGCCCATCGGTGGGCCGACGAGGCCGTCGCTGCTCTCGCTCCGCTGCCCGACGGCTCCGTCCGTAGGGCGTTGACACGCTTCGCTGACACCGTCGTTGAGCGCAACGGCTGACCCTGACGTAGCGGCGCGCCCTGCGTCGCGGGAATGAGACCGGAGTTGCGCGCAAGCGCCCCGGTAGGAGGAACGCAATGACCAAGCTCAGGCTGGCCATCGTCGGCGCAGGGCCCGCGGGCATCTATGCCGCCGACCTCATGATCAAAGCCGAAAAGAAGTACGACGTCTCAATCGACCTGTTCGAGCATCTCCCGGCGCCGTACGGCCTGGTCCGTTATGGCGTTGCGCCCGATCATCCGCGGATCAAGGGCATCATCACCGCCCTGAGAGAGGTGCTCGATCGCGGTGACATCAGGATCTTCGGCAACGTGCATTTCGGGACTGACATCACGCTTGAGGATCTCAAGCGTCACTACCACGCGGTGATTTTCGCGACCGGCGCCGTGCGGGATGCCTCCCTCGACGTCCCCGGTGTTGACTTGAAGGGTTCCTACGGCGCGGCGGACTTCGTCAGCTGGTTCGACGGCCACCCCGATGTGCCGCGGACCTGGCCGCTCGAGGCCTCGTCGGTCGCGGTGATCGGCAACGGCAATGTGGCGCTCGATGTCTCGCGGATGCTCGCGAAGCACGCCGAGGACCTTCTTCCCACGGAGGTTCCGCCGAACGTATACGAGGGCCTACGGGCGTCGCCCGTCACCGATGTGCACGTCTTCGGTCGCCGCGGCCCCGCGCAGGTGAAGTTCACTCCCCTGGAGCTGCGTGAGTTGGGTGAGCTGCGCGATGTCGACATGATCGTCGCGGACGAGGACTTCGATCTCGATCCCGCTTCGGAGGCGGCCATCGCGACGAACAAGCAGGTGATGGTCATCAACCGGGTGCTGAACCAGTGGCGGGCCCGCGAGGGGGGCAGTGCTTCGCGCCGTCTGCACCTGCACTTCTGGGCGAAGCCGCTCGAGTTCGTCGATGACGGTTTCGGTCGAGTCGGTGCGATCCGCTACGAGCGCACCGAGCCCGACGGTGAGGGTGGCGTGCGTGGCACGGGTGAAGTCCGCGAGGTTCCCGTGCAGGCGGTCTACCGCGCGGTGGGCTACTTTGGCTCACCGTTGGACGGTTTGCCGTTTGATGAGATGCGCGGAGTAATCCCGAACCGGGAGGGGCAGGTCCTGGACGACGAGGACCAGCAGGTCCACGGCGTTTACGCGACCGGCTGGATCAAGCGTGGGCCGGTCGGTCTCATCGGTCACACCAAGTCGGACGCGATGGAGACCGTTGCCCATGTCCTCAACGACCAGGCGTCGTGGTGGACGCCCGTGCACCCCGAGGAGGCCGCGGTCGTCACCCTGCTCGAGGAGCGGGAGATCGCGTACACAGACCTCGACGGCTGGCATCGCCTCGATGAGCACGAGATGGGGCTCGGCGAGCCCGAGGGCCGCGCTCGAGTCAAGGTCGTGCCGCGCGAGGACATGATCGCCATCTCGCGGGCGGAGCCGGTCGCCGGCTGACCCGACGTCGGCCCTCCGGAGCACTTGGGGGGCGTTGCCGTCTTGGCGCGGATATCGCGCGTCTCCTCTAGGCTTCGGGCACCGCTCAGGATGGAGACAGTATGACCACGGCTGCGCCGCACGACATCATCCGGGTGCGAGGGGCGCGTCAGAACAACCTCCGAGGGCTCGATGTCGACATCCCGAAGCGCAGGATCACTGTCTTCACGGGTGTCTCAGGATCGGGCAAGTCGTCGCTGGTCTTCGGCACCATTGCAGCGGAGTCGCAGCGGCTGATCAATGAGACCTATTCCGCCTTTGTGCAGCAGTTCATGGCGTCGCCAGCTCGGCCCGATGTGGAGTCGCTCGAGGGGCTGTCGGCCACGATCGTCGTCGATCAGGAGCGGATGGGATCGAACGGCCGCTCGACGGTCGGGACGGCGACCGATGCGTACACGATGCTGCGCATCCTCTTCAGTCGGATCGGCGACCCGCACGCAGGTACGAGCGGAGCCTTCTCGTTCAACCTGCCCGAGGGGATGTGCCCGCGCTGCGAGGGCACGGGCCGGGTGTCGAGCATCGATCTGGATGCGCTGATCGACCGCTCGAAGTCGCTCGAGGGAGGAGCGCTCGATGCAATTCCGAACTTCGTGGTGGGTGGCTGGTACTGGAAAGGTCTTGCTGAGTCTGGCCTGTATCCGGCGGACGTGCCCATTGCCGAGTTCACGGCGGAGCAGATGGATGCGTTCCTCCATCGCCCGGCGACACGAATGGCCATCGCCGGCATGACCATGACCTACGAGGGTCTTCTGGTGAAGGTCACCCGGCTGTACCTCGCGAAGGAAGCGGCTCAGCCCCACATTCGGGCCTTCGCCGATCGCGTCGCCACCTTCGCCGTCTGCCCTGAGTGCGGGGGCGGGCGTCTTACCCGGGCTGCCCTCGGGTCGCGCATAGCCGGACGCAATATTGCCGAGTGTTCTGCGATGCAGGCGACCGACCTCGCCGGCTGGCTCCGTGGGATGCAGGCTCCTTCGGTCGCGCCGATCGTCGAGACGCTCCTCGGCACGCTCGACGCGCTGGTGCAGGTGGGGCTCGGCTATCTGTCGCTCGACCGCGAGTCGGGCACTCTTTCGGGGGGCGAGGCGCAACGAGTGAAGATGGTGCGGCACCTCGGGTCGAGCCTCACCGACGTGACCTACGTCTTCGATGAGCCGACGGCGGGCCTGCATCCGCACGACGTCTCGCGGATGATCGAGCTGCTGCGCCGCCTCCGCGATAAGGGCAACACCGTGCTGGTCGTCGAGCACAAGCCCGAGATTATCGAGATCGCCGATCATGTCATCGACCTCGGTCCGCGTGCCGGCGCGCACGGCGGAGAGCTGCAATTCGAGGGGACGGTGGCGGGTCTGCGCGCGTCGGACACGCTGACCGGCCGCCACCTCGGGCACCGCGTATCGCTCAAGGAGTCGGTGCGCCGCCGGGCCGGGGCGGTCGAGATCCGCGGCGCCGCGACTCACAATCTCCGTAGCATCGATGTCGATGTCCCGCTCGGCGTGCTCACGGTCGTGACCGGAGTCGCCGGCTCAGGGAAGTCATCCCTTCTGCACGGCTCGCTCGCGGGTCGGCCCGGGGTGGTCGTCGCCGACCAGTCGCCGATTCGAGGCTCGCGGCGCAGCAACCCCGCCACCTACACCGGCGTTCTCGACGCGATCCGTGCGGCGTTCGCGAAGGCTAACGGAGTGAAGCCGGCGTTGTTCAGCGCCAACTCCGCCGGCGCCTGCCCGGTCTGTAAGGGCGCCGGGATGATCTTCACCGAACTCGGTCCCGCTGCGACGGTTTCGTCGGTCTGCGAGGAGTGCGAGGGTAAGCGCTTCACCGCCGAGGTGCTCGAGTACCGCCTGCGCGGGAAGAACATCCACGAGGTGCTCTCGATGCCGATAGTCGATGCCGCGGAGTTCTTCGCCGCCGGTGCGGCTCACATGGTGCTCGCCCGACTCGTGGACGTCGGGCTCGGCTACCTCACACTCGGCCAGCCATTGAACACGCTGTCGGGAGGCGAGCGCCAGCGGCTCAAGCTTGCGATCAACATGGCCTCGTCCGGGTCGGTGTACCTGCTCGACGAGCCGACGACGGGGCTCCACCTGGCCGACGTCGACACTCTGCTCGGGCTCCTCGATCGCTTGGTCGACTCGGGAAACTCCGTCGTGGTGATCGAGCACCATCGCGCGGTGATGGCCCATGCCGATTGGGTCATCGATGTGGGTCCCGGAGCCGGCCATGACGGGGGAACAGTCGTCTTCGAGGGCACTCCCGCCGGGCTGGCGGGGTCCGGGACGCTGACCGGGCGGGCACTCGCCGAGTACGTGCGCTGAGCCCAGCAACGGTACCGAGCCGGGAGAACGGTCCGTGGGCCATGAGGTCGCGCCGGAAACGAACAAGTGGAAGAGGCCCCGGGGTCAGCGGGAGAACGGGCCGGAGAGCGCCGCCCACTGCAGCAGCATGATTGTCTTCGCGTCGACGATCTGCATGCCGATCTGAGTGAGCGCTTCATCGAAGGAAAGTTCCACCACCTCGATGTCCTCACCCTCGTCCGCGAGTCCCGCGAAGCTGCCCTCCCGGCTGCCCGCTCGGTAGCGTCCGGCGTAGAAGTGCAGCTTCTCGGTCACCGATCCCGGGCTCATGAACGCATCGAATACGTGCTCGAGCCGGCCGATCTCCAGACCAGTCTCCTCCGACGCCTCTCGGCGCGCGCCCTCCTCGGGTCCGTCCTCGTCGAGGAGGCCGGCGGGGACCTCAAGCAGCATCCCGTCGCCATCGCCGTTCACGTAGGCGGGGTAACGGAACTGGCGGATGAGGACGACCGTGCGCGCCTGCGCGTCGTAGAGCAGGACGGCCGCGCCGTTGCCCCGGTCGTAGGTCTCGCGCTCCTCGCTCGTCCAGCTGCCGTCCCGATGCCGGTACTCGAAGCGGGTGGTGCGGAGGACGTACCAGTGGCTTGAGAGGAGAGTCACCTCTCTCACCACAACGTCGGGATTGCCGGTGAGGTCGAAGCCCTCCCGATCGAGCCCGATGCGGCCTCGTCGGTCCGGCTCGTCGACGCCGGCGGTCACGCGCGTACTCCCGAGTGCACCATACCTCAGCGGAAGTTGACGAATTGGAGGTCGAGCTCGAGGTCTGCCCCGCGCAGCAGCGTCATCGTTGCCTGGAGGTCGTCGCGGCTCTTCGAGGAGACACGGAGCTCGTCGCCCTGGATCTGCGATGTGACCGTCTTCGGTGCCTCGTCGCGGATGAGCTTGTTGATCTTCTTCGCGTGCTCCTGGTCGATGCCCTCCTTCAGGGTCGCCTCGATCCGGTACTCCTTACCCGACGCGAAAGGCTCGCCCGTGTCGAGACTCTTAAGGCTGATGCCGCGCTTGATCAGCTTCGACTGGAAGACGTCCAGGATCGCGTTCGCCCGCTCCTCGGTGTTGGCCTTGATCAGGATCTTTTCTCCGCTCCAGGCGATCGAGGCGCCGACGTTCTTGAAGTCGTAGCGCTGCTCGACCTCTTTGTGAGCCTGGTTGAGGGCATTGTCCGCCTCCATCTTGTCGATCTTGCTGACGACGTCGAACGTTGAATCTGCCATGGCTGCGAGTGTAGCTTTTCGGTTCGGCGGAGCCCGGCTCCAGGCGCAGATGCTATCTCTGGGACGTGCGCCGTCTTTCCGTCCTCGTCCTCGTCCCGCTCGTCGGTCTCGTTCTCGCCGGCTGCGGCGAGCGGCCCTCCGCGCTGACGGTTGAGGAGGGGTTGTCCACCGTCCCGCCCGCAGCGGCCGTCCCCGTTGCGGCCGACGCGATCGTCCTGCAAGATCCCGAGCAGGCCGCGGAGACACCGGTGCGCCTGCTCACCGACGAGACGTGGCTCAGGACGACGGCGGCGGACAGCGGGATCCCCGCGCGCGCGTTGACCGCCTACGCAGGCGCGGCTCTGCTCATGTCGTCCGTCGATCCCGGCTGTCGTCTCGACTGGGCGACTCTGGCCGGTATCGGCTACGTCGAGAGTCGTCACGGCATGATCGACGGCGGCGAACTGCGCGAGGACGGTCGCCCGACCGAGCCGATCTACGGCCCTCGCCTGGACGGCACGTACTTCGACCCGGTCCCCGACAACGACGGCGGAGCGCTCGACGGTGACGCTGAGGTCGACCGGGCGATGGGCCCGCTTCAGATCATCCCGGCGACGTGGATGCTCTGGGCGTCGAACGGTTGGGATCCGCAGAACGTGGATCAGCAGGCGGTGACGGCGGCCCGCTACCTTTGCGACGCTGGAGGCGATCTTTCGACCGAGTCGGGGTGGCGGGCGGCGATCGCCGCCTACAATCCGGCCGGAAGCTACGCGGGCAAGGTCGCGGAGGCGGCGTCCCGGTATGCGGCGGAAACGACATGATCGGCGCGGTGCACGATTTCCGATCCGCCGGTCGCGTGGGTATCCTTGCTGAGCGCCCCCGGTTGTGATTACGCGGTCGGGTGCGCCACGGCGAGTTACCCTAGCGGCCAAAGGGATCTGACTGTAAATCAGACGGCGTAGCCTTCGGGGGTTCGAATCCCTCACTCGCCACAGTATCGACCGCCACAGTATCGACCGCCCGACGTCGACCCCCAGCCATCACCGGATGCGCGGGGCATTCCCTCTGTCGGGGCGTACCGCCGACCGGGCTCTTGCGCTCACCCGCGCGCCTCCCGCTTCAGGAATCCGGCCAGTGAGAGCGGCGCTCGTCCGGTCAGGCGCTGGACATCGCCCGAGACGTGCTCGAGCTGACCGGCCGCGATCGCGGTGTAGGTGCTGATCCACGCGTCGAGCTGCCAGTCCGGCGCGTTCCATCGACGGCGCGACGCGTACGCCTCGTCGAGAGTCTCGTCGATGAAGACCGCGGGACGCCCGGCCGCGGTCAAGGCGGCTGCCACCTCGTCGAGGGTGAGCGCCTCCGGGCCGGTGAGTTCGTAAGCTGCTCCGCGGTGCTTCTCCGGCGCGCGGAGGATTGCGGCGGCCGCCCGGGCCACGTCCTCGCGGGCGACGACGGCGGCGCGGCCCTGGCCGGCAGGACCGCGAATCATGCCGTCCTCGTCGAGCATCGCGGGCAGGAAGTCGAGGTAGAGGTTGTCGCGGAGGAACGTCCAGGTCATACCCGAGCGGCGGATCGCGTCCTCGGTCGCCGCGTGGTCGCGGGCAAGGGTGAAGACCGCGTTCGGGGCAGCACCGGCGAAGGACGTGTAGACGATGTGCTCGACACCGGCTGCGGTCGCCGACGCGACGAACGCCAGGTGCTCGGCGAGGCGCTCCGCGTTCTCCGCGGCCGAGACCATCACAAGGAGGCGGACGCCCTCGAGCGCGTCGCCGGTATCGGCGAAGGAGGCGCGCACCACCTCGGTTTCCGGCAGTTCGGGCGCGCGGGACGGGTCGCGGACCAGCAGGCGGAGGGGATGACCGGCGTCGGCGAGCTCGCGGGCGACACGGCCACCTACGGCTCCGGTGACTCCGGTGAGGGCGATCGGGGTGCTCATCCCTCCATGATGGGGCCGATCTCTAGGCTGGTGCTATGAGCGACAACGCCCCTCTCCTCGCCATCGCCCGATCTATCGCCATCGAGGCGGCGCACCTCGCCCGACAGCGGCGGCAGGACGGAGTCGAGATCGCCGCGTCGAAGTCCTCTCCCGAGGACGTGGTGACAGCCGCCGACCGAGAGGTCGAGCAGCTCATCCGCCGGCGTCTCGTCGAGGCGAGGCCGGACGATGGATTCCTCGGTGAGGAGTCGGGGTCGGGGGGAGGGACGAGCGGTCTGACCTGGGTGGTCGATCCGATCGACGGCACCGTCAACTACCTCTACGGCATCCCGTCCTACGCGGTCAGTATCGCGGTGGTCGAGGGTGAGCCTGATCCGGCGTCGTGGACGGCGCTCGCCGGTGCCGTGGTGAACGGGGCGACGGGTGAGGTCACCACGGCGAGCCGCGGTGGGGGAGCGGAGCGAAACGGCGTCACGGTGCGGGTCGTCGCGCCGACGTCCCTCTCGCTCGCGCTCATCGGCACGGGGTTCGGCTACGACGCAGCCCGCCGAGTGCGGCAGGGTGCGGTGGTGCAGGAGCTGCTGGGCTCGGTGCGTGACATCCGTCGCATCGGCTCCGCGGCCCTTGACCTTTGCTCGGTGGCGACCGGGCAGCTGAACGCCTATTACGAGCGCGGTCTGAACCCGTGGGATCTGGCCGCCGGTGCGCTGATCGTGCAGGAGGCGGGCGCGCGGGTGGCGGGCCTGGACGGCGCTCCGTTCGGCTCCGATCTGCTCATCGCGGCTCCCGACCCGCTCTTCGCCGAGCTGGAGGATCTGCTGCGCCGCCTGCGCGCGGACGAGGTGTAACCGCTCTCGGAGCCACAGCCGGCTCAACCCTGCTGTGCAGGGAGGCGCGACGGCGCAGGATCTCGCCGCGGCTCGCCGGGCGGCGGGTCCGGATCGCGCCTGTCCGCTCCGGGCTCTGGCCGGATCGCGGTCGCCGTGGTTATCCTTTATGAATTCGTGATGTTCGCACAGGATGCGATCACGGACCCGCGCGGCATCCCCTCTCCGGGAGCGCCGCTCGTCCCCCGCCCCCGACGGAAGACCTCGATTTCGTGAGCCCCGATTCGCCCTCCCCCGCTGCCTCCGCATCGACCCCGGCGAATCGACCCCACCGCTCACCCGTCGCGAGCTCCGTGAGCGCGAGCGCGCCCTGGCCCTCGCGGCCGACGTCTCGCTGGCGAGCAGCGCCGACGACGTGTTCGCCGCTCCCACCGCGGAGCAGCTGCGCGAGGCCGAGCGCCGCGTCGCCTCGGTCCGCAGTGCCCCAGCACCCGTGTCCGCCCCGCGCTCGACTCCGCTGCGGCCCGTACGCCGCGCCCGGGCCGGCGGTCTCGTGGCGCTCTCGTTCGTGGCGGCCATCGTCGCGGCGACCTCGCTGCCGGCCACGTCGCTCCTGACCGCGGAGGACGTGCAGGCGCAGGGCCTGACGACGCCGTTCGGCTCGGACGCCCGCCGCGGCTCGCAGTCGTTCGTTGCGGGCGAGGTCAGCGCCGCGACGATCGCGCGCGACGGCTTCGGCGTGCAGGAGCGCAAGACCCAGACGAACGTGGCCGACATCGTCCGCACCTCGGACAGCGGCTTCACGAACGACCCGAACGCGTCGATCCAGTGGCCCTTCGCGGTGGGCGTCCCCGTGGGCGACCGCTTCGGCTACCGCAACTGCGCGGGCTGCTCGGTCAACCACGGCGGGACGGATTTCAACCCGGGCGACGGCTCGCCCATCCAGGCGATCGCCGACGGCGTGGTGCGCACGGTGATCGACGGGGAGGGCTCGCTCGGCGTCCATGTGATCGTCGATCACGAGATCGACGGGCAGCTCGTCTCCAGCGTCTACGCGCACATGCAGCACGGCTCGGCGGCCGTGAACGAGGGCGACCCGGTCAAGGTCGGCCAGCTGCTCGGGCTCGTGGGCACGACCGGGATGTCGACCGGACCGCACCTGCACTTCGAGGTCCGCCTCGACGGCGTGACGAAGGTGGACTCGTACCTCTGGCTGAAGGCCAACGCCGGGCGCTAAGCCTCGAGCGGGGCCGGTGGGTGCGCGGGGACCGGTGCGATCTGCAGGGAGGCGTGCGATGTGCAGGATTCGGTGCGATTCGCAGGGGCTCCGCGCGTGATCGGCCGGATCAGGGGGCGCTACGCCCGGCAGAGGTCCTCGCCCCTGCGGATCAGACGGTCCCCTGCAGATCGCACGGTCCCCTGCAGATCGAGCCCCCTCCGGGCTACTCCGCACGCAGCCAGACCGTCGTGTCCGCGGGCAGCGCCGGCTCGTGCAGCTCCTTCGAGGAGAGCACCACAGAACCGACCGGCAGCTCGACCGGGGTTTCGCCGAGGTTCGCGATCACCGTGACGCCGCCGTTCCGGAACGCCACCACGTCCTCCGGGTAGCCCTCAAGCCACTCGACGGCGCCCGAGCCCAGGTCCTCCGCTCGGCGCACCGCGAGCAGGGACCGGTAGAGCTCGAGCGTGGAGCCGGCGACTCCGCGCTGGCGGTCGCGGGCGAGCGGCGCCCAGTCTTCGGGCTGCGGCAGCCAGGAGTCGCCGGTGCGACTAAAGCCGTACGCGGGCGCGTCGGCCTCCCACGGGATCGGCACTCGGCAGCCGTCGCGGCCGTAGCGCTCGCCGCCGGTGCGGAACCAGGTCGGATCCTGACGCGCCGAGTCGGGGAGGTCGATCGCCTCGGGCAGTCCGAGCTCCTCACCCTGGTAGACGTAGGCGGAGCCGGGGAGTGCGAGCATGAGCGCCGTGGCGGCGCGAGCGCGACGCAGGCCCAGCGCCGGATTGGGCAGCCCGGGCGAGCGCGGGCCGATGCCGTAGCCCTGCGGGTTGTCGGCGGTGAGCGCCAGGCGGCTGGCGTGGCGCACGACGTCGTGGTTGGACAGAACCCAGGTCGAGGGGGCTCCGACCGCGGCGAAAGCCTCGACGGAGGAGTCGATGATGTCGCGGAGGGCGCGCGCGCTCCACGGAGTCTCGAGGTAGGCGAAGTTGAAGGCCTGGTGCATCTCGTCGGGGCGCACCCAGCGGGCGAGCTTCGAGAGCGGCTGCACCCACGCCTCGGCGCAGAGCACGCGGTCGTCCGGGTACTCGGCGAGCAGCGAGTGCCAGTCGCGGTAGATCTCGTGGACGCCGTCCTGCGCCCAGTACGGGGCGGTGACGGGTTTCTCGCCGTCGGCCGACGCGACTTCGCCCATTGACCCGCTGTCCGCCGGCGGCGTGTAATCGGGCAACCCCTCGGCCTTGATCATCCCGTGCGCCACGTCGACGCGGAAGCCGTCGACGCCGCGGTCGAGCCAGAAGCGCAGGACCTCGCGGAAGCGCTCGCGCACCCACTCGTTCGTCCAGTCGAAGTCGGGCTGGGAGGCGTCGAACAGGTGCAGGTACCACTGGCCCGCGGTCCCCTCGGGTTCGGTGACGCGGGTCCACGCCGGGCCGCCGAAGACCGACTCCCAGTTGTTCGGGGGCAGCTCGCCCGACTCGCCCCGGCCGTCGCGAAACAGGTAGCGCGCCCGCTCGGGGCTGCCCGCGGGAGCGGCGAGCGCCTCCTGGAACCAGCGGTGAGCGCTGGAGGAGTGGTTGGGGACGAGGTCGACGATGATGCGGATGCCCAGGGCGTGCGCGCGGGCGAGCATGGCGTCGAAGTCGGCGAGGGTTCCGAAGAGCGGATCGACGTCGCAGTAGTCGGCGACGTCATAGCCGGCGTCCTTCTGCGGAGAGGTCATGAAGGGTGAGAGCCAGATCGCGTCGACGCCCAGCTCGGCGAGGCTCTCGAGCCGCGAGGTGATGCCGGGCAGGTCGCCGATGCCGTCGCCGTCCGCGTCGGCGAAGGAGCGCGGGTAGATCTGGTAGATGACGGCGGTGCGCCACCACTCGGATCCCCGGTGGTGGTCGGCCTGAGTGGTGGGGCCGGGAAAGTTCTCGGGCGCGCCGGAGAGAGCGGAGTCCAGGGTCATGGTGCTCAGTTTATCGGCCGTCCCCTCCGCCGTCCCGTACAGTCGACGGGTGATGGATGAGACGCCGGATGAGGCCCGGGCACGGCGCCGCCGGGCGCTGCTCTGGGTGGTGCCGCTGCTGGTGCTGCTGGTCGGTGGCCTCGTCGCGGCGACGCTTGCGATCGGCGGAGTCGCCCTGCGCGGTCTGACCGGGGCGACGCTCGTGCAACTCGTCCTCGTCGCCTAGGCGGTCGCGGCCGGGCTGTCCTCATCCTCGGGCGGGGGCGTGGAGGAGGTCCGCGCCCGCTGCTCGGACGCGTGCCCGGTCTCGGGTCCGGTCGTGCGGGCCTGCTCGTCGGCGCGGCTGACCGCGTCCGCGAGCTCGTCGGCAACCAGGTAGCCCGGCGAAACAGGCTCCGCCCGGTAGGCGGCGCGGCCGACCATGTGCGCCGAGACGGGCACGGTCAGCAGCTGGAACCCGATGACCAGCACGATCGTCCCCGCGGCGGCGAAGCCGGGGTTGCGGATGGCGACCGCGAGCATCACGCAGATCAGGCCGAGCACTTGCGGCTTGGTGCCCGCGTGCATCCGCGAGAGCAGGTCGTCGAAGCGCATCAGCCCGATCGCCGCGACCAGGGAGAGCAGGGCGCCGACCAGCAGGAGCACTGCCGTGAGGGCGTCGAAGAACAGGTCCATGTCAGTCCTCCTCGCGGTTGGCCATGAATTTGGCGACGCTGATCGAGCCGAAGACGGCGAAGAGCGCGAGTCCGAGCGCGACGGGTAGGGTCCGCGCGTGGTGATTGACGGCCATCTCGGCGCCGATCCCGCAGATGATCGTCGCGACGAGCACGTCGGCCGCGACCACGCGGTCGAGCACGGAGGGGCCGCGGAGGATGCGCACGAGCGCGAGCAGGCACGCGGCACCGAACACGGGCACCAGGATCCACACCAGCCAGCCGATCATCGGACCGCCCCCGCTCCGTCCTCGAGCGGATGGTTCACCCGCTGCACGTCCTCGCGGGAGCCGATGGCGCGGACGATGCGCGCCTCCGTCCGCAGTACTGTGCGGCGCACCTCCTCGATCCGCTCGCCCTCGTCGTGGGTCACGCCGAGTACGTGCAGGTAGAGCACGTTCAGCTGCGGGTCGACGTCGATCACGAGGGAGCCGGGCACCAGCGAGACAGCCTCGGTCGTCCAGACCAGCATCCCCTCGGAGCGGCTGCGCAGGTGCACGGCGACGATGGCGTTGTGCACGGGGACGGGCAGGGTCAAGATCTGCCAGGACACGCGCACTGAGGCCACCGCGATGTCGGCCAGCAGGCACAGGAAGAAGAGGAGCACGAACCACGGGTTGATGCGGTTCGAGAACTCGACCGGCGGCAGGTAGAACACGCGAGTGATCAGCAGGGCGACCAGCAGGCCAGTGACGATCGACAGCACCGAGACGTCGTCCCAGAGCAGCACCCAGATGCCGACGAGGGTCACGAACATCACGATGCGGTTCCAGATGTCGACGCGGCGGCGGGGGCTCATCGCGGCCCCTCCTGGCCGAAGGACGAATCGCGGTAGACGGTCGCCATGTAGGTGGCGGGATCGGCGACGGCGTTCGCCGCGTGCTCGCTCGCGTCGTAGAGCGGTCCGGCGCCGACGGTCAGCACGACTCCGACCACGACCATGCCTGCGGTGGCGAGCACCATCATCGGCGGCGAGTGGCGGGTGCGGATGCTGCCCGTGTCGTGGGGGTCCTCCTGCAGCTGGTCGATCAGGGGGGACTCGTAGCCGGGCACTTCCTCCTGGCGGCGCCAGAAGACCATGTTCCAGACGCGCGCGATCGCATAGAGGGTCAGCAGGGAGGTCACGGCCCCGGCAGCGATGACGGCCCAGATGAGCCACGAGGGCTGGTCGACGGCCGACTCCGTGCCGGCGACGAAGAGCCCGACCTTGCCGAGGAAGCCGGTGAACGGCGGGATCCCGCCGAGGTTCATCGCGGGGATGAAATAGAGCAGGGCCAGCAGCGGCGAGGCTTTGAGTAGCCCGCCGAGGCGCAGGATCGACGTGGTGCCACCGACTCGCTCGATCAGACCGGTCGCGAGGAACAGCGTCGTCTGAACGGTGATGTGATGGATGACGTAGAAGATCGTCGCGGCGTAGCCGGCCGGGGTGCCCACGGCGATCCCGAACACCATGTAGCCGATGTGCGAGACCAGCGTGAAGGACAGCATCCGCTTGATGTCAGCTTGGGCGACCGCGCCGAGGATGCCGACGATCAGTGTCAGCAGCGCCACCACCAGCAGGACGTCGCTCAGCCCGCCGCCCGGGAAGAGCAGGGTCTCGGTGCGGATCAGCGCGTACACGCCGACCTTGGTGAGCAGCCCGGCGAAGACCGCGGTGACCGGCGCGGGAGCCGTGGGGTACGAGTCCGGGAGCCAGAACGACAGCGGGAACACGGCCGCCTTGATCCCGAAGCCCAGCAGCAGCACGACGTGCAGCACCAGCTGCACGTCCGCGGGGAGCTCGGCGATGCGGATCGAGAGCTGCGCCATGTTGACCGTGCCGGTGGCACCGTAGAGCAGGCCGATGGCCGAGAGGAAGAAGACGCTCGAGACCAGGCTGACGACCACGTAGGTCGTGCCGGCCCGAATGCGCGGCGCGGTGCCGCCCAGCGTGATCAGCACGTAGCTCGCGGCCAGCAGGATCTCGAAGCCGACGTAGAGGTTGAACAGGTCGCCCGCGACGAAGGCGTTGAGGATGCCCGCCGAGAGGATCAGGTAGGTCGGGTGAAAAATCGTGACCGGCGTCTCGCGGTTGCCGTCGACCAGACCCTGGCCGACGGAGAAGAGCAGGACGCCGAGCAACGTGATCGAGGTGATCACGAGCATCAGGGCGGCGAGCGGATCGACGACGAGCACGATGCCCCACGGCGGCTCCCAGCCGCCCACGTAGACCGCGCTGCCGCCCTCGTCGCCGGCGAGGACCAGCACGAGCATCACCGAGGAGATCACCAGCACGCTCGAGAGCGTGACGATGTTCACCGTGATCTGTGCGCGCCGGTGGCGGCCGAGGATCAGCGCAACGGCCGCTCCCAGGAGGGGGAGGGTGACGACGAGCGGGATCAGGGCGTTCATCGGTCCTCCTTCCTGTCGTCGGTCATGGCGCTCTCCCCGTGCTTGGCGGCGGTGCCCTCGTCGCTGGACTCGAGGAGCGCATCGAGCGCTCGGTCGTCGGCGGTGGTCTGTGCCGAGATGCCGGCGGCGTCCTCGCGGACGGAGGCGTCGGTCTCGTCGTCCTCCACCTGGTCGGCGTTGGCGAGGCGCCAGCGCCGATAGATCATCGCGAGGAGGAAGGCGGACACTCCGAAGGTGATCACGATCGCCGTCAGGATCAGCGCCTGCGGCAGCGGGTCGGCCATCTCGGCGGCTATCTGCTCGTAGGAGCGGCCGTCGTCGGTGACGAACGGCGCGATGCCCGAGCGGCCGGCCATCAGCAGAATGAGGATGTTGGTCGCGTTCCCGACGAGCAGGAACCCGATCAGGATGCGGGTGAGGCTGCGCTCCAGCATCTGGTAGACGCCCGCGGCGTACATCACCGCCATCACGACGACGAGGACGATCGTGATGCTCATGTGCCGTCCCCCCTGCCCGGTCCGCCGATCACGGTGGAACCGGTGGGGAGGGACGTTTCGAGTCCGTCGACGGTGCCCTGGCCGGGGCCGGGGGTGCTGTCCGTCGAGCGCGTCACGCCGTCACCCGAGGGGGAGCCCTGCTCGGCCTCCTCGCCGTGACGGTCCACTTCCCCGCCGAGGCTGCGGAGGATGTCCAGGGCCAGGCCGATCACGATCAGGTACACCCCGATGTCGAAGAGGGTGGACGTGCCGAGGTGGAGCTCGCCGAGCACCGGCACCTCAAGGTCGAGCCAGCTCGCCTCCAGCACCTCGAGGCCGAAGGCGAGGGAGGAGACGGCGGTGCCGACCGCGAAGAAGAGGCCGAGCCCGAGCACCTTACCCGCGTCGATCGGAGCGGCCTCGCCGAGTTCGAAGCGGCCGCCCGCGAGGTAGCGCGCGACGAGGGCGAGACCGGCGAGCAGGCCGCCGGCGAAGCCTCCGCCGGGGGAGTTGTGGCCGGTGAAGAGCAGGTAGACCGAGACGATCATTGCGGGGTGGAACAGCAGGCGCACCAGCACCTCGAGCACGATCGAGCGGTTCTCGGGGCGGAGCGTGCGGCCGGCGACGAGCCAGGAGCCGCGGTCGCCGTCCCGCTCGGAGTCGTCGGAGGAGGCGGTCAGGTCCATCTCGCGCTCACGGCGGTCACCCGCGCTCGGGGCCTCGAGGCGGGGCGCGCCTCCGGCCCGGCTGGAGAGGAAGATCAGGCTCGCGACTCCGGTGGCGACGACGACCAGCACCGAGATCTCGCCCATCGTGTCCCAGGCGCGGATGTCGACGAGCAGGACGTTGACGATGTTGCGGCCCTTGCCCTCCTCGTAGGCGAGGCGGGGCAGCTCCGCCGAGATCGGCGTCGTCGCCCGGGCTCCGAGGGCGATCGTGGCGGCGAGGGCCATCACCGCTCCGACTGCGATGCCGATGACGGCACGCAGCCGCTTGCGCATCGGCTGGTGCTTCGTGGCGATACGGGTGGGGAGGCGGCGCAGGACGAGGACGAAGACCACGAGGGTCACCGTCTCGATCAGCGCCTGGGTGAGGGCGAGGTCGGGGGCGCCCTGCAGGGCGAAGAGGGCCACCATCCCGTAGCCGGTGGCACCGGCGAGCAGCACGGCGGCGACGCGGTTGCGCGCGGTCGCGCAGAGCACCGCCGCGAGGATCATCACGGCGGCGACCGCGAGCTGCCCCGGGCTGTCCCAGAACACGAGGTCGCCCGGCCAGGTGCGGTTCAGGGCCGCCGCACCGCCGACGCCGAGCACGAAGACCGCGAAGATCACCGTGAGGTAGCGGGGGAGCGATCCGCGCTGCACGGACTCGGTGACAGTGCTGGCGACGCGGTCGAGCCAGCGGACCGTGGCCCAGTAGCCCTCGGCGGAGTCGATCCGATTCGGCAGCATCGACTGGGCGCGGGCCACGGCCACGCGCTTGGCGAAGAGCAGGAGGCCCACGGCGATCACGAGGGCGCTGAGACCCAGCGCGGGCTCGACGCCGTGCCAGAGCGCGAGGTGGTAGCCGCCGTGGTCCGATGCCTCTGCCGCCGCCGCGAGTCGCGGGTCGGCGTCGGGAGCGGCGTACGGCAGGGTGTCCGCAGAGACGGCCACGAGCGGGTCGAGCACGGAGGCGGCAAGCCCGCCAATCACGCTGGCGGCGGCGAGCAGCACCGGGGCGGCGGTGAAGGTCCACGGCTCGGCCTGCAGGTGCGTATCCGCCAGGCCCTTCTTGCGGGCGAAGGCGCCCCAGAAGAAGCGGGCCGAGTAGGCGACGGTGAGGATCGAGCCGAGCACGAGGCCCACGAGCGCGATCCACGCCCAGAACGAGCCCTGCTCGATCGCCGAGATCAGGCTGGTGAACACCGCTTCCTTGGCGACGAATCCCAGCAGCGGCGGGATGCCCGCCATCGAGAGCACGCCGATCAGGGCCGCCGCGGCGAGCACGGGAGCCTGCCGGCCGAGGCCGCTGAGCTTGCGGAGGTCGCGGGTGCCGGCGCGGTGGTCGACGATCCCGACGGTGAGGAAGAGCAGCGCCTTGAAGAGGGCGTGGGCGAGAAGGAGCGTCAGGCCGGCCAGCGCTGCGTCGCGCGAGCCGAAGCCCACGGCGACGGTGAGGAAGCCGAGCTGGCTGACCGTGCCGTAGGCGAGCACGAGCTTGAGGTCGTACTGGCGGAGCGAGCGCCAGCCACCGACGAGCATGGTCCACACGCCGACGCTGACCACCACCGGCAGCCAGACGGAGTCCTCGGCGAAGCCGGGCGCGAGGCGCGCGACGAGGTAGATGCCCGCCTTCACCATCGCGGCGGCGTGCAAATAGGCGCTGACTGGCGTCGGAGCGGCCATCGCGGCCGGCAGCCAGAAGTGGAACGGGACCAGTGCCGACTTCGAGAACGCGCCCAGCAGCACGAGCACCAGCGCCGTGGACACGATCGGCCCGGAGGGAGCCGCGGCGACGATCCCGGAGAGGCTGGTCGTGCCGGCCTGCACGATCAGGATCACGATCCCGACCAGCATCGCCAGGCCACCGAGCGTGGTGACCAGCAACGCCTGGAGTCCGGCGCCGCGGCTCTCCTTGCGCCCGCTGTAGTGGCCGATCAGGAGGTAGGAGAGGACGCTCGTCGCCTCCCAGAAGACGAAGAGGATGATCACGTCGTCGGCCGTGACCAGGCCGTACATCACTCCGGCGAACGCGGACAGGAGCGCGGCGAAGCGCCCGAGCGAGGGCTCGTCGCGGTCGAAGTACGACGCGCAGTAGGCGAGGACGAGGGCGCCGACTCCGCTGACCACGAGGGCGAGGACGATCGAGAGAGCGTCGAGCCGGAAGGCCAGGGCGATGTCGAGGGCGGGAATCCACGGAACCGTCTCGCGGATCTCGCCGCCGTTGAGGATCGTGGGCAGGGCGGTCGCGGTGGCGACGAAGCTCGCGGCCGGAAGGAGAGCCAGCGCGTAGAAGGTCGTCGGGCCGAAGCGGTCGACCAGCCACGGTGTGACCACGGCGAGCGCGAACGAGATCACCAGGATGAGGAGCATCACATGTTCCTCCCAAGGCGTACCCAGCGCATTCGTCGACCAAGAATAACGGAGCGCGTTCTGGTGGAACCTGGGTGCGGAAAGGCTTGACCGGTGCCGTCGCCATCGGCCAGGGCCCCCTACCCTGGGCGCATGGCCCGCTCGCTCCTGCCCGACCAGCGCTGCCGCCTCCGCGTGCACGACCTCGCTACCGGAGAGGCGCTGAGCGTCTTTGAGTCCGACTCGGTCCTGGTCGAGGCGCCGAACTGGACTCCGGACGGGGCCGCGCTGATCGTGAACGGCGACGGTGGTCTGTTCCGGTTGCCGCTGGTGGGTCCGGCCGAGCTCGAACCGATCCCGCTCGACGGGGTGCCGGCCGAACTCAACAACGACCATGTGCTCGCTTCGTCCGGAGGCATCGCATACGTTTCAGCGCGCGACGGGCACCTCTACGCGGTGCAGCTCGACGGCTCCGCCCCGGCCCGCCGCCTGACGGCCGAGCATGAGGGAGTCCGCTTCAGGCACTATCTGCACGGCATCTCGCCCGATGGAGCGACGCTCGCGCTGATCGGCGGCGGTGACGCCTCCGGAGCGTGGCGGACCGACGTTTACACGATGCCGTCCGGAGGCGGCGCCCTCACCGCGCTGACCGACGACGCCGCGGCCGACGACGGAGTCGATTTCTGCGCCGACGGCCGCGCCCTCGTCTTCAACTCGGAGCGGGCAGGAGGGGGCGCGCAACTCTTCCGCATCGGCCTGGACGGCTCCGGCCTGGACGGCTCCGGCCTCACGCGGCTGGTCGAATCGGACACCGTCGACTGGTTCCCCCATGAGTCGCCGGACGGCGCCCACCTGCTCTACCTCTCCTATCCGGCGGGCACGACCGGACACCCGGAGAACGTCGATGTCGAGCTGCGGCTGCTCGAGCTGGAGGATCGCCAGACCCTGGAGCCCGGGCGCGTGCTCCAGCGCCTCCACGGCGGGCAGGGCACGATCAACGTCTCCGGATGGGCGCCCGACTCCACCCGCTTCGCCTACGCCGACTACCCGCGGCGCTCAGAGCCTGAGTCCTTGCCGCGCATGCGCGGGAGGGGGATCGATCGGGGCCCGCGGCGGGTCTTGAATCAGAAAATGACCATCGACAGCGCAGCATCCTCCTCCGTCCTCCGCGCACCGCTCGGCGACTCCGGCATCGACGTCTTCCCGCTCTCGCTCGGCGGCAATGTCTTCGGCTGGACGGCGGGCCGGCAGACCTCCTTCGACGTGCTCGACGGCTACACGGCCGCCGGCGGCGACTTCATCGACACCGCCGACTCTTACTCCGCCTGGGTCCCCGGTAACAGGGGCGGCGAGTCCGAGACGATCATCGGCGAGTGGCTGTCGCAGCGCTTGGGCTCCCGCGACGACGTGGTGATCGCCACGAAGGTCAGCCGGCATCCGCAGTTCATTGGCCTCGCTCCCGACACCGTCCGCGCGGCCGCCCGCGCCTCCCTCGAGCGGCTCGGCACCGACCGGATCGACCTCTACTACGCCCACTTCGACGACGAGGCCGTGCCGATGACCGACATCGCCGCCGTCTTCTCGGAGCTTGTCGACCAGGGCCTGATCCGCGCGATCGGAGTGTCGAACTTCCGGGCCGAGCGCATCGCGGAGTGGCTGCGCGTCGCGGGCGAGGAGGGGCTGCACAAGCCGGTCGCCCTGCAGCCGCACTACAACCTTGTCGAGCGGGGGATAGAGGCGGACCTGCTGCCGCTCGCGCGCTAGGCGGGGCTGGCCGTCGTCCCCTATTACGCCCTCGCGTCAGGCTTCCTGAGCGGCAAGTACCGCGACGGCTCGACCCCCGAGGGTCCGCGTGCCGACGGCGCCGCTCGCTACCTCGACGCCCGCGGCCGCCGGGTGCTCGCGTCCCTCGACGCGGCGGCCGAGGCGCACGGAGCCGAGGTGGCCACGGTCGCGCTCGCGTGGCTCCGCTCGCAGCCCGGCGTCGTTGCGCCGATCGCGAGCGCCCGAGTGATGGAGCAGCTGCCCGCGCTGGTCGCGTCGGCGTCCCTCGAACTGAGCACCGAGGAGCTCGCCGCCCTCGACGAGGCGAGCCGCGCGTAGCGTCCGGCCTGTGCCGCGGGGCATGACTCCCGCGGCCGGCAATGCTTCGCGGAGGTGCTAGTGTCTAACGGTGCCAAATCGCGGGCACGCCCCGAGAGAGGCTGATCGGCCCGCAGGTGCGCCCCCTTAGCTCATTGGTAGAGCACTTCCTTGGTAAGGAAGAGGTAGTGGGTCCGATTCCCACAGGGGGCTCCGTTCCCCGCAGGCCAGGCCTGCGAAGAACGCGCGGCGGGGTAGCTCAGGTGGTTAGAGCACACGGCTCATAATCGTGGTGTCGCGGGTTCAAGTCCCGCTCCCGCTACAGCGAGAAGGCCCCGGTTCGCGCGTCGAGCCGGGGCCTTCGGCGTTCCGCTGTCTCACGCTCTGAAGTCGGCGCCGCGGTGCGCGCCCTGTCCTGCGGTTCGAGGATGCCGCGGAGTCGGAGGGCCGCCGTCCCTGGTGATACCGGTCCCCGCCGCCGGCGCGGATCGCGACTGAGGGCATGGCATTTCCTTCACAGCGAGCGCGCGTTCCTCGGGTCGAGTGCGGCGAACCAGAACGCCGTGTCCTCGATCGTGTGGACTCCGGTAGCGACTTCCACCACGGAGTCGGACCAGTAGTGAGGATCGAGGTCGATGATGCGCATGCCGTTGAGTTCGAGAAAAGTGATGGTGGCCACCCAGGCAGTGCGCTTGTTCGCGTTGAGGAAGGCCTGAGCCTGCGTGATACCGTGGAGAAGGACGTTGGCCTGCGTGTAGACCGTCGCATGCAAAAACTTCGCTCGGAAAGAAGCTTGAGGTCAAAGGACCGCGCCCTCGAGCTTCCCCCGGTCGATCAGAGCCGCCCCGTCCATGTCGTCCTGCAGCGCGATGACCTGCTCGACCGTGAGGAACAGGGTCACTTGTTCGCGAGCAGCGCGAGACCTTCCGTCCAGCGGTCGATCATGCTCCGGGCGAGAGAGCCTGTCTCGTCGGTGTCGGCGTTCTCGACGTGGGCCCGCCGCTCAGGCCCGTCGCCGCCCTCGATCGCCCTGCTCGAATAGAAGTCGAGCAGCGTGTCGCGCTTCACGATCCGTCGCGACGGCTCCTCCGCATCGAGGCCGCGACGTGCGTCAATCCAGGGTGCATCGACATGCGTGAACTCGACCAGTTCTTGATAGCCCCGGTGCCCGTAGAAGTCGAGCACCGAATCCAGCGTTGCCCGGACGTCGTCGTTCAACTCTAGGTGGGCGGGCAGGGACGTGTAACGGTTCTCTCGGACAACGGATCGAACGACGGGCCCTTTCGGCCAGGCCTCGAAATCCTCGTCGAAGATCGGTCGACCGGTCCACGCCAGATGCCAGGCCTGCGCGAAGTAGACCAGCTTCTGGATCTTCATGCTGTCGCCACGGGAGAGGAAGGCGACGATCTCGCCGGGGCGGACGGTGAGGTCCACGCCGGCGACGGCGGCGACGGAACCGAAGCTCCTGCTGAGGGCGGTCGCCTGGACGGCGAGGTCGGTCGAAGTCATGCCCCCAGCTTGCTCGCGGCGGGGTCCGTGCGCCCCGGCCCTCTGTCACCGACCCGCCATGACATCCGTCACCCCTCGACCCTCCCCGCCGCGAGATGCCACCTATGACGACGACACGCCGCAGCAGAGCGTCACAGGTGGCATCTCGCGGGCGGGGCGGGGCGGGCGCGGGGGCCGGGGCGGGGGATTAGACCGCGTGGCTTGCGAAGAGTACGTCGTCGGAGGAGACCAGGTCCTCGAGGGTGAGCCGGCGGCCGAGGTCGTGGCCCGCGGCCAAGGCGTTCGCGCGCTCGGCCGGGGTCTGCGGGGCGAGGCGCCCCTCCATCACGCCGCCGAGGGCGCGGACGGCGCACGCGGTAACCACTCCCTCCGGGGTACCGCCGATGCCGAGCACGAGGTCGACGCGGCCGGCCGGATCCGCCGCCTCGATCGCGACCGACACGTCGCCCTCGCCGCGCAGCTCCAGGGCGACTCCGGCCGCGCGCAGGGCCGCGATCAGCTCGGCGTGCCGGGGCTTGTCGAGCACGACGACGACCAGGTCGGCGACGGGCTTGCCGAGCGCCGACGCCAGCCGCGCGGCGTTCTCGGCCGGAGCGAGGTCGAGCGAGACCGCGCCCCGCCCCGCTCCCGAGCAGACCAGCTTGTCCATGTAGAACACGTCGCGGGGGTTGAACAGTGTGCCGCGCGGGGCGAGCGCGATAACACTCACCGACCCTGGCAGCCCCTCCGCCGTGAGCCGGGTGCCGTCGAGCGGATCCACGGCCACGTCGCAGGAGGGAGCGGCAGCGCGTCCGAGGCGCTCGCCGTTCGCCAGCATCGGAGCCTCGTCCTTTTCGCCCTCGCCGATCACCACGACCCCGTCGAACGGCGCCTCGGCGAGCACCGCCCGCATCGCCGCCACCGACGCCGCGTCGGCCGCGAGCTTGTCGCCGCGGCCGAACCAACCCCGCGCCGCCTCCGCCGCCGCGCGCACACTGGTGTCCACCGCCTCCTGCAGCTCGGCCGAGTAGGCGGGCGAGGCGATCAGCCGCAGCCCGCTCATGCTCGGGCGGGCTGCGCCGTCGCGGTGCGGACCAGCCGCTCCAGGGTGCGCAGTCCGTCGGAGGAGAGCACCGACTCCAGGTGCCCCTGCACCGAGGCGACGTGCTCGCCGCGCAGGGCGTTGACCACTCCCGTCTCCGGGTCGACCGACACCTCGAGCCCCAGGCGGGGCGTGCGCGTGATGCCGGGGGCGACGGAGGAGAAAGTGTTGTAGAAGCCGATCGCTGCGTCCTCGCCGAAGACGTCCACCGCCAATCGCACGCCCTGACGGGGCGCGGGCAGCGGCTCGACGGTGAGCCCGGCCAGCAGTGACAGCATCTGGTGACTGAGGCAGACGGCGAGCATCGGTCGTGCCGCATCGAGGCGCGTGGTCATCAGCTCGCGCAGGTGCGCGATCCGCGGTTCGGAGTCGTCGCGCGGGTCGCCGGGGCCGGGCCCGAAGACGACGAGGTCGTCGCTCAGCACGTCGGTGACCTCCGACCAGCGCTCGACCCGAGCATTTATCCCGAGGTGGCGGAGTTGGTGGGCGAGCATCGTCGTGAACTGGTCCTCGTTGTCGACGATCAGCGCGGTGTGCCCGGTGAGACCGGCGATGTGCTCGGGCGCCTGGGGCCGCAGCCAGAATGAGGCGAGCCGCTCGTTGCGCGCCTCAAGCGCCTCCTGCACGCCCGGCTGCGCATTCAGGTCGATCGCCGGCGGCACGTCGCGGTGCGGCAGCAGGCCCAGGGCGGACAGCACGCCGGACGCCTTCGCGCGCGTCTCGGAGACCTCGCCCTCGGGAGTGGAGTGGCGCACCAGCGTCGCGCCGGCGGGCACGGTGAGGCGGCCGTCGGGGCGGAGGTAGGCGGTGCGGATCAGGATGGGCGCGTCGACTGTGTAGCCGTGCTCCTCCGGCTCGAAGAGGGCGAGCACGCCGGAGTAGTAGCCGCGCGGCTCCTTCTCGTACTCGGCGATCACACCGCAGGCGTTCTCCATCGGCGAGCCGGTGACCGTCGGCGCGAACATCGTCAACCGCAGCACCTCCCGCACGTCGAGACCGGTGCGGCCCTCGAGCAGGTACTCGGTGTGGCTGAGCCTCGACATCTGCTTGAGGAACGGGCCGAGGATGCGGCCGCCCTCCGGACAGACCGCGCTCATCATCTTCATCTCCTCGTCCACCACCATGAAGAGTTCCTCGCTCTCCTTCACGTCGGCGAGGAACGCGAGCACCTCCTCCCCGGTGGGCCCGGCCGCGGGGTGGCGGAAGGTGCCGCTGATCGGGTTCATCATGGCGATACCGTCCCGCACTGAGACGTGTCGCTCGGGCGTCGCACCCACGGCGGTGACGGTCTGAGCGCCGTCGACGCCCGGGGTGTGGATCGCGAACGTCCAGTAGGCGCCCGACTCGTCGGTGAGCAGGCGGCGGAACCAGGCCAGCACGGCCTCGACCGGGGGAGCGTCGGTCTGCGCGACAAAGGCTCGGCTGATCACGAAGTTGGCGCCCTCGCCGCGTCCGATCTCGTGCTCGATCACTCGGCGGACGATGTCGGCGTACTCGTCGTCCGGCACGTCAAAGCCGCACTCCTGTACCGGGATCTCCCGCTCGGGCAGGAGGCGCAGCACCTCCGCCAGCGGCACGCTCTCGCGCTCGCGCACCACGAGATTGCGCAGTGGTGCTCCGTCGTCCTTCGCCGCGAAGCCGCGTTCGCGCACCTGCCGGTACGGCACCAGGGTCAGCACGTCGTCGCCGTCGAGCGGGATGTCGGCCAGCCTCTCGACATCGAGCACGTCGCCGGTGAACACGTCGACGGCGTCGCGGCCCTGGCGGAGAACGATCGCGAACGGCAGTGAGCCGTCGGAAGCGAGGATGCGGGAGAGGAGCGAGGTCATCGTGGTCCTTGAATCGGGTCGTGCCCCACCCGGGCCCTGACAAGCAGAACGACCGCCCGGAGGAGGCGGTCGCGTGCGAGGGGGTCTGCGCGTCGGTCCGCCTAGGAGGCGGGCCACCTGGGGCTTCGGATCGACGTGCGCACGGAGGGAGTCTAGGGGACGCCGGTCGGGCGACCAAGCGGGGCGGGGCGGGCTGCGGCGGGGTGGCCGAGCAGTGTCAGTCGCCCGCGCGCTCGACGGGCTCGCCGCGCAGCAGCCGCAGCAGGAACGTTGCCCCGGCTGTCGCCGCAGGAGTGGCAATGACCGCGCCTCCGGGGATGAGGAACGCCAGGTAGACGGCGATGCCGAATCCGAGCGAGAGCGCTCGGTGCTCGCTGAGCAGGCGACGACGCTCACCGAGGGAGAGGCCCCGGGCGTCGCCCGCGAACCCGGTGAGTTCGAGCGCGAGCGCCTGCCCGCCGACCAGGGCGCCCGCGACCAGGCCGACGATCGCGCCGACGACGGGTACCAGGCCGAGCAGCACCAGCACCACGCCGATCCCGAGCGAGGTGGCCACCAGCACGGCGGAGTCGCGCAGCCCGCGGCCGACCCCCTGCCAGAAGGTGCTCTCGTGCTCGTCGGGTATCCCGCCGAGGTCGTCCTCGACCCGCCGCCAGATCCGCTCGTAGAAGGGCTCGCCGACCAGCAGGGTCACCGCCGCGAACAGGACCACCCCGAGCGCGAGGACCGCGCCGACCGCCGCGACTGAGAGCAGCAGGCGGACGGTGGCCGCCGTCGCCTCCTCCCAGCTGTCGGCGAACGGAGTGAGCGCGATCACCGTGTCCTGCACGCGTGTGAGCACCAGAACCAGCACGCCGACGAAGACCAGCCCGACGATCAGCGGCGGGATCGCGCCGAGGAGCATCGCCCGCGGCGAGCGGACCCAGGTGCGGAATCCTCTCAGGAAGAGGCGGGCCCCGAGGCCGAGATCGTGGAGCGCGCGCATACCTCCGATCCTCGCAGGTCACCTCGGGCCCGCTTCAAGGCTCGGCCTGCTCGAAGGCTCAGGCCCGCTCGAACGGGGCGAGCAGTCCCGCCATCGCCTTCGTGCGCGGCACCGCGTACTCACCGAGTCGTGACGTACTGACGCCCATCGCGACCAGGCCCTCCACCAGACGCACCGCCGAGGCGACGCCGTCGATCACCGGCACACCCAGCTCCTGCGAGAGGTCGCGGCACAGCTCGGCCATCCCCGCGCAGCCCAGCACGATCGAATCGGATCCATCGACGGCGAGAGCCTCAGCGCACTCCGCGAGGATGATTCGGCGCGCGTCGGAGCGCGAATCGTCGAGCTCGAGGACGGGGATGTCGCAGGCGCGCACCCGGCGGCAGGCGTCGCCGAACCCGGCCCGTCGGGCGATGTCCCAGGCTCGGCCGCTGGTGCGCGAGAGCGTCGTGACCACACTGAAGCTGCGGCCGATGAGCGAGGCCATGTGCATCGCCGCCTCGGCGATACCCACCACCGGGCCGCTCGCGATTTCCCGCGCGGCGTCGACACCCGGGTCGCCGAAGCACGCGATCACCGCGCCGTCGCTACCGGCCGCCTCCGCGCGGACGATCTCGTGCAGGACGCCGGGGACCGCCAGCGCCTCGTCGTAGTGGCTCTCGATCGAGGCCGGACCCATCGGCGGGGTGACGGCCGCGATCTCGGTGCCGAGCGACGCGACGGAGCGGGCGGCCCGGCCGATCGCGGCGGTCATCGCGGTGCTGGTGTTCGGGTTGACGACGGTGATGCGCATGGTGATTCCTTGGGTCGTGTTCAGAACGAAGGAAGGATTTCGTCGAGGGGGCCCGGATCGGCGAGGTGCGGGCGACCCGAGCGGATCCTTCCTGCGTTCTGAACGGATCAGACGGTCGAGCCGTCGCTGACGTGCTCCAGGTCCTCGTCGAGGCGGCCGATCCGCGGTGCGCGGCGCTCCAGCGCGGCCATCGCGACGAACCCGAGCCCGCAGCCGAGGAACCAGCTGTAGTCGCCGAGCCAGGTGAACTCCGCGCCGCCCGCCTCCGCGATCCAGCGCGGCACGAGCACCGAGGCGACGGAGGGGACTCCGCCGATCACGGTCGCCCAGACGGCGTGGGGGTTGAAGCCGCGCGAGAACCAGTAGCGGCCCTTCTCGCTCATCGTGTAGAGGTCGTCCACCCAGACCCGCTGCCGACTGATCAGGTAGTACCCCGCGATCAGGACGCCGAACAGCGGTCCGATCAACGCGCCGAGGATGCCGAGCGTGTAGTGGATGGCGGTGTCGTTCGAGTACCAGTTCCACGGGGTGAGCAGCACTGAGCCGATGGCGGCGATCATGCCGCCCATCCGCCAGCTGATCTTCTTCGGGTTGACGTTCGAGAAGTCGAAGGCGGGGGAGATGACGTTGGCGACGATGTTGATGCCGATGGTGGCGATGACGAAGGTCAGCCCGCCCAGGAGCACGGCGAACCAGGTGTCGATCCGCTCGACGGTCTCGATCGGGTCGGTGATCAGTTCGCCGAACACCGGCACGGTGGCCGAGGCGGTGATGACGGTGAGCAGCGAGAAGAAGAGGAAGTTGACGGGAAGGCCGAGCAGGTTGCCCCGCTTCACCGCGCCATAGCTGCGGGCGTAGCGCGAGAAGTCGCCGAAGTTGAGCATCGGGCCGGAGAAATAGGAGACCACGAGCGCGACGGCCGAGATCATCACCGGCACCGAGGCGGCCAGACCGAAGCGGCCAGGTCACCACATCGAACCCGACGAGGCGGCCGGCGCGGACGCGGCGGGGCTGGGCTCTCGCCTGCGGGAGCTCCGGCTGGCGGCGGGACTGTCGCTGAAGGCGCTGGCGGGCCGGCGCGGGATCTCGGCGAGCGCCGTCTCGCGGATCGAGCGCGGGGCGACGCAGCCCTCGGTCGGACGGTTGATCGCGCTCGTGGACGCGCTGGGGTGCCGCTGTCCGCGGTGCTCGACCAGGGCGTGTCGGCGCCGGTGGAGACCGCTGTCGTGCGGGCGCGTGAGGCGGCGCCGGTGGTGCTCGAGGGCGGCGTGCTCTTTCGTCGGCTCGCGCCGCGGCCGCTGGATTCCGTCGACTTCTTCGAGTCCACCTCTCCGCCGACCTGGCTGATCGTGCACCGCTGACGCGGCGACCGAGGTTCGCGCCGGATTTCGGAAGGCACCATCTTGGTGTGAGATCCTGTCATCGCTCCTCCACAGCGTGCGTTGGACCGTCTCCTGTCCACACCCCGGGCGTGATCGGGGGGCTGCGGGACCTCGATGTCGGTACCGCCTGGTGGGCTGGTCTCCTCGACCAAGGGGTGCGGAACGTGGAGGAACGGATGGACGGCAGGAACGATGAGGGGTGCCCGCGCTGGTGCGCGGGCGAGCACGACGAGATGGTCGCGGTGGGGGAGCGGCTGCACCGTTCGGTGGCGCGCTCCCTCCCGGCGGTGCTCTGGGCGGGCGGAGGTGGGGCCGCGGCCGGGACGGTGCACCTGTCGCTGTGCCGCCCGGGGGCGTCCGGCGAGGACCGGCTTCGCCTCGAGGCCGATGGGATCGGCGAGGTCGACCTCGACCTCAGCGCGGGGGCGAGACTGGCCGGCGCGGTGCTGCGGCTACTCGAGGCCCTGTGAGGAGCGCGGCGGGTCGGGTGGCAGGAGATCCATCAGGTCGACCTCCAGTGCCTCACAGAGAGCGAAGAGCGTATGCAGTGTCGGATTCGCCGGTGACCCCGGCTTCGACTCGCCCTTCTCGAACTTCTGGTAGGTGTAGCCCGCGAGCCCCGCCGCGTGGGCGATCTTCTCCTGGCTGGCGCCCTTGGCGATACGGGCCCGGTGCATGTTGGTGCCGAGCTCGCGGGCGTACGTCGCCCAGTCGCGTTCGGGTGTGGGTGTCGACATGTCCGCCAGCTTCGGAGAAGTTCGGTTGTCGGTCAGCCATACTCGGATGGGAAATTGCCGGTGGCCATACCCGAATGCTTCCCGGGGCCCTCTGCTGGGCCCCGGGGGCACCGTCAAGGCAGCGCCTAGTATGGCCGGGTGCTAGTGAACCCCGAACTCGTCGGGCGCGCCTTCGCGCCCACGGAGCCCTATCAGGTGGGGCGGGAAAAGGTGCGGGAGTTCGCCCGTGCCGTCTCCGCCACCTCCCGCCTGCACCACGACGTCGAGGCCGCCCGCGCCGCCGGGTACCCCGACCTCGTCGCTCCGCCCACCTTCGCCGTCGTCGTGCAGGAATACACGCTCGCCCAGCTGCTCGCCGAGCCCGACGGCGGGATTGATTTCCGCCGCGTGGTCCACGGCGACCAGCGCTTCACCCTCTCCCGCCCCGTCATCGCGGGAGACGAGCTGACCGCGACCCTTTCGGTCGCGAGCATCAAGAAGCTCGGAGCGCACGCGATGGTCACGACCGAATCGCGGATGGTCGACGCGGGCGGCGAGCACGTCGTTACCGCGATCTCCACCCTCGTGGTCAGGGGCGATGAATGAGCACGGCACTCCCCACTCTCGACGCAATGAGCGTCGGCGAGATCGTCGCCGAGGGTCGCTTCCCGATCGACCGCGGCACCCTGGTGCGCTACGCCGGCGCCTCGGGCGACTTCAACCCCATCCACTACCGCGACGATGTCGCCGCCGAGGTGGGCCTGCCGGGTGTCCTCGCGCACGGCATGCTCACGATGGGCACCGCGGTGCAGGTCGTCGTCGACTGGGTCGGTGACCCCGGACGTGTCCTCGACTACCAGGTGCGCTTCACCCGCCCCGTCGTGGTCGATCCCCGCGAGGGCGCCGCGATCAATGTCGTTGCCACGGTCGGCGCCGTGAACGTCGAGGAGGGCTGGGCCCGCGTCGACCTCACCGTTTCGGTCGAGGATCAGTCCGTGCTCGGCAAGGCCCAGGCACGGGTCCGACTCGCGTGAGGAGCGCGCCGCACCTCTCCGCCCTGACCACCCTCCGCGTCGGTGGTCCCGCCGAGCGCCTGGTCGAGCCGGCCACCGAGGAGGAGCTGATCGAGACCCTCGTGGCCCTGTGGACCGACGATGAGCCGTGGCTGCTGCTCGGCGGCGGCTCCAACCTCCTCGTCGGCGACGACGGAGTCGAGGGTACGGTCGTGCGCGTGCGCACCACCGGCATCGACCGGCTCCCCTCGGACGAGCCGGGTCGCGTGCTCCTGCGGGTGCAGGCGGGCGAGTCGTGGGACGGCCTCGTCGCGACGACGCTCGAGCGCGGCTGGGCGGGACTGGAGGCTCTCAGCGGCATCCCCGGCACGGTCGGAGCGTCGCCGGTGCAGAACATTGGCGCCTACGGTCAGGAACTCTCCGACACTCTGGTCGCCGTGGACTTCCTCGATGAGGGCGCCCGCGAGCCGGTCCGCCTGACGGCCGACGAGCTCCACTTCGCCTACCGCACGTCCGTGATCAAGCAGGGCCGGCGAGGTGCGGTGTTGGCGGTCGAGTTCGCGCTCGAAGAGGTCGGAGCCGACGGCGACGGGACTCCGGTCGCATACGGGCAGCTAGCGTCGGCGCTCGGAGTTCCGCTCGGCGAGCGGGTGCCGCTCGCGCGGGTGCGCGAGACGGTGCTCGCTTTGCGGGCGGGAAAGGGCATGGTGCTCGATCCCGACGATCCGGACACCACGAGTGCCGGCTCCTTCTTCACCAACCCCCTCGTCACGAGCGCGTTCGCTGACGGCCTGCCGCTCGCGGCGCCGCGCTGGCCGGTCGAGCCGCCCGCCGAGGCGCCCGTGATCACTCCGCTCGCGGCGGTCGAGGCCGGAGCGCCCGTTGGCCACCCCGCGCCGCCCCGTGCTGAGGGCCTCGTCAAGCTCAGCGCCGCGTGGCTCATCGAGCACGCCGGCGTCTCCCGTGGCTTCGCGCTGCCCGGCTCGCGCGCCGCCGTCTCGAGCAAGCACACGCTTGCGCTGACCAACCGGGGCGGAGCGACGGCCGAGCAGATCGCCGAGCTCGCCCGGTATGTGCAGGGCAGGGTCCTCGCCGAATTCGGCGTCCTGCTGCACCCCGAACCCGTGGTCGTGGGCACCTCCGTCTGAGCCGCGCGGCCTCCCGCGGCCTCAGCTGTCCCGGCGGATCCAGCGGAAGCCGAAGCGGCAGGCGACCAGTCCGACCACGAGCCAGATCCCGAGCACCAGGGCGACGAGAAGATCGTCAGTAGCAGCACCGGGAACAGGAAGGTGAAGAAGACTTGGTCAGGGGCGCGGAAGTAGGAGCGGATCTCGTAACGCGCTCGCGCGAGGCCGAGGCGGATCGTGCGTCCGAGCCCGGTCGGGAGCGTGCGAGGGCGGGTGGTGACGGCGCTCACGCGGGCTCTCCGATCAGGCGACCGCGTCACGGTCTTCGCGGATGAGGTCGAGGTAGATGTCCTCCAGGCTGGGACGAAGGACCTCGAGGGCCGCCGGTTCGCCGATCCGCGCATACAGCTCGGCGACCGTTCGCGTCGGCTCGGTCGTGCGCAGACGCTGAAGTACCCCGTTCTCGTGCCATTGCACGATCGGGATGCGCGCCTCGTCCCCTCCGATCGCGCTCATCGGCCCGATGGCCAGGAGACGCCCGCCGGAGATCACGGCGGCGCGATCACCCAGGCGGGCCGCCTCGTCGAGGTAGTGGGTGGTCAGCAGGATGGTCGTGCCCTCGCTCTTGAGCAGGGCGATGAGGTCCCAGAAGGAGTGGCGCGCCTCGGGGTCGAAGCCGGTGGTCGGCTCGTCCAGGAACACCAGTTCGGGGCGGCCGATGATGCCGAGGGCGACGTCGACGCGGCGGCGTTGACCTCCCGAGAGGCGTCCGATGCGCGAGCGTGCCTTCGCGGTCAGCCCGACCGCCTCGATGGTCTCGTCGACGTCGCGCGGTTGTGGGTAGAGGCTCGCGAAGTGGGCGATCTGTTCGCGCACGGTCGCGTTGCCTGATTCGCCGCTGGACTGGAGGACGATGCCCAGCCGCGCCTTCCAGGCGAGGTCGCCGTGGTGCGGATCGACACCGAGCACCGAGACGTCGCCGCCGGTGCGGTCGCGGTAGCCCTCGAGGATCTCGATGGTCGTCGACTTGCCGGCGCCGTTGGGACCCAGCAGGGCGAAGGTTTCGCCGCGGTGGATGTCGAAGGACACTCCAGCGACCGCTGGGGCACCCCCGTAGTCCTTCCGCAGGTCGCGGACTCGGACGGCCTGGTCTTCGCTCATCGTCTCAGCGTGCCCTGTCGCACCCCTCCGCCGACAGTGATCCCCGATTTCCGCCCCCTTCTTGCCCTCCCCTCCCCGTTCGGGCATCGTCACCTGATTCGCAAAAGCAGACGAGCGCAGACGAGCGCAGCCGAGCGCAGCCGAGCGCAGCCGAGCGTATCCGGCGATCCGCGTGGCAGCGGATTGTCGTCCGCGGTGCGTTCCCCGCTCTGCGGTCCGCACCCGGTCGCTGAGCCGACTGCGGCCGATCGACGACGTAGGAGGAGAGAGGCTCATGAACGCCGTGGTATCCGGCGATCCGCGTGGCAGCGGATCGTCGTCCGCGGTGCGTTCCCCGCTCTGCGGTCCGCACCGTGTCGCTGAGCTGACTGCGGCTGATCGACGACGTAGGAGGAGAGAGGCTCATGAACGCCGTGGTATCCGGCGATCCGCGTGGCAGCGGATTGTCGTCCGCGGTGCGTTCCCCGCTCTGCGGTCCGCACCGTGTCGCTGAGCCGACTGCGGCCGATCGACGACGTAGGAGGAGAGAGGCTCAACCAAACAGCCCCTGCAGCCTCCGCACGCCCTCGAGCAGCGCATCGTCGCCGAGGGCGTAGGAGAGGCGGAGGTAGCCGCTCGGTCCGAAGGCCTCGCCGGGGACGGTTGCGACCTCGGCCTGCTCGAGGATGAGGTCGGCGAGCTCGAGGGAGGTCCTCGGGGTGGTGCCGTTCCAGTCGCGGTTCAGTAGTCCGTTCACGTCGGGGTAGACGTAGAAGGCGCCGCCGGGAGTGGGGCATTTTATGCCGTCGATCGCGTTCAGTTCGGTGACGATGGTGCGGCGGCGGCGGTCGAAGGCGAGGCGCATCTCCTCGGCCGGCTCCTGTGGTCCGGTGAGGGCGGCGATGGCAGCGCGCTGCGAGATGTTCGAGACGTTGCTCGAGAGGTGCGACTGGAGGTTTGCGGCGCCCTTGATCGCGTCGGCCGGGCCGACCATCCATCCGACTCGCCAGCCCGTCATCGCGTAGGTCTTGGCGACTCCGTTGACCAGGATCGTGCGGTCGCGGAGAGCAGGCACCGCCTCGACGATCGACGTCGCGCGCTCGAGCGGGCTCGCGTCGTCCTGGTCGCCGGTCGCGTAGACGAGGTTCTGGTAGATCTCGTCGGCGATGACCCAGAGGCCGTGTGCCTCGGCCCACTCGCCGATCTCTCGCGTCTGCTCGGCCGAGTAGACGGCTCCGGTCGGGTTGGAGGGGGAGACGAAGAGGAGGACCTTCGTGCGCTCGGTGCGCGCCGCTTCCAGCTGCTCGATCGTCACGAGGTAGCCCTGGCCGGTGCCCGCGAACACGTCCACCTGCACGCCGCCGGCGAGCTTGATCGCCTCGGGGTAGGTGGTCCAGTAGGGAGTCGGCACCAGGACCTCGTCGCCGTCGTCGAGAAGGGTCTGGAAAGCCTGATAGACGGCCTGCTTGCCCCCGTTCGTGACGACGACCTGCGAGGCGTCGATCGCCCAACCGGAGTCGCGTGCCGTCTTCTCCGCGATGGCTTCACGCAGGTCGGGGAGACCTGCGGCCGGGGTGTAGCGGTAGTTCCGTGGGTCGAGCACAGCGGCCGAGGCCGCCTCGACGATGTGCTCGGGTGTGCGGAAATCGGGCTCGCCGGCCGCGTAAGACACGACCGGGCGACCCTGGGCTTGGAGGGCCTTCGCCTTGGCGTCCACCTTCAGGGTGGCGGACTCGGCGATGGCGGCGATGCGGGTGGAGATGCGCGTGGTGGAGGACACGACGGCCAGCGTATCCTGCGCGCGCATGAGCCCCGGAGGCGTCCCGCGGCTCGGCTGGACACGCCTTCCGGGTCCACGTACACTCGTCTGAGGTAGTCGATCTCTGCCCTCATCCACAGCGCTCGCGAGGGTCGCGGTGGGTCGGGCGGTGGGTCGTTCTCCTCCTCGGATGCTCGCAACGGCATCCATAGGGCGGTGGCTCAATTGGTAGAGCAGCGGTCTCCAAAACCGCAGGTTGCAGGTTCGAGCCCTGTCCGCCCTGCACATCGATGCCCGTCGCGCGTGGTCCCCGCGACGCTGCGGTCATCGGTCCAGGGTCGCTCATGACGGGCGGCCGGCCACACCGGAGGTTCCGGTGCGGGAAAGGTGCGTGCAGGTGGCCGGGAAAGCAGTCGACGAGCCGAGCGAGGACGTCGTCGCGATCGCGAATCAGCAGCGAGCGGCGCGGCGCAATCCGTTCGCGCGCATCGCCCTCTTCATCCGGCAGGTCATCGCCGAGTTGAAGAAGGTCGTGACACCCACCCGCAAGGAGCTGGGCAATTACGTCGTGGTCGTGCTGATCTTCGTCGTCATCATGATGGCGCTGGTGTCCTTGCTGGACTGGGTGTTCGCCCTGGCCGTGACTTACGTGTTCGGCACACCCGCCGCCTGACCCGAGAGCATCCGGGCCGCGCGAGCGGAGGGTGCCAGCGACAGCGGGATGCGCCCCGAAGCGGGATGCGCCCCGAGGGGTGCGACCGACCGATCGAGAGAGAGTTGTGACGAGTGTCTGACAGAAACCGCGACGACGTCGACTGGGCGACGGCTGCCGAGCAGTCGTCCGAGGTCGAGGAGGAGCAGGAGGGCGACACGCAGTCGCAGGCCGAGGACGCCGTCGAGCCCGCCGAGCAGGGTGCGCTGAGCATCGTCGATGAGAACGAGTCCGAGGACGACCTCGCCTCCGATCTCGAGGCCGCGCTGGATGCGATCGGCTCGGTCGAGGATCCCGAGGCGGATTCCGCCGTCGATGAGGCCGCGCACATCGATACCGTCGAGGAGGCCGAAGCGGCTCTCGAGGCCGTCGAGGACGAGGCCGAGGTCGCCGCCGAGGACGCCGAGTCCGCCGGCGAGGACCTGGCCGACATCGACCCGTACGAGGCCTTCCGCACCGAACTGCGCGGCAAGCCGGGCAAATGGTACGTGATCCACTCCTACGCCGGCTTTGAGAAGCGCGTGAAGTCGAATATCGAGAACCGCAAGGTTTCACTCGAGGCCGAGGACTACATCTTCGAGGTTCAGGTCCCGATGGAGGACGTGGTCGAGATCAAGAACGGCCAGCGGAAGATGGTCACGCGCGTGCGCATCCCCGGCTACGTGCTGGTGCGCATGGACCTCAACGAGGACTCGTGGTCGGTCGTCCGCCACACTCCCGGAGTGACCGGCTTCGTGGGCAATGCCCATAATCCGACTCCGCTGCGTTTCGAGGAGGCCTTCACGATGCTGAAGAGCCTCGTCGAGATCAAGGACGTCGCCCCCTCGAAGGCCACCGGCGCGAAGGGTCAGAAGCAGGCGCAGCGCGTGCTGCCGGCCGAGGTCGACTTCGAGATCGGCGAGACCATCACCATCAAGGAGGGCTCGTTCGCGGGTCTTCCCGGGTCGATCAGCGAGATCAAGCCCGAGAGCGGCAAGCTCACCGTGCTCGTCTCGCTCTTCGAGCGCGAGACCCCGGTCGAGCTGTCGTTCGACCAGGTCACCAAGCTCTGACGCTCGGCTCGCGCAGCCTGAACGCCTCCTCCGCGCTAACGGAGGGGGCGTTCGCCGTTCCGGGCGTCGGCGCCGTGGTTTACTCCGGTCGCCGTAGTTCGATTTGCAGGGGATTCTCGTGGGGGAGCGCTCTCCTCCGCCGTGCTACCCGCCGATGGTCGAGATCCCCTGCGGATCGGACAGCTCCCTGCGAACCGGACAGCTCCCTGCGAACCGGACAAGTTCCTGCGGATCGGACAGCTCCCTGCAAACCTGACAAGTTCCTGCACGGCGGGCGGGCTCCTACACGTCGGCGGGTGCCTGCACGGCGAGAAGCTACTTGCACATGGCGCACCCGGCGACGGCTCGGCTCGTGTAAGATCGGACGGGTTTTCGTGTCGGCGCCCCGTCAGCGTGTGCGCCGTGCGACCCTCCTCCACCGCGATCCGGCACCGTCGGATGCGCGGGAGAGCGGCCGGGAGCCCCCGACCGTTCGAACCCTGAGAAAAGGAATCAGAATGGCCCCCAAGAAGAAGGTCACCGGCCTGATCAAGCTCCAGATCAAGGCCGGCGCGGCCAACCCCGCGCCCCCGATCGGTCCGGCGCTCGGTCAGCACGGCGTCAACATCATGGAGTTCTGCAAGGCGTACAACGCGCAGACCGAGTCGCAGCGCGGCAACGTCATCCCGGTCGAGATCACCGTGTATGAGGACCGCTCCTTCACCTTCGTGCTGAAGACCCCGCCCGCGGCGGAACTCATCAAGAAGGCGGCCGGCGTTGCCAAGGGCTCGTCGACCCCGCACACCGTGAAGGTCGCGAAGCTCACCCAGGCACAGGTCCGCGAGATCGCTGAGGCGAAGCAGGTCGACCTGAACGCCAACGACATTGAGGCGGCGGCCAAGATCATCGCCGGTACCGCCCGCTCGATGGGCATCACGGTCGAGTAGCGCGACGCGCTACTCTCCGGCGGCAGCCTCGCGCTCGCGTGCGGCGGCATCGCGGAAGACTCGATACTGCGACGGGCGGCCCCTCAAGGGGATCGTATGACGCCGCTGCAAAGGCCACTCCGCAAGTGGCCGCCTCGCGAGTAGCTCGGGCGGCCCTTGCCGCACACCACAGAACTCCATCCCCGTGGGAGAGCCCGCCAGGCTCTAGAACCACATTCTCGTATCAAGGAGAAACAACATGGCACAGAAGTCGAAGGCCTACCGGGCCGCAGCGGCCAAGCTCGAAGAGGGCAAGTTCTACAGCCCAGACGAGGCTGTCGCGCTCGCTCGCGAGACCGGTTCCGCCAAGTTCAACAGCACCGTCGAGGTCGCCCTCAAGCTGGGTGTCGACCCGCGCAAGGCCGATCAGATGGTCCGCGGCACAGTCATCCTGCCGCACGGCACGGGCAAGACCGCCCGCGTCATCGTGTTCGCGACCGGCCCGGCTGCCGAGGCCGCGCTGGCCGCGGGTGCCGACGAGGTCGGTGGCGCCGAGCTCATCGAGAAGGTCGCGGGCGGATACACCTCCTTCGACTCCGCCGTCTCGACTCCGGAACTCATGGGCCAGGTCGGTCGTCTCGGCAAGGTGCTCGGCCCCCGCGGCCTCATGCCCAACCCCAAGACCGGCACCGTGACCCCGGACGTAGCCAGGGCCGTAACCGAGATCAAGGGCGGAAAGATTGAGTTCCGCGTCGATAAGCACGCCAACGTGCACCTCGTCGTGGGCAAGGCCGCGTTCACCGAGGAGCAGCTCCAGGAGAACTTCAAGACGGCTCTCGATGAGATCGTCCGCCTGAAGCCGTCCTCCTCGAAGGGCCGCTACATCCAGAAGGCCGCCGTCTCGACGACCTTCGGCCCCGGCATCCCGCTGGACGTCAACGTCCTGGCCTAAGCCACCCCACCCCCCACCCCCACCCGCCCCGCCCCTCGTCCCCCACCCCCCATCGCGCCGCGAGATGCCACTTATGACGGCGACACGCCGCACGGACCCGTCATAAGTGGCATCTCGCGGAAGGGGAGCGGGGAGCGGGGAGCGGGGGGCGGGAAGCGGGGGAGGTCAGCCCTCCGAGACGGTGAGGACGATCTTGCCGCGGGTGTGCCCCGTCTCGATCAGTTCGTGGGCCTCGCAGGCGCGGGCGAGCGGGAGGATACGGTCGATGAAGACCCGCACATCCCCCGACTCCAGCAGGCGCGACACCACGCCGAGGGTCGCTCCGTCGGGCGCGACGCGGTAGGTGGAGGCGCGCACGCCCGCCTCGGCTGCCTCCTCAAAGAACCCGGGCCAGCTGCCCGTCGGTGCGTTCACGATCAGGCCCCCGGGTCGCAGGACCGTGAGGGAGCGTGAGCCGGTGTTCTCGTGCACGTTGCCGATGAGGTCGATCACCACATCGACTCCGGACAGCAGCTCGTCGAAGCGCTCGGTCGTGTGGTCAATCACCTGCGCGGCGCCGAGCTCGCTCAGCCACTGCATGTTGCGGGTGGATCCGGTCGCGATCACCGAGGCGCCGAGGTAGGCGGCGAACTGCACAGCGAAGTGGCCGACACCGCCGGAGCCGGCGTGGATTAGGATCCGCTGGCCCTCGTGCGCCTTCGCGAGTTCAACCACCATCCCCCACGCCGTGAGGGCGGCGAGCGGGACGCCGGCCGCCTCGACGTGCGAGAGCGTGGACGGCTTCCTCGCGATCGAGACGCAAGGCACGCTGACGTACTCGGCGTAGGAGCCGGAGTAGCGGGGCACCATCACGAAGCCATACACCTCGTCGCCCTGCCGCAGCGAATGCGCCGGGTACGGGCTCGCGACGACGACCCCGGAGAAGTCGTGGCCGAGCACCGCCGGATACGAGGTGATCTGCGCGGCGACGCCCTGGCCGGCCCGCGTTGTCGCGTCGAGGCGATTCACTCCGGCGGCGACCACCTTCACGGTGAACTCCGCGTTGATGGCGGAGGGGGTCGCCACAGTCGCGAGATGCAGAGCGCACGCGTCGCCCGGCGCGTCGATCACCGCCGCTGTCATCGAGTCGGGGAGGACGACCTCCTCCGGGATCTCGCCGATCGCGAGGCCGTGTCCGAGCGCGCTGGTGTGCATCGTCGCCTTTCGTGTCACTGAGGCGTACGGGTGGAGCAGGGCCGAGGACGGCGCCCCCGATCCCCGCATCCGACGCCGTGACCAGTCAACCGCGGCAATGAGTCGGTGCTGTTACGGGGGTGTCACCCTCGAAAGAAGATTGACGTGCAGGCTGCCGGCGGATGCTCTGGCACGATGAGGGGATGCGACGCCGACGTTCTCTGCTCGTCGGCGGCGCGCTCCTAGTCCTGGCGGGACTCACGGTTCTCCTCGCGGCACGGATCAGCATCGGCACCAGCCGGTGGGTCTACGTCAGCGAGATGGGTGCGCCGGACCTGCCGACGGCCGGTGCCTTCGAGGCCGCTCTGCTGCTCGTCGCCGCGGGCGGCGTGCTGATCGGAGCGGGCGCGTGGCCGGTGCGCGCGCGACTGCTGCCCGCCCTGCGCCCGGCCGGCGCCCTCCTCCTGGCTGCCGCTTGCTTCGCGCTCGCCTCACAGGTGACCTGCACGGCCGGCTGCCCGCTCCCGGTCGGCCCCGCCTTCCGCTGGCAGGACCTCATCCACACCTCCGCCGCGGTGCTCGGCTTCGCGGCGGCGTGCGTGGCGATGCTCCAGCTGGCGACGGTGCGGGGCCGCCCGGTGCTCGCGCGGCTCTCGCTCGCGGCCGGAATCTCGGTGGCGGTCGTCGCAGGGACGGGCGGGATCCTGTCACTGCTGCGTGTCTGGCTGCGGCTGGGTGGGACGCTCGAGTTCGTGGCGACGGCGATCGCGGTGCTATGGCTCGCATCCGTCGGACTGGCGCTCGCTCTCGAGGACCTCAGCGAGCGAGCCACTCGCGGACGTGCCCGCGGATCCGGTCCTGCTGAGCCGCGAAGCCCGCATCACGCGACGGCACCCGCTCGCAGTCCGCGTCCGGAAGAGCTCTAGCCCACTCCTCCGCGACGTCGACCGGATGCACGGGGTCGCGGTCGGCCGCGATCACCAGGGAGCGCGCGATCACCTCGCCCAGCTCTGCGGAATCGCGGTAGGCGGCGTTTCGCGGGATCTCGGCGAGGCGGACCGCGCGGTCCGCGGCCTGCGGCGAGCGGAACTGCCGCGTCAGCGCCTCCGCCGCCGCGGGGGACACCTCGGCGGCGCGCGCGAACAGGCCCGACGCGCGGAACATCCGCTCGCCGCGCTTCGCGCCGTGGTCGTGCAGCAGCTGCGCGATGACGGGGAAGACCGTGAGATTCTCGGGCAGCGGCTCGGCCGTGAACGAGGGGCGCACGAAGACGGCGCGGTCGATCGGCAGAACCCGGCGCACGGCCAAGCGCAGGGCGATCGCGGCCCCCATCGAGATACCGAGCACTGTGAGCGGCTTGTGCGCGGCTCCGGCCCGCACGACCTCCTCGGTCACCTCGTCGGCCAGCGTCTCGAGGGCGAAGTCGCCGGGTGCGCCGAGTAAGTCGGACGCACCGTGGGCGCGGATGTCCGGGGCGATGACCTCGGAGCCGGCGGGGAGGGCCGAGCGCAGCAGCTCGAGCGGCTGAGAGCGGTCGCCGCCCAGGCCGTGCAGGAGGAGTACCGTCACCGCGTGCGCGTCCGCTCGTGCAGCTCGGCCATCAGCATCCCGGCCAAGCGCACCAGGATGTGGATCTCGTCCTCGTCCCGATCGACCCAGCGGGAGTTCGGCTCGCCCTCGATCGGCACGAAGTCGCGGTGCTGCTCCCAGACGACGAGCGTGCGCTCGGCCCCGAGCACGTACTGCTGCCAGAACACCTGCCGAAGGTAGTGGCGCGGGATGCTGCGCCACGGCTTTGTCGTGGTCTTGATCTCGCAGAGCTCCAGCCGGCCGTCATCGCGCACGCCGATGCCGTCGGGAGTGGCGAGGTGGCGTCGCTCTTGGCTGGCGTGGAAGAGGGTGCTGCTGGGCTCGATCGCGTGCTCGCTGCGTACCCAGGCGGCGATCTCGGGTTCGCGGGCGCGGCCGTGATCCGTGAAGGCGTTGCCGCCGAAGCCGGTGCCGTAGAGCTTGTCGAGCGCGGCCTTGCCGATGGCGGCAGGGGAGGAGAGGCGGGCGATGTCGGTCGCGGTGATGCCGCGCGAGCGGGCGCGGAGCCAGGCGACGCGGTCCGAGGAGTCGGCGACGACCCTCCGGAGGTGCGGGGGCTCGGCGTCCGCGAAGACGGGCTGCGTCTCCCAGGGGAAGGAGAGCTGCAGGTCGGGCACCGATTCATTCTCTGCCCCCTTGCGGCGCCCGGTCGAATCGGCACGCCGACCCGGGAAGTCTCGCGCAGATCGGTCCCCGCGGAACGGCGACGACTCAGGCGGCGAGGAAGGCGTCGACGTGCGCGGGGGAGAGGAGGTGGCGGCGCACCATCAGCGCGGCGCCCCGGACGCCTCCGCCCTGGGCCGCAGCCTGCACGATGTCGAGCGAGCGGGTCGCCAGCGGCAGGGAGCGGCGGTAGACCACCTCGCGCACGCCGGCGAGGACCTCATGGCTGGCCTGAGCGATGCTGCCGCCGACGACGATGACGGAGGGATTGAGCAGGTTCACGCAGGTGGCGAGCACCTCGCCGAGGTCGCGGCCGGCGGCGCGGGTGATGTCGATGGTGGTGGGGTCGCCGTTGGTCAGCAGGGTGACGACGTCGGAGGTGCTGGCGGCGTCGATCCCGGCCTCGGTGAGTCGCCGGGCGATCGCCGAGCCGCTCGCGATCGCCTCGAGGTCGGCCTCGCCGCGGTCGCCGGGGACCTGCACATGCCCGAGGTCGCCTGCGGCCCCGAGGGCTCCGCGCTGCAGAGCGCCGCCGCTCACGATGCCGGCGCCGATGCCGGTGGACACCTTCACGTAGAGGAGATCGTCGACGTCGGCGTAGTGGTCGGCGTGCTCGCCGAGGGCCAGCAGGTTCACGTCGTTATCGACCAGGACGGGCACGGGGAGGCGGCGTGCGATGAACTCGGGGATGTCGAAGCGGTCCCAGCCGGGCATGATCGGCGGCTTCACCGGGCGTCCGGTGGCGTGCTCGACGGGGCCAGGGACGCCGACGCCGACGCCGGCGAGCGGGCCGGCCTCGGGGGTGCGCCCGAGGAGGGCGGCGGCGATGTCGAGGGCGTGGCCGAGGACGGCGAGCGGTCCGTCGGCGATCGCGATGATCTCGCGACGGCGGGCCAGGACCGTGCCGTCGAGGTCGGTGAGGGCGACGACGGCGTGCGCGGCGCCGAGGTCGACGGCGAGGAGGCTGCGCGCCCGGGCGTCGAAGGCGACGCGGGCGGCGGGTCGGCCGCCGGAGGAGGGGGCGTCGTCTTGCCGGGCGATGAGGCCGGAGGTGGTCAGCACGTCGAGCTGGGCCGAGACGGCCGCGCGGGGTAGGCCTGTCTCGGCGACCACGTCGGCCCGCGTTCGGGGCGCTCCGTCGGCCAGCAGGAGCAGCAGCTCGCCGACCGCGCTGACGGTGGTGCGGCGGCGCGGGGACATGGCCAGAGTCAACCACAGCGCTCCCCTTCTGCGCGGCGGCCGGTCGACTTGTCGCGCCAGCCTCCGGAGTTTTGCTTGTCGGTGAGCAAAAGTCTGCGTAAGGTTCAGAGGACACCTTTCGACGTCGATCAGGAGCACCACCGGTGGCCACACCCCCACACCTCTCCGTCCAGCTGCACTCGGTGCGCGAGCCGCTCGCGGCTGATCTACCCGCCACCCTCGAGCGCCTCGCTGGGATCGGCTTCGCCACCGTCGAGCTGTTTGGGTTCGTCGACCTGGCGGATGCCTACCGTGCGGCGCTTGCCGCCAGCGGACTGCGTGCCCCGAGCGCGCACGCGCGCCTGCTCGGCCCGCAGGGGGACGTCACCGTCGACGAGATCCTCGACGTGGCAGCCTCGCTCGGCGTGCAGACCGTGATCGACCCCTTCGTCGATCCGACTCGCTGGAGCACCGCGGACGATGTCGCCCGCATCGCCGATGAGTTCAACGCCCTGATCGACTCCGCCGCCGCCCGCGGCCTGGTGCTCGGATACCACAACCACGCCTTCGAGTTCGAGAACCGGATCGACGGCCGCGCCGCCTTCGAGCACCTCGCCGGTCTCCTCGATCCGCGCATGGTGCTCGAGCTCGACACCTACTGGGCGGCGGTCGGTGGCGACAATCCAGTCGACGTGCTCGGTCGGCTCGGTGACCAGGTGCGCTTCCTGCATGTGAAGGACGGGCCGATCTCGGCCAACATTCAGGAGCAGGTGCCGGCGGGCGAGGGCGCGATGGACGTCTCGGCCATTCTCGCCGCCGCCCCGCAGGCCCTGCCCGTGCTCGAGTTCGATGCATACGCCGGCGACATCTTCGCGGGCCTGGAGTCAGCCCACCGCTACGTCTCGGGGCTGCGCGCATGAGCGGCACCGGCCGTGTCGGCGTCGGCGTGATCGGCGCCGGGAACATCAGTACCGAGTACCTGAGGAACCTCACCGTCTTCCCGGACCTCGAGGTGCTTGTCGTCGCCGACCTCGACTCTGAGCGCGCGAGGGCGCAGGCCGAGGCGTTCGGCGTGCCTGCCTCCGGCAGTGTCCAGGACCTCCTCGCGCACGAGGGGATCGAGATCGTGGTGAACCTCACGATCCCCGCCGCGCACGTCGAGGTCGCGCGCCGCGCAGTCGAGGCGGGCAAGCACGTCTGGACCGAGAAGCCCTTCTCGCTCGACCGCGACAGCGGGATCGCGCTGCTCGCGCTGGCGGAGGAGAAGGGGTTGCGCGTCGCGACCGCTCCCGACACCTTTCTCGGCGCCGGCCTGCAGACGGCGCAGCGCAGCATCGAGAGCGGAGCGATCGGCACACCGCTCTCGGCCCTCGCCCTCTTTCAGGGCCCCGGCCCGGAGTCCTGGCACCCGAATCCAGAGTTCTTTTTCGCCCAGGGCGGCGGGCCGCTGCTGGACATGGGCCCGTACTACCTCACGACCCTCGTGCAGAACCTCGGCCCCGTCGAGAGCGTCACCGCGGTCTCGTCGCAGGCCCGCGCGAGCCGCGTCATCGGCTCCGGCCCGAAGGAGGGAATCGAGTTCCCGGTGACCATCCCGACACACATTGGCGGGCTGCTCCGCTTTGAATCCGGAGCCTCCGCCCAGGGTGTGTGGAGCTTCGAGTCGAGCCTGCCGCGCACCGGCTTCGTAGAGATCAACGGCTCCGAGGGCACCCTCGTGCTCCCCGACCCGAACATGCACGACGGCGACCTCACGCTGCACCGGCGCGGGTCCGCCGAGCCGGAGGTCATCGCGGCGACCGGCTCGACCGCGTCCCGCGGCACCGGCGTGCTCGAACTCGCCCGCGCGATCCGGGCCGACCGCCCGGAAGCCGCCTCCGGCGACCTGGCCTACCACGTCACCGACGTGATGCTCTCGCTCCTCGAGGCCGCCGAGACCGGCGAGAAGGTCCTCGTCACGAGCACCGCAACTCCCCGCCCCGCCCTCCCCGAGAGCTGGGACCCGACCGAAGCGACCCTCTCCTGATGCCCGCGCCGCTGCGCGTCGGGGTGCTCGGCGCCGGCTTCATGGCGGCCGTGCACAGCCGCGCGGCCCGCAGTGCCGGAGCGGTGCTCGCCGGCGTCGCCTCCTCCAGCCCCGAGAAGGGCGAGCGGGCGGCAGCCGAACTCGGCATCGCCCGCGCCTACCCCGATGCCCACGCGCTGATCGAGGACGAGAGCATCGACCTGGTGCATGTGTGCACGCCGAACGCCACGCACGCCGCTCTCGCCCTCGCCGCGATGGAGGCCGGCAAGCATGTGGTCTGCGAGAAGCCGCTCGCTTCGACGCTTCAGGAGGCGGAGGCGCTCGCCGCGGCCGCCTCCGCCGCCGGAGTCGTCACGACGGTTCCGTTCGCCTACCGCTTCCACCCGATGGTGCGGGAGGCTCGCGCCCGCGTCGCCTCGGGTGAGACGGGCCGGCTCGTCACCGTCCGCGGGAGCTATCTGCAGGACTGGTTGCTGGGTGCCTCCGACGACAACTGGCGCGTGGACTCCGCCGCCGGCGGCCGCTCGCGAGCCTTCGGCGACATCGGCTCGCACCTGGTCGACCTGCTCGAGTTCGTCACCGGCGAGCGGATCGACTCGCTGGCCGCGATCACGAGCACGGTGCACGCCGAGCGCGGCGGCCGCCCGGTCAGCACCGAGGACGTGGCCGGCGCGATCGTCCGGCTCGAGGGCGGCGCCGTCGGTACGCTCCTCGTCTCGCAGGTCACCGCCGGGCACCGCAACGAGCTGCTGCTCGAGGTCTCGGGGCTGGAGGAGTCGTTGCGCTTCGAGCAGGAGCTGCCTGAGACGCTGTGGGTCGGCCGGCGCGACAGCGCCTTCCTGGTGCCGCGCGACGCCTCGATCCTCGCGCCCGACGCGGCACGGCTCTCGATCGTGCCCAGCGGACATCCGATGGGCTACCAAGACGCCTTCACGGCGTTCGCCCGCGACACCTACGCCGCCGTGGCGGGTGCCGAGGTGGACGGGCTGCCGACCTTCGCCGACGGCCTCCGCGCGGCACGCATCACCGACGCTGTACTCGACGCGGCAGAGACAGGCGCCTGGGTGAGCGTGCCCACTGCCGATGACCCGAGGGAGATCGCCGCAGGAGCGAGGAGAAGAAGACCTACGCCGCCACCCACCCGGTGACGCTGTTCACCGGCCAGTGGGCCGACCTCCCCTTCGAGTGAAGTCGCGCGCCTCGCCTCCGAGTGGGGCTACGACGGCCTCGAAATCGCGGCCTCGGGCGACCACCTCGACCTCAGGCGCGCGGACGAGGACGACGCCTACGCCGCCTCGCGGCTAGAGATCCTCGACCGCTACGGCCTCGAGGTCTTCGCGATCTCGAACCACCTCACGGGTCAGGCCGTCTGCGACGACCCGATCGACTTTCGTCACCGGGCCCTCGTGCGCGACTACACCTGGGGCGACGGCGATGCGGAGGGAGTGCGACAGCGTGCTGCGGAGGACATGAAGCGTGCGGCGCGGGTCGCCCGCAAGCTCGGCGTGGACGTCGTCGTCGGCTTCACCGGCTCGAAGATCTGGCCCTACGTAGCGCAGTTCCCCCCGGTCCCCGCCTCGGTGATCGACGAGGGCTACGAGGACTTCGCGACGCGCTGGAATCCGATCCTCGACGAGTTCGACGCGCACGGCGTGGTCTACGCGCACGAGGTGCACCCGTCCGAGATCGCCTACGACTACTGGTCGAGCGTGCGCACCCTGGAGGCGATCGGGCACCGCCCAGCCTTCGGCTTCAACTGGGACCCGTCGCACCTGATGTGGCAGGACATCGACCCGGTCGGCTTCATCGTTGACTTCAAGGACCGGATCTACCACGTCGACTGCAAGGACACGCGCCTGCGTCCGAAGAACGGCCGCGCAGGCGTGCTCGGCTCGCACCTGCCGTGGGGCGATCCGCGGCGCGGCTGGGACTTCGTCTCGACGGGACACGGCGATGTGCCGTGGGAGGACGCCGGTATGGACCGCCTGCACGGTGCCGCGGAGGCCGTCGGCTTCCTCCGCTCGCTGCTCTGGAAGCCCCCGACCGCATCGTTCGACGCCGCCTTCTCGACCCAGTAGCCGCCCACCTCGCCGCCGCGAGATGCCACTTATGACGGCCCGCCGCGGCGTGTCGGCCTCGTAAGTGGCATCTCGCGGCGGGTCAGTCGGCGGACTTGGCGGCGCGCTCGAACTTGAGGCGCGCCTGCTCGCGGCGGACCTCGGCATAGCGGTTCTGCTCGACGCGCAGCCACTCGGGAACCTCGTCGAGCAGGGCCTGGATCTCAGGAGTGGTCAAGGCATCGGTCACGCCGCCGCGGGCCAGGCCCGAGATCGAGACGTTCAACCGGGAGGCGATGACGGAGCGGGGGTGCGGCCCCTCCTCGCGCAGCTGTACGAGCCAGGCGGGCGGGTTCGCGACGAGTTCGTCGTACTGCTCGCGCGTGATCGCCGACTCCTGGAACTCCTCCGGGGTGGCAGGCAGGTAGACCTGCAGCTTCTTCGCCGCGGTCGCAGCCTTCATCGTCTGTGTCGCCTTGGCCATTCGGTAACCCTACCGGCGCGGCGCACAGCACCTACCCTGAGGGGATGAGCGAGCAGCCCGAGACCGACGACCCGCAGGCTGCTCCCGAGATGCAGGAGTGCCCGGACGGGGTGTCGGGCGCCGCCCCCACCGGCCCCGTCCTCTCCGTCGCCCTCGTGCCCGGCGTCACCCCCACCAAGTGGACCCGCGTCTGGGGTCAGCGCCGCACCGACCTGCCGCTGCGGATCACCGTCGTCGCCGAGCGCGCGCAGGAGGAGGCGCTGCTCGACGGCCGCGCGCAGCTCTCGTTCGTCCGCGGCGAGGTCTCCTCCGCCGCGCTCAGCTCGATCCACCTCTACGACGAGCAGCCGGTCGCCGTGCTCGGCCGCGAGCACGCCCTGGCCGCTGCGGAGGAGCTCGCCGTCGCCGAGCTGGCCGGCGAGCACCTCCTCCAGGAGCCGGCGGACGTGCCCGAGTGGGCGGCAATCGCCAAGGAGGTCGCCGACGGCTCGCGGCGGGCGCTGCCGCGGATGGCCGGCCTCGACGACGCGGTCGAGCAGGTCGCGGCCGGAGTGGGCGTGCTGATCCTGCCGCAGTCGGTGGCGCGCGTGCACAGCCGCAAGGACGTGACCGCCGTCCCGGTGACCGGTGTTGCTCCCTCCAGCGTGCGACTCGCGTGGGTGACCGAGGACAAGGGCGACGATGTCGAGGACTTTATCGGCGTGGTCCGCGGCCGCAGCGCGAACACGACGCGCGGGACCGCCGCGACGCCGAAGGTCGAGTCCCGCGCAAAGGCGGCGAAGGCGAAGGCGCGGGAGGCGCGCGAGAAGGCCGAGAAGGCCGGAGGCGGCAGAAAGAAGCCGGCCCGGCCGAAAGCGTCGGCCCCCGCGGTGCGGCGCACCCGCAAGCCCCGTGGCCGCTGACCCAGCCTGGTCGCTCTGCCCCGCGAGGGCGGAGGACGGTGTCGCGAGTGCGGAGCTGCGCGCGGTCGTGATGCGTCCGTCCCTCCCGACCCTCGGCCGTTACGACGCGCACCGCGTGCGGCACCGCTTCCTCGACGGCTACCGCCCCGACCTCACCCGCGTGAGCGCGTTCGCCGGAAGCATCGCGGCGCGTGTCGAGCCCGACGCGGTCTGGATCGAGCACTTCTCCCTCGCCCCGCACGCGCAGGGCCGCGGCGTCGGCGGTGCCGTGCTCCGGCGGGTGATGCAGGAGGAGGCGCGGCCGGGCCTAGCTTCCGCCTCGACGTGCTGAAGCGCAGCGACGCCCGTCGCCTCTACGAGCGGCACGGCTTCCGCATCGAGCGCGCACTGGAGTGGGACGACATCCTGACGGCGCCGCCCGCTCCGGAGCGGCGACCGCGGCGACCGTCGGCTCCTCCGTGCTCCTGACCGAGCGGGATTGCGTGCACGACGCAACACTCGCCGTCCTGGCCGAAAGTTCGAGGAACGAGGCCTTCCTGCTCGGCGGCGAGCCGACGCTGACGGCCGACGCTGACGGCCGACGTGGCGGAGTTGCGCAGCTGCGAGTCAGGCTCCTGAGCCGCCTCCTCCCGGGGTTAGTGTTCCGTCATGCCCACGAGCGATGAGACCTGGACCCTGGCCGAGCACGACGTACCGGTGTACCGCAGCGGAGAGGGCGGCCGAGCGCTGATCCTGATCCACGAGGTGTGGGGGGTCGACGGACACATCCGCTCGGTCGCCGACCGGTATGCGGCCGAGGGGTACAGCGTCGTCGCGCCGGAGCTGCTGGCCGAGAGCGGCCTGCTCGAGCAGCTCGACGAGGAGCAGCGCGCCGACTACGGCCACCCGGTGCGGCGCCTGCCGCGTCAGGTCGAGCTGCGCACCTTCTTCGCCCCCGTCTTCACTCCGGAGCACGCGACGCGCACCGTCGCGATCCTCCGCGCCCTCGTCGAGCGGCTGCTGCGACAGGAAGGATCGACCAGCGTCTGCGTCACCGGCTTCTGCTACGGCGGCACTTTCTCCTGGGCACTCGCTCTCACCGAGCCGCGCCTGGCCGCGGCCGTGCCGTTCTACGGACACGTCACCGCCTCCGCGCAGGAACTCGGCGCGCTGCAGGTGCCGGTACTGGCGTTCCTGGGCGACCGCGACGCTCCGCTGGTCGAGCAGGTCCCGCGCGTCAGGGAGGCCACCGAGGGCAAGGATGTCGAGGTCATCGTCTACCCGGGCGCCGGTCACGCCTTCTTCAACGACGCGAACGAGCAGACCTACCAGGCAGAGGCGGCGACTGACGCGTGGCCGCGCGCCCTCGCGTTCCTGGCAGCCCACGCCCGCTGAGCGAGTGTCGGGGAGTGGCCGGGGCATCCGGTCAGATCGCCTCCCACACTCGCCCGTCGGCCAGGTGCAGGCGGCCCTTCCCGGGCGGCGTCCGCGGTCGTAGGCTCGCGCTCATCCGCAACGGGAGGGGCCGACGATGACCACGACGAGAGAGACCGCCGCCCCACCTGAGCTCAAGCGGGTGCTCGGCCCGAAGCTGCTGCTGCTGTTCGTGGTCGGCGACATCCTCGGCACCGGAATCTACGCCCTCACCGGTCAGGTCGCGGCCGAGGTCGGCGGAGCCGCGTGGCTCCCCTTCGTGCTCGCGTTCGTCGTCGCCACGCTCACCGCCTGCTCCTACCTCGAGCTGGTGACGAAGTATCCGCAGGCGGCAGGGGCGGCCCTCTACGCGCACAAGGCGTTCGGGATCCACTTCGTCACGTTCCTGGTGTGCTTCACCGTGATGGCGAGCGGGATCACGTCGGCCTCCGCTGCCTCGGGAGCGTTCGCGAGTAACGTCGCGATCGGCTTCGGGCTTGGCGACGGCGCGGGGACGCGGCTGAGTATCGCGCTGATCTTCATGGTCTGCATCGCGCTGGTCAACCTGCGCGGCGTCGCCGAGAGCGTTGGTCTGAACGTTGTGCTCACTCTGATCGAGCTCTCGGGACTTCTGTTGGTCATCGTCGTCTGTTTCTTCGCGGTCTTCGGCGGGCAGGCCGACTTCTCGCGGGTGGTCGCGTTCGAGGCGCCGGAGGACAAGTCGCTGCTGCTCGCCGTGAGCACCGCGACCTCGCTCGCCTTTTTCGCGATGGTCGGCTTCGAGGACTCGGTGAACATGGCGGAGGAGACCAAGGATCCCAGCCGCATCTTCCCCCGGGTGATGCTCACGGGTCTGGGTATCACCGCGGTGGTGTACGTGCTGGTGTCCACGCTCGCCGTCGCGATCGTGCCGGTGGGGGAGCTGGCCGGCAACGACACTCCGCTCGTCACCGTGGTCGAGGCGGCGGCGCCCGACTTCCCGATCTCGACGCTCCTGCCCTTCCTCTCGCTCTTCGCCGTGGCCAACAGCGCGCTGATCAACATGATGATGGCCAGCCGCCTGCTCTATGGAATGAGCCGCCAGGGCGTGCTGCCGCCGTTCCTGCAGAATGTGCTGCGCGGACGACGGACGCCCTGGGCCGCGATCCTGTTCACCACCGTGATCGCGCTGCTGCTCACCGCCTACGTGTCGCGCGACCCCGCCGACCCCATCGCCGTGCTGCTGGGAGGGACCACGTCGCTGCTCCTGCTCGCCGTGTTCGCGATCGTCAACGTTGCGGTGCTGGTGCTGCGGCGCCAGCCGGTGGAGCACCGTCACTTCCGGACCCCCACCGTGCTGCCGGTGCTAGGCGCGATCGCCTGCGTCTCCTTGGTGTTGCCGATCACCTCCGGGCGCGACACGGCCCAATACGGGATCGCGGGGGTGCTGCTCGTGATCGGCGTGCTGCTCTGGGTGGCGACCTTCATCGACCGCCGGGTCCGCGGTTATGCGCGGACCGCGGCGATCGACCCGGAGGAGCTGGACGCCGATCCGGAGTGAGAGGGGCGGATCGGCTCCAGCTGCCGCCCTTTCCGAGCTTCGACCGACGGTGGGGAAGCTGGCGGGTGAGCACCAGCACGACCACGACGATGGTGAAGGCGATCCAGGATCCGACGCCGAGTGGTCCTGCGAGGATCGGGTCAACGGATTCCTCTTGTGCGGCGAACAGGGTGACAAGCCCGCCGGCCGCGTTGAGTGCGCCGTGGGCGAAGACCGCTGGCCACAGCGATGCGCTCCTCATCCGAAGCCATCCGACAAGCACGCCGATGAGGGTTGTCGCAATGATCATCAGGCCGACGCCGACGAGATTCGGTTCGTCGAAGTTATAGCCCAGCAGGATGATCGGTGCGTGCCAAGCGCCCCACAGCACACCGGTGATGATGAGCGCAGGCCAGGTACCGAGGGGTAGCAGTGCGGGAAGTAACCAGCCACGCCATCCGACCTCCTCGCCGAAGGCGAGTACCGAGTTCACTGCGGTACCGAGCGGGATGCTGAGGAGTTGGAGTGTCGCGATCGTCCACACCGGCACGGGAAGTGGCCCCCCAGTGGCGGCCTCCAGGGCGGCGCTGAATCCTGACAGATGGACGACGTCGAGTGTCACGAAGCCCAGCGCTGCGGAGAGTCCGATCCCCGCAAGGACGACGACGGGGACGAGGAGCACGGCCAGGACCGTGAATCCGATCGTTCGTTTCAGCGGATGCAGTGGCCAAACCCCGAGTTGCCTCAGCTCCGCGCGGGTCCCCTGCTGCCGTTGGAGGAGGACGACCGTCAGTGTCGCGACGAGGGGTGTGACCATCATTGCTGGCACGAGCACTGTGGCGAACGCCGATGACAGTCCGCTTCCCGTGATCCACAGCGGGAACTCCACCGCCCAGGCCAGTCCGAAGGCGACTATCACGAATACCGCGATTGTCGGCCATGCGGCGGTCGCGTCATCCGCCCCTGCTGTTCCTCTTTGTCGCACGGTACGCGAACGCGCGGTCATCACGCATCCATCCCGGCTCGGACCAGGTCAACCACGCGCTGTGGCTGCTGACACTGCACTGCGTACTCCTTGTCGCCGCGAGTGCGCAGGATGAGAGTAGGGCGATTCTCGAGGATCAACCTGGTCGCGTTGCCCCTCCAGCGCAGGCCGACGCCACCGAAACGGAACCGGGTGTGGTCCTCGACCGCGACGGACTGCACGTCGAAGAAGTTCAGGCGACGCCGCCAGTTCGGAACGAAGCGCAGCTCGAGGTGATCGGTGACATCGAGGCGAACTGTCGCAGTGATGAGCACCAGTCCGAGAGCAAGGACGAGCACGGAGGGGAGCATCGTGAGTGTCGCCGACACCGCGCCGATCGAGTCTACGAGAACGACTGCAAGGGCGACCATGCCGCCGAAACTCAGCAGGAGAAATGCCTCCAGTACCTTCAGCCACACTGGGCCGTTCCTTCGATTCGTTGCGACGTTTCGCAAGCTCGTCAAATCGGTGATGTGCAATTGCGCCGATTCGAGAAAGGCGTGGATGTGATTCACGAAGAAATTCACCTGCTCCGAGCCTGCCTTAAAGGTTGACTACGAATCTAGTGGTCGAGGAGTAGGTCGGCCTGATCGTCAATCCCTCTCTTCACCAGCTCTCTGAGTCACCAGCTCTCTGAGAGATACCAGCTCTGAGAGCGATTCCGACAGAATAGCTTTTTGGGTGCAGTGGCTGTACCGACGGTCATAAAGAAAGCGACGTTTCACGCTTCATCTCCGCAGTACGCTAGCAATCCACCGACCGACAGTACAAGCTCGTTCTACCCCCAGCCAGGGTGTAGTGCTGATGTCCACCGGCTCTGCGTCATGTCCGGTACGGCTTCTCTGGGGTGTCTTCGCTTCGTCGAGCAGATGCTGGGGTGACCCCTTGAGGTCCTCCTGTTCAGCGCGAGAAGAATGGTCTTGGGATTCTGATGCTCATCTCGCTCACGTCGCTCTGTTTCGCCACTTCTACGGCAGAATGCCGGCCGTCACCGATAAGCGCGATAGCGCTCACGGTCTCGGTGCTGGTGACGGCACACGCCGCAGATCCGCCGACGGCACATCGGGAGCCCACAGCGACGGCATCACAGGGTCATAGCTCGTCCATAGGAAACTCCCGATACTGGAGTCATGAGCACCCCGGCACCCTCGAAGCACCTCGCCCCCGCGCAGCGCACCCGCCTCACGCGCGCCGACGGGACTCCGATCCGCGTCCTCGTCGTCGACGACGAGAGCACCCTCACCGACCTGCTCCAGATGGCGCTGCGCTACGAGGGCTGGGAGGTGCGCACCGCCGCCGAGGGCCGCGCCGCGATCACGATCGCCCGCGAGTTCCGGCCGGACGTGATCGTGCTCGACGTGATGCTTCCCGACATCGATGGCCTCCAGGTGCTCCATCGGGTGCGCGCCGACGGCAGCGAGACTCCCGTGCTCTTCCTCACGGCCAAGGACGCCCTCGACGACCGGATCGCCGGTCTCACCGCGGGCGGTGACGACTACGTGACCAAGCCCTTCTCGCTCGAGGAGCTGGTGGCCCGGATGCGCGGCCTCATCCGCCGCAGCACCCTGCTCGCGAACGACGCCGACGACCCCGAGGTTGTGATCGGCGATCTGGTGCTGAACGAGGACAGCCATGAAGTGCGCCGGGGCGCCGACGAGATCGAGCTGACCGCCACCGAGTTCGAGCTGCTGCGCTTCCTGATGCGCAACCCCCGTCGCGTCCTCAGCAAGACCCAGATCCTCGACCGCGTCTGGTCGTACGACTTCGGCGGCAAGTCGAGCGTGGTCGAGATCTACATCTCCTACCTGCGTAAAAAGGTCGACGCGGGCCGCTCGCCGATGATCCACACCGTCCGCGGCGCCGGTTATCTGCTGAAGCCCGCCGACCAGTGAGCCTCGGAGGCCGCCCCACGCTCGGCGACTTCGCGACCCGCTCCGCCCTCCGCCGCTCCCGCCGCAGCCGGCACGTACCGTGGACGTTGCGGCGACGGATGGTCGTCGCCGTGGTCGCACTGGTCGCGGTGACGGCGGGCGTCGTGGGGGCGGTCAGCGTGCTCTCGGCGCGCTCGATCCTTTATGGCAGTACAGACGCGTCGCTGAGCCAGTCGCTCAAGCGCCTCCAGGATTTCGACGGACCGAGCGGATTCGACGGACTCAGCGCGATCGACCGGGCGACGACCTGTCCGAGCGGATCCTTCGGCAGCGGCCCGAGCCAGAACCTCAGCACGATCACCGCCGTCCGGGACTCCGACGGCTCCTTCATCGGTGCCTACGTCGACGCAGGCGGAGTCTGCAGGCAATTCTCGGACCCCGCCGACTCGGTACTCGCGGCCGCGGTCGCCGCAGCAGGCCAGGAGGTGACAATCGAGTTGCCCGGCAGCCTCGGCACCTACCGCGTGCGCGCGGCGATGATCGACGGGTCCATCGTCGTCGTCGGCGTGCCGCTGGGCGAGGTGGCCGAGACGCTCGCGTCCCTCGCCTGGGTCGTCGTCGTGGTGGTGCTGCTCGCGATGCTGCTGGTCGCCCTGATCGCGACCGCGATCATCCGCGTGGCTCTGCGACCGCTGGAGCGAGTGGAGGCGACGGCGACGCGGGTCGCCGAGCTGCCGCTCGACCGCGGCGACGTCGAGCTGGTCGAGCGGGTCCCGGAGGAGGACGCCGACACCCGCACCGAGGTCGGCCGGGTGGGCGCCGCCTTCAACCGCATGCTCGACCATGTCACCGGGGCGTTGGAGTCGCGGCAGGCGAGCGAGAACAAGGTCCGGCAGTTCGTCGCCGACGCCTCGCATGAGCTGCGGACCCCCCTCGCGGCGATCCGCGGTTACGCGGAGCTGCCCCGCCGCGGCGGTACCGAGCTGTCGGAGTCGGCCGTCTACTCCCTCGACCGGATCGAATCGGCCGCCACCCGGATGACCTCACTCGTCGAGGACCTCCTCCTGCTCGCCCGCCTCGACGAGGGTCGCGATCTCGAGAAGGAGCCCGTCGACCTGACCCTGCTCGTGATCGAGGCGCTCGCGGACGCTCATGCCGCTGGCCCGGACCACGAGTGGGACCTCGAGCTCCCCGAGCAGCCGATCGAGATCCGCGGCGACGGTTTCCGCCTGCACCAGGTGGTCGCCAATCTGCTGCGCAATGCGACCGTGCACACACCTCCTGGCACCCGCGTGGTGGCGGCCCTTGCCGAGGAGACGTTGGACGGGCGGCCGATCGCGGTCGTGACGGTCACTGACTCCGGCCCGGGGATCGCCCCGGATCTGACGCCGGTGCTGTTCGAGCGGTTTGCCCGCGGCGACTCCTCGCGGGCACGCAGTACCGGATCGACGGGACTGGGCCTCGCGATCGTGGCGGCGGTCGCCGACGCCCACGGCGGGCGCGTCCTCGTGACGTCCGAGCCGGGGCGTACGAGCTTCCGGGTGGAGCTGCCGGCGGGCTGAGCGCTCGGCGTGCGATCTGCAGGATGCTGTGCGGTGTGCAGGGGACTGTGCGATCTGCAGGACTGTGTGCGGTGTGCAGGACTGTGTGCGATCTGCAGGGGATCCGTGCCGGACGCCCCATCCTGCGGGCAAACCGTCTTCGGACACCGCGTATCCCCTGCTAATCGCACCATTCCCTGCGAAGCGCACCGTCCCCTGCGAAGCGCACGGACCCCTGCACATCGAACGGAGGCCGGCGGCAGCAGCCCTCAGACGGAGACGCCCAGCCGACGTCGCGCGTCGTCGAGCGTGCGCACCACGGCGACCACCTCGTCGAGCGGGTGCAGCGGCGACTCCGTGCGCCCCTCCGACACGTACTGCGCGACGTGCAGCGCCTCCCACGCCAGGCCCTCCCCGCCCTGCAGCGGCGACCCGTCCGTCCACGAACCGCTCTCGGAGCCGCGCGTGAGCGTCACGCCACCGGGCGTCCAGAACGACGGGTGCACGTCGATCCGCCCCGCCCGACCCGCGACGCTCGCCGCATGGCGGGTGTCCGCGAGCACGGTCGATGTCGCCACCGACTGCACGTCGTGAGCGTGGCTGCCGACGATCGTCGCGGTCGCGTCGACTCCGGTGGAGGTCAGGCTCCCCGAGACGACCGTGCTCTGCGGGGTGCCCGCCACCATCGAGACGAAGGAGGAGGCGTAGACGCCGACGTCGAGCAGGGCGCCGCCGGCGAGCGCTGGGTCGAAGATGCGGCTGGCGGGGTCGAAGTCGAAGGCCGCGCCGAAGTCGGCCGACACGACAGCCGGCTCGCCGACCGCCCCGTCGGCGAGCAGCTGCCGCACCACGTCCATGTGCGGCAGGTACCGCATCCACATCGCCTCCATCGCGAACACCCCGGCGTCGCGAGCAGCGTGCACGATCATCTCGGCCTCGCCCGGAGTCGGCGCGAACGGCTTCTCGACCAGGATGTGCTTCCCGGCGGCGATGGCGAGTAGCGCCTGACGGGCGTGCTCCGAGTGCGGAGACGCGATGTAGACGACGTCCACCTGCGGATCCTCGACCACGGCCTCGTAGCCGGCCGAGGCCCGCTCGATCCCGAACCGGCTCGCGAACTGCTCCGCTCGCTCGAGCGAGCGGGAGCCGACCGCGACGACGCGCTGCCGGGTGTGCTTCTGCAGCGCGTCGACGAACGAGCCGGCGATCGAGCCGGGAGCGATCACCCCCCAGCGCAGGACGGGGGAGTCAAGGAGGGACGGGAGTCGGGGCTCGGGGAGCGTCAGTGCCATGCGTCCACGGTAGAGCCCCGCGCCAGGCGGGGACGAGCGGGCGCGGCGTTCCCCTAGTGTGTGACGGCACACGCAGTCGCCGGCGGAGGAGGACGTCATGCCCGAGTGGTACACCCTGGGCGTCGTCGCCCTCGTGATCGTTGTCGTCGTCGTGGCGATCGTGCGGTTCCGGTTCAACCCGGTGCTGGCGCTGGCCGTCGGCGCCGCCGCGATCGGCCTGCTCACCGGGCTCGGCCCCGTCGACACCGTCTCGACGATGACCACCGGCTTCGGCGAGGTGATGACGGAGGCGGGCCTCCTGATCGGCTGGGGCGTGCTTATCGGCGCGATGCTCAACGAGATGGGCGCCGTCGTTCGGCTCGTCGAGGGCCTACTGCGGGTCTTCGGTCGCCGCGGAGTCCCCTACGCGCTCGGCCTTTCCTTCGCCACGTACCTGCAGACGATCTTCGTCGACGCGCTGATCGTGATCGCGGCGCCCCTTGCCAGGAGGATCGCGTCGCGGCTGGGACGCGCGGGCACCGGCATTGTGGCCGTCACCTTCGCTGTTGGGCTCGAGATGGGCGTCGTGCTGATGGTGCCGGGCTTCGCCGCCGTCGCCCTCGCGGGCCTGCTGGGCGTGCCGCTCGGGGTGATGATGCTCGGCGGATTCGCGGTGGTCACGCCGACGGTCGTGGTGACGATCCTGCTGATGTCGCTCGCGTTCCGCCTGGGATTCTGGGACCCGGCGCGCGACGAGCAGCTGGTGGTGCGCGACGACGCGACAAGACTCGCGATGATCGGAGCGGAACCGGGCTCTGCTGGCGGGCGGCTGCCGTCATTCGGGGCGCGGGTGACGGGCGGTGCGGCTGCAGGTGGTGCGGCTGCGGGCGGTGCTGCCGCCGGACCGGACGCCGCGTGCTCCGCTGCCGAGGGTCTGGAGGCGACCGGTGGTGCCGCCGACCCCCACGCTCCCCGCGAGCGCCCGCTCCTGCTCCTCTTCGCCCCGATGCTCCTTGCCCTGCTGCTGATCGCCGCGCAGGCGGTGCTCACGGTCTCGGGGGTCGAGGCGCCGGTGCTGCAGTTTCTCGGGAACCCCGTCATCGCCCTGCTGCTCGCCGTGATCGGCACCGGAGTCGTCGGCCGTTGTACCGTCGGTACCGCGCGGATGGAGAAGGCGCTCGTCCAGGGCTTCCAGGACGGCGGGCAGATCTTCCTGCTCACCGGTGTCGGCGGGGCGCTCGCGGCGGTGATCGCGAAGGGGGACCTCGGCGAGGTCCTGAAGGGCTACTTCTCAGCGTCGGCGTCCGCACCGCTGCTGCTCGTCTGGGTGATGGCGGCGGTCCTGCACATCGCGGTCGGTTCGGTCACCCTCTCGGCGATCACGGCGGCCGGAGTCGTCGCACCGGTCGCCGCGACGCTCGGCCTCGATCCGCTGCTGATCGCGCTCGCCGCGGGCTCGGGAGCGCTCTTCTGCATCCACGTCACCTCGAACACCTTCTGGCTGTTGCAGAGCTTCCTCGGCCAATCCGTCCGCGGCGCCCTCAAGTCGGTGACCGTCGGCGTCTCCCTCGCCTCCGTTCTCGCCCTCGGCGCCACCCTTCTCCTCTCTCTTCCTCTGAGCCGCCCCTCACCTCCCTCCGCGAGATGCTTACTCACGACGCCCGACACGCCGCAAAGCCCGGCACACGCGGCATCTCGCTACCTCGGACACCTCGGCGGTTCGCGAGATGCAGGTGAGCACGCGACGCACCGGGCGGCCTCCAGGTGGCATCTCGCTGAGGAGTCCGGCCCGTAGTCGTGGAGACGCCCGCGCCGTGGCTCGCGGCGCTGCGACCCCCGCACGGCAGAATGGGACGCGATGACCTCCACACCTCCTCCGCTCGGCCTGCTCCTCGACGTCGACGGGCCCATCGCCAGCCCCGTCACGCGCACGATCTCCATCCCCGAGATCGCCGACGACCTCGTCGTCCTGGCGAACGCCGGAATCCCGATCGTGTTCAACACGGGCCGCTCCGACGCGTTCCTGCGCGAGCGGGTGCTGCCGGCGCTCCTCGAGCGTGGCGTCTCGGCCCAGGCGCGCATCGTCTGCGTCTGCGAGAAGGGTGCGGTCTGGTTCACCGTCGACTACCGCGGTACCTCGGAGCCGATCGTCGATGAGTCGCTGGCGATCCCCGAGCCGGTCGTGCGCGACCTCGAGCGGATGATCCGCTCCGACTACGACGACCTGGTCTTCTTCGACGAGACCAAGCGCGCGATGGTCTCGGCGGAGCAGCTCATCGACCTGGCGAACGAGGACTACCTCGAGCGCCAGCTCGTCTTCGACGCCGATGCGCTGCAGATCATGACCGCCGCGGGCCTGGGTGTTGAGCGCCGCGGCATCCGCTACCCGAACGAGGAGGGGACGGTCGATTTCCGGATTGACCCGACCGTCATCTCCACGGATATCGAATCGAACCGCCTCGGCAAGGACCTCGGCGCCCAGCGCGCCGTCGAGCTGCTCGGCGCGACCGGCGCGATCCCGCAGCGCTGGCGCACCGTCGGGGATTCCCGGAGCGATTACGCGATGGCCGACTGGCTGTTCGAGCACGCCTACGACGTCGCCCACGTCGACGTGCGGCCGGCGGAGGGCGTGCCCGAGAAGCCGTATCCCGTGCTCATCGTCGAGGGAGTCGTGAACGATGCGGCCGGTGCCGCCGTGCTGCACCGCTGGACCGAGCTCGTCGCCGACGAGACGACGCCCGAGGTCGGCGGCGGGATCACCCTCCACTCGCGCGGCTGATCCGCCACCCCTCGCCGCCCCGGCAGAGGCCCGTTAGCGTGCGAGCATGAGAATCGCAGTCACCGGCGGATCCGGCAAGCTCGGCCGCAGCGTCGTCACCCGCCTCCGTGCCTCCGGGCACGATGTGTTCACCCTCGACCGCGCGGGGGACCGCGGCACGGGCTTCATCCGCATTGACATCGCCGACTACGGCCAGGTGGTTGATGCACTCCAGGCCGTCGGCGACCAGTACGACGGGATCGACGCGCTCGTGCACCTCGCCGCGATCCCCGCGCCGGGTCTGGTCCCCGACGTCGCTACCTTCCACAACAACATGATCGCGACGTTCAACGTGCTCCACGGAGCCATCCGGGCCGGCATCCGCAATGTCGTCTCCGCGTCCAGCGAGACCGTCCTCGGCCTGCCGTTCGACGTCCCGCCGCCCTACATCCCCGTCGATGAGCAGTACCCGGCGCGTCCGGAGTCGGTCTACTCGCTCACCAAGCACCTCGAGGAACAGATGGCGATCGAGCTGTGCCGCTGGCATCCGGACCTGAAGATCACCGGTCTGCGCTTCTCGAACGTGATGGATGAGGCCGACTACGCCGAGTTCGAGGCCTTCGATTCCGATGCGACTCTGCGCAAGTGGAACCTGTGGGGCTACATCGACGGACGCGACGGGGCGCAGGCGGTCGAGAAGGCGCTGCTGGCCGAGACGACCGGCTTCGACCGCTTCATCATCGCCGCGGCCGACACCGTGATGTCGCGCCCGAACGCGGAGCTGGTGGCTGAGGTCTTCCCCGGAGTGGAGCTGCGCGGCGACCTCGGGACGAACGACACGCTGCTCTCGATCGACCACGCCCGCGCGGTCCTCGGTTACGCCCCGAGCACTCCTGGCGCGACTCCCGCCGGCCCTGATCGCCCGGCACGCACAAACACCTCCGGCTCGCAGAATCTACAGATTTTTGCGAGCCGGAGGTGTTTTCGCGAGCCGAAGAATCAGCTCGGGATCATGTTGAAGGTGTCCGGATCCGGACCGGTGCGGTGGCCGCGGTCCAGCGCCGTGATGTCGGTCATCGCCTCGTCGTCGAGCTCGAAGTCGAAGAGCGCAAAGTTCTCCTCCACTCGTGTGCGAGTGACCGACTTCGGGAAGACGATGTCGCCGCGCTGGATGTGCCAGCGGAGCACGACCTGCGCCGGGCTGCGGTCGACATTGCGCGCGATGCGGGTGATGGTGTCGTCCTCCAGCACGAGGCCCTGCGCGATCGGCGACCAGGCCTCGGTCGCAATGCCGTGCTCGATGCCGTAGGCGCGAAGTTCCTGCTGCACGAGGTACGGGTGCACCTCGATCTGGTTCACGGCCGGGACGATGGTCGCCTCGGCGCGGAGCCGGTTGAGGTGGTTGGTCTGGAAGTTGGAGACGCCGATCGCCTTCGCCTTGCCGCTGCGGTAGATCTCCTCCATCGCCTTCCAGGCCTCGAGGTAGTCGCCTACGTTCGGTAGCGGCCAGTGGATGAGGAAGAGGTCGACGTAGTCGAACTGCAGCTCGCCGAGGGTGGTGTCGATCGCGGCGAGCGCGTCCTCGCGGGCGTGGAAGCCGTTGTTGAGCTTGCTGGTCACGAAGACCTCGGATCGGTCGAGGCCGGAGGCGCGCACGGCCTCGCCGACTCCTGCCTCGTTGCCGTACATCTCGGCGGTGTCGATGTGGCGGTAGCCGACCTCGAGGGCCGTCAGGGTCGCATCCTTGGTCTCGGCAGGGTCGATTTGGAACACGCCGAAGCCCAGCTGCGGGATCTCCACGCCATTGTTCAGTGTGATCGTGGGAACCGTTGTGGTGTCGTCGCTCATCAGCGAATACGTCCTTTCGTCGGGCGAGGGCGGGAGGCGTCCCCTCGGCGAGGGAACCCCCAACCGTCGAGGGCGCCCGTAAGAGCTGGCTCCCTCGACGGCCAGGGGTTCCCTCGCCGGAGGAGAGGAAGAGGAGAGGGAGGCAGGCGCAGGTTACGCGTGGGATTTGCGGCCGGTGATCGCGCCGTAGACCAGGAGCACGATGATCGCGCCGACGATGGCCAGGGCCCAGGTGCCGAGGTCGAAGAAGTTCTCGAGGCCGCGGCCGAAGATCGCATTGCCGATGAAGCCGCCCAGGAAGGCGCCGACGACACCGAGGACCAGCGTGATGACCCATCCGCCGCCCTGGCGACCCGGAAGGATGGCCTTGGCGATGGCGCCGGCGAGGAGGCCGAGGATAAGGAAGCCGATGATGCCCATGATGTTTCTCCTTTGTATCGTGCTCGACCGGCCGTTCCGATGCGAGCGAGAACACCGGGCGGGCCGGCGTCCTAAAGCGGGGTAGTCAGCGGAGGCGGCGCTGCACCTTGTCGCGGGCCTTGCTCGCGATCGCGGTGAGCTGCTTGGCCTCGCGCTTCGAGGTCTTCTTGAGCTTCTTGCGCGTCTTCTTCGTAGCCGGGTCGTTCCACACACCGAGTGCGAGATGGCGAAGCTCTTCGTAGCGGCCGCGGCCGGCGCGGGCGCCGAACACGTAGGCGGCGAAGGCGACCAGTGCCAGCAGGACGAGGCGGGGATTCATGCGGTGACCCTTCCATCGGAGAGCACAGGGGCGTGCTCGACACCCATTTGACTCTCCTGCGCAATCCGTGACAAACCAGGGCCCGACCATTGACAGGGCCCCCCTGCATCCTGTTCCGCGTGCGCGGGTACCCGATTCAGCCGCAGCTCGGGGACGTCTCGGCCGCGAAGCGAGCGTGGAGGTAGCGGCCGTAGCCGCCCTCGACTCGGTTGTCGCGGCGACCGGAGGTGACCACCTCGCCGCGGTTCGTCGCTCCGAGCCGCGCGCCGCTCGCGCGCAGCCGCTCGACGAGCAGGATGTCCTCGTGCAGGGGCTCCTGCCCGAAGCCGCCCGCGGTCAGGTACGCGCTCGCGCGGACGCCGAGGTTCGCCCCGTGGATACTGCCGATCGACTCCTCCCGCGCCCGGACGTCGTGCCAGCGCGCGTAGGCCGCGGGGGAGAGGTCGGCCGGATCGGGCCGGACCGTGCCGAGCAGCGCGTCGTGCCGGCCGGCGTGCTCGACGTGGGCGGCCAGCCAGTCGCGGGGCACGACCGTGTCGGCGTCGGTGTTGGCGATCCAGACCTGCTCGGCGGAAGCGGTGACGGAGGCGAGGGCGTGGGCGATCCCGGCGGAGCGCGCGGCGCCGACTCCGCAGCGGGGAAGCTCCAGCACATCCGCCCCGGCGCAGCGAGCGCGCTCGACGGTCGCGTCCGAGCAGCCGTCCGCCGCGACGACGAGACGCACCCCGATGCCGGGTGCCCAGCGCGCGAGGTGGAGTGTGCTCTCTTGCACCGAGGCGATCAGCTCGCCGATCCGCTCCTCCTCGTCGCGCGCGGGCACGACGACCAGCACCTGCTCGAGCCGGCTCACATCAGCCCCGTCCTGCGGGCGACCGAGCGCGAATCCCGGGCATGCACCTCGAGGACGACGTCCTCCTCCTCGTGTCGGGCGAGGCGGTGCAGGTCCAGGTCGGCCACCGCGGCTTGCACGGCGTCACCGTCGAGCACGAGCCCGCCGATCGGGTGCCGCCAGTGCACCGTGACCAACTCTCCCTCGGGGGTGAGGGCGTCGCGGATGCTGCGCAGCACGCCGGGGAGCGCGTCACCGAGGTAGTAGCCGACCTCCGAGAGCACGACAAGGTCGAACGGACCCGCCGGGACCCCGCGGGTGATGTCGTGGTGCTCGACCCGCACATGCTCGCGTGGAGCGAGGCGGCGGGCGGCGCGCTCGACGGCGGCGGCCGAGACGTCGATCGCGAGCAGGCGGTCGGCCCGGTCGGCCAGTGCCTCAGCCAGGACGCCGATGGACGCGCCGATCTCGAGCACCGAGGCGTAGCGCTGCTCCGGCAAACTCGCGAGCGTGAGCGCGCGTTTGCGCTGCTCATACCAGCGGCTGGTGTAGCCCCACGGGTCCTCGTGCCGCGCGTAGAGCTCGTCGAAGTAGCTCACGAGATCCTCACCAGTCGGTCGTCGCCGGCGAAAGTGCGCAGGAAGAGCGGATGCAGCACTGCTCCGGTCCCGTCGGGTCCGGGGCGCGTCTGGCTGCGGTAGCGGGAGCGGGCTCGGCGAGTGCGCTCGAGCAGCTCGTCGTCGAGGCGGAGGCGCACCAGGGCGTCCCACGGCACCTCCGGGTCCTCCGGCACGGCCCAGTGCCACAGCCAGATCGGTGCGGCGAGCAGCCGATGACCGAACTCGTGCGCGATCTCGGCGCAGACCTCGCCGACGATCCGGTGGTCGCGGTGTCCGTCGCCGGTCCAGGTCGAGAGCAGCAGCACGGAGCCGGGGGTGCCGCCCGCGCGCTCGCGCACCTCCCGGGCAATCCGCTCGCGATGCTCCAGAGTCGCCGAGTCTGGCACCTCGAGGAACGCGAGCCCGATGCCGGGGCCGAGTTCCGCCAGCGCCGCTCGGGCCTCCCGCCGGCGCTCGGCTGCGAGGCGCGCGTCCTGGTTGCCGTGCGCCGCCGCCCCGTCGGTCACGATGAGAACGTCGACCGCGAGGCCGAGCCGACGGGCCAGCGCGATCGTCCCGCCGCAGCCGAGGGTCTCGTCGTCAGCATGAGCAACGACCACCAGCACTCGTTCGATCCGCTCGGACAGGGTCAGCTCGGGGAGGCGATCCCGGCGTCCGTCCGCGCTCCAGCGCTCGAGAGGCGTGCCCTCGAGTCGTCCGTCGAAGGGCCGGCTCACCAGCCGGCCACCTCGCCCGAGGCGAGTACGGCGCGGCCGAGCGCGGCGTCGTCGCGCTCGGCGTGGTGCTGGCGGACGTAGAGCGCGAGGTCGGCGACGCGCTTAGCGTGCTCGGCATCGAGGGCGAGCGGAGCCGGCCCGAGGGCGCGCCCCGCGCGCAACAGGATTTCCTCCACAGCCCCGGCGACGCTCGCGCGCACGCGCTTGGCGAGCAGTGAGCCCCGGGCGCCGTCGGCTTCTCCTGCGTCGATCAGCGCCGCCGCTTCGTCCAGCGCTCGGCGGGACCCCGCGAGAGCCGTGTCGATCGCGCCGAGGTGCGCCAGGAGGTGCGGGTCCTCGCGCCGGGCTGCCGCCTCAGCGACGGCGGCGGCGACACCGAGCGATCCACCGTGCCAACAAGCGGCGACGCCGATCCCTCCCCAGGCGAAGCCGGGCCGCGAGAGGTACCAGTCGGCGGCTCCCACGGGCACCGCGCGCGCGTCGGAGAAGCGGACGGGGCCGCTGGGCACCTCCGTCAGACCGCGCGCGTGCCAGGCATCCGCTTCGGGAGCGGTGCTTCCCTCGCGCAACGCCACAGCGAAGAGGCGGCGTTCCCCGGAGGCGTCGCCGACGTGCGCGGTGACGAGCGCCGCGTCGAGGCGTTCCGCGAGCGAGCACCACGGCTTCACTCCGTCGAGCAGCCAGTCCCCGCCCCTCTCGTGCGCGACGAGCGGGTCGATGCCGCCCTCGGCCGCAAAGACACCCCAGGTCGCATCCGCCGCGACGCCGAGGTCCGTGGGAGCGAGTTCTGCCTCGCCGAGGATCGCGAGCGCGTCCAGATGCGGCTCGACGGCGCGGGCGACGCCGAGATCGCACCGGGCCAGGCGTCGCAGCAGATCGTGCAGCTCGGCGGTGCGTCCGGTGCCGGGGCGGGGAGCGTCGCCACCGAACCTGCGCGCGTATGCGAGCGCGCTGTCGATGTCGTGCGGGAGGAAAGGAGAGGAGTGCGGATCCATCGCCTTCGAAACTACGCAGTAGATCCGGCGGCGTCCGCCGATTGTCCCCGACCCGAGGGGATGCTAGGCGTCAGGTATCGAGGTCGTTGATCCGGTGCAGGAGCGAGGCGAAGAGTTCGATGTCGGAGAGCTCCCAGGTGCGCAGCTCCTCGTGCATCAGCGCCTGCTTGGAGCTGCGCGTCTCGCGCAGGCGCTCGGCGGTCGCGGGCGTCACCGACAGGATGGTGGCGCGGCCGTCCCGCGGGTCCGGTGTGCGCTCCAGCAGGCCCAGGCGGTCCAGGGCCGTGATCTGGCGGCTGAGCGCCGATTTGTCCATTTCGAGTAGCTCGGCCAGCACCCCCGAGTGCACGGGGCCGCGGCGCTCGAGCGCCGAGAGCGTCTTGTATCCCATCGACGTCAGCTCGGGGTGGAGTCGTTCGGCGCACGAGCGCATCGACGCGCGAACGCGATTGAACAGGGTGCTGAGCTCGCCCTCAACCGAGGCGATCGCGGAGTCGACGGTGCGGGCGGAGTCGGGAGAGGGACCGGTCATGCCACCAGCATCCCGGACGAGCGGCCTCCGCATCGACTTGCGCCCGCGTGCCGCACTGTCGTACGCTTCTCGAAGCCAAAGACCGCCGGTTTCCGGTGTGCGCACGAGCAGGGCCACGGCCCCGCAGATCGCCGCCGGACGAAGGATTCGCGAAGCGAATGGCCCGCGCAGGTGCAAGAGTTCAGTTCCGCCTCACCGCGATCCCGAAGCTCCGTGCCCTGTGCCGGAGCTTTTTTCTTTGCCTGCCTTTGGGCTACCGGCACGAGAATTCACAGGAGTAGCCATGGCGAACAAGGAAGCCTCGGTTGCCGAACTCACGGAGAAGTTCCAGAGTTCGACGGCCGTTCTGCTAACCGAGTACCGCGGTCTCACTGTTGCTCAGCTCAAGACGCTGCGCACAGACATCAGTGAGCACGCAACGTACGCCGTGGTGAAGAACACGCTGACCAAGATCGCGGCGAACAACGCCGGTATCTCGTCCTTCGACGACGAGCTCGCTGGCCCCTCGGCCATCGCGTTCGTGCACGGCGACCCTGTCGCCGTCGCGAAGTCGCTGCGTGCCTTCGCCAAGGCAAACCCTCTCCTCGTGGTCAAGGGCGGTTACTTCGACGGTAACCCGCTGACCGCAGAAGAGGTGGGCAAGCTCGCCGACCTCGAGTCCCGCGAAGTTCTGCTCGGCAAGCTCGCCGGCGCCTTCAAGGCCTCGCTGTTCGGCGCCGCATATCTGTTCAACGCTCCGCTCTCGAAGGCCGTTCGCACGGTCGAGGCGCTGCGCGAGAAGCAGGAGTCCGCGAGCTGACGTCTTCCCTTCCGGGGAAGCAGTGCGCGCGCGGTTCGTAGACAAAGAAAACAAGGAGAAAAATCATGGCAAAGCTCACGCAGGACGAGCTCATCGAGGCCTTCAAGGAGCTCACGCTCATCGAACTCTCGGAGTTCGTCAAGAAGTTCGAAGAGGTCTTCGAGGTCACCGCTGCGGCGCCCGTCGCCGTCGCCGGTGCGGCCGGCCCGGCCGCCGCCGCCGAAGAGGTCGAGGAGCAGACCGAGTTCGACGTCGTGCTCGAGGCCGCCGGCGAGAAGAAGATCCAGGTCATCAAGGAGGTGCGCGCCCTCACCAGCCTCGGCCTCGGTGAGGCGAAGGCACTCGTCGACGGTGCCCCCAAGGCGGTCCTCGAGGCCGTCAACAAGGAGGCTGCCGAGAAGGCCAAGGCTCAGCTCGAGGCCGCCGGCGCGACCGTCACCGTCAAGTAAGTCCCCTCTCCCGTCGCGGGTGCCGGCTCCGTCGGCCGCTCGTCAGGGTGACGCAGGTTCGCCTGCAGGCGCAGGGCGTCGTCTCCTCGGAGGCGGCGCCCTGCGCCATTCCCGGTCGACGGATGCCCCGCGCCTTTAGAATCAGAGCGTGTCTGCTCCCGATCTGCTCGCCGGGCTCCCCGCCCGCGACGTCCCGCCCAGCGAGGTCTCGCTCAGCGAACTGCTGAGCGATTTCGTCTCGGTGACGCACCGGATCGCCCGCCTGGCCGCTCAGGCGACCGACAACCAGGAGTCGCAGGCTGTCTGGCGCACACTCTCGGTGCTGCTCTCGATGGGCCCGATGCGTCTGGGCGAGTTGGCCTCGCAGAGCCGGGTTTCGCAGCCCACGATGACCAAGATCGTGAAGAACCTCGTCGAGGCCGGCTGGCTCGACCGGATCGCGGATCCTCTCGATGCGCGCGCCTGGCAGATCCTCCTCGCCCCCGCCGGTGCCGACGCGCTGAGCGCGTGGCGCACCGAGCTCGGCGATGCACTCACGCCGATCTTCGCCGATCTCACCCCGGAAGACCGCCGCGTCCTCGAGCGGGCCGTCGAGATCATGCACGAGCGAATGGTCGTCGGCCCCCGCGGCTGACGCCTTCCCGATCGACGCACACCCACGGCATACTGACCGCGTGCAGATGCGACTCGAACTCGTCCCCCTCCCCGTCAGCGACGTCGACCGCGCGGTCGCCTTCTATACGCAGGTACTCGGCTTCCACCTCGACCACGACGTCCGGCCCGCCGAGGCGATGCGCGTCGTGCAGCTCACCCCTCCCGGCTCGGCCTGCTCGATCGTGGTCGGCAGTGGGATGGGGCCCGGGCCCGAGGAGGGCGTCGTCCGCTCACTGCACCTGGTCGTCGATGACCTCGCTGCCGTGCGCGCGGAGCTGGCCGGACGCTCGCTCGACGTCAGCGACATCCAGGATCTCGATGGTGTGCGGTACGCGTACTTCGCGGACCCGGATGGCAACACCTGGGCGCTACAGGAGATCGGGAGCAGGACGCCGCCGGTGTGAGGTCAGTCCTCGGGCCAGCGGACTCGCGCGTCGACGTCGGGGTGCTTGCGCAGCCACGCGGCGATGAAGGGGCAGCGCGGGACGACCGTGCCGCCCGCCTCCGTGATCGCGGTGACCGCGGCGCGCGCGAGGACGCTGCCCAGACCGAGGCCCGCCCAGGCGTCGTCGACGACGGTGTGGGTCAGCACCACCTCGTCGCCCCGCCGGGTGTAGGCGGCGAAGCCGGCCTGCGCGCCGCCGACGTCGATCACGAAGCGCGACTGCTCGCGGGCGTCGCGGACGACGGGGGAGTCGGAGCCGGAGTTGCTCATGCCCCGATTCTCGCTCCCCGCGGCGCCGACGTGCTCGTCCGGATCACCAGCGAGGCGGGGATGAGCGTGTGGCAGGCCGGGGGAGGGGCCTCGCCGCGGCCGAGAGTGGCCAGCGCGTCGAGCACGAGGGCGACCGCGAGCTCGCCCTGCTGGCGCGGGTCCTGGCGGATCGAGCTGAGCCCGAAGAGTTCGGCGAGGGGGTGGTCGTCGATCCCGATGATCGAGACGTCCTCGGGCACCGAGAGCCCCAGCTCGCGCGCCGCGAGGATGATCCCGATCGCTATCTCGTCCGAGGCGGCGAAGATCGCGGTCGGCCGGGTCCTTGGATCGCCCAGGACCTGGCGACCCGCGCGGTGACCGCCGGGGATATCGAAGCTGGTGGGCACCACGTCCTGCGCGCCGGCCTCCACCCCGGCGGCGGCCAGCGCTTGGCGGAAGCCGTCCCGGCGCTGGGTGTGCACATGGAAGTCCATCTCCTCCTCCGCCAGCCCGCCGATGTGGACGATCCGCTCGTGGCCGAGGGAGAGCAGATGCTCGGTCGCGAGCTGGGACGCGGCGATGTCGTCGATGCTGAAGGTGGGCATGCCGGGCAGTTCGCCGCCGATCCCGACGATGGGCTTGCCTAGGGCGAGTAGCGCCTCCGTCTCGTGCGGCGAGATCTCGAGGGTGACGGCGACGATCGCGTCGACGCGCTTGCGGACGAGGTAGTACTCGAACACGCTCCGGCGGGCGTCGAGGTGCTTGTCTATGGTGTAGAGCAGCAGGTCGTAGCCCGCGGCGAGCAGGGCGCGCTCGATGCCCTCGATGATCCCGGCGAAGAACCACTGGTTGATGATCGGAATGATGACGGCGATGTTGTTGCTGCGGCCGGTGACCAGGCTCGAGGCATTGGCGGAGACGACGTAGCCCAGGCTTGTCGCCGCTCGCTCGACGCGCAGCTTCGTCCCGGCCGAGACGTATCCGCGGCCGCTGAGTGCGCGCGAGACCGTCGCTTTCGACACTCCTGCGAGCTTGGCCACCTCTTCGATGCCTGGCACGGCGTTCCTCCTGACCGTCCGGCGTCGATTCTGGAAACGGTTCCAGGAAGTTATACCCTGACGAGCGCCGGAACGTCGGGCCGAGATCGACATCCACCCAGCGGAGAAGCGCGGATCGGCGTTCTGACGCCGAATCGTTATCTGAGAGAGCGCTCTATCAGCGGCGTTGTGCTTTTATCGTTCTTGTGGAAAGGTTTCCCTCGGTGGAAGCACACCCACACGAATCCGGTGATCCGCTCGGAGTTCCTCCTGGCATCGCCGTCACCAGCACCCGAATCGTCGCGTCACACGCTGCGAGCCGCCATAGCCCCCCGATCCTGGTCGGCGGGGAGCGGCACCTCGGCTGGTCCACCACTCAATGAGGAGGAAGAATGCGGTCATCCCTGCACCGCCGTATCACCGTCCCGGTCGCCGTTCTGGCAGCGGCCGGCATCGTACTCGCGGGCTGCTCCAGCAGCAGTGACCCCAACGACCCGAACGCCGGCGGCGGCAGCTCGGCCGGCTCGGTCGGCACGGCCGACGGCGTCGTCAACGTCTACGGCACCATCAACGGCGACGAAGCCACCCTTCTCGAGAAGTCCTGGGAGGACTGGGAGAAGGAGAACAATATCGAGATCAAGTACACCGGTGACAAGGAGTTCGAGAAGCAGATCGGCATTAAGGTCCAGGGTGGCGACACGCCAGACCTCGCGATTTTCCCGCAGCCCGGTCTTCTCGCCGACACCATCGCCTCGGGCAAGGTGCAGAAGCTCCCCGAGGGTGCCCTCGCCAATGTCAAGCAGAACTGGTCACTGGACTGGCAAAAGTACGGCCAGGTCGGCGGCACCCAGTTCGCCGCGCCGCTGATGGCGTCCATCAAGGGTTTCATTTGGTACTCGCCGACCAAGTTCAAGGAGTGGGGCGTCTCCGTCCCCAAGACCTGGGCCGAGATGCAGGCGCTCGGCAAGACGATCGCCGAGAAGACTGGCGGCCCCTCCTGGTGCGCGGGCTTCAACTCCGGTGAGGCCTCCGGCTGGCCCGGAACCGACTGGATCGAAGACGCCGTCCTCCGCGAGTCCGGCCCCGACACCTACGACTCCTGGGTCGCGGGCGACACCCCCTTCACCGACCCGAAGATCAAGTCGGCGTTCGACTCCGTCGGATCGATCCTCCTCGACCCGACCCTCGTCAACGCGGGCTACGGCGACGTGAAGTCGATCAACTCCACCGCCTTCGGCGACATCGCTCAGAACATGGCCAATGGCAGCTGTGCGCTGACCCACCAGGCCTCGTTCTTCGAGGGCTTCCTCACCTCGGCCGGCGCCAAGGTGGCCGAGGACGGCGACGTGTGGGCCTTCCTCACCCCGTCGGTCAATGCCGACGACGCCCAGGCTGTCACCGGAGGCGGCGAGATGGTGGCCGCATTCTCGAACGACGCCGACACCGCCAAGGTACAGGAGTACCTCTCGAGCGCCGACTGGGCAAACAGCCGCGTCAAGCTCGGCGGCGTCATCTCCGCGAACAAGGGTCTCGACCCGGCCAACGCGGGTAGCGACGTCCTGAAGGACTCCATCGCGATCCTGCAGAATCCGGACACCACGTTCCGCTTCGATGCGTCCGACCTCATGCCGAAGTCCGTCGGTTCGGACAGCTTCTTCAAGGGAATCGTCGACTGGATCGACGGCACGAGCACCGACCAGGCGCTCGAGGAGATCCAGGCCGGCTACACCTCCTAGCAGCGGAGCAGAGCCGCTGCTCCCGGGTGGCGGCTCTGCTGTGACGGCCCGGTCCCCGAGATCCACGGATCCCGGGGACCGGGCCCCTCCTGAGTCCAGAGTCGCACTCGAAAGGGCGTCCATGTCCCCCATCACTGTCTCGGGGTTCTTCCAATGGCTGGCGGGTCTCCCGCCGCTCGCGCAGATCCCGCTCATCCTCCTGGCCTTCGCGGCCGTGGTGGCGCTGATCCTCTTCTTCGTTGAGATCGCGCCCCGTCGCGGTACCGGCTACACGATCCTCCGGCTCGCGGTCACCGTGCTTCTGCCGGTGGTGCTCCTGCTGGTCTTTGGCCTTTATACCTCCGTCCTCTGGGTCGCGGTCCTCGCGGCCGTCATTGGCGGCGCGCTGTTCCTCCTCGACTTCCGGTCCCGCAAAGGCGCGGGCTATGGATTGCAGCTCGTCGCCTTCATGGCGCCGGCGGCCTTCTTCATCCTGATCGGCCTGATCTACCCGACGATCACCACCGCGATGAACGCGTTCATGAAGAACGACGGATCCGGATTCGCCGGTATCGACAACTTCATCTGGGTCTTCACCAGCCCCGACGGCATCACCGCCTTCCTCAACACGGTGGTCTGGGTACTCTTGGCCCCGATCACGGCGACCGCTATCGGCCTCGCCTACGCCGTCTTCATCGACAAGAGCCGCGGCGAGAAGTTCTTCAAGCTGCTGGTCTTCATGCCGATGGCGATCTCATTCGTCGGCGCGTCGATCATCTTCAAGTTCTTCTACGACGTGCGCCAGGGCGAGCAGATCGGCCTCCTCAACGGCGTCCTCACCGCCTTCGGCGCTCCGCCGATCGACTGGCTGGGAGTGGACGGCTGGAATACGCTGTTCCTCGTGGTTGTCCTGATCTGGACCCAGGCCGGCTTCGCTATGACGGTCCTCTCGGCCGCGATCAAGGGCGTCCCGTCCGAGCAGCTCGAAGCAGCCTCACTCGACGGCACCAGCGCCTGGCAGTCCTTCTGGAACGTCACCGTTCCGGGCATCCGCTCCTCGATCGTGGTCGTCCTCACGACGATCTCGATCGCGTCGCTGAAGGTCTTCGACATCGTCTCCGCGATGACCGGCGGCCGCTCCGACACCACGGTCCTGGCGTTCGAGATGGTCCGACAGTTCCAGCTCGGCGCCCGCAGCGGCTACAGCGCGGCCCTCGCCGTCATCCTGTTCCTGCTGGTGCTCCCGATCGTCGTCTACAACGCCCGCCAGCTCGCCAAGCAAAGGGAGATCCGATGAGCGTCACGCCCACTCCGATTCAGGTCCCGGTCGACCGCACCACGGAACGCGCGCTCGCGCGCGGCGAATCGCGAATCGAGGCGGCCAGCGGCAAGGTCAAGAAGGCGACGACCTCCCGCGGAGCCACGCTCGCCGCACTGATCATCGCCGTCATCTGGACTGTCCCGACCCTCGGTCTGTTCATCTCGTCGTTCCGCCCCGCGAACGACATCAAGACGACCGGCTGGTGGACGATCTTCGCCAACCCCGGCTTCACGCTCGACAACTACGCGAACGCGCTCAACTCCGGCGACAGCCTGACGCTGGGCAAAGCATTCGTGAACTCGCTCGTCATCACACTGCCGGCGGCACTGATCCCCATCACGATCGCCAGCCTCGCTGCTTACGCCTTCGCGTGGATCGACTTCAAGGGCCGCAACACGCTCTTCGTGCTCGTGTTCTCGCTCCAGATCGTGCCGATTCAGATGGCACTCGTGCCGCTGCTCCAGCTGTTCTCGGACGGCCTGCGCATCGGCGGGCTCTACATCCTTCCTGGCCTCGGAGTGAACGGGTTGGACGGCTCCTATGCCAAGGTGTGGATCGCGCACACGATCTTCGCCCTCCCGCTCGCGATCTTTATGCTCCACAACTTTATTTCCGAGATCCCGGGCGAAGTGATCGAAGCGGCCCGCGTGGACGGCGCAGGCCACGGCCAGATCTTCTTCCGCATCGTCCTCCCGCTCGCTGTTCCCGCGATCGCCTCCTTCGGGATCTTCCAGTTCCTCTGGGTCTGGAACGACCTGCTGGTCGCGACAGTCTTCACCTCCGGACAGGGATTGCCGATTACGAAGGCGCTGCAAGACCTCACCGGCTCCTACGGCCAGTCGTGGGAACTGCTGACTGCCGGGGCGTTCATCTCGATCATTGTGCCGCTCATCGTGTTCTTCTCTCTCCAGAGGTTCTTCGTCCGCGGCCTCCTCGCCGGCGCCACCAAAGGCTGACGGCCCGCGGGGGTGCCGTGGGCGGCGTTGTCGTCGTCGGCGGTAGCTCCGCTACAGCTCTCCTCCTCCGCCTTGCCCACGACACCCCCGCGGGCCGTCAGCAGCGCACGGAGGGGCGGGGGCACGAAAGAAGGCTCGGGTTCTGCTGCGCAGGACCCGGGCCTTCGTCGTGGTGGCGACCTCGCGTGCGGCTTCGACCTCGATGACAGCACGTCGGAGCGCGGATTCGAGCAGGACATTGCTGAGGTTCACCTGCGAATGACGGGGCTATGTGTGACCATGACCACATGGTCCCCACCCTCGAGGTACTCACGATTCCCGAGATCAGCACTCGCCTCGCTGCACTTGAGGCACGCGCAGGCGCTTCGGCCGATGAGCTGCGCCAGCGCGCCGACTGGTACGAGCTGTCCCAGGAGGGACAGGCAATCTTGCGCAAGCTCGAGGACCTGACCTCTCTGCGAGAGCATGCCGAGCGTTGACGCTGGCGGTCAGCCCGACGGGGGCCTCGAGGAAAAGGTTTTCGACTTCGTGCTGGAAATCATGGAGATGCTCGCAAAGATCATTCCCAACGGACTCGTCGGTTTAGAGACAGGAACCAACGCGAGGAACCGTGAGAACGGCAGTGACAGAGTTGCTCCCGATCGGAGGACAGATGAGCAAAGACACTGAACGGGCAATCGAGCACGCTCGTTCAATCCAGGAAAAGATGACGAAGCGCCTGAACGGGCGCAGAACGGTCAACCGCTCGGCGTCCACCGGCAGATTTGTCTCGAATGCAGCCGCGGCAAGAAATCCCACATCATCCGTTACGGACCGATCCGGTCAAACGAGCGTGCGTAAAGCGGGCTGATCTCGCGCGTCGCATGCGATATCAAGGGGGTTCGAGCTCAATACCAGTGAGATCGGGCCCCCTCGATCCAGCTGTGTCGGCCGAGATCCGTGATGACCCCCCCTCGAGGGCCAGCCAAAGGGGCTTCGTCCCGGTGGGGCGGCCCTCGCTCCGCAGCACATCTTCGCCGTGGGCGGAAGCCTCGGACCGCAGCGATCAGCGGCGTTAGGGTCAAGCGTGAGCAGGATGGGTGACGTCGCGGCAGGCGGCGGGATGCGCGGCGGGGCGCGCGGCGGGACGATCTCGAGGAGCGACCCGGACAGTCAGCGCCAGATCAACGCGGCGGCACCCCGAGTCGACGATCTGCTCCGACGCATTGCGGAGCTCTTCCGCGATCACCGGCCGAAGCTGACGCTCACGGTGATCCTCGTCCTGGTCGGCGCCGCCCTCACGGTCGTGCCTCCGCTGTTGACTCAGCTGGCCTTCGACCGCGGACTCTTCCCGGCCGACGGACGCCCCGACCTCCCCGTGCTGCTCGAACTGGTCGGCGTGATGGTGCTGGTCTGGGCGCTCTCGGCGATTCTCGGCGTCTGGCAGACCTACCTCACCGCAACCGTCGGCAACACGGTCATGGGCGACCTGCGCATCCGCCTCTTCCGCCACCTCCAGGCGATGGAGCTCGGCTTCTTCACCCGCACCCGCACCGGCATCATCCAGTCCCGCCTCGCCAATGACGTGGGTGGCGTGGCCACTGTGCTCACCAACACGGTCTCGAGCGTGCTCGGCAACACGGTGACGGTCATCGCGGCGGTGGTCGCGATGCTGCTGCTCTCCTGGCAGATGACGATCGTCGCCCTGGTCCTCACTCCGGTGCTTGTGATCGTCCAGCGCCGCGTCGGCCAGGTGCGCGCCCGGATTGCGACGAAGACGCAGGAGTCGCTGTCGGAGATGACCGCGATCACGCAAGAGACGCTGAGCGTCTCCGGCATCCTCCTGGCCAAGAGCTTCGGCCGTCAGGAGTCGGAGGTGAAGCGCTACGCGGACGAGAACGGTCGCCAGATCCAGCTGCAGGTGCGCCAGCAGATGTCCGGCCAGTGGTTCTTCGCGATGGTGCAGATTTTCCTCTCGGTCATCCCCGTGATCGTGTACCTCGCCGCCGCCTGGCTGATCCTCGGCGGCACGACCGTCACGGCGGGCACTGTCGTCGCGTTCACGACCGTGCAGGCGCGCCTGATGTGGCCGCTCCTGGGTCTGATGCGCGTCGCGCTCGACTTACAGACCGCCGGTGCCCTCTTCGCCCGTATCTTCGAGTACTTCGACCTGCGCCCCGCGATCAGCGACCGGGCGGACGCGCGCGATGTGTCGGGAGAGCTCGGCCGGGTCGAGCTGGACGACGTGGTGTTCCGCTACCCCGACCAGGCCGAGGACGCGCGGCCGACGCTCGATCACGTCTGCGTCTCGATCGAGCCGGGCGAGTTCGTCGCCTTCGTCGGCCCCTCCGGCGCGGGCAAGACCACGATTTCGTACCTCGTCCCGCGCCTGTACGACGTGGTGGGGGGAGCGGTCCGCTTCGCCGGGACTGACGTGCGCGAGCTTCGTCATGAGTCGCTCGTCTCCCACATCGGCATCGTCAGCCAAGAGACGTACCTCTTCCACGCGACGATCGCCGACAACCTCCGCTACGCGCGCCCCGACGCGACGCAGGAGGAGGTGGAGGCGGCCGCCCGTGCCGCGAACATCCACGCGACGATCACGTCCTTCCCCGACGGCTACGACACCCTGGTCGGCGAGCGCGGCTACCGGCTCTCCGGAGGCGAGAAGCAGCGACTCGCCATTGCGCGCGTGCTTTTGAAGGACCCGGCGGTCCTCATCCTCGACGAGGCGACCAGCGCCCTAGACACCGTCTCCGAGCGGATTGTGCAAACCGCCCTCGACGACGCCGCCCGCGGCCGAACCACCATCGCGATCGCCCACCGGCTCTCGACGATCGTCTCGGCCGACGTCATCCATGTGGTCGAGGGCGGCCGGATTGTCGAGTCGGGCACGCACCGCGAGCTGCTGGGCCTCGGCGGGCTCTACGCCTCGCTATACGCCCAGCAGACGGAGTCGGCCCTGCAGGGTTGAGCGGCCTGCACCGTCGTCGGTCGGCCTACTCGCAGGCCACGCCGTCGCCGTCCCGGTCGAGCTTGCGGCTGTACCCGGGGTCATCCGTGCGGATCGGAGCGGCGCCCGCCGCGTGCACCGCGTCGCAGTTCGCGTACGACACGGAGCCGCCCCCGTTGGGCACCGCGGCGGGCGCGGCGGCGGCGGGCGCGGCGGCGGCCGGAGCGACTGCGGCGGACTCGGCGGCGGACTCCAGCTCCGCGATCCGGGCGTCGCGGCTCGCGAGGGTTGTGGTGGAGGTGGCGGCCTCAGCGGTCATCGCGTCGACCTTCTGTTGCAGGCCGGCTGCTGACGTCTCGGCGGCGCTGCGCTTTGCGTCGACTTCGGCGAGCGCATTGGTCTGCTCCTCGAGTGAGTCTTCGGCGCTCGACAGCTGCTGTTGCGCGGCGGCGAGCTGGCCCTTGAGCTCGGTCGTGTTGGAGGCGCCGCTCGCGCCGCCGATCGCGCCGCCGATCGCTGTGCCGACGAGGAGGGCGCCGACGGACGCCCCCACCAGGGCCACGAGCGGAACCCGGCGGTGCTGACGGTCCCGCTTCCGCATCTTCTCCTTCGCGGGCGGAAGCGGCGGCCAGACGGTTGTGGACGGGCTGGGGTCGGTCATGGGGTACTCCTCGCGGCGGTCGAGCGCCCCTGAAAGAGGGGCGATTAAAGCATCCAACCGCCAGCTGTCGTTCACAGCAAGGTGGTTCCACTCAGCCCGGACCGATCCCGTCAGCGCTCGGGACGGTCGACGCGCACAACGTCAGCTGAGAGCACTCTTCATCCACGATGGTGGATGAGGACGGCTCTCAGCTGACGTTGTGCGGGACGGAGGAGTTCACTCCGCCGGACGGTCGGCCAGCATCTGCTCCATCAAGGAGATTTCGGCCTCCTGAGCCGTGATGACGGAGGAGGCGAAGTCGGTCGCAACGGTGACGCGACTGCGCGCGAGCAGAGCGTCCGCCATATCAATGGCGCCGCGGTGGTGGGCGATCATCAGTTCGAGGAACATCTGGTCGAAGCCGCGGCCCGACGCGCTGCTCAGCGCCGAGATCTGTTCGGAGGTGGCGAGGCCAGGCATGCTGGCGGGCACGACGCCGTCCTCGGTCCCCATCCCCATCGACGAGTGCGCGTCGGCGGCCCCGGCCAGGGTCGGCCGGCCCATCCAGGTCATCGACGGCTCGGGAGCGGCCTGCGGCAGGCCCCAGGCGTTCAGCCAGCCGAAGAGCTGCCCGGCCTGCTGCTGCTGGGTGAGCAGGATGTCCTTCGAGACGGTCAGGACGTCGTCATCGGTGCTGCGCTCCCGGGCGATCATCGCCAGTTCGGCGCCCTGCAGGTGGTGCACCTGCATGTCGCGCGCGAAGCCCGCCTCGGCGCTGGTCGAGGAGGGAGTCGCGGCGGAGGCGGACGGGGCGAGCGCGCCGAAGAGGTAGCCGCCCGCCGCGCCGAGCAGCAGAGCGACGACGGCGACCGCGGCGACGAGGATCCGGCCCCTACTGCTTGCCGGGCGCATCGATCCCTCCGGTGCAGGGGGCGCCGGGCTCGGGTGCGCTCGAGGACTGCCAGAAGCGCTCGACGAAGGCGCCGAGGCGCGGGTCGTCGGGGGAGTCGAGGGCGACCTGGGCGTCCCAGGCGCTCAGGACGATCGGCGAGTCGAGGCCCTGGTAGGGGGAGACGACGGAGTAGGTGTCTGGCATGGCGGCGATGAGCGCGTCGACCTCGCTCTGCGGCAGCTCGGGGTCGTAGGTGGCCCAGACTGCGCCGTGCTCAAGGTCGTGCACGGCGTTCTCGTTCGGGACGGGCTGGTCGTAGACGCCGCAGTTCATCCACACGGCATTGTGGGGTCCGCCGGCAGGCGGGGTCTGCGGGTAGTCGACGGCGCCGGCGACGTGGGTGGCGTCGTTCTCGAAGGTCTGTAGGCCGTCGATCTGGCGGGCTTCGACGATCTGCTGGTTACCGAAGACAGTGACCGCGATGATTCCGCCGACAGCGAGGACGGCCAGGGCCGAGAGCGACCAGATCCAGATGCGGGAGCCGCGCTTGCGTCGATCCTGCTCGCGCTGGTGGGCCTCGAGCTTCTCCTGTCGCGCGCGGTTCTTGGCGGACATCGGGTCTTTGGGCACGGCGGCGTCTTTCGTTCTGAGGGTGGAAGCGCCTGGTGGAGGGCGCAGGCGCCTGAGAGGCGCTCTCAGAGGATAACGAGACAGGCTTCGGATCGGATCACCGCGGGGAGAGGGGAAATCTGAGACGTCCGCTGCGCGGGCTACTCCAGCGGTCGGGAGGGCTGTTCAGGTCGCTCCGCTCAGGTCGCTCCGTTCAGGTCGCTCCGTTCAGGTCGCTCCGCTCAGGTCGCGAACGTCAGCCAGAGCAGCAGGCCGTTCAGAACGATGAGGAAGACGGCGGCCAGGGCGGCGGCGAGGGTGGTGAACCAGCGGTTCGTCTGATCCCCCATCAGCCGTCGGTCCCGGGTCAGGATCACGAGCGGCACCAGCGCGAAGGGGATACCGAACGAGAGCACCACCTGACTCAGCACCAGTGCGCGCGTCGGGTCGAAGCCGATCGCGAGCACGAGTAGTGCGGGGATCAGGGTCACCAGCCGGCGTGCGACCAGCGGCACCCGCACCCGCAGCAATCCGTGCATGATCTCGGCGCCGGCGTAGGCGCCGACCGAGGTCGAGGCGAGGCCGGAGGCGAGCAGGCCGACGGCGAACAGCGTCGCGACGACCGGTCCGAGCGCCGCGCCGATCGCCGCGTGCGCGCCCTCGAGGCTGTCCGTCCCGGCGATGCCGGCGAGGGAGTGGGCGGCGAGGAGGAGGATCGCGAGGTTCACGGTGCCGGCGATGGCGAGCGCGATGGTGACGTCGATCCGCGTGGCGACGAGGATCCTCCGGCGGGCGCCGACGCCCTCGACGTGCCCGAAGCGGTCGCGGGCGAGTGCGGAGTGCGCATAGATCGCGTGCGGCATCACGGTCGCCCCGAGGATCGAGGCCGCCAGCAGTACCGACTCCGAGCCCTCGAATCGCGGCACCAGCCCCGCGACGGTGGCGCCCGCATCCGGCGGATCGACGACCACGCCGACCGTGAAGCCGACCGCGATCAGCACCATCAGCCCCGTGATCACCCGTTCGAACGGCTGTGCACCGCCCCGCGTCTGCACGAGCAGCAGCGCCAGCGAGACCGCGCCGGTGACCAGTCCGCCGGCGAGCAGCGGCAGGCCGAAGAGCAGGTTTAGCGCGATCGCTCCGCCGATCACCTCGGCGAGGTCGGTCGCCATCGCGACGGTCTCAGCCTGTAGCCAATAGGCTCGGCGCCCCCAGTGACCGCGGAGCCGGTCGCCGAGCAGCTCCGGCAGGCTGCGGCCGGTCATCAGGCCGAGCTTCGCCGAGAGGTACTGGATGAGCCATGCCATCAGGTTGCCGAGCACCACCACCCAGACCAGGAGGTAGCCGAACCGTGCGCCTGCCGTCATATTGCTGGCGACATTCCCCGGGTCGAGGTAGGCGACTCCGGCGACCAGCGCCGGGCCGAGGAGACGGAGGAGGTGGATGTCGGCCGGACGCCGCGGCGGTGCGGCGATCGGTGAGGTCATTCGGGGTCCGTTCCGGTGTCGACGGCGGCGCTCGCGGACCCCCACGATAGGGCACGGACCCGGCGCTCGGCACTCCCTCCCGCGACCTCACCCCGAGGGTGCGACGACCCCCGTCATACGCCCCGACCCGGTTGGTACGCTGGCGAGATGACCCTGGACCGCGCCCTGCCCGCACGTCGGGACACCGGGATGGCCTACGCCGATTCGGTGCTCGATCTCATCGGCGACACCCCGCTGGTCAAGCTCGGCCCGGTCGCTGCCGGCGTGCAGGCCACTGTGCTGGTGAAGGTCGAGTACCTCAACCCCGGCGGCTCGTCGAAGGACCGCATCGCGACCCGCATCATCGACGACGCCGAGCGTAACGGACTGCTAAAGCCGGGCGGCACGATCGTGGAGCCGACCAGCGGCAACACCGGGATCGGGCTCGCCCTGGTCGCGCAGCAGCGCGGCTACCGCTGCGTCTTCGTGCTGCCCGACAAAGTGGGAGAGGACAAGCGCAACGTCCTCACCGCCTACGGCGCGGAGATCGTCGTGACGCCGACCGCCGTCGCTCCGGAGGACCCCGCCTCCTACTACTCCGTCTCGGACCGCCTCGCCCGGGAGATCCCCGGCGCCTTCAAGCCCAACCAGTACGCGAACCTCAACGGGCCGCTCAGCCACTACGAGACCACCGGGCCCGAGATCTGGCGGGACACTGCGGGTCGGCTGAGCCACTTCGTCGCCGGAGTCGGCACGGGCGGCACCATCAGTGGCGTCGGCCGCTACCTCAAGGAGGTGTCGGCAGGCCGCGTGCAGATCGTCGGCGCCGACCCGGAGGGCTCGGTCTACTCGGGCGGCGGCGGGCGCCCGTACCTCACCGAGGGTGTCGGGGAGGACTTCTGGCCCAGCGCCTACGACCCGAGCGTCGTGGACCGGATTATCGCGTCCAGCGATGCCGAGTCTTTCGCCATGACCCGCCGCCTCGCTCGCGAGGAGGGCCTGCTCGTGGGCGGATCGAGCGGACTCGCCGTCTCGGTGGCGCTCAAGGCCGCCGCCGAACTCGGCCCCGACGACGTGGTCGTCGTGCTGCTGCCCGACGGCGGACGCGGCTACCTCGGCAAGATCTTCAACGACCGGTGGATGCGCTCCTACGGATTCCTCGAGATGCGCGACGAGGGCACCGTCCGCGATGTGCTTCGTGCCCGGGCGGCGAGCGGTCAGGCCGAGCTGCCTGCGCTCGTGCACGCGCACCCCACTGACACCGTCCGCGACGCGATCGGCATCATGACCGAGTACGGAGTGTCGCAGCTGCCGGTGTTGACCGCTGAGCCGCCTGTCGTGATGGGCGAGGTCGTCGGAGCCGTGGACGAGCGCGAGCTTCTCGACCGCGTCTTCACGGGCTCGGCCTCGATGAACGATCCGCTCGGCGAGTGCGTCGGCGACGCACTCGCGCTGATCGGACTGGGTGAGGGTATCGCCGCCGCCCGGGCGGCGCTGAGCGAGCGCAGCGCCCTCCTCGTCACCGATGAGGGCAAACCCGTCGCAGTGATCACCCGCCAGGACCTCCTCACCTACGCCACGGCCTGACGGCCGTCGACCTTGCACCTCCGACCCAGGGAGTCAGCACCATGTCCAAGAAGCAGCACTTCGACACCCGCGCGATCCACGCCGGTCAGGAGTTCGATCCGACCACCGGCGCGGTCGTGCCGCCCGTTTACCTGACCTCCACGTTCGTTCAGGACGGCATCGGGGGGCTCCGCGGCGGCTACGAGTACGCCCGCTCGGCGAACCCGACCCGCGACTCGCTGCAGGAGCTGATCGCCTCGCTTGAGGGCGCCGACGTCGCCTACTCCTTCTCCTCCGGACTCGCCGCCGAGGACACCCTGCTGCGCGCCGCGCTCGCGCCCGGCGACCACGTCGTCCTGGGCAACGACGCCTACGGCGGCAGCCACCGCCTGATCGACCGGGTGCATAGCGCCTGGGGTGTGCGGAACACGGCCGTCGACATGTCGAACCTGCGCGAGGTGCAGCGGGCGATCGTCCCCGGTGAGACGAAGATGCTCTGGGTCGAGACTCCGTCGAACCCTCTGATGACCATTAGCGACATCGCGGAGCTCGCCGATCTGGCTCACGCGCACGATCTGATCGTCGTCGTCGACAACACCTTCGCCTCCTCCGCTCTGCAGCAGCCGCTGGCGCTCGGTGCCGACGTGGTCGTGCACTCGACCACGAAGTACCTCGGCGGCCACTCGGACGTGGTGGGCGGCGCACTCGCGCTGCGCTCGGGCGCCCTGGCCGAGAAGATCGCGTTTCTGCAGTTCGCGGTCGGAGCGATCTCCGGCCCGATGGATGCGTGGCTCACCGTCCGCGGTATCAAGACCCTCGGGGTGAGGATGGAGCGCCACTCGACGAACGCGCAGGCGGTCGCCGAGTTCCTGGTGGAGCATCCGGCGGTGACGGCCGTGCACTACCCGGGTCTGCCGGGTCACCCGGGCCACGAGCTGGCGAAGCGCCAGATGTCGCGATTCGGCGGGATGCTCTCGCTCGAGCTCGGAACTCCGCGCGCGGCTCGGAAGTTCGCGGAGTCGACCGAGCTGTTCCAGCTGGCCGAGTCGCTGGGCGGCGTCGAGTCGCTGATCGGCTACCCGAGTGAGATGACCCACGCGTCGGTCAAGGGCACGCCGCTGGAGGTCTCGGAGTCGCTGGTGCGGCTCTCGGTGGGCCTCGAGGACTCGTCCGATCTGATCGCCGACCTGGCGGCGGCGCTGCCGAAGAAGTAGGGCACGACGTCACGGTGGTGCGCTCGATCCCGCCACTGACGGGATCGAGCGCACCACCTGTCCGCACCGCTTCCACCGCTATCAGCGGCATCGGGGCCGGCCTTCCTGGTCGTCGACGAGCACTGACGGAGATCGGCCGCTCAGGGTGCTCCGACTACCCTGGACTGATGCATCCCGCTCTCGCCGCCGTCGGCCGGCGCGTCCGCCCCTGCCCTCGTGTGGCAGCGCTGGGCCGTCGGGTCCGCCCCCGCACGCGCCTGCGCGGGGTGGCCCAGGTCCTCCACTCCGTCTCGGGGCGTCTCGCGACGCGACGCGCCGCCGCGGTCGCCGCCCGGCCGATCGACCACCCCTCGCCCGCCGTCCGCGTCGAGCTGCTGGCGCTCGCGCTCACCAACCGCTTCTCGCGCCGCTCCGCAGTCGATCCTGACGGCGAGGTCGTCGTGACGATGACCACTCACGGCGACAGGCTGCAGCGCGTGCATGTGGCGCTCGAGTCGATCGCCCGCGGCCAGGCCCGCCCCGCGCGCCTGGTGCTCTGGCTGGACGACCCGGCTCTGCACACCGACCTGCCCGCGCCGCTGCGCCGACTGCGCCGCCGCGGGGTCGAGATCCGCCTGGTCGACGGCTACCGCGTGCACACGAAGTACTACCCGCACCTGCTCTCCGGCCGGGCGGGCGAGCGCGACCTCGTCACCTCCGACGACGACATCGTCTACCCGCGCACCTGGCTCCGGGGCCTGCTCGACGCCCGCTCTCGCTACCCCCGCGAGACCGTGCTCTGCTACCGCGCCCACCGTGTGGGTGTGGCCGACGGCGCCGTCGCGCCCTACACGAGCTGGACGCCGGTCGCCGACACACACGCCGCGACCGACGTCTTCGGCACCTCCGTCTCGGGTCAGCTGCTTCCCCGTGCCCTGCTCGGCGAGATCGCGGCGCACGGCGACGCGTTCCGCGAAATCGCTCCGGACGCCGACGACATCTGGCTGCATGTGCGCACCGTCGATGCCGGCTACCGAATCGCGCAGATCGAGCCTCGCGCCCAGCTGTTCCCGTTCGTGCCGCGCACCCAGCAGTCGGGGCTCTACCTCGTCAACTACTGGGACGGGGGCAACGACCGCCAGGTCCGCGCCGCGTACACCCCGGAGGTGACCGCGCTGATCGCGGCCGACGCCGCAGCACGGGGAGCCGGGGCCTGATGCGCCTGCTGTTCGTGAGCAACCTCTACCCCCCGCAGGTGCTCGGCGGCTACGAGATGACGTGCGCGCGCGTGGCCGAGGCGATGGCGACCCGCGGCCACACCGTGCGGGTGCTGACCACGCCGACCTATCTCCCTCCTGAGCCCTCGGGCGTGGAGCTGCACCGCACGCTGAGCCTGCGCACCTACTTCCCGCTGCCGCAGACCGGCGGCGAGATCGCGCAGCTGATGCACCACGAGAGCGCCGTCTCGCGCTTTGAGAACACCCGGATCCTGCTGGAGGAGCTGCGCGAGTTCGCGCCGACGCATGTGGTCGCCTTCAACCTGCTCGGCCTCGGTGGTCTCGCGCTGATCGACCTACTGCGCGCGGTCGAGGCGCCGTGGATGTGGAACCTCGGCGACCGCATCCCGAACGCCCTGGTCGACGGGTTGTCCGAGCGCGTGCTCGCGGTCTATGGCGCTCAGGCCCCCGATCACTTCGACCGCGGCGAGATCGTGGCCGTCAGCCGATCGCTCGTCGACGCGATCGAGGCCCGCGGCCTGAGCCTGGGCGAGGTCGAGGTGATCGGTCGCGGAGTGAGCGTCCCGAGCGACTCCGCCGAGCCGCGGCACTACCGCGAGGGCGGGATCACGAGGTTCACCTTCGCCGCGTCGCTCGGCGCGCACAAGGGCGTCGGGCTGGTACTGGAGGCGGCCGCGGCGCTCGCGGAACAAACGCGCGACTTCCGCGTCGACCTCTACGGCGACGGCGACGTGGCCTGCTGGAGCGCGCGGGCGGCGGAGGCGGGCCTGGCCGGTCTGGTCGAGTTCCACGGAGCGACACCGCACGCCGAGGTACTTGCCGCGCACGGGCGCGCCGACGCCTTCCTCTTCCCCACCTGGGCGGGCGAGGCGTTCGGCGTCGCGCCGGTCGAGGCGGCGGCCGCGGGCGCCGTTCCGATCGTGACGGCGGCCAGCGGAGTCGCGGAGTTTCTCATCGACGGCGTCGACTGCATCAAGATCACCCGCTCCGCACCCGCCCTCCTCGCGGCGATGCGCGACGTCACGAGCGGGGCGATTGACCTCGAGGCGCTCGGTCGCCGCGGCCGGGAGGCGGCCCGCGGACCGCTCTCGTTTGAGCGTTCGGTCGAGCTGATCGAGGCCTCGCTCGAGCGTCGCTCCCGGCCGGGCCTCGCGGAGCGCGTCGCCGTCACCACTCTCGAGGCCGACATCATGGATAAGGATCAGCGGGCGATGGACGTGCTTCACCGCCGCTTCTCCGGACGGGACACCGAATGACCAGTGAGCACGACTTCCTCCAGGACCCAGCCGCCGCGCCGACCCGGCTCGGACGCGGTGGCCTCGCCCTCCGCGATGCCGTGTACCGGTTGGTCTCGCCCTGGTTCGAGCAGGCACGGCTACGCACGGAGGAGTTGCGCGGCGAGACCGCGGCCCTGCGCGACGAGGTGGCCGGGCTGCGCGGCGAGGCGGCCGGGCTGCGCGGCGAGCTGGACGCCGTCCGGGCCGAGACAGAAGCGTTGCGCGAGGAAGCCGCAGGACTGCGCGCGGGCCTCGACGAGTTCAGTGCGGTCGCGGCCGAGCTGCGCGCCTCGATCGCGGAGGGGCAGGCCCGGGCGGCGGAGTCCGAGGACGTGATCGCGGAGCGGGCCGCGGGCCTCGAGGAGCGCGTGCGCGGGTCGGAGCTGGAGTTGCGGGCCGTGGCGCGACGGTTGGCGGAGGCGCTCGACCGGGTGTGAGACGGAGCTGCGGGCCGTGACCCGGCGGTTGGCGGAGGCGCTCGACCGGGTGTAGCCGCGACGGTTCGTACCTGGTTCGTTGACGTGTTTTGACGGTTGACGAGCAGTTTCTCACGCCGGCAGAAGAGGAAAGTTCCTGGTCTAGTCAGGTTTCCCTCGCCTTAGTGGCGTCTCTCGCGTGTGCGACGTTTTGCGTCAGGGTACGCGACGACCTCTCGACTTCTGCTTTCCTCGGAGTTGTCAACAGACCATCCGGAAGGAACCACCATGAACGACCTCACCCCCTCTCTATCCTCCCGTCGTCGGATCGCCGTTGTCGCATCGCTGCTGCTCGCCGCGTCCTCGGTCGTGGCGGTCGGCGTCGCGCCGGCGAATGCTGCTGAGCAGACCAAGTTCTGCCCTCAGGGGCAGTACTGCGCCTGGGAGGACGATTTGAAGCAAGGACAGATTTTCAACAACAAAGTATCGATGAATTACGTCGGTGACTCATGGAATGATCGGTTTTCCTCGCTGGAAAACCGACAGAGCAGGGCCGCCGTCTTCTTCGAAGAGCACTACTACGGTGGGGACGAACGAGTCGTCCAGCCGGGCGAGGAAGCTCGGCAGCTGCAGTGGGAGTTCACTGACGGCGGGGCGAGCTGGAACGACCGGATCTCGAGTGTCGCGGTTGGCTGACCTGTGAAGCTCGCTCTTTTCCCCTCTCTCGGGTGCGCGCTGCTCCTGCTCAGTGGATGCGCGTCCGGCGCAGATGACGGTGTGCATAAGCCATCGTCAATCGAGTTCGTGCCGAATGCCGCGGTGCTCGAGGAGGCGACGGAGACGGTGCAAGAGCCGCTGGACGAGTACGGACCGAGTGCGCGTGAGCGGCAGCGTCTCGAGCGGGCGTCGGACCTGCTCGCCGAGGACTGCGTTCGCGCGGCTGGTCACGAAGTGAGCTTCCCGAACGTGCTCGACTACCCGCCCTCCACTCTGTGGTCGCTGAAGTATTTCGGGGTGTGGACGAAGGCGAGGGCGCTGCAAGGAGGTCTTGGGATGGCGCCAAGTGCGCTCGCCGAGGCACGTCAGCACAACGAGGCCGCAACTTCGGATGAGACGGAACATGCAATCTTGCAGTGTGTCGGTGTCAACAGCAGAAGCGAGGAGATCGCGTCGCTGAGCTACCGGACGCCCGAAGAGTCAATCCACGAGCGGGGCCGGAAGGCGACCTGGAGCTGGGCGAGCGACGACCCCATCTGGGCGCAAGCCCAGTCTGAGTTCGGCGCCTGCCTGTCCGGGAAGGGCTATGCCTTGGACGAGCAGCGGGCGGTGACTTCTCCGAAGATCGCCGATGCTGCGGACAGTGAGGCGGGCATCCGTGCTGCGCTGGATCAGGTGGAGTGCTTGTCGTCGACGGGTGCTGCGCAGACGTTCGTGGATGTGGTCGCCGCGTATCAGGTGGCGTTCATCGCCGAGAATGAGGCGGCTCTTGTGGAGGACAAGAAGGAGACGGATAAGCGGGTCGCGTTCGCGGAGAAGGTGATCAGTGAACACGGCGGACACTGACGAAGGCCCGACGCTCCGGCTCCGTCCCCGCGGCTGGGTGATCGTCGTCGTGCTGGTCCCCGTGATCGGCGCGATGGCGGTCGCCTTCCTCCTGGGGCAGGCGCTGCGTGCCCCCGACGCGACCGCCTTCGACAACGCGCAGCGGACGCTGACCACGACGGGCACGGTCGAGAAGCGCACGCTGCCGCTCCCGTCGGCGCTCGGCACGGTCGGCGGCAGCACGGCCGTCAGCGTCCAGGCCGTTGCCCCCTCCGGGGCGGCGGCCGCGCAGATCACGGCGGCGCCACTCGGCGTGAGCTCCCCGGTGGTCGACGGCGCACTCCTGTTCGCCGTAGCCGAGCGGCCGGTCTTCGCCCTGGCGATCGACGGACCGCACTACCGCGATCTCGCCCAGGGCGACGAGGGCGAGGACGTCCTCGCCCTGAACGGCGCTCTCGCCAGCCTCGGCTATGCGGCGGATTCGGAGGAGGACACCTACGACTCCGCGACCGTCGCCTCCCTCGCGGCCTTCTACGAGGATCGCGGCTACCGGGCACAGCGCGGGCCCGACGTGGTCTCTGCGGCTCCCGCCTCAGCGCTCCCCTCGGCAGCGCCGAGCGGTACACAGCCCGCTGCGACACAGGCACCCAGCACCACAGCACCCACCACCACAGCGCCCGGCCCACGCGGCGGACGCCTGCCCTTCAGTGAGATCGTCGACCTGGACCGGTCGGACTTCGCGGTCGCCACCGCGCCGTCCCTCTACTCCCTGATCCCGGGCGACGGCACGGTCATGACCTGGACGGTGCCGCCCGATCGCGTCGTCGCCCGGGTCGACGTCGCCTCCGCCGACTCCCTTGCGGTCGGCGCTGCCGCGTCCATCGTCGATCCCGCCTCCGCCACGCACTCGTCCGGGACGATCGAGAGCATCGGGCCCTTCAAGCCCGCGGTCGACAAGTCGGCTCCCGGGCACGACGTCACCGTCCTCGTCTCGGCCGAGACGCGGACCTCCCTTGCTGCCGGGTCATCCGTCACCGTGACCTTCGGCGACCGCGGCGCCGAGCGGATCGCCGTTCCGGCCACGGCACTGCGGCAGGATGGCGCCACCAGCTTCGTGGACGTCGACCGGCCGGACGGCCGCCAGCGGGTCGACATCGAGGTCCGTGTGGTCGCGGACGGCTGGGCGCTGCTCGACGGCGAGCCCGCGCTCTCGATTGGCGATACCGTCGTGATCGGCTGACCGGTGCCTGTCCTTCAGTGTTCCGGAGTCGAGCGTCGCTTCGACGTCGACAACCACCCCCTGCGCGGGGTCGACCTCGTCGTGCACCGCGGCGAGTTCGTTGCCATCACCGGACCCTCGGGATCCGGGAAGTCGACGCTCCTGAACATCCTCGGCCTACTCGACCGCCCGAGCGAGGGCCGCTTCCTCGTCGATGGGATCGACACGGCGGTGATGGCGGACCGGCAGCGTGACGAGCTCCGTGCTCGGCGCTTCGGCTTCGTGTTTCAGGACGCCCACCTGCTGCCGGGCCGCACCGCAGCGCAGAATGTCGCGGTCGGTGCCCACGCGGGGCGGATCGACGACGACGCGATGACGGAGCGGATCACCGAGGCTCTCGCCGCGGTCGGACTCGCGCACAAGGCAAACGCGCGCGTCGACCTGCTCTCGGGAGGAGAGCGTCAGCGCGTGGCAATCGCTCGCGCTCTGGTGCACCGGCCGAGTGTCCTCCTGCTCGACGAGCCGACGGGGAGCCTCGACGAGGAGACCGGCGACCGCATCGTGGGCCTCCTCGAGACACTGCGGGAGCGCGGCCTCGCGCTCGTGGTCGTCACGCACGATACGAGGCTGGCCGCTCGGGCTGATCGGAACCTGGCCATGCGGCGTGGACGCCTCGAGGGTCCGGACGCACCAGCGGATACGAGCGCCGCCGCCTCCCCGACTCCTGCTCCATCGCGCGATGCGCGTCGGCATCGCGTGCGCGCTCTGATCGCGGACACCGTGCTGGGCTTGCTCGCCGCACCCGCACGAGCGCTGGTCGCGGTCGCGATCGTCGCGATCGGGGCGGGCGGCTTCGTCGCCGCCGACGCGCTCGCCGTGACGGCCGCACGCCAGGTCGACGACACCGTCCGGAGCGCTGCCGGCGACCTCGTGCGGCTGACGTCGAGCGGAGCGAGCGGGGACGTGACGGAGGAAGACGCTAAGCGCCTCGCAGGTGTCGAGGGTGTCCTGCACGCCGGGCTGCGCTGGGACGTCGCGGGTCTTCGCGCGCCGGTCCGGCGGGCCCCGGAGGCGGTGCTCGACGCCAGCGCCGAAAGCGTCTCCGTCATCGCCCTCGGGGGCGACGCAGTGGGAGCCCTCGGCGTCACGACGGAGCCGGCGTCGGCTGCTGGGCTGCTCTCGGCTCCGGAGCCGATCTCCGGTCGGATCGCTCTCGTCGGAGCGGAGGCGGCGGAGCGGCTCGGCATCGTTCCGGGCGCCGAGGGAGCCACCCTCTCGATGGGAGGCAGATCCTTCAGCGTCGTGGGCGCCATCACCGCTGTCGGCCCGGCCGGTGCCGACCTGAGCCGGGCGATCGTCATCGGCCGGGAGGCGGTCACCACGATCTCGACGGGAACCCAGTCGGGAATACTCCTGGCCTCGACCGAGCCAGGGCTGGCGAGGGCGGTCGCGGACATCGCTCCGACGGCGCTCGATCCGGCTGCCCCGACCATGTTCCACGCGGAGACAACCGCGGATCTCGCGCAACTGCGCAGTCGGATCAACGACCAGCTCGAGCAGCTGGTCCGCACGACCGGCACGGTGCTGCTGGTGCTCGCGGGGCTCGGGGCATTCGCCACCGCCTGGAGCGGAGTGAGCTCGCGCAGGGCCGAGATCGGTCTTCGCCGGGCGCTCGGATCGTCGCGGAGGGGGATCGGGGCCCTGTTCGTCGTCGAGAGTGCCGTGACGGGACTCCTCGGTGGCGCCCTCGGCACCGCTCTCGGGATCGGGGTCGTCCTCGCGATCTCGACCGGGCAGGGCTGGTCTCCCGTCGTTTCGGTGGCGGTCCTCTGGCAGGGGCCACTGCTGGGGGCGCTGGTCGGGGGAGTCGCGGCGAGCGTGCCTGCGGCGCGATCCGCGGCCGTCGACCCGGCGCGCGAACTGCGCAGCTGATCGTCCGCCCTCCTGGCACACTGGGCGCGTGTCCAGGCTCCGGGTCGTCGTCGCGCCGGACTCGTTCAAGGGGTCCGTCAGTGCGGTCGAGGTCGCGCGAGCGTTGGCCCAGGGGTGGAGCGCCGAGCGTCCGGGCGATGAGATCGTCCTCGCTCCGATGGCCGACGGGGGAGAGGGCACGGTGGACGCCATCGCGCTCGCAGTGCCGGAAGCGCGGCGGCACTCGGCCCTCGTGACCGGCCCCGACGACCGTACCGTGAGCGCCGACTGGCTGCTGCTGCCTGACGGTGCCGCCGTGGTCGAGCTCGCCTCCGCGAGCGGGATCTCCCTGCTCGATCCGCTCCGCCCGCTCACCGCGCACACTCGCGGATTCGGCCGCGCAATCGCCGCCGCTCTCGACGCTGGAGCGCAGTCGCTGCTTCTCGCGATCGGCGGCAGCGCCTCGACCGACGGCGGTGTCGGAGCCCTGCGCGAGCTCGGTGCCCGCTTCACTACGCTCTCCGGTCATGACATCGGCGACGGGGGTGGGGCACTGCACGGTCTCGCCTCCGTCGACCGGCGCGGACTCCGCGCGTTGCCGGCCGGTGGCGCCGTCGTACTCAGCGACGTCACCGCGCCGCTGCTCGGCGACTCCGGAGCGGCCCACATTTTTGCGCCGCAGAAGGGAGCCGGGCCCGAGGATGTGCTCCGGCTCGACGGCGGCCTCCGGCATCTCGCGGCACACCTCGACGCCGACCCGGACGCGCCGGGAGCAGGAGCGGCGGGTGGTACCGGATTCGGATTGCTCGCCTGGGGAGCGCGCCTGTCCTCCGGCGCGGACGCCGTCGGCCGGGCGATCGGGCTCCCGGGCCTCGTCGCCGGCGCTGACGTCGTGATCACGGGGGAGGGGCACTTCGACACGCAGACCGCGGCCGGCAAGGTCCCCTCGTACGCTCGTGGCCTGGCGGAGGCGGCCGGCGCGCGGGCGCTGCTCGTCGCCGGCGCGATCACGGCTCCGACCAGCGGCTTCTCCAAAGCGGCGTCGCTGACCGAGGTGGCCGGCTCGGCGTCCGCCGCGCTCGCGGACCCGCTTCCGCACCTCCGCGCTGTCGCCCAGGAATGGGCCGCGCGCCTGCTCTAACCTCCCGTCAGTGTCGGTGGTCGGGCGTACTGTCCGGGCATGCCGACACGCCGCACGGCGTTGTACCCAGGAAACGGATCCGTCTCGTCCACAGCTGTGGATGGTTCGTCCCGATCCGCGTCCTTCCGCGGTTCCACGGGCTCCGGCCTGTGGATGAACGGGGGAGGAACCGGTGGATAACTACACCCCTGTAACTCTACCGCTAGTGGGCTAACGCCTCTGCGCCCCCTATATGTAGTATTGAGGAGCAGGTCGGAGCGAGAGCCCCACCAGTACCCCGAACCCCCACGACCTCCTCCTCCGACCCGCCCCGAACCCCGGGCCGCCGGTCGGAGGGCGGCACCTGAAACACTCCCCTCCGAAAGGCGACACACATGGCTGTGACGGTCTACACCAAGCCCTCCTGCGTCCAGTGCACGGCGACGTACCGCGCCCTCGACAGCAAGGGCATCGACTACGAGGTCTTCGACCTCTCGGTCAACGAGAAGGCCCTCGAGGCCGTGAAGGCCCTCGGCTACCTTCAGGCGCCGGTCGTCATCACGGACGATGATCACTGGTCCGGCTTCCGCCCCGACAAGATTGCGACCCTCTGAAGCGTCTGCGCGGCGATCTGCGGCGTTGTCGTCAGGCGCCGTAGCGCCGCTACGGCTTCTTCCTCCGCCTTGCAGCTCACCACGCAGACGCCCCAGAGGGGACGGGGAGTAGGCAGAGGGCAGAGGAGAGGGGTGGTGGGATGAGCGGGTTGGTGTACTTCTCCAGCAGTTCGGGGAACACGCACCGGTTCGTCGAAAAGCTCGGGCGGCTGGCGCAGCGGATCCCGCTCCACGCCCGGCGCGACGGGGCCACCCTCGATACCCTCCACGTCCACGAGCCGTACGTGCTCGTCCTCCCCACCTACGGTGGCGGCAACGGCGCAGACGCGGTCCCCAAGCAGGTCATCCGGTTCCTCAACGATCCGTGCAATCGTTCCCTGATCCGAGGCGTCATCGGCGCCGGCAACACCAACTTCGGCGAGGCGTACTGCCTCGCCGGCGACATCATCGCCCGCAAGTGCGCGGTACCGCACCTCTACCGCTTCGAAGTATTCGGAACACCCGACGACGTCCGTGCCGTCGATGAAGGATTGGACACGTTTTGGACGCAGCAGTGATCGACGCTCCCCGCGACGCCGCACAGATGGACTACCACTCGCTCAACGCGATGCTGAACCTGTACGGTCCGAACGGAGAGATCCAGTTCGAGAAGGACCGCGAGGCCGCTCGCGAGTTCTTCCTGCAACACGTCAACCAGAACACCGTGTTCTTCCACACGCTCAAAGAGCGACTCGACTACCTGGTCGAGAAGGAGTACTACGAGCAGGCCGTGCTCGATCAGTATTCGTTCGAGTTCATCCAGCAGCTCAACGACCTGGCGTACTCGAAGAAGTTCCGTTTCGCGACGTTCCTCGGCGCGTTCAAGTACTACACCTCGTACACGCTCAAGACCTTCGACGGGAAGCGTTACCTCGAACGCTTCGAGGACCGCGTCGTGATGACCGCTCTCGGCCTTGCCCAGGGCGACGAGACCCTCGCGACCGCCCTCGTCGAGGAGATCGTCGCCGGACGCTTCCAACCCGCTACGCCGACCTTCCTCAACACCGGCAAGGCTCAGCGCGGAGAGCTCGTCTCCTGCTTCCTGCTGCGCATCGAGGACAACATGGAGTCGATCGCCCGCGGCATCAACTCCGCTCTGCAGCTCTCCAAGCGCGGCGGCGGCGTCGCCCTCTCGCTCTCGAACATCCGCGAGGCCGGTGCCCCGATCAAGCAGATCGAGAACCAGTCCTCGGGCATCATCCCCGTGATGAAACTCCTCGAGGACAGTTTCAGCTACGCCAACCAGCTCGGCGCACGCCAGGGCGCGGGGGCCGTGTACCTCTCGGCGCACCACCCCGACATTCTTCGCTTCCTCGACACCAAGCGCGAGAACGCCGACGAGAAGATCCGCATCAAGACGCTCTCCCTCGGCGTCGTCGTGCCCGACATCACGTTCGAGCTCGCGAAGAACAACGAGGACATGTACCTCTTCTCGCCCTACGATGTCGAGCGCGTCTACGGCATCCCCTTCGGCGACGTGTCGATCTCGGAGAAGTACCGCGAGATGGTCGATGACCCGCGCATCAAGAAATCCAAGATCTCGGCGCGCGAGTTCTTCCAGACCATCGCCGAGATCCAGTTCGAGTCGGGCTACCCCTACATCGTGTTCGAGGACACGGTGAACCGGGCGAACCCGATCAAGGGCCGGATCAATATGTCCAACCTCTGCTCCGAGATTCTCCAGGTCAACACCCCGACGACCTACAACGAGGACCTCTCCTACGCGCAGATCGGCAAGGACATCTCCTGCAACCTCGGCTCGCTGAACATCGCGCTGACGATGGACTCGCCCGACTTCGGCCGCACCGTCGAGACCGCGATCCGCGGCCTCACCTCGGTGTCCGACCAGTCGCACATCGCCTCGGTCCGCTCGATCGAGGACGGCAACGACAAGTCGCACGCCATCGGCCTCGGCCAGATGAACCTGCACGGCTACCTCGCGCGCGAGCGGATCCATTACGGATCCGAGGAGGGCATCGACTTCACCAACATCTACTTCTACTCGGTGCTGTTCCACGCCCTGCGCGCCTCCAACACCCTCTCGATCGAGCGCGGCACCACCTTCGAGGGCTTCGCCGACTCGACCTACGCCTCGGGCGGGTTCTTCGACACCTACACCGAGAAGGAGTGGGCGCCGGCCACCGAGCGCGTCGCCCGCCTCTTCGCCGACTCGGGCATCGCCGTCCCCACCCAGGACGACTGGCGTGCGCTCAAGGCCTCCGTCATGGAGCACGGCATCTACAACCAGAACCTGCAGGCCGTCCCGCCGACCGGCTCGATCTCGTACATCAACAACTCGACGTCCTCAATCCATCCGATCGCGTCGAAGGTCGAGATCCGCAAGGAGGGCAAGCTCGGCCGCGTCTACTACCCGGCGCCGTTCATGACGAACGACAACCTGGACTACTACCAGGACGCGTACGAGATCGGCTACGAAAAGATCATCGACACCTACGCCGCGGCTACGCAGCACGTCGACCAGGGCCTCTCGCTCACTCTCTTCTTCAAGGACACCGCGACCACCCGCGATGTCAACCGTGCCCAGATCTACGCCTGGCGCAAGGGCATCAAGACGATCTACTACATTCGCATCCGCCAGATGGCACTCGAGGGCACCGAGCTCGACCAGTGCGTCTCGTGCATGCTGTAGAGCCCCCTCTCACCCGCATTACCCATCCGCAGCAGCGAGAAGGAACCATGACTCCCCCCGATAAGCTCAAGCTCGTCGACTCCGTCCAGGCCGTCAATTGGAACCGGATCCAGGACGACAAGGACGTCGAGGTGTGGAACCGCCTCACGAGCAACTTCTGGCTGCCCGAGAAGGTCCCGCTCTCCAACGACATTCAGTCGTGGAACACGCTGACGCACGAGGAGCAGCAGCTCACCATGCGCGTGTTCACGGGGCTCACCCTTCTCGACACCGTGCAGGGCACGGTCGGCGCCGTCTCGCTCATCCCGGATGCCATCACGCAGCACGAGGAGGCCGTCTACACGAACATCGCGTTCATGGAGTCCGTGCACGCCAAGTCGTACTCCTCAGTGTTCTCGACCCTGTCGAACACCCAGGACATCGATGAGGCCTTCCGCTGGTCGGTCGAGAACCCGAACCTGCAGAAGAAGGCGTCCATCGTGATGGACTACTACCGCGGAGACGACCCGCTGAAGCGGAAGGTCGCCTCCACCCTGCTGGAGTCGTTCCTGTTCTACTCGGGCTTCTACCTGCCGATGTACTGGTCCTCGCGCGCCAAGCTCACCAACACGGCCGACCTCATCCGCCTGATCATCCGCGATGAGGCCGTGCACGGGTACTACATCGGCTATAAGTTCCAGAAGGGACTCGAGCGGGTCGACCAGACCAAGCGCGACGAGATCAAGGACTACACGTTTTCGCTGCTCTATGAGCTCTACGACAACGAGGCGCAGTATACCCAGGACCTTTACGACCAGCTCGGCCTGACCGAGGACGTCAAGAAGTTCCTGCACTACAACGCCAACAAGGCGCTGATGAACCTCGGCTACGAGCCGATGTTCCCCAAGCAGGCGACCGACGTGAACCCCGCGATCCTGTCGGCCCTCTCGCCCAACGCGGACGAGAACCACGACTTCTTCTCGGGCTCCGGCTCCTCCTACGTGATCGGCAAGACCGTGACCACCGAGGACGAGGACTGGGACTTCTAGGCGTCGACACCACGTCCCGGCCTACACGGCGAACGGTCCCTCCCCGACACGGGTGAGGGGCCGTTCCTCGTTCCCGGGTAACGGGGTGGTCAGCCGTTGAGGAGCGCTGCTCGGATTGCGCGGAGTAGTGCCGGGGCGTGCACGGTCACGGTCGCCCATAACCGCTCATTGTCGAGGGCGGCGTAATTGTGCGCGGCGATGTTCCGCGTGGCTCGCAGTCCTTCGACCGCGTCGCCGGGCAACTGAGCGACGACGGCGGCGGGCAGATCGCGGTGCACGAACTCGGCGAGAGTGATCAGGGCGAGCGCGCCGATGTCCCTGCTGTCCGACACGGGGCGGACAAACTCGTCCTCGCCGTCCCGCGCGGCACGATCGAGGCGGGAGAGAAGTCGATCCGCCTCGAGGATCAGCCGGGAGCGCTTGCCGGTGTCGTCGGCGGGACGTCGGGGGCGGGCGGTGAAGCGGTCCTGCGTCGTCTCTCCCTCGTCTCTCCCTCGTCCGGACGGGTCACAGCGGCACGGCCTCGCGGCGGACCGCCGCCACGATTTCGTCGTCCGCGCTGTCGATCAGGACGTCCACCGGGAACCCGAGGAGCACCTCGGCTCGACCGCGGAAGGCGGCCAGTCGGAGGAAGTCGACGGAGGGATCCGCCGCGACGAGCAGATCGATGTCGCTCCGCTCGTCGTCCGAGCCCCGGGCCGCCGAGCCGAACACGCGGACGTCGCTGAGACCGTGGTCCGCGGCGAGTTGGCGGACGTCGTTGGCGAGGTACTCCAGAGCGATCGACGGGCGGAGTCGGGCAGCTCGGAGGAGCCGCTCGAGCAGCTCCGGGCTCGGACGGCGTGCGCCGGCTTCGATCGCGGCGACGTTCGGCTGACGCAGGCCGGCGGCGGCGGCGAGTGCCGTCTGGGACATCGAGACGTCCTCTCGGGCGCGCCTCAGGACGGCACCGACGGGGAGTTGGTCGAGGATCACGACCGCATCATATCGTCGTGGTATGTCGGAGAGGCAGGCGCATCACCACCCGCGGGAAGCCGTTCAGCACCGACGCCGTGTCGGCCGCCTTCGTGAGCCTGCGTACTCGAACAGCGCGCGAGTGCCGACGTCCGCCATCGTGAGATCGACCTTCGCGCCCGCATTGTCGACGGGGTACCCCTCCACTGCCGGAGCGCCGTACGCCCGGGCGAACGCGGGTGCACCAGAAAGTCCAGACGTCGAGGTCATCGTCGTGCGGGATCTTCCGGTTCGTCGAGTAACTCGTGTCAGCCCGCCGATGCACGGCCGCCCAGCCGACCACGTCGTCGCCGTCGTAGGCGAGCACGCCTGGCGGCGGATCCTCCGCGACGACCGCGCGCACTCGCTCGCCGCGGGCCGGACCGAGTAGTGCGCGGTTCTCGGCGAAGGAACGGAGGCGGTAGCTCAGACACCAGCAAACGCCCGCGTTCGGGTGCTTGGGGCCGACGACGGCGGCGAAAACGGAGGCGGGGCGGACCTCGATCGGCAGATGGCAGCCTGCCACCGGCCAGCACGGGCGGCAAGGCGTGCACAATGCAGGAAGGATCGCTCCCGAGCCCGTGCCGACCGGCGTGATCCGCGTCTCTGCTGACATCCATCCTGCGTTGTGAACCGGATGGCCCCGCCGATTCACCACTCCGCCCGATGAATCGCATCAGCACCCCCTGTTGGACGCCACCCGGTCGGGGCGCCTACCGTGGACCAGGTATCCAACGAAGGAGCAGTCCCTGTGAAGCACGTCCCCCTCGGCACCTCCGGTGTCGACTCCCCGAACGTCGTCCTCGGCCTCATGCGCATCCCCGAGATGAGCGACGAGGCGATCCGCGGGCTCGTCGGTGCCGCGCGCGACGCCGGCATCGACTTCTTCGATCACGCCGACGTGTACGGCGGCGAGCTGCACCGCTGCGAGGAACGTTTCGCCGAGGCGATGGCGCTCACTCCGTCCGAGCGGGAGCGGGTCGTCCTGCAGACCAAGGCGGGCATCGTCCCGGACGGCCCCTACTTCGACTTCTCGTACGAGCACCTGCTCGCCTCGGTCGAGGGATCGCTCAAGGCGTTGCGCACCGACTACGTCGACGTCCTCCTCCTGCACCGGCCCGACGCCCTCGTCGAGCCCGACGAGGTGGCCCGCGCGTTCGACGAGCTGCACGCGTCCGGCAAGGTCAAGCATTTCGGCGTCTCGAACCAGACGCCTTACCAGATCGAGCTGCTGAAGAAATCGCTGAACCGGCCGATCGTGGCGAACCAGCTGCAGCTCTCGATCACCCACGCACCGCTGATCGCCCAGGGCGTCGCCTCTAACATGGTCGGCGAGGACCAGTCGGTGATGCGTGACGCCGGCATCCTCGACTACTGCCGCCTGAACGACATCACCGTCCAGGCGTGGTCTCCGTTCCAGGCCGGCTTCTTCACCGGTGTCTTCCTCGACAACCCGGCCTACCCCGAGCTGAACGCCGCGATCGACCGGCTCGCCGGGACGTACGACGTTCCCGCGATCGCCATAGCCACCGCCTGGATCACCCGCCATCCCGCGGGCATGCAGGTCGTGCTCGGCACGACGAACGAGCAGCGCGTGCGCGACGCGGCCCTCGGCTCCGATCTACCGCTCACGCGGCCGGAGTGGTATGAGCTGTTCCGCGCCGCAGGCTACCTCGTCCCCTAAAGCTCCCACCCGGAGGAAATGCGCGTCGAGGCACGGACCCCCAAGGTCCGCGCCTCTTCCCGTTCCGCGAGATGCCACTTATGACGTCGACACGCCGGGGGAGAGCGTCACAAGTGGCATCTCGCGGAGGAGAGTCGGGCCCGGGAATAGGACCGGCCCCCCTGCGTTGAACTTGAGCGTAACCGACTCAACTTCCCCAGGAGGACTGGTGCCCGACAACTACAGTGAGGCCGGAGCGAGCTCGTTCGACGACTTCCTCGCCCGTTACCTCGATGGTGAGCGCGCCCGCGCGGCGCGGTCGATCGACCTCAGCCGATTCCTCACCGCCCGTACCCACAGCATCCTGCAGTCCGCGGGACGTTTCGCCCTCAAGCGCGGTCAGACCGAGCTCGACGCCCTGCATGTGCTCCGCGTGCTCATCGAGGACGAGACCGTGTCTCAGGCCGTGCGCCGCATCGGCGTCGACCCCGCAGTCATCGCCACAGCCTCGGAGGCACGCCTCCCGCAGGCCGACGAGACCCACGCCACGCAGACCGCGGCGACGATCACCCCCAGCGCACAGCGCGCGCTGTTCCACGCTTACCAGGTCGCTCGCTCCAGCGGATCGACGTACATCGAGCCCGAGCACCTCTTCTTCGCGCTCGTGCTCGGCCAGGACGCCCCCGCCGGGCAGGTCCTCGCCCGCGCCGGCGTGACCGCCGAAGCCCTCACCCAGGGCATGCGCGAGGCCGACGCGCAGCACCACGAGGCGGCACAGCCCGCCTCCGGCACTCCGATGCTCGACACGTTCGGCACCGACCTCACTGCGCTCGCCCGCGAGGGCCGGCTCGACCCGGTGATCGGGCGAGCCGACGAGATCGAGCAGACCGTCGAGATCCTCAGCCGACGCACCAAGAACAACCCGGTGCTGGTCGGCGAGGCAGGCGTCGGCAAGACCGCGATCGTCGAGGGCCTCGCCCGCGCGATCGTGGCGGAGGAGGTCCCCGAGCAGTTGCGCGGCAAGCGCGTGATCGCGCTCGACCTGCCCGGCATGCTGGCCGGCACCCGCTACCGCGGCGACTTCGAGGAGCGCCTCACCGGCACGATGAACGAGATTGCGGCGCACGCCAGCGAGCTGATCGTCTTCGTCGACGAGATCCATACCGTTGTCGGTGCGGGCGGCGGCGGCGAGGGCGGCATGGACGCGGGCAACATTCTCAAGCCCCGGCTGGCACGCGGCGAGCTGCACCTGGTCGGCGCGACCACGCTCAAGGAGTACCGCACTATCGAGAAAGACCCGGCCCTGGAGCGGCGCTTCCAGCCGGTCCGCGTCGGCGAGCCCGGGATCGAGGACGCCGTCGCGATCCTGCACGGCCTCCGCCCTGTCTACGAGGAGCACCATCGCGTGCGCTTCACGGACGAGGCCCTGCGCGCTTCCGTCGAGCTCTCGGCCCGGTACCTCACGGACCGCGTGCTGCCCGACAAGGCGATCGACCTGATCGACCAGGCCGGCGCGCGCCTCCGCCTGAAGCTGGGCGCGGGGGTCGACACCGGGGCGCTGCTCGAGCGTCTGGCGACGCTGGAGACCGAGAAGAACGCCGCCGTCTCGGCCGAGCACTACGAGGAGGCGTCCCGTGTCCGCGACGAGATTACCGCTGTGCAGGCGGAGCTCGACGCGGCCACCGGCAGCGCTCCCGCGGAGGCGGTCGTCGGCGAAACCGAGATCGCGGCGGTCATCGCTCGTGCGACCGGCATCCCGGTGTCGCGGCTCACGGAGGGGGAGCGCGAGCGCCTCGCGCACCTTGAGTCGGAGCTGCACCAGCGCGTCATCGGCCAGGACGACGCGGTCACCGCGGTCGCCCGCGCCGTCCGCCGCAGTCGTACCGGACTCGGCGACTCCTCCCGTCCCGTCGGCTCCTTCCTGTTCCTCGGACCCACCGGCGTTGGCAAGACAGAGCTGGCGCGCACCCTCGCGGGCTCGCTCTTCTCCGACGAGCAGTCGGTGATCCGCTTCGACATGAGCGAGTTCGGCGAGCGGCACACGGTCTCGCGGCTGGTCGGTGCCCCTCCCGGATACGTCGGCTACGACGAGGCCGGGCAGCTGACCGAGCGCGTGCGCCGGAACCCGTACTCCGTGGTCCTCTTCGATGAGATCGAGAAGGCGCACCCGGACGTGTTCAACCTGCTGCTGCAGGTCCTCGACGACGGCCGCCTGACCGACGGGCAGGGCCACACGGTCGACTTCCGCAACACGGTGATCATCATGACGTCGAACCTCGGTTCGGAGTTCCTGGCCTCGCGGTCGGGTGCGCTCGGCTTCGTCCCCCAGAGCGACGCGTCGGCCGAGGGCTTCGCCTCGGAGAAGGACCTGCGCGACCGCGTGATGGGCCGGCTCCGCGAGGCGATGCGCCCCGAGTTCCTGAACCGGATCGACGAGATCGTGCTGTTCCGCCGCCTCGGCCGTGAGCAGTTGCGGGAGATCGTGGGCACCGTGCTCGACACCACGCGCACACGTCTCGCTCCCCGTGAGGTCACGCTTGAGGTGACGGAGGCGGCCGTCGACTGGCTCGCCGAGAACGGCTACGAGCCCCAGTACGGCGCCCGGCCCCTCCGTCGGCTCGTGCAGCGCTCGATCGACGACCGGATCGCCGACCTCTTCGTCAGCGGCGAAGTGGCCGACGGAGGCGCACTCCGCGTCGACGCCGTCGGCGGCGAGCTGCTGGTGACCTCGGCCGCCGCCCTCCCGCTAGCCGCTTAGCCGGCGTCCCCCGCCCCGCCCCCGCCGCCCCCCGCCGCGAGATGCCACTTGTGACCGCTTTACCCGGCGTGTCGCATGCATAAGTGGCATCTCGCGGAGGGGAGGCCGAGGGGGCGGAGGGGGAGGGGGCGGGGCGGGAGGGGCGCGACGGCGGGCCGGGTTGCCAGGGGGAGCCGGGCGGGATAGACACGGGGGCACGAGAACCGGAGGCACGATGTCGAACCCGCGCTACTACGACCCGGTAGGCAAGGCAGTCCGGGCGCTGCTCGTGCTCAGCCTGGTCTGCTTCGGCCTGGCCGTGGGCATGTTCGCCCTCGACATCGTCATGCCCGGGACGATGACGGATGCGCGGCGGCCCTACGCCGAGGCCAGTGGTGCGCTCGCGTCCTTCGGGGTGTTCGCGCTGATCGTCTACTTCGCGACGGTCGCGATTGTCGGAGCCATCCGGAGCCGCGGCCAGTAGCGCCCTCCCGGGCTCGCAGAAACGTGTCCGGCTCGCGGGATCCGAGGATCCGCGCGCGCCGGACGCGTTCTCACGAGCCGAAGGCGCGGGTCAGGGGCACTTCTTCGCCATGATCGTCACCCTGAGGGTGGCGTCCGCAGCAACGGGAGAGCCGCCCGCCGGCTCCTGCCCGGTCACCTGGCCTGCGTCGGGCGCCTTCGGGTCCTCCGCACAGGCAAGCGTGATCTTCATAAAGCCTGCGGCCCCGAAGGCGTTCTTCGCCGCCTCCAGCCCCTGTCCCGTCACGGTCGGCACTGTCTTCTGGTTACCTGAGCTCGTGAACACGGTGATCGCGGATCCCGGTGCCACGCTGCCGGACGGGGTCGCGCGGGTGACCGTGCCGGTCGCCGCATCGCTGGCCTCGGAGCCGCCCTCGATCATCCCGAATCCCGCGGAGTCGAGCTTCGCCCTCGCGTCAGCGACGGTGAGCCCCGTCACATCGGGGACGGACGGCTTGGGCACCACCTGGAGCGATCCGTCCGCCTTCGGGAACTCATTGCCGCCGTACTTGGCGTCGGCGACCTGCATATAGGGCTTCCAGATGCGGTGGCGGGCGTACGCCACGGGTCCGGACGGAAACGTGACTGTCCGCTGGTTGACGAAACCATTGACGTTCACGACGCCGACGACGGTCGCGACCTTGGTGCTCGCGCCGCTCATCCAGGTGGCGATCGCGCCATCGGTCGTTCCGGTCTTGCCGATCAGGGGAGTGCCGTCGCGAGGATTGCTCTCCGTGGTCGTTCCGCCGTCGAAGGTGGACTGGAGAGCGACCGCTGCGGTGGCGGCGACGTTCGGCTCGATCGCCTGGCGGCAGTTGTTGCCCGGGACTGGCAGCGAGGTCTCGCTCGAATCGACGATCTTGTCGATCGCGACCGGGTCGCAGACGGTCCCGCCCGCGGCGATGCCTGCGAAGGCCGACGCCATCGTGAGCGGAGCGATCTCCTCGGTTCCCAGGACAGCCGATCCGTTCTCGCCGAGCGTCTTTCCATTCGCGCGGTGCACGCCGAAGGACTCTGCCGTGCCCTTGATCGAGCAGAGGTCGAGTTTCTTTGCCATCGCGACGAAGCCGGTGTTCTCGGACTGCTTCGTATTGAATGCCGCGGTCCAGAATCCGCCGTTCCCGCCCTCGTCGTTCTTCGGCGACCAGCCCCGATCGGACCAGGTGCCGTCGGCGTTGCAGCTGTCCTCGAAGGTGCCCCAGTCGGAGCGGACGCGGGCGTCCACGGTCTCGTTGAGGCTATGCCCCTCCTTGAGCCACTCCATCAGCGTGAAGATCTTGTAGGTCGATCCGGGCTGGAATCCGGCGGAGCCACCGTAGGCGAAGTCGGTGTTGTAGTTGACGCTGGTCGCACTCCGATCCGCCGTCAACACGTCCGGGTCCTGCGAGTAGGTCTTGTTCTGTGCCATCGAGAGCACGCGGCCGGAGCCGGGCTGCACGCTCACGACGACGGCTCCGACGTCGAAGTTGGACATCGTGCGCGGGACCTGCGCGTCGAGGTTCTTCTGGGCCGCGTCCTGCAGGTCCACGTCGAGGCTCGTGTAGACGTCGAGACCGCCGCGGCGGAAGGTGCTCCAGCGGGTGTCCTCGTCGGCGCCGAAGATCTCGTTGTTCTTCAGCACGTTGGTCACGTAGTCGCAGAAGAAGCCCGCATTGCCGGCGGTCGAGCAGCCGGTGCTGGGCTGGGTGATGCGAGGCTCGATCGCCGTCGCGACGGCGGTGTCGCGGTCGGCCTGCGAAATCTTTCCCTCGTCGAGCATCTTGCCGATGATGTAGTCGCGGCGGTTCTTATTGCGGACGTAACCGTTCGCGGCGCCATTGTCGGCGTTGTCGGGTTGGTCGATTCTCTGGACGGAGGGATTGTTGACGATTGCGATCAGGCTCGCGGCCTGCGCGATCGAGAGGTTCGCGGCCGTGGTGGCGTAGTAGTAGTTCGCGGCGGACTCGATACCGTACGTGGTCCCGCCGAAGAAGGCGATGTTGAGGTAGCCCTGGAGGATCTGTTCCTTCGTGTACTGCTTCTCGAGGCCGATCGCGAGCTTCATCTCGCGGAGCTTGCGCTCGGGGGAGGTGCGGGTGGCCTCGTCGACCGCGGCGACTCGATCGGCGTCGTCCGAGATGTTGCGGACGGCCTTCTCGACGAGCACGTTCTTGACGTACTGCTGAGTGATCGAGGATCCGCCCTGAACGTCGTTGCCGAGCACGTAGGTCTGCGCAACGGCGCGGAGGGTGCCGGGGAGGTCGACGCCGCCGTGATCGAAGAAACGGGGGTCTTCGCCCGAGACGGCGGCATCCTGCGCGGCCTGCGCGATCTGGTCGAGTGGCACCTCGACCCGGTTCTCGACATAGAAGGAGGCGAGCAGCTGCGATGACCCGTCGGATCGGGTTGCGAAGATGTTGCTCTTCTCGGACAGCTTGTCGACCTCGAGGTAGTCGGGTAGGCCGGCGAAGACCCCGATCGACTGGTTCGCTGCGACTCCGGCGAGTGCCACCGCGGGGGTGACGGTGGCGGCTATGAGGACTCCGGCCACGACGCTCATGCCCAGGAAGCCTGCAATCGCCTTGATCACGCCTCCGGTGGTCCTTCTTTCGGACGCCACACCTTCTCCTTCGCGAATCCCCCCGGATACTGCGACGACCGCGGCCGACGCCCTGACCGCTCTCTGCGGCAGGTCAACCTCGACAGACTAACCCGAGAGCCCCCGAAGACGAAGGCCCGACCGGACGCCTGCAAGGACGCTGGAAGGCCGGGAAGAGCTGCCGGAGGGCCGGAAAAGCACGCCGGAGGCCCGGAAAAGCACGCTGGAGGGCCGGAAACATGCCGATCGGGATCCAGGGAGTGCGTTCTCCTAGGCCGTCTGCATGGCGAGTCCGTCACGCTCGGCGCGCACGTCGTGCTGCTGGTCGTCGCCTCCGACACTCCGCTCGCGAAGGGCTTCTACCCGGTCGGCATCCCGATCACCCGTTCGGCGTGCTCTGGCTGGTGCATGTCATGCTGATCGTCTGCGGAGTGGTGAAGGCGAATCAGCGCGAGGTGTTCCGTCCCCGCATCGCAATCCCGTTCCTGCACCCACCCGCCGCCTGAGCTCAGGCCCCGACGGGCCAGACGTAGTCGAGCCCCGACGGTGTATCGGGGAACAGCGGGGCGTAGTGCTCCTCGTCCTTCGTGACGAGCTTGGAGCGGTGCGAGAGGTGCAGGCGGTCGTCGCCGAACCACGGCGGGAGCGGGTACTCGCCGGTCAGGTACGCGGCGAGATCCTCCGGCGCGGCGGCGAGCGCCTCCTCCGTCTTCACGAGGCAGGTGTCGGCGAAGCCGCGCTCCGCCCACTCCGCACAGGTCTCGCGCTGGTAGGTCATCAGCGCCGGCCGGTAGCCCCGCCACATCCGCGTGACGGGGTGGTTCTGCCAGCCGTACCCCGAGACGGTCAGCGCCCGCATGACCTGGAGCGTCTCGACCCGCTGCTTGCCCAGCCGCTTGCTGTCCAGGGCCCGGACGCTGCGGTGGAAGTCGGGGTAGGGGAGGAAGGTCTGCACGCCTCCCAGTCAACAGCCGACCGTTCCCCTCCGGCCACCCTCTCGTCACGCCGATGTCGCCTGCCGCGCGTAGCGTCCGGGGCATGACCGGACTCCCCCTTCTTGCCACCGACGACGTGCAGCTGCGCTGGGCGCGGCCCGAGGTCCTCGACTTCGCTCGGCACCGGATGCTGCGCCTGCTCACCCTGGCCGAGCGCCTGCGCTACGAGGCGACGGGGCGGCGCGAGGTCCGCGACAGCTTCCTCCTGGGCCGGGTCCTCGTGCGCGAGCTCGCTGCGGAGACGCTCGGGATAGATCCGCTGGAGGTTGCGGTGGACGCGCGCTGCGAGCGCTGCTCCGGCCCGCACGGGCGCCCGATGCTCCGCGGGGACCACCGGGGGCTTGAGCGGATGCGGATCAGTATCGCGCACTGCGAGGGCGCGGTCGTGGCGGCCCTGGCGAAGGGACGCGATGTCGGGCTCGATGCAGTGCGCGCCCGCAGCGTCCGCGACCGGGTGACGGCGGGCGTGACGACGGCGGAGCAGGTGCTCGCCGATCTGCGCTCGCAGGCGGTTGCGAAGGCCGACGGGCGCGGCACCTCGAGCGACGAGCCCGTGCGCTTCCGCACCCGTGAGGGCACGACGGAGGCGTGGATCGAGGGATCGAGCCGCTACTTCGCGGTCTCGGAGCCGGCGGTGCACTCGGCGCTCGTGGTGGCGGTGGCGGTCGCTCAGGAGTGAGCGGGAGGCGCTCGACCTGCGTCGGGATCGCGATGACGCTGCCGCTCCAGTTGCCATCGACTCCGGAAACCGATCTGACGCGGGAGCACCCGGTCCATTCGTCACGAACGGCCCGTAATCGTGGGGCGCACGGGCCGTTCGCAACGAATTGATCGCGCGGGCACCGGATACCGGCGCTCTCATCAGCGCGGGGCGCGCAGCTCGCCGAGCGAGCCGTCGTGCAGCGGCTCCGTCTCCCAGCGCAGGGCGACAGTATGGTCGGGCGCGAGCTCGACGTGCAGCCGGTGCGGGGTCTCCAGGAACACCACGTCCACCATGACGCCGCCGGCCGAGGGGCCGGCGCTCGCCGCGAAGGGGCCGACCGTCGTCCATACCCCCGAGCCCGGCGTCACCGCGAACCGCTCGTCGCCCTCGGTGAGCGCCAGAGTCCAGCCGCCCTCGTCGGCCGTCACCTCGACGGCGTCGGGCCACGCCCCGACCGGGGTGTAGCTCCCGGTCGCGGGGGAGGCGCCCTCCAGCGCAGGCAGGGCCAGCGTCGCCAACCGGTCGGCCAGCCGCGCGTCCGCCTCGGCGGTGGATCCGCGCCCGACAGCGGGCAGCAGGTGCTCCCAGACCAGCGCGAGCAGCGTCCGTGTGTCCGCGGTCTGGCCGGTCAGGGCGATCACGAGGTCGTGCTCGGGCACGATCAGGCTGAACTGCCCGTAGGCGCCGTCGGCGCGGTAGCCGTGCAGCGACCGCCAGAACTGGAAGCCATAGCCCTGCTGCCAGTCGGGCCCGCCGTCCTCGTGCGTCGGGACGTGCGCGCGCGAGGCTTCGGCAACCCACTCCGGCGAGAGGATCTGTTCGCCGCCCCAGCGCCCCTCCTGCAGGTAGAGCAGGCCGAGGGCCGCGGCCGCCTCGGTAGTAGCGTGCAGACCGCTGTAGCCGAATTCGCGCCCGGAGTCGTCGCGGTGCCAGGCGACCTCGCCGATGCCGAGCGGATCGAGCAGGCGCGGGCGCAGGAAGTCGGTCAGCGACTGTCCGCTCGCGCGCTGAACGACGGCGGCGGCCGCGAAGGTGCAGGGCTGGTTATAGGCGAAGACGCTGCCCGGCTCCCGCTCCGGCGGGAGGAGGAGGAAGCCGCGGACGAGGTCGACCGGGTCCAGAGCCTCGGCGCGGTCGATGGTCTCGGCGGAGTGACCGCTGGCCATCGCGAGGACGTCCCGGACGCGGATCGCGCGGGAGCGCGGATCCGTCACCTCGGCGTCGAGCTCGGGGAAGGAGGCGAGGACGGTGGCGTCCAGGTCGACCAGCCCCTCGGCGACCGCGAGGCCGACGGCGGTCGAGGTGAAGCTCTTGCTCAGCGAGTAGACGAGCTGCAGTCGCTCCGCCGTGTAGGGCGCCCACCAGCCTTCGGCCACGACGGCGCCGCCGTGCACGAGCATCAGGCCGTGCAGCTCCACGCCGGACGCGGCCTCGACCGCGTCGAGGAAGGCGAGCGCCCCTGTGGCGTCGAAGGAGCGGGCGGACGGGGTGCTTCTCGGCAGTGAGCGCGTCATCCCCCGATGCTAGGACTTCATCGCCGCGTGAAGTTGGTGGGTCAATTCACTAAAGATACTAGTTGATCCAATTTACCTAGGAAGCGCTCGAGGCTGTGGTTTCTCATGCGTGCTAGTTCGAAATCCATGCGCGCTGTCAGGCGCGGTTGCCATGTCGGCTTCACGTATTTTCTTGGTTTGAGCGCGTCTTTGATCGCGCCCTGCCCACTTTTTCCCGAATCAAAAACCAGGTCTAACTCTAGTGTTTCTGCGCTCGCGTAGAGCCACGATTCGAAGTCGCGATCTGCTAATGCGACAACGACCGGCTTTCCTACGTCGACTGTTCGCGCGAGGAGGCTCGGGCCCAGGTGAGCGACGCAGTCACCTTCTCCATCAAGCACAACGAGAACCGCTCGACACCCGGGCCTAGCCGCGGCGGTTGCGACGTACCCTTCCAGCCCAGTTGCTTTGAGGGCTTTGTCGCGGCCATGAGCAGGAACTGGTTTCCCGAAGAGATCACGGTACTCGCCCCGGGTGTGTAGAGAGGACCGAAGAAGGATGGGAAGAGCGCCCTTATCGCCAGCGCCTTCGACAACGAGTCCACTGTACGGAGCATCCGCCCCCGCTGTCATGATTCGGTCTCCACGTCCAGCGAGTCTGCTCGCAAGAGTTCACCAGGGGTGATCAAATTCTTTTGTACTGTCTGAATGGTGTGTTTCGCGACCAGCCCGATGTGCGACTCTCCGTCCTCGCTCGATACGACGCGGAGTGACTCGATCGGAACAGAATCGACGATATCTGCACCTGCTTGTACGACAAGAAGTTCGTCACCTCGAGAGCTGTGAACCGTGCCCGAATGATCGGAGGTGTTTCGATCGTCATGGTCGTACCTTACTGAGCTTCTCGAGATTCCGTCTCCGGGTCGGCAGGGAAGGGCCCGATCCCAAGCAAGAAGCGGAGGATCGCATTGACCGGCGCGCGCAGGGCGGGGCCTGACCCCAGCTCCCACTCCGCGTCGGTCGGAGCGAGGGTTCGCCCGCGGACGGCGGCACGGATCGCAAGCGGTGCGCGCTGCAGTCGGTCCAGCGCCACGCCGCCGGAGATGCGGGAGGAGAGCGCCAGCGGTCCGAGAGAGAGGGCGAGCTCGACGCGGACGACCTCGACCAGCTCGGCGACCGATCGGGGCCCCTCGCCCGAGCGGCGAGCGGTGGCGAGAGCGGCCAGGGCCGACGCGAGTTCGGCAGGCGGGGGAGGGGAGGAGGCCTCGCGCGCGCCCATCCGCGTCGCGAGGCGCTGACCGGTGCTGCTCGAGAGCCGCACGACGAGGTCTCCGAGCAGGGCGTCCCGGGAGACGGGACTGGCCGCCTCCCCCTCCGCGGTGGAAGGAGAAGCGGCCAGGACGGCGAGGCAGTCGAGCCTCTCGGCGACGAGGGGGCGCCAGTCGTTGCTGACGCCCGACTCGTCGACCGAGGGCCCGGTGCCCAGCGGTAGGAACCGCGACCAGTCGGGCACGACCGCAGGGCCTAGCGTCCGCCCGAGCGGCGCTTGTTGTAGACGTCGAAGGCGACCGCGAGCAGGAGCACGAGGCCCTTGACCGCCTGCTGCCACTCGCTGCCGATGCCCATAATCGACATGCCGTTGTTCAGGACGCCGATGATGAGACCACCGATGATCGCGCCGCCGATGGTGCCGACGCCGCCCTGCACCGCCGCGCCGCCGATGAACGCGGCCGAAATGGCCTCGAGCTCGAAGCCGTCACCCGCCTTGGGTCCCGCGAGGTTGAGGCGCGCGGTGAAGACGAGTCCGGCCAGCGCCGCGAGCACACCCATGTTGACGAACAGCCAGAACGTGACGTTGCGCGTCTTGATGCCCGAGAGTTCAGCGGCGTGCAGGTTGCCACCGATCGCGTAGACATGGCGGCCGAAGACGGAGCGGTTCATGACCACGCCGTAGATCAGGACGAGCACGGCGAGAATGATCAGGGTGACCGGGATGCCCTTGAAGGTCGCGAGTGCGTAGGCGAAAGCGGCGACGGCGACGGCGACGAGGACGAGCTTGATGACGAACCAGGCGCCCGGCTCGACGCTCTGCGCGTACTTCTGGCGGCCGCGGCGGGTGCGCACGGACTGCACGGTGAAGGCGACGATCGCGAGCGCGCCGATGACCAGCGACAGCGGGTCGAGCTTGGTCTCGCCGAACAGGTCGGTGAGGAAGCCGTTGCCCAGGGCGCGGTACTCGGTGGGGAAGGAGCCGATGTTCGCGTTGCCCAGGACGACGAGCGCCAGGCCGCGGAAGATCAGCATGCCCGCCAGTGTCACGATGAATGCCGGGATCCCGACGTACGCGATCCAGAAGCCCTGCCATGCTCCAACGAGTGCGCCGATCAGGAGGGAGAGGGCGATCGACAGCCACCACGGGAGCCCCATTGTGACGGCGAAGACTCCCGAGATCGCTCCCACGAACGCTGCGACCGAGCCGACCGAGAGGTCGATGTGCCCGGCCACGATGACCATCACCATGCCGATGGCGAGGATCAGGATGTAGCCGTTCTGCACGATCAGGTTGGAGATGTTCTGCGGGCGGAGCAGGATCCCGCCGGTCATCACCTCGAACAGCAGCACCACCACGATCAGGGCGATGAAGATGCCGTTCTTGCCGAGGTCGCCCAGCACATGGCTGAGGCGCTTGGTGAAGGCATTTTCGGTGGGCTTCACCTGCGCTCCCGCCGCGGTGGACGGGTCATTCTGCAGATCGGTCATCGTTGCTTCTCCTGAGTCATGAGGGTGAGGACCGCCTCGGGCGTCGCCTCGGCGATGGGCAGCTCGCCCGTGATGCGGCCCTCCGACAGCGCGTAGACACGGTCGCAGATGCCGAGCAGCTCCGGCAGCTCGGAGGAGATGACGATGATCCCCTTACCCTGCGCCGCGAGCCGGTTGATGATGGTGTAGATCTCGTACTTCGCTCCCACGTCGATGCCGCGGGTGGGTTCGTCGAGGATGAGGACGTCCGGGTCGGAGTAGATCCACTTCGACAGGACGACCTTCTGCTGGTTGCCGCCGGAGAGTTTCCCGGTCTTGGCGAGCACGGTCGGCGACTTGATGTTCATGCTGCCGCGATACTCGTTGGCGACCTCGAACTCGCGGTTATCGTCGACCAGTCCGCCGCGGGCCACCTTGTCGAGCGACGCGAGCGAGATATTTCGCTTGATGTCGTCGATCAGGTTGAGGCCGTAGTGCTTGCGATCCTCAGTGGCGTAGGCGAGGCCGTGGGCGATCGCCTCCGAGACGTTACGGATCTTGATTTCTTTGCCGGCCTTGAAGACCTGGCCCGAGATGCGGCTGCCGTAGGAGCGGCCGAAGAGGCTCATCGCGAATTCAGTGCGCCCGGCGCCCATCAGGCCCGCGATGCCGACGATCTCGCCGCGGTGCACCGTCAGGTTGACCTTGTCGACCATGACGCGGGTCGGATCCTGGGGGTGGTGGGCCGTCCAGTCGACCACGCGCAGGATCTCCTCGCCGATGTGCGGCGTGTGGTCCGGGTAGCGGTGGTCGAGGTCGCGGCCGACCATGTCCTTAATGATGCGGTCCTCGGTGACGTCGTCGTGGGCGATCGTCTCGATGGTCTTGCCGTCGCGGATGACCGTGACGGTGTCCGCGATCTTCTTGATCTCGTTTAGCTTGTGGCTGATGATGATCGACGTGATTCCCTGCTGTTTGAGGTGCAGGATCAGGTCGAGCAGGTGGTCGGAGTCTTCGTCGTTCAGGGCCGCGGTGGGCTCGTCGAGGATGAGTAGCTTCACCCGCTTGGAGAGTGCCTTGGCGATCTCGACGAGCTGCTGCTTACCGACTCCGATGTCGAGGATCTTGGTGGTCGGGTTCTCGCGTAGACCGACCCGGGCCAGCAGCGATGCCGCCTCCTGGTTGGTCTTGTTCCAGTCGATCAAACCGCCGAAACCACGCACCTCGTTGCCGAGGAAGATGTTCTCCGCAATGGAGAGATAGGGGCTGAGGGCCAGCTCCTGGTGGATGATCACGATGCCCTTCGCCTCCGAGTCGCGGATGCTGGCGAACTGCATCACCTCGTCCTCGAAGACGATGTCGCCCTCATAGGTGCCGTGCGGGTAAACGCCCGACAGGACCTTCATCAGCGTCGACTTGCCGGCGCCGTTCTCCCCACAGATTGCGTGGACTTCGCCGCGCTGTGCGTTGAGCGTGACGTCCTGGAGCGCCTTCACGCCCGGGAACGTCTTGGTGATGCCGCGCATCTCGAGGATGTTCGTCGTCACGCCGCCTCCCTTCCTTCGTAGAGCCGGGCCCCCTCTCGAAGGCCCGGCGCAAGTGTGCGCGTCACCACAGGTAGACGCGAGTGCAGACCGCCCCCGTCCCCGGAAACGTCTCCGCGGTTCTCAGCGGGGTGAGCTGCAAGGCGGAGAAGGGAGCGATACCGGAGGTATCGCGACCGACGACAACGCCGCAGATCGCCCCGCTGAGGGCCGCGTTCGGATCAGCCGTTGACTTCCGCATCCGTGTAGTAGCCGCCGTCGACGAGGACCGACTGGATCTGGTCCTTGGTGACGATGACCGGGTCGAGCAGGAAGGACGGGACGACCTTCTTGCCGTTGTCGTAGGTCTCGGTGTCGTTGACCTCAGGCTCGGTGCCCTCGAGGACGGCCTGGGCCATCTTCACGGCCTCCTTGGCGAGCTCGCGGGTGTCCTTATAAATGGTGGCGTACTGCTCACCGGCGATGATCGCCTTGACGGAGTCGAGCTCGGCATCCTGACCGGTGATGATCGGGAAATCGGAGCCGACGGTGTAGCCGGCGTCGGTCAGAGCCGAGATGATGCCGCGGCTGAGGCCGTCGTAGGGCGAGAGAATACCCTGGACCTTCGAGCCGTCGGAGTACGTCTTGGTGAGGATGTCCTCCATACGGCTCTGGGCGACCTCGCCGTCCCAGCGGAGCGTGGCGACGGTGTTGAAGTCGGTCTCGCCAGACTTGACCACGAGGGTCTTGTCGTCGATATACGGCTTCAGAGTGTCCATCGCGCCGTTGAAGAAGAACGTCGCGTTGTTGTCGTCGGGGCTACCGGCGAACAGCTCGACGTTGAAGGGGCCAGCAGGGGCGCTGGCGGCCTTCGCGCCGGTAAGGTCGGTCAGACCGAGGCCCGCGAGGAGCGAAGTGGCCTGCTGGACACCCACCTTGTAGTTGTCGAAGGTGGCGTAGTAGTCCACGTTCTCGGAGTTGCGGATGAGGCGGTCGTAGGCGATGACGGGGATGTCGTTGGCCTTGGCCTCCTCGAGCACGCTCGTGAGGGTGGTGCCGTCGATCGAGGCGACGATCAAGGCCTTGGCGCCCTTGGTGATCATGTTCTCGAGCTGCGAGACCTGGGTGGGGATGTCGTCCTCGGCGTACTGCAGGTCGACCTGGTAGCCGGCCCCCTCGAGCTGCGACTTGACGTTGTTGCCGTCAGCGATCCAGCGCTCGGACGACTTGGTCGGCATTGCGACGCCGACGAGGCCGCCGTCGCCGGATCCTGAGCCCGAGCCGCCACCGGTTCCGGAGGAGCAGGCGGCGAGGGAGAGGATCATCGCTCCACCGGCGATGCCGGCGATGAGAGCGCGCTTCATTGTGGTCACTGTGATTCCTTCGTCATTGAATGCAGTGGATGCAGGGTCGCCCTCGGAATCGGGGCGGAGCTGTGATGCTATGTGAGCGATCACATTGCGTCATGCTAGACCCGACGGCGCCCTTCGTGTCAACGCTGACGTCTCGACTCGGTAACGGGCCTCGGGCTCGCCGATCAGGCGCGAGCGGCCCGGGCGCCGACCGAGCGGGGAACGGCCGTGGACCCGCGGACGACCAGTTGCGGCGCGATGGGGGCGGTCGACTCCGGTCGCCCGCCCTCGATCAGGCTGAGCAGTGCGGCCACGCACCGGCGTCCCAGCTCGACGAAGTCCTGGCGGACACTGGTCAGCGGCGGCCAGTAGAACGCCGCCTCCGGGATGTCGTCGAAACCGATCACGCTGACGTCCTCGGGGACGCGGACACCGCGCTCGTGGAACGCGCTCATCAGCCCGAGCGCCATCTGGTCGTTGCCGGCGAAGACCGCGGTGAAGTCGATGAAGCGCGAGAGTTCCAGGCCGACGCGGTGCCCGCGCTCCGCGCTCCAGTCGCCCAGGATCGGCGGGCGCAGCGGGATGGAGCGGTGATCGAGTTCGGCGAGGTAGCCGCGCATCCGCGCCTCCGCCTCGATCCAGTCCTGTGGCCCGGCGATGTGCACGATCTCGGTGTGTCCGAGGTCGATCAGGTGGCCGGTGGCCAGGCGGGCGCCGGCCATCTGATCGACATAGAGCGCGTCGTCGCGATCGTCTTCGCTCGTCTGCAGGGTCACATGCGGGATGCGCAGCGCGACGCCCGAGAGGATGTCGAAGACGCGGATCTGCGGAGCCACGACCACGAGGCCCTCCACCGCCTGGTTGAGCAGGTGCCGGATCCCGGCCTGGATGGATGCCCCGTCAGTCCCCTCGACATTGGCCGTGACCACAAGGTAGCCCGCGTCGCGCGCCGCGACCTCGATGGCCTGGATGCTGGACGCCGGGCCGTACTGCAGGCTCTGCGAGGAGAGCACGCCGATCGTCCGGGTACGGCTGGTGACCAGCGCCCGTGCGGCGAGGTTGGGGCGGTAGTCGAGCTCGGCCATCACGTCGAGCACGCGCTTCTTGGTCTCGGCGCGCAGGCTGGGGTGGTCGTTCAGGACGCGGGAGACCGTCTGGTGTGAGACCCCGGCGGCGCGGGCGACGTCATAGACGCTCGGCGCCCGCGACGCGGGCTTGTCTTCCGGCATCGGGGCACCGCGACTCTCTGTGATCGGCGCCTCCGACGCTGGACCGGGGCGCCCTCGCGGGCGACTCGCCCGTCCGCGGGCGCGTGTGAGCACACTTTACGTGCCTCCGAGCGAGGCCCACATACAGAAGGATTCTCGGATTTCGATGCGCCGACTGCTCGGCGTTCTCGAGCGGGCGGCTCCGTGCTCGTCGTCGTGGTCGCCGTGCGCTGAACGGAGTCGGCGCCCTGCCCCACTCCGACACAGGATCGCGGAGTCGGTCAGCCCTCGAGAGCGTGCCGCACCGCATCGTCCACGATGTGGCTGACGTGGGTGTCGGCGACGGAGTAGTGCGCCTCGCGGCCGACCCGCTCGACCGCGACCAGACCGGCGGCCCGGAGGGTGCGCAGATGCTGCGAGACGAGGGGCTGCGAGAGCCCGGTGTTCTCGGCGAGGTGCCCGACCGTCGATGGTTCGGCCGCGAGCGCCCGCAGCAGGCGTAGTCGTGAGGACGAGGAGAGCACCTTGAACAGCTCGGCAGCTGGTTCGAGGTCCTCGGTCATCTGCACATCCAATCAGACGTGCGGGCGAGCGGCCGGTTGGCCCGGGGCCTCTGCCCTGCCGCATGTGCACCTCTGGAGTGGATGTCGGTCGGGCGAACTTCTGCGTCGGCTTGAGCCAGCTGTCCCAGTGGACCACTGACGGGGGCCGCCCGCGCGGGCATCTGCGAGAGCTAGCCGACCGTGACCGCAGCCGCGGACGGACGGGTGCCCTGTCGCATCCAGACGAAGAAGCCGACCAGGGTGAACGCGCCGTAGAACACGTACATCAGGCCGGAGGCGTAGTAGCCGGCCGAGAACAGCAGCGGCACGCCGACCAGGTCGACCGCGACCCAGATGAGCCAGAACTCGACCCAGCCCTTGGCCATGCCGTAGGTGGCGAGCACGGAGCCGACGAAGATCCAGGCGTCGCTCCAGACCGGCTCGTAGGAGCCGAGCGCGCGGAACACCGGCGTCAGCACCGCGGTACCACCGACCAGGCCGAGCACCAGGAGGCCTCGGGTGCGCCACGACGCCCAGCGCGGCTCGATCAGGGTCGCGGAGTCGTCGGGGCGGTGGGTCCAGCGGTACCAGCCGTACACGCTGACGAGGATGAACATCACCTGCCGCCCGGCCTGGCCGAGCAGGGTGACCGGATTCGGCGTGCCGAACAGGGCGCCCATGAAGACTGTGAACAGCAGCACGTTGCCGATCAGGCCGACGGGCCAGGCCCAGACCTTCCTCCGCATTCCGCCGAGGGCGCTGAGCAGCCCGAAGACGTTGCCGATGACCTCTCGCCAGAGCACGGTCTGATCGCCGATGACGATCTGCGCATCGAACAGCCAGTGCACGAGGTCCACGAGGCCTTCATTTCTGAGTCGGGATGCCGGGTGGTGCAACCCTGCGCCGTGCCGGGCCATTCCCCGCGCGGGCGTTGGGCACGGGCCCGGGCCGCTGATGACGGCAACGGGGACCTAGCGCGCGCTCGACGCGCTCGTCGAGGCCGGCCGACGCCCCGCGGCGCCGGGGCGACCGTAGGCTGGCGTGATGACGTCCCGGGTGCGACTCCTGCTGGCTTCTTCGCACCCCGGGCCGACCGTCACCGTCACCGTGCTGGCGACCGTGATCGCCGCGGCATCCGGGCATCCGCTCGCACTCGTCGTGCTGGTGGCGCTCGCCGTGCTGCTCGGGCAGCTCTCGATCGGGCTGGCGAACGACTGGATCGACGCCGACCGCGATCGGGCGGTGGGGCGCACCGATAAGCCGGTCGCGCTGGGGCTGATCAGCGCGCAGGCGGTGCGCGGGGCCGCGCTGGCTACGGCGGTGGCGGCCGTGCTGCTCTCGCTGCCGCTCGGACCGGTCGCCGCGAGTGCGCACCTGGTCCTGGTCGCCGCGGGGTGGGCCTACGACGCGGGACTCAAGCGCACGCTCTGGTCGGTCGCTCCGTTCGTGGTGGCCTTCGGGCTGCTACCGGTGGTCGCGGTCGCGGCGGGCGAGGGACGCCTCCCCGCCTGGTGGGTGATCGCGACCGGGGCGGTGTTCGGCGTTGCGATCCACTGCACGAACGTGCTCCCCGACCTGGTCGACGACGAGGCCACGGGCGTCCACGGATTCCCGCACCGCCTCGGGCTCCGGCTCTCGGGAGTGGTCGCTTTCGGATCGCTGGTGGTCGCGGCGCTGCTCGTGCTCGGCGGTCAGCTTCTCGGCGACGACCCGGTGCGCGGCGGGGGAGTAACGCTGGCGGCCGTCGGGACCTTCGCGGTGGTCGTGCTCGCTGCGGCAGGGATCCGCCTGGTGAGGACTGGGCCGCCCACGCGGACGCTGTTCCGTCTGGTGATCGCGGCGTCGCTGGTGCTGGTGGTCGGGATCGGCCTGGCGGGCGCGCGGCTCGTCGGCTGAACGGCGGGTCCGCCGCTCAAGACCAGCGCATCGCGTAAACGCGGGCGAGCAGATCCGAGGTCGGTAGCGCGAGCGCGACGCGGAGGAACGCCTCGCGGCCGCGGTGAGCGAGCGCGCCGAGCGGGCGTCCGAGCGCCATGTTCGCCTCCGCCTGACGCGCAGCGCGACGGGCCGCGACGGTGCGGCGCCGCGCGAAGGCGGGCCAGGGTCCGGCCTCGCCGCGGTGGACGGCACCGGCGAGCAGCGGAGCGAGCTCCGCGGCGTCGAGCCAGCCGAGGTTCATGCCTTGCCCGCCGATCGGACTGATCTCGTGAGCGGCGTCACCGATCAGGACGACGCGGCCCACGCCCATCCGCTCGGCCTCGCGACGCCGCACCCCGAAGCCGCTGAGCATCGTGCAGGTCGCTGGATCGGCCTCGGCGCCCGTCCGGTCGCGGACTGCGAGGGCCAGGGCGAACGCCGCCTCCTGGTCCGGGGCCTCCTCCGGCCGCCACGCGGGAGCTCCGAGCGAGCGGTCGGGGCCGCTCAGCGCGACGTAACGGCGCCTCCCGCCCGGGAGAGGGAACGACTCGACCACTCCCGCCGGGCCGACGTCGACCAGCGCGGTGCCGATGAGGCGGGCGGGTTCAGGGTCGGCGAAGTCGCCCATCACGTAGCGGTCGGGGTAGTCGCGGCCGGTGGTGCGGATGCGGAGCAGCTCGCGGACGGTGCTGCGGGCGCCGTCCGCGCCGACGACGAAGGCGGCGCGGACCACGACCGGTTCGCCGCCCGGACCGATGCCGGTCGCCTCGACCCGGGAGCCGAGCGGAACGAGGCCGGTCAGCCCGAGTCCGGGGCGCAGCGCCTCCGGAGCCGCCGCCCGCAGCCGCTCGCGGAGGATCGCCTCGGTGCGATGCTGGTCGAGCGTCACGACGTAGGGGTGGGTGGCGGAGGCGCGCGCGAACGATAGCGTGCCGAGGGTACGCCCGCGGCTGCGCGCTACGCCCTCGCGGACGCGGATGGCCTCGGCCAGCACGGGCAGGTCGGCGTCGATGACGGCGAACGCGTCGAGCGAGGGCGGGTGGATGCCGATCGCTCGCGAGCCGCGCGGCACGGCCGGGCGCCGCTCCCACACCTGCACGGCGACGCCCGAGCGCGCGAGGAGCCCTCCGAGCAGGAGTCCGACCGGCCCGCCGCCGATCACGAGCACGTCCGTTTCCGCTGCCACGGGGCGAGCCTAGGGAGTGGCGCCGCGGCGGGCGAGGGGGTGCGCTCGGCCGCCACACCTGCCCAGGCTGGGCTCACAGCGCGCCGACGGGCACGCCGCACTGCACGGCCGCGTCACTCCGGAGCGACGACCAGCTCGCCGTCGGCCGCGCGCGAGACGCACGGCATGATCCAGGAGTCCTGCTCCTCGGGCGTCAGCACACGATCGCGGTGCTCCGCCGAGCCGCGGACCAAGCGCAGCCGGCAGGTGCCGCAGGTGCCCGACTCGCAGGAGGAGTCGACGTCGATCCCTCGGGAGCGCAGCGCCGTGAGGAGCGAGCGGTCAGCCGGGACGGCGACGGCCGTGCCGGTCGGCTCCCAGACGGCGGTGAAGGGAGCGACCCGGTCGCCGAGGGCGTCGACACCGGCGAAGTCCTCCACATGGATCCGGCTCGGACGCCAGTGCACGGTGAGGGCGAGGACGTCGTCGATCAGCGCGGTCGGGCCGCAGCAGTAGACGCGGGCGTCGTCGTCCGGCTCGGCGAGGAGCGGCCACAGGTCGAACCGGCCGTGAACCGAGCTGTGGTGCACGAGAGAGCCGTCGGCCGAGAACTCGTCGAGCCAGGCGGTGTCTTCGGGGGTGCGACTGAGATAGACCACCTGCACGGCCGACCCGCGGGCCCGGAGCTCAGCGGCCATTGCTCGGATTGGAGTGACGCCGATCCCACCGGCGACCAAGAGGTACCGGGCGGCCGGCTGGAGAGCGAAGGTGTTGGCGGGAGGCGTGGAGGAGAGGACGTCACCGATGCGCACCTCGTCGTGCAGGCTCCGGGACCCGCCCCGTCCGTCCGGTTCGCGGCGCACCGCGATCGCGTAGTGCGAAGGCTCGAAGGAGCCGGGCTCGATGAGGCTGTAGCTGCGACGGTCGCCGGACGGAGCGGTCAGCGTGAGATGCGCGCCCGCCCAGTAGCCGGGTAGCGGTGCGGCGTCCGCGCTGCGCAGGACGAAGCGGGTGACGGCCGGGGTGAGCGCCTCCCGCTCAGTCACCACGAGCCGCACCTCAGTCACGGAGCACCAGCTCGTCGCCGACGTCGAGCGCGCCCGCGTCGAGCACCTCCGCGTAGACGCCGAAGAGCTCGTGCCCGTACGTCGCGTGCAGCAGCTGCGGGACCGGTAGGTCGCGCCGTCCGGTGCCCGGCTCGACCTCAGTCGCAGCGCACCGCTCGGTGGCCTTCGTGATCCGCAGCCGAAGGCCGCCGGCGGTCAGCTCGCGTCCCAGCAGATCGAGTTCGCTCCAGGCGGGCAGCCCCTCGAGGTGAATGTTGCCGCGGAACCGCAGCGGATCGACGTCGCGGCCGGTGCGCTCGGCGAGATCGCGGACACTCGCCAGATTGATCAGCGAGACGTACTCCATCTCGATGTCGGAGCTGCGGGCGGAGTCGGTGAAGCGGCGACCCTCGTCTTTCGCGATCACCGGTTCCTGACCGGGTGGCAGATCGAGCACTCGCGCGGCGAACGAGCGCAGCGCGGCGCGCCCCTCCTCCGCACCGAGATCCGCGGTGAGGACACGGTGGCCGCGGACGTCGACCGAGAGCACGCCGCTCTCGAGGTCGAGGTGCGTGGTCAGCCCGGCGAGGCGGGCCTCGGCGACGAGCACGAAGTACTCGCGCTTGGAGATGCCGTGCTGCATCCCGGGACGATAGGCGCCGCCGGGGCGAGCGAGGGCGATCGTGCGGTCGAAGGGGACGCCGCGGCCGGCGGTCAGCACAACACGGGGGAGGGGCTGCGGAGTCAGGCCCTTCACGGGGTAGACGAAGAGGCCGTCCACGCGGGTGGTCATGGGTCCATCCTGGTGCATCCCGTCGGGCGGCCGGGCTCGATCGCGCGGCCTGTGGCGCGGGTCAGTACTGGAGCGAGAGGCCGGCCAGGGGCGGGACGACCAGTGCGCCGAGCGCGGTCGCGAGCACCAGCATCACGACTCCGAAAGCGGCGAAGAGCGCGCCGATCCGGGTGGTGTCGAGGCCGCCCTGGTACGCCAGGACCGGGACGACGGTGGTAAGCGCCGTCCGCCCGATCTGCGCGAGGACGAGCACGACCGCGAGCACCAGACCGATGATGCCGACGACATCGTGGGGTCGGGGCTGCGGGGGGACGCAGTCACGCGGTCGAGCCTCGGTGCGCGCGCGGCCGCTGGGCGAGCGGGGTTCCTGTGGGGACGGGCGCTCGCTGTCCCCTTGCGGTCGGACCGCGACGCCCGCACGCTGGGGCCATGAGCGGATGGAGCGTGTTGGAGATCGTCGGGGCCCTAGTGGTCGCCCTCGCGCTGATCGGACTCGCCGTCGCCGCCGTCGCCGTCGGAGCGGGCGACGAGATCGCGTTCGTCGGTGTGCTCGTCGCGTTCGCGGTGGGGGTCACCGGACTCGGTCTCCACATCGCCGGCCGAGAGGCCCGCTACCGCCGCGACAATCGCTGAGGAGTCAGTGTCGAGTTCCACCAGCAGAACGCCGGTTCCGCGCTCGTCAGGTCTAAAGACCGCTTCCCACCTCGGTGACGGACGCCCTCACCGCGCGAAGTGGGCGCGCACCTCCGCCTGCCAGCGCTCACGGTCCTCCTCCGAGATGAACGCCGCGTCGAACGAGTTCAGCGCCAGGCGCTCCAGCTGCGCATCGTCCATGCCCAGCTCCTCGACCAGCGCGCGATAGTTCTCGTCGACGTAGCCGCCGAAGTAGGGCGGGTCATCGCTCGAGACCGTCGCGACCAGGCCCTCGCGGAGCATCGCGGGCAGCGGGTGATCCGCCATCGTGACCACCGCGCGCAGGGCGACATTCGACAGTGGGCACACTGTCACCGGGATCCGCCGATCGCGCAGCATTGCGACGACCGCCGGGTCCTCCATCGCGCGGATCCCGTGGTCGATCCGCTCAACCTTGAGCAGCTCGACGGTGGCCGCGACCGTCTCTGGCCCGCCCTCCTCGCCCGCGTGCGCGACCAGGCGCAGTCCCTCCGCCGCCGCGCGGGCATAGACGTCGACGAACAGCTCCGGGCCAAAGCCCACCTCATTCGAGTCGAGCCCGACGCCAATGATGTGTTCGCACCAGGGGAGGATCGCCGTCAGCATTTCGTCGGCCGCCTCGGCACCCCGATCGCGGAGAAAGCACATGATCAGGGCGGTCGAGACGCCGTGGGTCTCCTCGCTGCGGCCGAGCGCGCGGGTGATGCCGGTCATCACGGTCTCGAGCGCGACCCCGTTGCCGAGGTGCGTCTGCGGGTCGAAGAAGATCTCGGCGCGGCGGACGTTCGACTTCTGCGCCCGGTCGAGGTAGCCGGTCGCGATCTCGAAGAAATCCCGTTCCGTTTTCACCACGGTGAGGTTGGAGTAGTGCAGCTCGAGGAACGAGGCGAGGTCGGTGAAGGAGTACCGCGCTCGGAGGGCGTCGAGGTCCTCGGTCGGCAGGGTGACGCCGTTGCGCCGCGCCATCTGGACGATGTGCTCGGGCTCGATCGTGCCTTCGAGGTGGATGTGCAGCTCGGCGCTGGGCGGGGCGGGGAAGGCGGGTCGGGGCATCGGTCCTCCGGGGTGCGACGGGCGGGTCGCTCCCGACCGTAGGCCTCCGCTGTTTCGCGCGGGTTTCCTGGGAGCCGGGCCGCGCCGTGGCCAGCGCCGCGAGGGAGCGGTGATCACGTCGCCGGAGTGGAGCCGACCGCCCTCCGGGGTCGGCGTCGCAGCCGCAGCCTGGTCGCCAGCTGCCCTGCGGTGACCCCATCGCCGGGGACACGTCACCCGCGTCGGGCCGGCCCCACGGGTGTGCGCGGAGGCACGCCGAGTCCTTCCCGTCCACGCAGGGTAATTGCGGGCTCAGCGCCAGTGGGCGAGTTCGGAGCGGAGGGTCGCGCGGGCGCGGGCGAGCAGGCCGCGGACCGTCGATGCCGAGAGGCCGAGTTCGCGCGCAATCGCCTCGTAGCTGCGCTGCTCCAGCTGCCGCAGCTCCCAGCAGCGGCGCTGAGCCGCGGGCAGCGCGGCGAGGACCCGGTTGGCGTCGGCGGTGAGCGACCCGCAGTGCGCGGCGTGCTCCGGGTCCTCGTCAGCCGGCGCGGGAAATTCGTCGTCCAGCTCTGCGCGCAGCCGCGAGACGCTGGAGCGGAGCCGGTCGACGCTGCGGCGCCGGACGGTCGTGACCAGCCAGCCGGCGATCGTCTCGCCGTCGATCACACTGTCGACATGGGTCCAGGCCGCGAGGAAGGTCTCCTGCACCACGTCATCCACGTCGGCGCTGCTGCCGAGAGTGCGCGCGGCGGTCGCGCGCAGCAGTTGGGAGTAGCGCCGGATGATGGTGGCGAACGCTCGGTCATCGCCGTCCGCGGCACGGATGACGAGCATCCGATCGGAGTCGGGCTCGAGTAGCGCCAGCGGCGGTGCGAGGGAGCGAAGCCTGGTGGGGCGGGCGGAGGCGGTCGTGGTGAGCATGCGGACTCCGGTCGACGAAACGTGTATGCAGGGTTCGGAGGCGCGCTCGTGGCCGGTTTCCTGCGCCGAGGCCCCAGACCGAGGGGTAACGCTGTTGGCGGGTCGGGGACGTCGGTGCCGTTCGCGTCAGTGCTCGCCGATGACACTCGCCTCCTGCGACACTCGTCCAATGCCCGGCTTCCACCACGTCGAACTCTGGGTCGCCGATCTCGACCAGGCTCTCGCGGAGTGGGATCCGCTCCTGCGCCTTCTCGGATTCTCCGCCGACGGCGCGTGGCTCGAAGGACGCTCCTGGAGCGCGGGAGGCGCCTACCTCGTCCTCACGACACCGCCCGCTCTCTCCGGCGACAGACACGACCGGCGCAGACCTGGCGTGAACCATCTCGCCTTCCGCGGCGGTTCGCCGGAGCAGGTCGACACGATCATGACGGCGGCGCAGGACGCGGGCTGGCGTCCGCTCTTTTCCGACCGCTACCCGCACGCCGGCGGGCCGCAGCACTACGCGGGCTGGCTCGAGGACTCCGCCGGGCACAAGTGCGAGATCGTCGCCACGGAGTCGGAGACCGGCTAGCGTCGGCGCGACCACCAACGGCGGCGGCGTGCGGGCTCGGCCTCAGCACGGGCGAGGGCTGCCGCGGTGCGTGCAGCGCGACGCTGCGACCAGGCGGTGACCTCCGCATCGACGTCCCGAAGCGGAGTGACGACGGGCGGTCCGCCGAGGAGCTGCCGCCGCGCCTCGATCACCCGCTTAGTGAAGTCGGCGAGTTCGGCGCGCACCTCGTCCTCACGGTGCAGACGGTCGAGCCGCTCGTTGAGCGTGCGGTCCTCGGTGCGGAGGAGGAAGGCGGCCGGGCCGATTCCGGTCAGGTTCTCGCGCTCGATCTTGCGGCGGATCCACCAGTCCGGGTCGTGGGCCGCGCCCAGATCCACCAGCGGCTTACCCGCGCCGGGCAGGTCGTCGAAGTCACCGCGTCGGATCGCAAGCTGGATCGCCGTCTCGACGAACGCCGCCCGCTCGAGCGGGTCCTCCGGCAGGTCCGGCCGCTCCGGCTCCTCCTCGCCTGCGGCGTCGGCACGGTAGCGGGCGGCCCGTTTTCTCGCATCGGACATCCCTCCACGCTAGAACGCGCTCGTCGTCACGGGCAAGTGGCGGCCCGCGGCGCCGTGGGAGTGCCACCCACCACTGTGGTGACGGGCAGCACTCACACGGCAGCACTCACACGGCAGCCGCATTCACTCCGGCGCCGAGAGGCATCGCAGCGCGGACCACGGTCACTGGCGTCACTTGCAGGGCGGCGACTTCTTGTACCAGACCTGGTAGACCCCGTTCACCAACCGGATCGCGACCAAACCGGCTCCGGTCTCGACGCCGGAGGCCGTCTCGGGCTGCACAGCGCCGTTCTCGCCGTGGATGCTCCCGTCGGAGTTCTGGAACACGAGTCCCGCTGAGCCAGGACTCGAGACGATCCGGATCGCGTCCGCCGAGTTCTCGACGGGTTTCTCGGAGGTCTTTCCGGTGCTGGCGTTGTAGACGTAGAGGCCGTCGGACTTCTTGTACCAGACCTCGTCCTTTCCGTCGACGGTGCGGATCGAGACTAAGCCGGCGCCCGTGTCGACTCCCTTCTCCGTCCCCTTCTTTGTGACACCGTCGTCGCCGTGGATACTCCCGTCGGAGTTCTGAAACACGAGCGCTCCCCGCCCGGAGCGGGAGATGATCGTGATCGCATCGGCCGAATTCGCCACCGGTTTCTCTGAGGTCTTTCCGGTGCTGGCGTTGTAGACGTAGAGGCCGTCGGACTTCTTGTACCAGACCTCGTCCTGGTCATTGACGGTTCGGATCGAGACAAGGCCGGCGCCCGTGTCGACTCCCTTCTCCGTCCCCTTCTTTGTGACACCGTCGTCGCCGTGGATACTCCCGTCGGAGTTCTGAAACACGAGCGCTCCCCGCCCGGAGGTCGAGACCACCGTGATGGCCTTCGCCGAGTTTTTGATCGGCCCGGCGACCGTGCCCGTGCCCGCGTCGTAGGTGTACAGCCCGTCGGACTTCTTGTACCAGACCTCGGGATTCCCGTTCTGCCGGATCGAGATGAGGTGGGCCTTCGTGTCCACACCGGACTCGGTGCCTTTCTTCACGTCGCCGTCGTCGCCGTGGATCGTGCCGTCCGAATTCTGGAACACCAGGTCGGCGGAGGTGCTGACCGCGACCACCTTGATGGCGTTCGCCGAGTTCTTCACCGGCCCGGATGTCTTGCCCGTGCTCGCGTCGTAGATGTAGAGACCGGTTTTGGCGGAGGGATCGGCCGAGACCGGGGCCGAGGCCGAGAGCGCATTCGACGTCGCCGCGAAGGTGCTCTTCCCGCCGCGGGCCGGCACCGAGATGTCCGGAAGGGTGATGAGCCCGTCGGAGCCGGTCGTCCCGGTGTAGGAGGTCGTTCCGCCCGCGAAGGTGTAGCCGTCGGCGAGCTTCACCGTCACCGAGCGGCCCGGGTCCGCGGTTGTTCCGTCGGTGGTGCGCTTGACCTGCACCCCGGAGATCGTGCCGCAGGCGGTCCCGCTGTACGAGGACCGGGTGAAGGCGAGCGTCGGCGACCCGGAGGCGGCGGCGGCGGGCGTGGCGGTGGTGACGGCGACCGCGGGGACGGCCCACGCGGCTCCCTTGACCAGGGTCCGGCGTCCGACTCCGTTCTCGGCGGGGATGCTCCAGCCCTCGCTCAGGGCGATGGTGTGGGGGGTGGTCGGCTTCTTCATGCAGTACTCCGATGTGCTCGGTGATCAGGACGGTTCACATCGTGGGGATTCTTCGGCGCCGTGAGTGAACCGGACAGCTGATCGGAGAGAATCCGGGTCGTTCTTCGAGAGGATCCGGTAGCGAGGCCCCCGCGCACCGGGGCGCCCGCCGGCGCCCGCGCATCATGGGGGCAGCACCCGGAATGGCTGCTCTGTCTTGATCCGCTGCACGGAGGTCCGAATGCCGACCTGTCACGACGTCCGGCGCGAGAGCGGGATGTCCCTTGTTCGGGAGGAGGCTGCGGAGTGGCTGGCCGCGAAGAACTACTGCGCCTCCGTCGTGTCCTCGAATCTGCGGGTCGTGGGTGACTGGGTCGTCATTGATGAGTTCTCGCTGGGCCGCTTTTACCACAACGCCCCGGTGCTCATCCGGCACTCGAGCGGGAGCGGAGTAGCGCTGCTGATCGTGGTGGACGGGGGCGTGCACGTCACCCGGGGCGCGGAGAGCTGGGACCTGGACAAGGGCGACGCCCTGGCGATGCCGCGGGACTGCCGCGTGGAGCTGTGCAGCGTCGGACCCTACGGTGTGGTCGAGGTGGAGTTGGGGGAGCAGTTCAGCGGCCGGTACGCGGTCGAGAACGGGACGGTCCCGACCCGAATCTCTGCCGAGACGGGGACCCTGCGCCTGCTCGTGAGCGCGAGTTCCCTCACCCTCACGATCGCCTCGAGCATCGACTGCTCCGAGTGGCGGCACCTCAGAGACGTGATCGAGGCGGCGGCGGGAGGGGCGCTGCGCTGCGCCGACTACGGCAGTGAGGTCGCCGGGCCCTATTCCGCGCTCCTGCGCAGGGCTCGGGAGACGATCGGTCGCCGAGCGCCGGAGCCGGATTTCAGTGTGACGGCCCTCGGCAACGCGCTGGCCGTGTCGCCCGCGCTGCTGCATCGCGCCTTCGCCGCCATCGGCAGCACCCCTCTCACCGAGATCCGGCGCGAACGGGTGGCCGCGGCGCGCCGGATGTTGAATCGTCGGCGCTCGCCGTCCCCCGTCGAGCTGGAGAGGGTTGCAACGCTGTCGGGCTTCCGCTCGCTGCGGGCGTTGCGCACGGCGTCGCGCGCGATCGACCTGCATCGGAGCGGCTAGCGTCGGCCCCTCGATTCGCAACGGGCGGGCGCTGGTGCTGATGGGGGTGCGGGTACAAATGCATATGGCGCCACGAGCGCGCACGACGACCGGTATTCAGGCACCCTCAAGAGCGTGACGACGACTGAGCGTGATTCGATCATCACCCCCATACAGCCCCGAGCGAGGCAGACCTACGATGCGCTGGTGAACGCGACGCGTGAACTCGTCCGGGAGCGTCGTGGTGCTTGGCCGGCGACCAGCGATGTCGCGGAGCGGGCCGGTGTCTCCATCGGGAGCCTGTACCGCTATTTCACCGACATCCGGCACCTGATGGCGACAGTGCACAGCGACGATCAGGTGTTCCGGGCGCACCGCGAGCTGCTCCGAGCCGCCGGTGCCGCCGCGCGTCGACGGCCGAAGCCCGGCGCGCGACAGCAGGCGGAGGCGGCCCTCGAGGCCCTGATCCTGGTGCTCAGCGAAGACCCGGATCCGGAACTCGCCGCGGCCGTCTGCGAATAGGGGCGGGGCTGCGAGGACGTCGCGTCCGGCGGGGGTGATGGAGTTCCCGTCGCCCTGGGGCTCAGTACCGGGTCGTCCCCGTCGTCGTCCCGTATTCCTCGGCTCTCGTCACGTCGTTCTCTTCCCCTCGATGGAGACGAGGCTTTGCGACAAGGTTCACCTCGACAGCGCGGGCGAGACGGCGCCGCCTCACCAAGCGGAGCCTGGACATGATCGCGGAGAAATGACGCGGTAATCCGTACCACAGCAGCGCCTCGAGTTCCCCGAATTGCTCAAGAACAGGAGTGGAAGAAAGGAGGATCCTCGTCGATCGTGGAAGAGTGGGAGAAGACTCATTGACCCGGGATGGATGGTGCGGATAGTTTTGTCGCCGACGGAGCATCTGCTCGGTCTACTCCGCTGTCACGAGAAAGTGCTGTCTATGACTCAGCGTGACCGTTTTCAGGCCGGCTCTCGCCGCCGAAGAACCAGGCTCGCTTCGATGGCCATCGTCCTGGCGCTCAGCGCGATCGGCGCCTTCGCGCCGCCCGCTAGTGCTCAGGTACCGATCCGGTTGCAGACGCCCATCGTCGCGGGAAGTACCGTGGTCACCTCGTCGGGACGCTGCACGGTCGGTGCGGTCCTCATGCGGTATGGAGCGGGATCCTTCCGTTCCCCTATTGCGGCTGCGACGCGATATCTCGTGGTGGCTAAGCACTGTGCGGATCACATCGGGAGGCAGTTCTTCATGAACGGCGTGCTGATTGGATCCGTCACCTGGATGTCGGGCACCAATGATGTGGAACTCGTGCAGGTCCCACCCGAAGTACCTTCTGCGCAGGCCTGCCCCAGCTATGGCTGCTTCGTCGATCGCGTGCCCAGGCCGCGCGCGGTAGGACAGGTCATCCTGGGCCCCCCGAACCGTGAGGCACGGGTGTCGATGCTTGCGCCGGGCAGTCCGGCCCCGGGGGAGCCTTTCTGCACGAGCGGCAGCACCACCAACACGAACTGCAACTGGGTGTCCGAACCGGTCAGGCCACCGTACTGGCGATCGACCGAAGGCCTTTTGGCCCGCTCCACCAATGCGACGGGAATCGAGGCGGGGGATTCCGGCGGGGCGGTCGTCAGTCAGCAGGGCACCTTCTACGGTATCATTCAGCGGGGAGGACGCTTTCTTGACCCGAACCTGATGCAGTATCTCCCGGCCGCGGAGATCTTCCGGCAGATCGAAGGCACATACGGTATCGCTCCAGGATAGTGCCGACCGTCCGCGTGGTGCTGACGTCACTCGCGCGAAAGAGTGCTAAAGATGCCTTCTCCCGCGGTCGCTTCTCTGGACAGTTCCTTCCCTGAAGGTCTCGTCTCGCTCGGCGCCTTCGCGCCGCCTGCGAATGCCGAGTTACCGGTTCGTCAGCGGATCCGATCATCGCGGGAAGTATGATGTACAGCTCCTCGGGGGCGTGTACGGTCGGGGCCGTCCTCAAGCGGTACGGACCGGGATCCATGTCCTTACTCGTCGCGATTGCGACGCGATATCTTTCTGGCTCAGCACTGTGCGTCCCATATCGGGGCGCAGTACAGCAGGAACAACGTCGGTCGCCGGAGGATGCGCCGTCGTTGTCTCCGTGCCCTCCGGGCACTCCGAGTGGTAGTACGGTAGACCGTCAATGTTCGCGCGAGAGAGCGCTGAACAGGTCCTTTCTCACACTCGTGAAACTGTGCAAGAAGACTCATCCGGTAGTGAGAAGCGGCGCAGCCTTTACGCTTAGTCTTTGTCATTGACGGAGCATTCGCTCGGTCGATTCCTACTGAGCCGACCCGCTCCGTCAAGAGTGCGCCGATTCTGGGGGTCACATCGTTCGAGCAGCCGTCAGCTTTCCCCGCTTGCGCTGTGCCGAACGCCCGCGAAAAGAAAGTGACGAAGATGACACGTCGTACTCGACTCCCCGGATCCGTCCGCCGTCGAAAGATACCCCTAGCGCTGATGAGCGCCGTCCTGATCCTCGCCTCACTCGGCGCCTCAGCGCCACCCGCGAGCGCTGACCCGCCGGTTCGAGAGCGGAGGCCGATCGTCGCGGGAAGCTTCGTGACCGAGGCGGGAGGGCACGGCTGCACAGTCGGCGCCGTTCTCAAGCGATATGGAGTGGGATCTCGGGTCTCGGCCGTCGCGGCGGCAACGCGGTATCTCGTCCTGACCAAGCACTGTGATCCTCACATCGGGGCGCGGTTCTGGCTCAACGGCGAGGTCATCGGATCCGTCACCTGGATGTCGGACACCGACGATGTGGAATTGGTGCAGGTTCCGCCCGACTCTCTCACTCATGGCTGCTTCAGCTACGGGTGTATGGTCGGCGGCTTCTCGCCGAGGCCCCTCGCCGTGGGAAAGGTCATCATGGGTCCTTTGCAGCGCGAGGCGCCGGTGCGGATGCTGCCGCCGGGGAGCCCGGCCCCGGGTGAGCGTTTCTGCACGAGCGGCTCCGTTAGCAGCGTGAACTGCAACTGGGCATCGGAACCGAATAGACCCGCGAACTGGGGAACCAACAGGGGACTGATTATCCGCTCCCTCAACGCGACGTCGACGGGTGCTGGTGATTCCGGCGGGCCGGTGATCAGCCGGCAGGGCAACTTCTACGGCATTATTCAGAGAACAGGGAACAGAGAGAACATCAACCTGACGCAGTATCTCCCGGCCGAGCAGATCTTCGAGCAGATCGGTAGCGAGTACGGTATCGCTCCCGGATAACCCTGGGGACCCGCGCTCTCCCTGAGCTGACGCGGGAAGGCCGGCACAGGCGGCGGCGGCGCCCCGCGGAGGACGCGCCGCCGTCGCCATCCCCTCCGGTCACTCCGACGGGTAGCCCGGCGACCTCGGCGAACGCCGACGTCCCCGGCAGGTGCACCATGCCGGTGCCGTGCAGCCGCACGATGCGCGGACGCGGCCCGAACGAGGCGAACATCAGGCACACGCGGCCGTTCTCGCGCAGGTGTGCGATCGTCTCGACTCCGCTGCCGGTGTAGTCTACCCAGCCGACCCGGCGTGCACCGAGGATCGAGAACGAGTCGTGACCGCGCGGCGACCTGTTCACCTGTCCGCCCGCGGCGAGGGGCGCGGTGGCGACGAACCACATCGGCTGCTCCCGGATCCAGGCGGTCAGGCTCTCGTCGATCTTGTCGTAGACGTGTGCCACGGTCTCAGGAGGTCCCGGCCGCGCGGCGCACCAGCTCGGTGACGGCTGCGCGGGTCTCGTCGTCGGCGGAGGTGAGCGCGTACGCGGTCGGCCAGAGCGTGCCGTCGTCGAGCTGTGCGCTGTCCTGGAAGCCGAGGGTGGAGTAGCGGGTGCCGAACTTCGCGCCGGGCTGGAAGAAGATGATCGCCTTGCCGTCGGCTCGGGCGTAGGCGGGGAAGCCGTACCAGGTCTTCGGCAACAGGTCGGGCGCGGTCTCGCCGACGACCTCGTGCACCATCTGCGCGATGGGCCGCTCGATGTCGGTCATCGCCGCGATCGCGGCCTTTGCATCCTTGTGGTCGGCGTCGGCTTTATCGGCGCTCTTCTGCCGCTTCGCCTCCGCCCGCAGCTCGGCGGCGCGCTCCTTCATCGCTGCGCGTTCGTCCTTCGAGAAACCGTCGTCGGAGGCCATATCGGTCCGTCCCGTGCGTCTGGGCCCCGCCGTCGGAGGCTCCTTCGCACATGGTGGCAGCGTCCGCGGCCCCACACAACGGCCGAGCGCCGGCGCGGATACCGTGAATGGATGCGCCTCCTTCTGATCCGCCACGGCCAGACCCCCTCCAACGTCGCGGGGCTCCTCGACACTCGGATCCCCGGGCCCGGGCTGACCGATCTCGGCCGCAGCCAGGCCGCGGTGCTGCCGGCCCAGCTCGCCGGCGAGGGCATCGGGGCGCTGTTCGTCTCGACCCTGCTCCGCACCCACGAGACCGCCGCTCCGCTCGCCGCAGCGCTGGACCTCGAACCGATCGAGCGCGCGGGGATCCGCGAGGTCGCGGCCGCGGGGCTCGAGATGCGCGGCGACGAGGTGGCGGTCCGGGAGTACCTGGGCACAGTCTTCCGCTGGGCCGGCGGCGAGACCTCGATCCGGCTCGCGGGTGGCGAGACGGGCGTCGAGTTCGCGGCGCGCTACGACGCGGTGGTGGCGGAGGCGGAGTCGCTCGGTCACGGGGTCGTCGCGCTGATCAGCCACGGCGCGGCGATCCGCTGCTGGGCGGGCCTGCGCTCGCTCGACCTCGACTCGCGCTTCATCACCGAGCACCTGCTCGAGAACACGGGGGTCGTGGTGCTCGAGGGCTCGGGCGATGCGTGGTCGCTCGTCTCCTGGCAGGGCGAGCCGGTCGGCGGAGTCGGCGCGACGGCTCCCTCCGGCCCGGCCGGCGAGACCACGGCCTGAGCGCGAGCGCCGCCGCCCACGCCACGCGCGTCACGAGCGCGCGCCGCCGGGAAAATCGCTTCCGAACAGCTCTTGCGCGCGACAGGGGCACCTGGCGACACCGTCTCCCCATCGTCCGACGTTTGCCACGTCACTCCTCCCCGGCTACGGTGGTCGGCGGTCCTCACGGACCCCGATGAACCGGTCCGCGCTCGCACGGCGTCCCCCAGACACGTTGCGAACGTACGGTCAACGGGAGCGGAGGCGGCCCCGAGGCCGCCTCGGACGCACTCGCCTCCCTTCGCTGCCGCACAGAGCGGCGGGACGCCCGCGGAGGCTCGACGCGGCAGTCCCACGTTCCTGACCCGGCACCACGAGATGAGCGCAGGGCATCGACCCTGCGCGCCGACGGAGCGTACGTGCAGCAGAACAAGCAGACCCTTGATGAGTCCGGAACGGACGCGGACCCGGCGACCCCCGCCCTCGAGGCCCGCCACCTCTTCAAGGTGTTCGGTCGCAAGCCCGACGAGGTCGTCCGGCGCCTCAGCGACGGCGCCGACCGCGACGAGCTCGCCGGGCTCGGCACGGCCGCCGTGATCGACGCCTCCTTCGCCGTGCGCCGTGGCGAGATCTTCGTCGTGATGGGCCTCTCCGGCTCCGGCAAGTCCACGCTCATCCGCATGCTGAACGGGCTCCAGGAGCCGACGGCCGGCGAGGTCCTGATCGAGGGTTCGCCCATCACGGGAGTCTCCGGGGCGCAGCTGCGCCGGGTGCGCCGCTCGTCGGTGTCGATGGTGTTCCAGCACTTCGCGCTCCTCCCGCACCGCACCGTGCTCGACAACGTCGCCTACCCGCTCGAGATCCAGGGCGTCCCGGCGGCCGAGCGTCGCGAGCGCGCGATGCTCGCGGTGGAGCGCGCCGGGCTGGCCGGCTGGCACGAGAAGACACCGGGGGAGCTCTCGGGAGGCATGCGCCAGCGCGTGGGCCTCGCCCGAGCGCTCGCCGCCGACACCGGCATCGTGCTGATGGACGAGGCCTTCTCGGCGCTCGATCCGCTGATCCGGCGCGAGATGCAGGAGCAGCTGATCGAGTTCCAGCACGAGCTCGGCAAGACGATCGTCTTCATCACTCACGACCTGAATGAGGCCATGCTCCTCGGGGACCGGATCGCCGTCATGCGCGACGGCCGCATCGTCCAGATCGGCACTCCGGAGCAGATTCTCACCGACCCCGCGAACGACTACGTCGCGCAGTTCGTCCACGACGTCGACCGTGCCCGGGTTCTCACCGCGTCCGCCGTGATGGAGCCGGCCCGCTCCGTGGTCACTCTCACCGCCGGACCCCGCGCGGCGCTGCGCAGCATGCGCGACCTGCAGACTTCGGCCGCCTTCGTGGTCGGTGGTGGCCGCCGCCTGCTGGGCACAGTGCGCGACAGCGACGTGATCGAGCAGGTGCGCCGTAGCTCGAGCGACCTCTCGGCCGTGCTCAGCTCCGACGTCGTCACCGTCGGCCCGCACACCGCGCTCTGCGAGGTGATCGAGCCGGCCGTCGAATCGGCGCTGCCGGTCGCCGTGGTTGACGCGGACGGGCGACTGCTCGGAGTGATCCCGCGGGTGACCCTGCTCGCGGCGCTGGGCAACCTGCCCGCGCACACCGGGGAGCACTCGGTGACGGAGCCGCCCGCCACCGTTTCGACCGAGGTGATCACCGCGACCCTGCACGCGACGGGCGGACCCGTCGACGATGCGCTGCTCGCGATGGACGGGGGCGCTCGATGACGGACCTCGGCTTCCGTCTCCCGCTCGGTGCCCTCGCCGAGGCGACCGTGGACGTCCTCACGCAGACGTTCCAGCCGGTGTTCGACCTGCTGCGCACCGTCTTCGGCGCGCTCTACTCCGGCGTCGACCTCGTCCTCGCCACGCCTCCCTTCTGGGTGGTCGTCGCCTTCCTCGCCGTGCTCGCCTACGCCGTCCGCGGCTGGATCTTCGCGGCCGGGACCGCCGTGGGACTCCTCGTGATCGTGGGGGTCGACCAGTGGGACAACGCGATGGATTCGCTCGCGCTGGTGCTGGTCGCCTCTGTCATCGCCATCGCGCTGAGTGTGCCCCTGGGCGTGCTCGCCGCTCGGAACCGCACGGCCTCCGCCGTCCTACGCCCGGTACTCGACCTGATGCAGACGATGCCGGCTTTCGTTTACCTGATCCCCGCGCTGATCCTGTTCCGGGTCGGAGTCGTGCCGGGCATCGTCGCGACGATCGTGTTCGCGATGGCGCCGGGCGTCCGGCTCACCGAGCTGGGCATCCGCGGCGTCGACCCGGAGCTCGTCGAGGCGGGGGAGTCGTTCGGTTCCTCGAAGTGGCGCATCCTCCGCCAGATCCAGTTGCCGCTCGCGCTGCCCTCGATCCTGGCGGGCCTGAACCAGGTCATCATGCTCGCGCTCTCGATGGTCGTCATCGCGGGCATGGTCGGCGCCGGCGGTCTGGGCGGAGACGTGGTGGCGAGTCTCAACCGGATCAACGTCGCACTCGGCTTCGAGGCCGGCATCTCGGTGGTGATCCTCGCCGTCGTCCTCGACCGGATGACCGGCGCACTGGGCTCGCCGTCCCCGGCGCGCGTCGCCCGAGCGCAGAACCGGCGAGCCGTGGTGGCGACCCGCTCGGCCGTCGGCGCCGTCTCGATCGGCCTGGTCGTCTCCCTCTCTGCCGCCGCCCTCGCCGCTCCCGCCACCGCTGCCTCCGTCGACAACGGCGACCGCCCCGACGTCACCCTCGCGGTCTTCCAGGGCTGGGACGAGGGAATCGCCGTTTCGGCGCTGTGGGAGGCGATACTCGAGCAGCAGGGCTACGACGTCACCCTGCAGAGCGCCGATGTCGCTCCCGGCTTCCAGGGCCTGTCGAGCGGCGACTACGACCTCGCGCTCGACGCCTGGCTGCCGCTCACACACGCGAGCTTCGTCGAGAAGTACGGCGACTCGATCGTCGACCTCGGCGCGTGGAACGACGAGGCGAAGCTGACCATCGCGGTCAATGAGAGCGCCCCGATCGACTCGATCGAGGACCTCGCCGCGAACCCGGGAGTCGTCGGGAACCGCCTCGTCGGCATCGAGCCCGGCTCCGGCCTGAACAAGACGACCACCGAGGACGTCATCCCGGGCTACGGCCTGAAGGGGATGGACTACCTCACCTCGTCGACCCCGGCCATGCTTCAGGAGATCGCCACTGCCACGGCCGCGGGCGAGAACATCGCGGTGACGCTGTGGCGCCCACACTGGGCCTACGACGCATTCCCCCTCAAGGATCTGGAGGATCCGAAGGGCCTACTCGGTCGCGCGGAGGGGATCCACTCGTTCGGGTCGGGCTCGTTCGACGCGGACTACCCGACGATGAGCCGTTGGATCCGCGACTTCCGGATGGACTCAAAGACGCTCTCCTCGCTCGAGAATGCGCTGTTCAACGGTTCCGGCAATCGTTCCGCTGCGCTCGCCGCCTGGATGGACGAGAACCGTGAGTACGTCGACACGCTCATCACCTAGTGCGCGTTCGTTGTCGAGGCTGAGCGGCCGGGACGCCCGTTTTCGGGGCTCTTCCTGCCGCTCAGCCTCCGTTACGTACGGGATCCGGTGCTGACTTGCCGGCCCGCCGTGACACGGACGAGGAGGGTGGCCGCCAGGACGACCACGGCGGCGACCAGCGCGGCGACTCCGGCGGGCACCGAGACGAGCTCGCCGGCGAAGCGGCCGACGGCGACCCACGAGAGCCCCCAGACCAGCGAGAGCATCGGAGCGAGGCGACCGCGGCCGGTGACGGCGATCAGCAGCCCGATCAGTGCGGCAACGGCCAGCACGACGACCGCCCAGACCGCGGCTCCTGGCCCGTCGGCGCTGCCGACCCCCGCTCCGACGAGACCGGCCGCCACGTTCGCGGCGGTCGCGACGCACACCCAGCCGAGGTAGAGGCCGAAAGTGCCGTCGGTCAGGATCGCGTCGACCAGGCCGGCGGAGCGGGTGGTGCGCAGGATCACGAAGATACGGGCGAGGACGGCGAGCAGCAGGGCGATCACGATGACGCTGAGCGTGAGGAAGCCGGCCTGCACGACCAGGATCCACGCCGCGTTGAGGAGCAGGCTTGCCGCGGCCCAGTAGCCGAGGCGGCGGTGACGGGTGCGGGCGGTCTGCGAGGGGAGGAACTGCCAGATCGCATAGGCGATGAGGCCGCTGTAGATGACACTCCAGATCGCGAACGCGGGTCCGTCGGGAGCGACGGGAGTGGAGGAGGCGGTCAGTGCGCCGCCCGCCGCGTCCTGGATCTGGGTGCCGCCGGCGGCACCCGATCCGATGAAGGAGCCGAGGAGGGCGAGCACCGCGCTGACAGCGACGACGGACTGCCGGATGCGGTCGGGGCTTCGGGTGGCGGTCATGTCGCTCCTCATTAGTCAGCTGGCTGAGTAACAAGACTAGCGCGACTCTGCTCCCCGTCCACTGGGGCTTGCGGCGCGTCCCCGGCCCTGGAGGAGGACCGGGGACGCGCGTCACGCGCGGGCGGCGGCGTAGTGCTCGCGGATCGCCGGACGGTGGTCTGGAGCGGGCTCTGCCACCGAGGTGACCGTCCAGGTCGGGCGGGAGCCGGTCAGCGCCCACGCAGCCTGCACGGCGGCGCCGTCGGCCACGTACTCGCCGGGCGTCGGCACCTGCACGGGCACGTCAAACACCTGCGAGGCCGCGAGTTGCACGGCGCGATTCTGCGCAGCCCCGCCGATCAGGAGGATGCGGCGCGCCTCGACGCCCTGCGCGCGCACCGCGTCGAGTCCGTCGGCGAGCCCGCAGAGCATGCCCTCGATCGCCGCGCGGGCGAGGTTCGGCCGCGCGGTCGAGGCGATAGTCATCCCGTGCAGGCTTGCCGTCGCGTCCGGCAGGTTGGGAGTGCGCTCGCCTTCGAAGTACGGGACGAGCACAAGGCCGCCCGCACCCGGCTCCGCCTCGAGCGCCAACGCGGCGAACTCGTCGAAGTCGCTGCCGAGCAGGGTGGCGGTCGAGGCCAGCACGCGCGCGGCGTTGAGCGTCGCGACCAGCGGCAGGAAGCGACCGCTCGCGTCGGCGAAGCCGGCCACGGTCCCGGAGGCGTCGCGCACCGGGTCGTCGGTGACCGCGAAGACGGTTCCGCTCGTGCCGATGCTCACGATCACGTCGCCGGGTCCGGCGCCGAGGCCGAGCGCGGCGGCCGCGTTGTCGCCCGCGCCGGGGCCGACAACGAGGCCGCTCTCGGTGCGGCCCGCCTCCTCCGAGGGATCGAGCACGCGGGGGAGGAGCGGGCGGTGGCCGAGCGCGCGCTCGAGCAGGTCGAGGTCGTAGCCGTCGGCTCCCCAGTACGAGGTGCCGGAGGCGTCAGACCGGTCGGTCGTGAGCGCGTCGAGCTGCGGACCGCGGGCGCAGTCGGGGCCGTAGCCCAGCAGGCGCCACGTCAGCCAGTCGTGAGGGAGTGCCACGGCGGCGACGCGGGCGGCGTTCTCGGGCTCGGCGTCGCGCAGCCAGCGGAGCTTGGTGGCGGTGAAGGAGGCGACCGGCACCGATCCGGTGCGCTCCGCCCAGGCCTCGGCCCCGAGCTCCTCGATCAGCGCGGCGGCGGCTGGTGCGCTGCGGGTGTCGTTCCAGAGCAGAGCGGGGCGGATGACGGCGCCGCTCTCGTCGAGGACGACCATGCCGTGCTGCTGCCCGCCGACCGAGATCGCGGCGACGTCGTCGAGTCCGCCGGCGTCGGCGAGGGCGAGCTGCAGCGCCTCCCACCACGCGGCCGGATCGACCTCGGTGCCGTCCGGGTGGCTCGCCCGGCCGGTGCGTACCACGGCACCGGTGTCGAGGTCGCGGACGACCACCTTGCAGCTCTGGGTCGACGAGTCGATCCCTGCGACGAGCGTCATCGCTGTCCTCTTTCGTTCGGGGGTTCGGGGAGTTCGCGGCGCGTGCTGGGCCGGGCCGGATGCAGGAGAACGGACGAGATCCCGTGCCGGGGCAGGGGATCTCGTCCGTCTCAGGCGTCCCGCGGCGGACCGTGGGATCAGGGGCTGCGGGTCAGCCTCGGGCGCCGAGCAGGTGCTCGGTGGCCAGCTGCTGCAGGCGCACGAATCCGAAGCCCTTGCCGCCGAGGTAGGCGTCGGCGTCGAACGACTCGTACGAGGCGGTGTCCGCGAGCAGGTCGTCGTACGACTCGCCCTCGTTCAGGGTCGGGGTGGAGAGTTCGGCGACCTTCGCGGCGGCCAGGGCCTCCTGCACCTCGGGGTCGGCGCGGAAGGCCGCGGCACGCTCCTTGAGCAGCAGGTAGGTCTGCATGTTCGCGGCGGCCGAGTCCCAGACGCCGGTCTCGTCCTCGGTGCGCGAGGGCTTGTAGTCGAAGTGGCGCGGGCCGTCGTAGGTGGGGACGCCGCCGGGGCCGCCGTTCTCGAGCAGGTCGACGAGTGCGAACGCGTTGTGCAGATCCCCGTGACCGAAGACGAGGTCCTGGTCGTACTTGATGCCGCGCTGACCGTTGAGGTCGATGTGGAAGAGCTTGCCGTGGTACAGCGCCTGGGCGATTCCGGCCGCGAAGTTCAGGCCAGCCATCTGCTCGTGACCGACCTCAGGGTTCACGCCGACCAGCTCGGGACGCTCGAGGGAGTCGATGAAGGCGATCGCGTGGCCGAGGGTCGGCAACAGGATATCGCCGCGGGGCTCGTTCGGCTTGGGCTCGATGGCGAAGCGGAGGTCGTAGCCCTTGTCAGTGACGTAGTCACCAAGCAGGTTCACGGCCTCGCGGTAGCGCTCGAGCGCGGCGCGGATGTCCTTGGCGGAGTCGTACTCGGCACCCTCGCGGCCACCCCACATGACAAAGGTCTTCGCGCCCAGCTCAGCGGCGAGGTCGATGTTGCGCAGGACCTTGCGCAGCGCGAAGCGGCGGACGTCGCGGTCGTTGGAGGTGAAGCCGCCGTCCTTGAAGACCGGGGCGCTGAAGAGGTTGGTGGTGACCATTGGCACGATCAGGCCGGTCGACTCCAGTGCGCCCTTGAGGCGGTCGATCTGGGTCTGGCGCTCGGCGTCGGTCGAGCCGAAGGCAAACAGGTCGTCGTCGTGGAAGGTGAGGCCGTAGGCGCCGAGCTCGTCGAGCTTCTCGACCGCGTGCACGACGTCGAGCGGCTCGCGGGTGGGGCCGCCGAACGGGTCCGTCCCGTTGTAGCCGATGGTCCAGAGGCCGAACGAGAACTTGTCGGCGCGGGTGGGGGTCAGAGACATGGGATCCGAATCCTTTCCGGCGACGTCGCCGAATTGTTGTTGAGGCCAACATATCCCGTGCGAGCGGAGGGGCGCAACACCTCCGGCAGCACCCAGCCCGTCCGCCGAGCGCTTGCGCACGCGCTTCGACTGGTCGTACAGTCGCTCCAGCACCACCGGTCGAAGCGCTTCGAAACTCGGCCGCGACCGACGACGACGTCCGGCAGGAGGAATCATGGCGACCATCCACGACGTGGCCCGCGTTGCCGGAGTCTCGATCAGCACCGTCTCCTACGCCCTCTCCGGCAAGAGATCAATCGCCGCCTCCACTCGGCAGCGCGTGGACGACGCGGTGCGCCAGCTCGGCTACCGGCCGCACGCGGGGGCCCGGATGCTCGCCGGCGCGCGGACCCACATCCTGGCCCTCTCCGCTCCGATGCGCGGCGAGCTGCACCTGCCGACCCACATGCGCTTCGTCACCGAGGTCCTCGAGCGGGCCAGGGAGTCGGACTACGACGTGCTGCTGCTCGTCACCGACGAGGCCTCCAGCGGCATCGGCCGCGTCTCCTCGTCCTCGCTCGTCGATGGCATCGTCCTGATGGGTGTCGACGACGACGATGACCGCGCGGAGCTGATCCGCGCGGCGGGCGTGCCCGCTACGTTCATCGGAGTGCCCGCCGACTCCCACGATCTCGCGTGCGTCGACCTCGACTTCGCCGAGGCCGCCCGCGAGAGCGTGCGTCGGCTCGCCGATCTGGGCCACCGCTCGCTCGGGCTGCTCGAGCACCCGCAGTCCTACACCGACCGCAACGCCGGCTTCGTCCGCCGCTTCGACGAGGCGTTCCGCGCCGAGGCGGCAGTGCTGGGAGTCGAGATCGCCGTCGAGCGCCCGCACCTCGGCCGCTCGAGTGTGTCGGCCGCGATCGACGCGATCCTGGCCATCCCCGTCCCGCCGACCGCCCTGGTGCTGCACTGCAACGAGCCCGTGGCGGAGGCGGCGATCGAGCGCGTCCTCGAGCGCGGCCTCTCCGTCCCCGGCGATCTGTCGATTCTGGCCGCCTGCGCCAGCTACGACGGGGGCACCCTCCCGGTCCCCACGAGCAGCCTCCCCCTCCCGTTCGACGCGATGTGCCGTGCGGCCGTCGCGCGGACCCTCCAGCAGATCGACTCCGGCCGCACCGTCGGCGTCGAACTGATTCCGCCCTCCTACGTCGACCGCGGGTCTCTCGCGGTCGCTCCGACCGGCGCCGCGGTGTCGGCGGTCCCGTCCGGCGCTCGCGTGCCGGCCTCTCTGTAGTCCCCTTTTCCTCCACTGCGCGCAGGTTTTCGCTCTGTGCACTGTCGAAACGCTTCGACAAGAGACGGCAGCGAGAGAGAGCGCTCCCCCCCCCTCCAGCACCACCGCACCGTTCGAAGGAGAACCACCGCAATGACGCTCCGATCCCGCTCCGCCTTCCACCGTCCGTCCGTCGGTCTCAGCCGGCGCAACGTGCTCGCCGGCGGACTCGGCCTCAGCGCGATGTTCGCGCTGACCGCCTGCTCCGGTGGCGGCTCCAATGCCGGCTCTGAGGCACTGTCGACCACGGTCGACGGCGCTGGCCGCACCCTCACCCTCTGGGACTTCGAGACGCCCGACAGCGACCGCGGCATCGCCTCGCTCGCCGCCCGCGGCATCTTCATCCAGGAGACGGGAGCCGAGATCGCCTACGAGTTCAAGGCTTTCGAGCAGCTGCGCACCGGCGCCAGCCAGATCTTCAACTCCAACTCGGCGCCCGACGTCGTCGAGTACAACAAGGGCAACGCGACCAGCGGGCTTCTCTCGAGCCAGGGCCTTCTCACCAACCTCGACGAGGCGGTCTCGTTCTACGGCTGGGACTCGCTCGTCCCCGGCGCCCTGCAGACCACCGCGAAGTACGACGAGAACGGGATCATGGGCTCCGGCTCCTGGTACGGAATCCCCAATTACGGCGAATTCACGTTCGTCTACTACAACAAGGACGTCTTCGCCGCGAACGGCCTCGAGGTGCCCACCACCTACGAGGAGTTCACGGCAGCCCTGGACGCCTTCGTCGCGAAGGGGATCACCCCGCTGGCCGAGGCCGGCGCCGAGTACCCGTTGCAGCAGCTCTTCTACCAGCTCGCGCTGCTCAAGGCCGACCGCTCCTGGATCACGGACTACCAGACCTACACCGGAGACGTCGACTTCGAGGACGCGGCCTGGAGCTACGCCGCCGATCAGCTGAAAACCTCCGTCGACAAGGGCTACTTCTCGGCCGACGCCTCCGGGCTGAAGGCCGAAGACGCGGGCACGGCGTTCATCTCGGGCGAATACCCGATCTTCTTCTCGGGCTCCTGGTGGTTCGGCCGGTTCACGACCGAGATCACCGGATTCGACTGGGACACCTTCCTCTTCCCGGGCGCCGAGTTCACGATGGGTTCAGCCGGCAACCACTGGGTGATCCCGGAGACGGCGAAGAACAAGGATCTCGCCTACAAGTGGATCGACATCACGATGCGCCCCGAGATCCAGAACCTTATTGGGAACAACGGAGGCATCCCGCTGGTCGTCGAGGAGAGCGCCATCACCGATGAGAAGAGCAAGGCGCTGCTCTCGCAGTGGAAGACGGTCGTCGACGGCGACCAGCTCTCCTTCTACCCCGACTGGCCGACCGCGACTTTCTACGACGACCTCGTCGCCGCGACCCAGGAACTCATCAACGGTTCCTCCGACCAGTCCGCCATGCTCTCCGACCTCCAGTCGACCTACGACGACGGAGTCGCCGACATCAAGTACCCCCCGCCCCCGCCCCCTCCGCACCCCCCTTCCCCCTCCGCGAGATGCCACTTATGAGGGCGACACGCCGTCGCACCCCGTCATAAGTGGCATCTCGCGGCTGGACACCAGACGAATTCGTACGACTGAGGAGTACCCATGACGACGACAGCACCTCCTCGTGAGAAGCGCTCCGGCGCCTACTGGCTCTACTTGATTCCGGGGTTCGTGCTCTTCACGTTCATCGTGCTGATCCCGCTGGTGTGGAACGTCTCCATCAGTTTCACGTCCTGGCGGGGCATCAAGCCGCCGATCTTCATCGGCCTCGATAACTGGATCGAGCTGATGGGCGACGACCAGTTCTGGACCTCGTTCCTCAACTCGGTCTCCATGATCATCGCGATGGTGATCGTGCCGACGATCCTCGGCCTCCTGCTCGCCGCGATTCTGTTCGACCTGGTCGGCAAGAAGTTCGGCGGCAGGCTCGCCAGCTTCCTCCGTGCCACGTACTACCTGCCGCAGATCCTGCCGACCGTCATCGCCGCGATTGTTATCGGCTGGATCCTGCGACCCGACAGTGGACGGGCCGGCCGGGAGCTGGGGGTGGGTCGCGGCCTGAGGCGGGCGGGCCTCGATACGCCGCTGCGCGGCTCCTCGACCAGCAGGTCTGGCGCCATCCCCGCCGCTAGGCTGACCCCCGCAAGCAGAGGAGACCGCGGAATGCCTGATTACGCGACGCGCGGCAACAACCTCGACCGTGTCCGGAGGCACAATCTCTCGGCGATCCTCCGCCTCGTGCATCGCGGTGGCCCCCGCTCCCGCTCGCAGCTGACGCGCCTCACCGGCCTCAACCGCTCCACCATCGCCGCGTTGGTCAGCGAGCTGGTGGAACTGGGTATCGTGCGCGAGCGCGAGCCCGCCACGGCGAACCAGGTCGGTCGGCCGAGCCCCGTCGTCGAAGCCGATCCCGGAGTCGTCGCGCTTGCCGTGAACCCCGAGATCGACGCCGTGACCGTCGCCGTGGTCGGAGTGGACGCCACGGTGCGCCACCGCATCCGCCGCTCCGCCTCCGTCCCCACCGCCGAGGCCGCTGCCCGCTTGGCGGCCGAGGCGGTCGCAGAGCTGCTGGCCGAGCTCCCCGAGGACACCCGCACCGTCGGCATCGGCGTCGCTGTCCCGGGCCTCGTGCGCGACGCCGACGGTCTCGTCCGGGTCGGCCCGCACCTCGGCTGGGACGACGAGCCCTTCTCTCGCATGCTCGCCGAGGCCACCGGCCTGCCCGTCCTCTCGGCGAACGACGCGAACCTCGGCGCGCTCGCCGAGAGCGTGCTGGGCGCCGGCCGTGATGTCTCGCACCTCGTCTACCTCAACGGCGGCGCGAGCGGAGTCGGCGGGGGCGTCATCATCGGCGGCGCGCCGCTGCACGGCATCGACGGCTACGCGGGCGAGATCGGCCACACCCTGGTCACCAGCGCGGGAATCGACTGCCACTGCGGCGCCGTCGGCTGCCTCGAGACCGAGGTCGGGCGCGCCGAACTGCTCACCGTGCTCGGCCTTGATGAGAGCGAGCGGCTGGAGGAGGCGCTCGCCGCCTCGGAGGATCCGGCCGTCCGGGCCGAAGTCGAGCGCCAGCTCGGACACCTCGCGGTCGCCCTGCGCAATGTGATTAACGTGTTCAACCCCCAGCTCGTGGTGCTGGGCGGCTTCCTCGGCGCGCTGATCGGCGTCGCGCCGGGGTTCCTCGAGGAGCGACTGGGCCGCGGCGGCCCCTTTCGCGTCGCGCTCGACTCCGTGCGCATCGTCCGCACCGAGCTCGGCGCCGATCTGCTGATGCTCGGCGCGGCCGAGCTCGCCTTCGAGCGTCTGCTCGCCGACCCCCTCGCCACCCCGCTCCACCCCGTTTGACGCCGGGCCGGCCCCGCCTCCCCGGCACTTTCCGGCTCGCAGAATCCACTCCGGCTCGCCGAAACCGCTGCTTCTCACGAGCCGGACACGGTTCCACGAGCCGACACCGCTCTGTCCGCCGCAACCCCCCCGCGCGTGAACGCGAGGTGACGGCATCATGTCCGGATGGACCCCCGCCACGACCGCCCGTCGACCGAGCCCGGAATCGCGCGTCCCGACGCCATCCAGCGCGAGCGGATGCGCGAGCAGGTGCCCTCCGACGATGTCGTTGCGCGGTTGCTCACGAAGGAGGCCGCGCACCGGATCTCCCGCCGCTGGCCGCTGATCTCGGCCTCGCTCGCCCTCCTGCTCACGGTGCTCCTGGCCGTGCTGATCGCCTTCCGCCCCACGTCTGCCTTCCGCTTCGACGTCGAGTGGATGGACGAGATCGTCGAGCACCGATCGCCGGTGTGGGACATCCCGGCCCTCGTCATGAACACGGTCGGAGCAGGTCTTGTCGGCACGACGCTCCTCCCGCTGGGCATTGTCGCCGTGCTGCTCGTGTTCCGGAGGCGGTGGGCCGCGCTCTACTACGCGATCGCCGCACTCGTCAGCGTCGGCGCCACCCAGCTGGTGAAGGAGCTGGTGGGTCGCGCCCGCCCCGCCGACATGCTCGTTAGCAGCGACTACGGCTCGTTCCCCTCCGGCCACACCGCGAACGCCGCGACCACAGCGATGGTGCTGGCCCTGGTCTTCCCGCTGCTGTGGGTCTGGATCGCCGGCTTCCTCTTTACGGTGGCGATGATGGCGAGCCGCACCTATCTCGGCGCGCACTGGCTGAGCGACACCGTCGGCGGCCTGCTGCTCGGGATCGGCGTGGCCCTCGTGGTCTGGGCGCCCCTAGCCGGCCGCCTCCGCTCCGAGGCCGAGCTCCCGCATCCGCCGTCTGGATTCGTCGCACGACCTGACGGCGAGCTGCCGGGCGTGGCCCTCACGGGTGCTGTCCCGCCACGGGTGGCGGGCGCCGATCAGGCGAAGGCGGCGAGGGAGCCGAGCTCGTTGAAGGTGTAGACGTGCAGGCCCGCGAGGCGCTCGCCGGCCGCGGACTCCAGGCGTGCGACGAACGCGGACGGATCGAAGCGGCGGCCGCGGAGGAGCCCACCGGCCACCGACGTGCTCCGCCTCAAGAATCCGAGCGAGGAGCCGACCCCGATCCGCGCGCCCAGCGTCAGCAGCCGCGAGCGCTCGACCGGCCCCGGCACCCCCGCCCACAGGTCCGCCGTGATGCCCTGCGCGCGGAGGCGGTCGGCGTAGCGCACCACGGCGTCCACGTCGAAGCACATCTGCGTGACGATCGAGCGGATGAACGGGGCGCGCTCGCGCAGGTGCCGCTCGATGCTCTCGTCGGAGAGGCGCGGGTGGCCCTCGGGGTACCCCGCGATGTCCAGGGCCAGCCCGGGTGCGATCTCGCGGGCGTCGCGGATCAGCTCGAGGCTCGTGGAGTAGGAGCCGGCCGCCGAGGTCGCGTCGCCCGAGATCACGAACGCCTCGTCGATCCCCGCGGCGTCCATCCGCCTGAGCACTCGTTCTAACGCGCCGCGGCCCTCGACGTTGCGTGCCGCGAGGTGCGGCACCACGCGGAACCCGCGCCCGGCGAGCTCGACTGCGCAGTCCGCGGTCCGCCCCGTCCCGTGTTTGGGCAGGCTCGTCACGGTCAGCGTCACGGCGGAGGGATCCGGGAAGGCCCGCATCGCCCGCTCGCCGATGTCCTCGGCCGGGATGATCTCGAAGCGCGCGCGGCTCATCCGCCCAGCCTGCCACGCGCCCCGCGCGGGCGGTTCCCGTGTCGGTGGGTCGCCCTAGCCTGGAGGTGATCGCCGCCCGGTGGTCACGGAGGGAGTCGCGTGTACCTGGAATCCGGCCGCGTGGTCACGAGCCCCACCGACCTGGCGAACTGGGCGGCCTGCGAGTGGGCCCTCCTGCGCCGGTTCGACGCCCTGCTGGGCCTCGCTCCGCGCCTGGAGGCCGACAAGGACGGAATGCTCGAGCGCACCGCCGCTCTCGGCGACGAGCACGAGCACCGCTTCCTCGCCGAGCTGAAGCGCTCGCACGAGGTCCTCGAATTCCCGCGCCCCGAGCCCGCCGACTACCCCGCGGCGGCCGAGGCCGCCGTCGCGGCGATGCGGGCCGGAGTCGACGTGCTCTACCAGGCCACCTTCTTCGACGGCGAGTTCCTCGGCTTCTCCGACTTTCTGCTGCGCACCGCCGACGGCGCCTACGAGGTCTACGACACCAAGCTCGCCCGGCACGCGAAGGTCCCCGCGCTGCTGCAGCTCGCCGCCTACGCCGAGCAGATGCAGGCGCGCGGAATCCGGGTGGGGGAGCAGGTCCACCTCGTGCTCGGCGACGGCTCCGTCACCAGCCACGAGCTCGACGTCGTCGCCCCGGTCCAGCGGGTGCAGCGCGCTCGGCTCCGCGCCGTGCTCGCCGAGCGCCTCGCCGCCGACGAGCCTCTGGCATGGGGGGATTCGCGCTACCCCTCCTGCGGGCGCTGCTCCGTCTGCGCTCCCGAGGTGCAGGCTCACCGCGATCCGATCCTCGTCGCCGGAATGCGGCTCGACCAGCGGGCGAAGCTCGCGGCGGCTGGAGTGAGCACCCTCGACGCGCTCGCGGAGCACGACGGCTCCGTCCCCGGGCTGGGCACGGGCACGCTCGAGACCCTGCGGGCCCAGGCGCGGCTCCAACGGCGCTCCGAGGCCTCGCCCGTCCCGGCCGTCGAGGTGATCGACTCCTCCGTCCTCGCTGCGCTGCCCGCGCCCGATCCGGGCGACCTCTTCTTCGACTTCGAGGGCGACCCGCTGTACTCCGAGGACCACCGGGAGTGGGGCCTCGACTACCTCTTCGGCATGGTCGATGACCAGGAGCGCTTCACCGCGCTCTGGGCGCACGACCTCGCGGCCGAGCGTCGGGCGCTCCTCGACTTCCTCCTGCTCCTGCGCGCCCGCCGCGCCGAGCACCCCGGGATGCACGTCTACCACTACGCCTCGTACGAGCGCAGCCACCTGCTCTCGCTCGCGCTCCGGCACGGAGTCGGCGAGGAGGAGGTCGACGCGCTCCTGCGCGACGGCGTCCTGGTCGACCTCTACCCCGTCGTGCGGCGGGCGCTCCGGGTGGGTTCGCGCAGCTACTCCCTGAAGAAGCTCGAGCCGCTGTACATGGGCGAGCAGGAGCGCGACGCGGCGGGCGTGACGAACGCCGCCGACAGCATCGAGATGTACGTGCAGGCGCGCGCCGCGCTGGCCGTCGATCCGGCCGACGGGCAGCGCCGGCTCGACCTCGTCGCCGAGTACAACGCCGACGATTGCCGATCCACCCTGCGGCTGCGCGACTGGCTACTGGCGCTCGCCCCGCCGCGCGAGGAGCTGCCGCCGCTGCTCGAGGTCGAGATTCCTGTGCCGCGCGAGCCGCACCCGGTCGCCGCCGCCCTGCTCGCGCAGGTCGAGGGCGTGGAGCCGCGCGAGCGCACACCGGATCGGAGCGCCCTCGCCCTCGCCGGTGCCGCGATCGACTACCACCGCCGCGAGGCGAAGACCTTCTGGCAGGAGCACTTCGACCGCCTCCGCCAGCCGCTCGACGAGTGGGCCCAGACTCGCGACGTGGTGATGATCGACCGGGTCGAGGTCGTCCGCGACTGGGCGAAGCTTCCGCGGGCGCGCACGCAGTCGCGGGAGCTGCGGATCCTCGGCAGCCTCGCTCCCGGCAGTCGGCTCGGCGTCGGCTCCTCGCCCTACCTCGTCTACGAGGCCCCGCCGCCGCCAGGTGCTCCCTCGCCCGGCCCGGGGCTGCGCGGCGCGTCCGAGCGCTCCGAGATCCTCGCGGTCGACGACGACGGGGAGCGGATCGTCCTGCTCGTGAAGGAGGGCCTCACGGCGGGGGAGGACCTGCACGAGGATGCCCCCGTCGCCCTCGCTCCGGCACCGCCGCCTCGCGCCGCACCTCAGCCCGAGGCGATCGCCGAGTGGGGCGGCGAGGTCCTCGATGCTCTGCCCGCGATGCTGCCCGACCCGGCACTTGACGTCCTGCGCCGCGTGCCGCCCCCCTCCGTCGCTCCGGTGCAGGGCGACGACGTCATCGGTGCGGTCGTCACCACGCTGCTCGGGCTCGAAGGGGCGACCCTCGCCGTGCAGGGTCCGCCCGGCACGGGGAAGACCTACGTTGGCTCGCACGTCATCGCGCGCCTCGTGAACGAGCACGGCTGGCGGATCGGCGTGGTCGGCCAATCGCACTCGGTGGTCGAGAACGTGCTCGGCGCCGTCGTCGGCCGGGGAGTCGATCCGTCCCGGGTCGCGAAGGTGCCCAAGGCAGGCACGTCGGCCGAGGCGCTCGAGGCCGCCCTCTGGGCGCCGGTGAAGACTGCGGCGGCGCTCACCGCAGTCCTCGAGGAGGGCGGCGGCTGCGTCATCGGCGGCACCGCCTGGACCTTCGCCAACCCCATCACCGTCCCGCGCCGCTCGCTCGACCTGCTCGTCGTGGACGAGGCCGGCCAGTTCTCGCTCGCGCCGACGATCGCGTCCGCCGTCTCCGCGCAGCGCCTGCTCCTGCTCGGCGACCCGCAGCAACTCCCGCAGGTGAGCCAGGGCGCACATCCTGAGCCGGTCGACGAGTCGGCGCTCGGCTGGCTCGCCGACGGGCACGACGTCCTCCCGGCCGAATACGGCTACTTCCTCGCACAGACGCACCGGATGCACCCGGCGCTTGCCGCCGCCGTCTCCGAGCTCTCCTACGAGGGCGCCCTCCGGTCGCGGGCCCCCGAGGAGCGCCTGTTGGAGGGAGTGACTCCGGGCCTGCACTCCGTCCCGGTGGAGCACGCGGGCGACACCACCTCCTCGCCGGACGAGGCGCGGCGCGTGGTCGAGATCACTCTCTCCCTCGTCGGCCGCACCTGGGTCGACGAGTACGGCGAGCGGAGTCTCACCGCGGCCGATGTGATCGTCGTCGCCCCCTACAACGCTCAGGGCGGGCTCCTTCGTGCCGCCCTGGACGCCGCAGGACTCGACGAGACGCCGGTCGGCACCGTCGACCTCTTCCAGGGTCGGGAGGCGGTGGTCGCGATCGTCTCGCTCGCCGCGTCCTCGGGGGCGGATGTGCCCCGTGGCCTCGAGTTCCTCCTCCTGCCCAACCGGCTCAACGTCGCGATCTCGCGAGCGAAGTGGGCGGCCTACCTGGTGCACTCTCCGGCGCTCGCCGCTTCGCTGCCCACCTCGCTGATCGGCCTCGAGCGGCTCTCTGGCTTCCTCCGCCTGCTCGAACGAGCTGAGGAGACTCAGTGATGACGGATCCGGTGGCTGCACGAGACTTCGTGCCCCGATCTCGTCGGTATCCAGCATGGTGGATGACGCGATCCGTCGCTACGGTGGCCCATGAGAATCCTCCTGGTCGGCGCGGGCGGCGTCGGCGACGCCTTCGCCACGATCGCCGCCCGCCGCTCCTTCCTCGAGCAGATCATCGTCTGCGACTACGACCTCGACCGGGCCGAGCGCACCGTCGCCTGGATCGCCGAGCGCCACGGTGTCGACGATCGCTTCGTCGCCGCCCGGATCGACGCCTCCAATGCCGAGAACGTCGAGACCGTCGCCCGGGCACACGGGGCGACGCAGGTGATGAACGCGGTCGAGCCGCGCTTTGTCCCCTCGGTCTTCGCCGGCGCCCTCGCCGCCGAGGCCGACTACCTCGACATGGAGATGAGCCTGTCGAGCCCGCACCCCGACCAGCCGCACGAGCGGACCGGCGTGATGCTCGGCGACGAGCAGTTCGCCGCGTCGGAGGAGTGGTCTTCCCGCGGCCGCCTTGCCCTCGTGGGAATGGGCGTCGAGCCCGGCCTCTCCGACGTCTTCGCGCGCTACGCCTCCGATCACTTCTTCGACGAGTTCGACGAGTTCGACGAGTTCGACGAGATCGACGAGATCGACGAGTTCGGCGTGCGAGACGGCGCGAACCTGGTGGTGCACGACGAGGACGGCCGCGTGATCTTCGCGCCCTCCTTCTCCATCTGGACGACCATCGAGGAGTGCCTGAACCCGCCGGTCGTCTTCGAGCGCGATCGCGGCTGGTACACCATTGCCCCCTTCTCGGAGCCGGAGGTGTTCGAGTTCCCCGAGGGCATCGGCCCGGTCGAGTGCGTGAACGTGGAGTACGAGGAGGTGCTGCTGATGCCGCGCTGGCTCAACGCGAAGAAGATCACCTTCAAGTACGGCCTCGGCGAGCAGTTCATCGGCGTCCTGCGCACCCTCCACCTCCTCGGCCTGGACCGCACCGAGCCCCTGAAGGTCCGTCGGCCGGCGGCCCCGTCGAGGTCTCGCCGCGTGACGTCGTCGCCGCCGCCCTGCCCGATCCGGCCGGTATCGGCCCGCGGATGACGGGGAAGACCTGCGCGGGTCTGTTCGTCTCGGGTGCGAAGGACGGCGGGCACCGCGAGGTGTACCTCTACCACCTGAGCGACAACGAGTGGACGATGGCCGAGTACGGCACCCAGTGCGTGGTCTGGCAGACGGCGCTCAACCCGGTGATCGCACTGGAGCTGCTCGCGACCGGCGCCTGGACCGCCACCGGCGTGCTCGGCCCGGAGGTGCTGCGCGCCGACCCGTTCCTCGAGCTGATGGCCCGGCCCGTGGCGGACGGTGGTTACGGCCAGTCCTGGCACATCCGCGAGGACCGATGCGTCGCGACCCTAGGCTGAGCCCATGAGTGACGACGACGCCCTCGCTTCGGCGCGGGACGAGGCGCGAGCGGCCCTGGACGCCGCTCGCCGACTGCAGGCCGAGGCCGCCGAGGCGCTGGCGCGAGCGGAGGCCGCGGCTGCGGCGCTGAACGCGGCGGCCGGCCCGGAGGAGGCGGAGGCGGTCGCCGACGACGTGCGGCTCGTCGCAGAATCGGCGAGCGGATCAGTGCAGGTAGCGGATGCCGGAGCTGGGCCCGCCGCGCGCGTCCCTGGCCCGCTCGCCGAGAGCGCCGTCGACGCCGTGCGCGCCGGCTACGCCTTCGCCGGACCGGCCCTCGAGCTCGGCGCCCTCGTCAACGGTGACGCGCGGATCGACGTCCCCGTCCGCATCCCGCTCGGCATGCTCAATCGGCACGGTCTCGTCGTCGGCGCGACGGGCACCGGCAAGACCAAGACCCTGCAGGTCCTCGCCGAGCAGCTCTCGGCCCACGGCGTCCCCGTCTTCGCCGCCGACATCAAAGGCGACCTCTCCGGCCTCGCCACCCCCGGCACCCCGAACGACGCGCTGCTCGCCCGTGCCCGCGGTATCGGCCAGGACTGGCGGCCGGAGGCGGCGCCCGCCGAGTACTTCGCGCTCGGTGGAATCGGCACCGGCGTCCCCGTCCGAGCCACCGTCACCGGCTTCGGCCCGCTCCTGCTCTCGAAGGTGCTCGGCCTCAATCACACTCAGGAGTCGAGCCTCGGCCTCGTCTTCCACTACGCCGAGAGCGCCCGCCTCCCGCTGGTCGACCTCTCCGACCTCCGCGCCGTGCTCACCTACCTCGTCGGCGAGGAGGGCACAGCCGAGCTCGCCGAACTCGGCGGACTCTCGAAAGCGACCGCCGGGGTCATCCTCCGTGAGCTGATCGCGTTCGCCGACCAGGGCGCCGACGTGTTCTTCGGCGAGCCCGAGATCGATACCGCCGAGTTCCTGCGCTCCACCCCCGACGGACGCGGCGTGGTCAGCCTCCTCGAGGTCCCCGGAGTCGCCGACCGCCCGGCCCTGTTCTCCACCTTCCTGATGTGGCTGCTCGCCGACCTGTTCAACGACCTGCCCGAGGTGGGCGACCTCGACAAGCCCAAGCTCGTCTTCTTCTTCGACGAGGCGCACCTGCTCTTTCGCGACGCATCAAAGGACTTCCTCGCCGCGATCACGCAGACCGTGCGCCTCATTCGCTCCAAGGGCGTCGGCATCGTCTTCGTCACGCAGACGCCGAAGGACGTGCCCAGCGACGTCCTCGCCCAGCTCGGCTCCCGCGTGCAGCACCAGCTCCGCGCGCACACTCCGGACGACGCGAAGGCCCTCCGCGCCACCGTCTCGACCTACCCCGAGAGCGACTACGACCTCGGCGACGTCCTGCAGGCGCTCCCCATCGGCGAGGCCGTCGTGACGGTGATGGACGAGCGCGGCGCCCCGACCCCGGTCGCCTGGACCCGCCTGCGCGCACCGCTGGGCTCGATGAAGCCGACCCCCGAGGCCGACCGCGAGGCGAGCGTCCAGCGCTCCCCGCTCCTTCCCCGCTACGGCACCGCCCTCGACCGCGACTCCGCCCGCGAAATCCTCACCCGCCGACTCGACGCCGCCGCCGAGGCCGAGGAGGCCCGCGTCGCCGCCGAGCAGCGGGCCGCCGATGACGCTCGCCGTGCGAAGGAGGACGCCGCCGCCAAACGCGCCGCCGACCAGGCCGCCGAACGCTCCAGGAGGCGCACGGCACCGACCTCGCGCGGTATCCGCACCACCCGCCGCGACAAGACCGTCGTCGAGGAAATTCTCGGGTCGAGCGTCGGCAAGACTCTCCTCCGCGAGGTCGTCCGTGGCATCTTCGGCACAGCCCGCCGCCGCTGACCCCTCCCTCTCGCGAAATGTCGCGAGATGCCCTCGTCCGGTCGAGATCCGCCGCCGCTGCGACCCATTTCGTCCGAATGGCGGCATCTCGCGGCGACACAAGTGCTAACGGGCGCGTGTTAGCGTCGGTAGCGTGAGCGAGAGTGGGACGGCGCGGGAGCGGATACTTCGGGCGACGGGGGAGCTGCTGGCCGAGGGCGGGCGCGATGCCGTGTCGACGCGGGCGATCAGTGCGGCGGCGGGGGTGCAAGCGCCCACGATCTACCGGACGTTCGGCGACCTGCGCGGGCTCCTCGACTCCGCGGCGGCTGCCGGGTTCGCCTCGGCACTCGCCGACTTCGAGCGGAGCGAGGTGCCGACTGACCCCGTCGACGCCCTCCGCGCCGCCTGGGATCACCACGTCGCCTTCGGGCTCGCCGAACCGCACCTCTACGCGCTGATGTTCACCGCTCGGCCGGGGGAGGAGTCGGAGGCGGCCCGCCTGTCCCGTGGCGTCCTCCTCGACGCGGTCCGCGCCGTCGCCGAAGCCGGCCGCCTCACGGTCGACGTGGAGCGCGCCTCGCGCCTGCTGCACTCGGCCGCGCTCGGCTGCACCCTCATCCTGACCGCCCTCGCCGACCCGGACGACGAGCTCTCGTCCCGCTCGCGCGAGTCCGTCCTCGCAGCGATCACCACGGCGGAGGCGGGCCCCACCGATCCTGCGGCCCGCGCGGTCGTCGCGCACGCCGTCGCCCTGCGCACGGCGCTCCCAGCGATCGAGCGCCTGAGCCCGGGGGAGCGCCTTTTGCTCGACGAATGGCTGGGGCGTATCGCCGACTGAGCAATCGTCGGTGGGCACCACGATGAGAGGATTTCGAGCATCGAAATCTGACGAAGCTAGAAATTACCCCCGCCTTGGGGTCACTCAGCTCAGCGGGCGCGCGGGCTCAGCGGTTAGGGTCAGGAGATGGTTCCCGTGATGACACTGAAGCGAACTGGCAAAGTAGGGTCCGCCGCCGATGCAAACGACGGCATGACCGACTCCGAACGCGCAGACCTTGCTCTTGCGTTCCACCAGGGCATCGGCAGGAAGACCGTCGACCCGGCGAAGGTCGACGCGGTGCGCCGGCGCCTGAGTGCTCGGAGGAACGCTGGTCGATAGCGAGCCCATGTGGGTGCTGGCCGACGCCTCGCATGAGGAGGCTCTCAACCATTTCGTGTGCGCTGATCCTCCCAAATGGCTGTGGGACAAGCATCGAGGTCGTCACCACCCGAGCAAATGGGAACTCGAGACGCAAAGTGCCATTCGGGGGCTCCGTCTCCCCGTGCCAGAGGACGAAGGCGTAATTTTAGCCATGTTCGGCTCTGAGATAGCCGGAGTTATTTGGCTCTCTTTCGACGTCGACGAGACGCAGCTGCTCGTGAGGGCGATCGCGACGCACATCGACTACCGCGGCACTGGATTGGGTGGCCGACTACTCGACGAGGGCCTTCGACTGCTCGAAGCAAACAGGCTTTACCACCAGCTCGACTGCGCATTCTGGGCGAATATTCACTCCTCGAATGATGCAAGTAAGCATCTGTTTGCCAGTCGAGGTTTTGTAGATATAGACGAAAGCCCGGTAGGAACATCGCCCGCGGGTCTGCATACGTGGGCCAAGGCGCCAGGTCTTGTCTGAACCTCGACCCGGACGACGAGCTCTCGTTCCGCTTGCGCGAGTCCGTCCTCGCGGCGATCACGACGGCGGTGGCGGGACCCACCGATCCCGCGGCCCGCGCAGTCGTCGCGCTGCGCACGGCGTTCCCGGCGGTCGAGCGCCTCAGCCCGGGGAGCGCCTCCTGCTCGACGGGCCTCGGGCGCCGGAGGTCAGGTCGGGTCCGGTCTTCCCGTCAGCGGGGTCGGATCGCCGAACTGTGCCACTGGCGCCGTGCCGGAGCCCCCGGCATGCACAAACGGTGCCCGTGCTGGCGAGAGCTACGGACACCGTTCGCGGAGGATGGGGGATTCGAACCCCCGAGGGCTTTCACCCAACACGCTTTCCAAGCGTGCGCCATAGGCCACTAGGCGAATCCTCCTGGCGCGACCGGAGCCGCGACTCATCGATACTAGCCGGTGTCGCAGCCGCGCGCTGACCACGAGCCCGCGGAGCGCCGCTCTCGGCGGCGCGCGTCGTCGGTTAGACTGTCACCCGGCTCCCCGCGTGGCGCCATCCAGGCCAACTCCCCCAGGGCGGAAACGCAGCAAGGGTAACCGGGCTCTGGCGGGTGCGCGGGGGGTCTTCTTCCTTTTAAGCGCTGCTCCGCTCGCTTCACTGGGCCGCTTCGTCCGCGCCCCCGGCACATGCTGGCACATGCTCCTCCACAGCCCGCCACATGTGCACGCCCTCCCCTCCCTGGCCTCTACCCAGCTAGGCGGACGGACCCCCTCGGTAGGCTGCATCCGATGGTTCAGAGCATCTACATCTCGTCCGCCGAAGGTCATTCGGGCAAGTCCACGATCGCCCTCGGCGTCCTCGACGCGCTCAGCAGCCAGGTGCAGCGGGTCGGCGTCTTCCGTCCGATCGCCCGCTCCACCTCCGAGCCCGACTACGTGCTCGAGATGCTGCTCGGCCATTCGGACTCCGGCCTCGCTTATGAGGACTGCATCGGCGTGACCTACGAGGATGTGCACGCCGACGGCGAGGCCGCCCTCTCGCGCATCGTCGAGCGCTACAAGAGCGTCGAGGCGCGGTGCGACGCCGTCGTCATCCTCGGCTCCGACTACACCGACGTCGGCAGCCCCACCGAGCTGGGCTACAACGCCCGCATCGCCGCGAACCTCGGAGCCCCGGTCCTGCTCGTGCTCACCGGCCGCGATCCCTCCCGCAGCGAACAGCTCGGCCAGGCGCCCGCGCGCACGCCGGAGGAGATGCGTCAGATCACCGAACTCGCGTCCGTCGAGCTGCGCACGGCTCACGCGGGCCTCATCGGAGTGATCGCGAACCGTGCCGATCCGGCCACCGCAACCGACGCGATCGCGGCGATCCGCGAGAGCATCCCCGCCTCGGTGCCGGTCTGGGCCATCCGGGAGGATCCATTCCTCGTCGCCCCGAGCCTGTCCCGCCTGGTCGAGGCGGTCGACGGAGTCGTCGTCGCGGGCGACCCCGAGCTGCTCGGCCGCGAGGCGCTCGGCGTCGTGATCGCCGGTATGTCGATGGTCAACGTCCTCCCGCGTCTCACCGAGGGCGGCGTGGTGATCGTCCCCGGCGACCGCCCCGAGGTCGTCCTCGCCGTGATCATGGCCCACGCCTCCGGCACGTTCCCCACCGTCACCGGCATTATTCTCAACGGCGGGTTCGAGCTGCCGGAGCCGATCGTCCGGCTGATTGAGGGCGTCGACAGCCGTGTTCCGATCGTGATGACCGAGCTCGGCACCTACGACACCGCCGTCCGCGTCACCGCTGCGCGGGGACGCCTCGCGGCCGACTCGCCGCGCAAGCGCGACACCTCGCTCGCCCTCTTCCAGGAGGCGGTCGATGTCGTCGAGCTGCTCACCCTGCTCGACGTGGGCCGCTCCGAGGTCGTCACCCCGCTGATGTTCGAGTACGGCCTGATCGAGCGCGCGCGCATCGCCGACCGCCACATCGTGCTGCCCGAGGGCGGAGACGACCGGATCCTCCGCGCCGCCGCGACCGTCCTTCGGCGCGGCATCGCCCGGCTGACGATCCTCGGCGAGGAGGCCGAGATCCGCGCCCGAGCGGCAGGCCTGGGCCTCGACCTCGATGGCGCCCGCGTGCTGAGCACCCTCGACTCCGAGCACCGCGCCCGCTTCGCCGAGGAGTACGCCCGCATCCGCGCGCACAAGGGCATCACCTACGACCACGCCTACGACACGGTCACCGACGTCTCCTACTTCGGCACGATGATGGTGCAGCTCGGCCTAGCCGACGGCATGGTCTCCGGAGCCGCGCACACAACGGCGCACACCATCCGCCCCGGCTTCGAGATCATCAAGACCAGCCCGGGCGTCTCGGTCGTCTCGAGCGTGTTCCTGATGGCGCTCGCCGATCGGGTCCTGGTCTATGGCGACTGCGCGGTGAACCCCGACCCGACCGAGGCGCAGCTCGCCGACATCGCGATCTCCTCCGCCGAGACCGCGCAGCAGTTCGGCATCGACCCGCGCATTGCGATGCTCTCCTACTCCACCGGCGAGAGCGGAGCCGGCGCGGACGTCGAGAAGGTCCGCGCGGCGACGGCGCTGGTGCGCGAGCGCCGACCCGACCTGCTCGTCGAGGGCCCCATCCAGTACGACGCGGCGGCGGATACGGCGGTCGCCGCCTCGAAGATGCCCGGCTCCCAGGTCGCCGGGCGCGCGACGGTGTTCATCTTCCCCGATCTGAACACGGGCAACAACACCTACAAGGCCGTGCAGCGTTCGGCCGGCGCCGTCGCGATCGGGCCGGTCCTCCAGGGCCTGCGCAAACCCGTCAACGATCTCTCGCGCGGTGCGCTCGTGCAGGACATCGTCAACACCGTCGCTATCACGGCCATCCAGGCGGCGACCCAGGCCATCATTCCGCCCACCGCCGCCATCCCCGTGGTGGGCTAGCGGCCACCGCGCCGCCGCCCCGCCCTGCCGACCCCGATCCCCCAGGAGTCTCCTCATGTCCGTCGTCCTCGTCGTCAACAGCGGTTCGTCGTCGTTCAAGTACCAGCTCATCGAGATGACCACGGAGGAGACGCTTGCGAGCGGCCTCGTCGAGCGGATCGGCGAGAACTCGGGCCGAACCAAGCACACCCGCGAGGGGGAGTCGTTCGAGATCGAAGCGCCGATCCCCGATCACACCGCGGGCTTTGACGCGATGATCCGCGCGTTCGGCGAGCACGGCCCAAGCCTCGACGAATTCCCGCCGGTCGCTGTGGGCCACCGCGTCGTGCACGGCGGCAAGCGCTTCTTCGAGCCGACCGTCGTCACCGATCTGGTGAAGATCAACATCGAGGACCTCGCCGACCTCGCCCCGCTGCACAACCCCGCCAACCTTGAGGGCATCGAGGCGGCGCAGAAGGCGTTCCCCGACGTCCCGCACGTCGCCGTCTTCGACACCGCCTTTCACCACACCATCCCCGCCGAGGCCTCGACCTACGCTTTGCCCGCCGAACTCGCCGAGAAGCACCGCGTCCGCCGCTACGGTTTCCACGGCACCTCGCACAAGTTCGTCTCGGAAGCGGCCGCCGCCTACCTCGGCCGCCGCCGCTCCGACCTCAAGACGATCGTCCTGCACCTGGGCAACGGAGCGTCCGCCTGCGCCGTCGACGGCGGCGTCTCCGTCGAGACCTCGATGGGGATGACGCCGCTGGAAGGCCTGGTGATGGGCACCCGCTCCGGCGACCTCGACCCCGCCGTCGTCTTCCACCTCGCCCGCAAGGCAGGCCTCGCCATCGACGAGCTCGACACCCTCCTCAACCGCCGCAGCGGACTGCTCGGCCTCACCGGACGCGGCGACATGCGCGATGTCCAGGAGGCTGCCGAGGCGGGCGACGAGCAGGCCCGCGCCGGACTCGACGTCTACTACCACCGCCTCCGCCACTACATCGGGGCCTTCTACGCTCAGCTCGGGCGCGTCGACGCCGTCGTGTTCACGGCAGGAGTCGGCGAGAACGTCGCCGCCGTCCGCGCCGGCGCCCTCCGCGGCCTCGAGGGCCTCGGCATCGAACTCGACCCCGAACGCAATACCTCCACCGACCGCGGCGCCCGCCGCATCTCGACCGATGACTCCCGCGTCGCCGTCCTCGTCATCCCCACCAACGAAGAACTCGAGATCGCCCGGCAGTCCTTATCGGTCGTGTAGCGGCTGCGCCGCTCCACGACTCGCGGTCGGCTTCTCGAAGGGCTGCGTTCCGCAGAGCGGGTCCTGTCGGGCTGCCCGGAATCGCTCGCACGCGGCGGCGCTTGCTCGTCGTGCAGCGGTGAACCGCTGCACGACCGCGGTCGGCTTCTCGAAGGGCTGCGTTCCGCAGAGCGGGTCCTGTCGGGCTGCCCGGAATCGCTCGCACGCGATTCCGGGTCGCGGCCCTCTGCCGAATGCTTGCTCGTTTGCCTTGGTGGTCGAGGAGCCGCGGGACGCGGCGTATCGAGGCCGCGTCACGGATCGAGGCGGTCAGGGCGGCAGGCGGGCGTCGCCGGAGTAGAGGTTGAAGCCGGAGCCGCGGCTGAAACCGATCAGGGTGAGGCCGCTGTCTCGGGCCAGGTCGACGGCCAGCGACGGCGGGGCGCCGACCGCAGAGAGCAGCGGGAAGCCCGCCATCACCGCCTTCTGCACGAGCTCGAACGAGGCGCGCCCCGACACCTGCAGCAGTGTCCCGCGCAACGGCAGCCGTCCCTCCCGAAGCCCCCAACCGACCACCTTGTCTACGGCGTTGTGCCGCCCCAGGTCCTCCCGGAGCACCAGCAGCGAGCCGTCGGAGTCGAAGAGTCCGGCCGCCTGCACGCCGCCGGTGCGCTCGAACACCGCCTGCGCCTCGCGGAGTCGATCGGGGAGCGAGACCACCAGCTCTCGCTCGACCCGCAGTTCGTCCTCCGCGACGCTCCACGCCGAGTCCGTGGCGACCACGTCGAGTGACGCGAGCCCGCAGACTCCGCACGAGTTCGTTGTGTACACCGACCGCTCACGCTCACGACCGGACCCCCGAACGGCGGTTCCTCCTAGACAGGCTCGGCCCCGTCGAGGGCCGGGGCGAGTGTCGGCGGCCCCGCCACGACCCTCCGCTCGGCGTCGTGCACCGCCTCGAGCGCGAGGCCGAGGAGTGTGGAGTCGCGGTGGGGCAGGAGCGGCTTCAGCGCTCCACCGAGCCGGGTCGCCCGTCCGCCCGCGAGCACGATGGCGTCGAAGCGGGGGAGCGGCGGCGGAGGGGACACGACTCCGAGGCTACGCGGGCACCGGTCCCGTGTCCCGGTTCCAGTGTCGGAGGTCGCCGCTACTCTGGTCGGGTGGTAGCAGCCCTGTATCGCCGGTACCGGCCCGAGACGTTCGCCGAGATGATCGGCCAGTCCCAGGTGACGGACCCGCTCATGACGGCGTTGCGCACCAACCGCGTGAATCACGCCTACCTCTTCAGCGGTCCGCGCGGCTGCGGGAAGACCACCTCGGCGCGCATCCTCGCCCGCTGCCTCAACTGCGCCACCGGCCCCACTGATACTCCCTGCGGCGTCTGCGACAGCTGCGTCGAGCTCAGCCGCGAGGGCCAGGGCTCGCTCGACGTGGTCGAGATCGACGCGGCGAGCCACAACGGAGTCGACGACGCGCGCGACCTGCGCGAACGCGCCATCTTCGCCCCGGCGCGCGATCGCTTCAAGATCTTCATCCTCGATGAGGCGCACATGGTGACGCCGCAGGGTTTCAATGCGCTGCTCAAGATCGTCGAGGAGCCGCCGGAGCACGTCAAGTTCGTCTTCGCGACCACCGAGCCGGACAAGGTGATCGGCACCATCCGCTCGCGCACCCACCACTACCCGTTCCGGCTTGTGCCGCCGGCCCAGATGCTCGACTACACGCAGAAACTCTGCGAGCGGGAGGGAGTGCAGGTGGCGGCCGGTGTGCTGCCGCTCGTGGTCCGCGCGGGCGGCGGGTCTGTCCGCGACACGCTGTCCCTCCTCGACCAGCTGATGGCCGGCTCCGAGGCCGAGACGGTCGAGTACGAGCGGGCCGTCGCGCTGCTGGGCTACACCCACGGCGCCCTGCTCGACGAGGTGGTCGACGCGCTGGCCGAGCACGACTCGGCCGAGGCGTTCGGAGCGGTCGACCGCGTCATCCAGACGGGTCAGGACCCGCGCCGCTTCGTCGAGGACCTGCTCGAGAAGCTGCGCGACCTGATCGTCGTCGCGGCCACCGGAGGCGCAGCCTCTGCCGTGTTGCGGGGCGTCTCGCAGGACGAACTCGACCGCATGGCCGGCCAGTCGCGCGCGCTTGGCCTGGCCGAGCTCTCCCGCATCGCTGACGTGATCAACGCGGCCCTCACCGAGATGACCGGTGCGACATCGCCCCGCCTGCACCTCGAGCTGATGATCGCGCGGACCCTGGTGCACGGCATCGGTGCGGGGATCGCGCCCGCTCCGGCGCAGGAGGAGCGTCCGCGGCACGTCGCCGCACTGCGTACCTCCGCCGAGGCCGCGCCCCGGTCGCCCGAGTCGTCGCGCGCGCCCGAGCCGCACCTGGTCTCGCACGCCGCCGCTCCGGGCTCGGTGCCCGAGTCGATCGCTGCCGCGCCTCGTACGCAGGCGCCGGTCACCGCGTCCGTCACCGCATCGCCGGTGCAGGCGCCCGAGGAGATGGCGCCCGCGGAGACGTCGGTCGAGCAGACGTCCTCCACCCCGGTAGCCGCGACCACTGCACCCGCCGCGACCACTGCACCCGCTGCCGCACCAACGGTTGCGGAGCCCGCCTCCGACGGCGCGGTCACCCTCCAGCGGATGAAGGACACTTGGCCCGAGATCCTCGAGGTCGTGCAGAAGGCGAAGACGACGGCCTGGCTGGTCGCCTACACCGCCCAGGTGCGTGCCCTCAAGGACGACGTACTGACCCTGTCGTTCCCGAGTCAGAACGACGTCGAGTCGTTCAAGATGCCGGGCACCGCTGGGCAGCCGGGCGTCAGTGAATACCTGCGGCAGGCGATCCAGCAGGTCCTTGGCCTGCGGGTGAAATACATCGCGCGCGTCGAGCCGCGCGCTGCCGCTCCCGAGGCCGAGCGGGCCGCAGCCGAGGCGCCGAGTACTCCCGCCCCGGCCGCTGCCGCCCCGGCCCCGACGGACGGCGACGGCTGGGCCACGGTCGCGATCCCCGCCGACCCGACCCCGTCCGCCGAGGTCGCCGCTCCTTCCGCAGAGGCGGCCGCACCGAGCGCTCCGGTCGAGGTGCCCGTCGCGGCAGAAGGTCGGGGACGCGCCGTGCCCGCTTCTGCCGCCGATGAGCCCCCTGCCGACGACCCCCCTGCCGATGAGCCCCCCTTCGACGAGGAGCCGCCGGAGGAGGACATGCCCCCGGTCGAGCCGCCGATGCCCGACTCCTGGGCGACCGTCATGCCCCCCGGCGAGCCGGCTGCAGCGCCCGAGCCGGCCGCCCCGGCGCGCCCGGCCCCTACCGCCTACCGCCCGGCGCCCGCCGCGAGACCGGTCACCCGGACGACTCGATCGGCCACCGCCGACGGTCGCCAGCGCTACGGCGAGGCGGTCGTGCGCGAGATCCTGGGTGCCCAGTTCATCGAGGAGCAGCCGCACATGCCGCGCGGCCCCCGCGTGACCGGCGCGTGAGCCGCACCCTCCGTCCCACCCCCGCCCGCCCCACCCGAGAGGAGGCGACCGCATGTACGAAGGCATCGTCCAGGAGTTGATCGACGAGCTCGGCCGACTCCCCGGCATCGGCCCCAAGTCGGCCCAGCGCATCGCGTTCCACATCCTCCAGACCGAGACGTTCGACGTCACTCGCCTCGCCGAGATCCTGCTGGAGCTGCGTCACCGGGTGCATTTTTGCGACCTCTGCGGCAACGTGGCGGAGGAGGCGACCTGTGGGATCTGTCGCGATCCCCGCCGCAGTCGCACGGTCATCTGCGTCGTGGAGGAGGCGAAGGACGTCCCCGCGATCGAGCGCACCCGTGAGTTCCGCGGTCTCTACCATGTGCTCGGCGGCGCGATCAGCCCGATCGACGGCATCGGTCCCGATCAGCTCCGCATTCGCCAGCTGCTGCAGCGCCTCGCCGATGGCGAGGTGCAGGAGGTGATCATCGCGACCGACCCCAACCTCGAGGGCGAGGCGACCGCGACCTACCTCTCGCGCATGCTGAGCACGCTCGGCATCCGCATCACCCGCCTGGCCTCGGGCCTGCCTGTCGGCGGTGACCTCGAGTACGCCGACGAGATCACGCTCGGCCGTGCCTTTGAAGGCCGTCGCCTCGTCGAGAACTGACGCGACCGCCGAACACCTACAAGACCGACCCGGTAGGCGGGCGACCGGTAGACTCGCCCGTCGGGTCGCGAGGGCCCTCCAGCCACCGACCCGGGAGCAGAACGTGAGCCTGATCGTCCAGAAGTTCGGCGGGTCCTCCGTCGCTGACGCGGAGAGCATCAAGCGGGTCGCGAAGCGCATCGTCGCCACTAAGCAGGCGGGGAACGATGTCGTCGTCGCCGTCTCGGCGATGGGCGACACCACCGACGACCTGCTCGAACTCGCCCACCAGGTCACTCCCATCCCGGCGCCCCGCGAGCTGGACATGCTGCTCTCCTCGGGCGAGCGCATCTCGATGGCGCTGCTGGCGATGGCGATCAAGAGCATGGGCTTCGAGGCCCGCTCCTTCACCGGCAGCCAGGCCGGCATGATCACGGATGCGCAGCACGGCGCCGCCCGCATCGTCGACATCACGCCGGTCCGCCTGCGTGAGGCGCTCGATGAGAACGCGGTCGTCATTGTCGCCGGGTTTCAGGGCTTCAACCGTGACACGAAGGACATCACCACCCTCGGCCGCGGCGGTTCGGACACCACCGCCGTCGCGCTCGCCGCGGGCCTGGGTGCCGACACCTGCGAGATCTACACCGACGTCGACGGAGTCTTCACCGCCGATCCGCGCGTGGTCAAGAAGGCTCGCAAGCTCGACCGCATCACGAGCGAGGAGATGCTCGAGCTCGCCGCCGCCGGCGCGAAGGTGCTCCACATCCGCGCCGTCGAATTCGCCCGCCGCCACGGAGTCACGCTGCATGTGCGCTCCTCCTTCAGCCCCAACGAGGGCACCATCGTCTATAACGCCGACACCGTCGGCACCCAGCAGAACGGACAAGCCGTGGAAGAGCCCATCATCGCCGGAGTCGCCGCCGACCTGAACGAGGCGAAGATCACTGTCGTCGGCGTCCCCGACATCCCCGGAAAGGCCGCGCAGATCTTCACGATCGTGGCCAAGACCGGCTCCAACATCGACATGATCGTGCAGAACGTCTCGGCCGCGGCGACGGGTCGCACCGACATCTCGTTCACGCTGCCCAAGGCCGACGGCCAGACCGTCCTTCTGGCGCTGAACGCCGAGAAGGACGAGGTTGGCTTCGAGTCGCTGCAGTACGACGACCAGATCGCCAAGCTCGCGCTCGTCGGCGCCGGCATGCGCACCAATGCGGGCGTCTCGGCAAAGCTGTTCCGCTCGCTCTACGAGGCGGGGATCAACATCGAAATGATCTCGACCAGTGAGATCCGCATCTCGGTCGTCACTCGTGCCGACACCGTGAACGAGGCCCTGCGCGTCGTGCACACCGCCTTCGGGCTCGACGCCGAGGACGAGGCCGTCGTCTACGCGGGCACCGGCCGCTGACGGCCGACCTCCCTCGCGATTCGGCCGTTTCTCTCGAGCGGCCGACCCGACCGATACCCTCTCCCTCGACACCCCGCCGCGAGCGGCCCGCGCCGCACGGACGAAAGAGCACAGCATGAGCAGCACCTCCCTCCACATGGGCGTCGTCGGCGCGACCGGCCAGGTCGGGAAGGTGATGCGCCGCCTCCTTGAGGAGCGCGACTTCCCCGTCGCGTCCATCCGCTTCTTCGCCACCGCCCGCTCGGCAGGCACGACCCTGCCGTTCCGCGGTGAGGACGTGGTGGTCGAGGACGTCGAGACCGCCGATCCGTCCGGGCTCGACATCGCCCTGTTCTCGGCGGGCGCCACGGGCTCGCGCGCGCAGGCGCCCCGTTTCGCTGCGGCAGGCGTCACGGTGATCGACAACTCCAGCGCTTGGCGGATGGACCCGGAGGTGCCGCTGGTCGTCAGCGAGGTCAACCCGCATGCCATCGACCAGGCGGTGAAGGGCATCATCGCGAACCCGAACTGCACCACGATGGCCGCGATGCCGATCCTGAAGGTCCTCGACCGCGAGGCCGGACTCACCCGCCTCATCGTCAGCACCTACCAGGCCGTGTCCGGCAGTGGGCTGGCCGGAGCGAACGAACTGGCCGGTCAGGTCCGTGCCGCCGTCGCCGACGAGCACCTGCTCGACCTGGTCCGCGACGGCTCGGCGGTCGCCTTCCCCGCGCCCGAGAAGTACGTCGCCCCGATCGCCTTCGACGTCATCCCCTTCGCGGGGAACCTCGTCGAAGACGGCTCGAACGAGACCGACGAGGAGAAGAAGCTCCGCAACGAGAGCCGCCGCATCCTCGAGCTTCCCGAGCTGCTGGTGTCCGGCACCTGCGTGCGCGTGCCCGTCTTCACCGGCCACTCACTCTCGATCAACGCGGAGTTCGCCGCGGCTCTGAGCCCCGAGCGGGCGCGTGAGCTGCTGGCCGAGGCACCCGGCGTCGTCCTGCGCGAGGTGCCGACTCCGCTGGAGGCCGCCGGCACGGATCCGAGCTACGTCGGCCGTATCCGCGCCGACGAGGGGGCTCCGGAGGGACGTGGCTTGGCGCTGTTCATCAGCAATGACAATCTGCGCAAGGGCGCGGCTTTGAATGCCGTGCAGATCGCCGAGCTGATCGCGGCGAAGCAGCCCGTCTCCTGATCCACGGGGGAGGGGGCGCTGTCGCGTTCGACCGCCCCGTCCGCGTGGAAAAGCCGCGAATTTGATGGGGGCGACCGCCCTCTCCCCACCGTGGCGCGCTCGGGCGAGCGTAAACTCGACTCTCGTGAACTCCTCGGAACCGGTCGACGTTGCCCTCATCGGTGGGGGCATTATGAGCGCCACTCTCGGCGCACTGATCACCCAGCTGCAGCCCGACTGGACGATCGCCGCCTACGAGCGCCTCGGCGACGTTGCACAGGAGTCGTCGAACCCGTGGAACAACGCGGGCACCGGTCACGCCGCCCTCTGCGAGCTGAACTACATGCCCGAGGCGGCCGACGGCTCGGTGGACGCGGCGAAGGCCATTCAGATCAACGAGCAGTTCCAGATCTCGCGTCAGTTCTGGTCGAGCCTGGTCGAATCAGGTGACATCCGCGAGCCGTCCAGCTTCATCAACCCGGCGCCGCATATGACCTTCGTGCACGGCGACGCGAACGTCGAGTACCTGCGCAAGCGCTATGAAGCCCTGAAGGACCAGCCTCTCTTTGCCGGCATTGAGTTCACCGAGAGCATCACGACGATCCACGAGTGGGCGCCCCTGCTGATGGAGCAGCGGCCGGCGGGCGGTGGCCCCTACGCCGCGACCCGCGTGCCGGCCGGAACCGATGTCGACTTCGGCTCGCTGACGCACCAGCTGTTCGACCACGTCGTCGCCCACGGCGGCACCCTCGACACGGGTCGCGAGGTCACCGACATCACCCGACAGAAGGACGGCACCTGGCGCCTCGATCTCAAGCAGGTCGTGGGCGGAACGCCCCAGCGAGTGAGCGCCCGCTTTGTCTTCGTCGGCGCAGGCGGCGGCGCGCTGCACCTTTTGCAAAAGTCGGGGATCCCCGAGATCAAGGGCTTTGGAGGCTTCCCCATCTCGGGGCAATTCCTCCGCACCGACAACCCAGAGCTGGTCGCCCGGCACAAGGCGAAGGTGTACGGCAAGGCCGCGGTCGGTGCGCCACCGATGTCAGTGCCGCACCTCGACGCCCGCGTCGTCGACGGCGAGTCCTCACTCCTCTTCGGCCCGTATGCCGGCTTCACGCCCAAGTTCCTCAAGCGTGGGTCGTGGCTCGACCTGCCGCTCTCGATCCGCCCCCACAACATCGGCCCGATGCTCGCGGTTGCTCGCGACAACCTCGACCTGATGAAGTACCTCATCGGCGAGGTGCTCGCCGGCCGCGGCAAGAAGATGAAGGCGTTGCGCGAGTTCTTGCCGACCGCCCGCGATGAGGACTGGTACCTGATTACGGCCGGGCAGCGCGTTCAGGTGATGAAGAAGGACGAGAAGAAGGGCGGAGTGCTGCAGTTCGGGACCGAGGTCATCACTGGCGCAGAGGGGACCATCGCCGGCCTCCTCGGCGCCTCGCCCGGAGCATCGACGGCGGTGCCGATCATGCTCGACATCGTGCAGAAGTGCTTCCCCGACCGGATGACGGCCTGGGAGCCCCGGATCCGCGCACTGGTGCCGAGCTACGGCTCCACCCTCAATGACGCACCGGAGAAGGCCGAGCGAACCGTCAGCACGACCGCCGAAACGCTGGAACTCGCCGCGTCGGTGTGATCCGCGCTGTTCGAACATGTGTTCTCATGGCTGCATGAGATGGAACGGACAAGCGATCGGCACGGCCGATGAGGCCGCGCTGCCCGGGCTGGTGAAGCTGACCGATCTGGTGCGGACAGTGCGGACCCCGGAGTTCGACGGGATCACCTTCTACGAGGTGCTCGCGAAGTCGGCGCTGAACCGGGTGCACACCTCCTCGACGATGCCGTTCGGCTGGAGCATCAATCCGATGCGCGGCTGCACGCACGCCTGCACCTACTGTTTCGCCCGACCGACCCACGAGTACCTCGAGTTCGACGGCGGGCGCGACTTCGACTCGCACATCGTGGTCAAGGTGAACGTCGCCGAGGTGCTCACTCGCGAACTCGCCAAGCCGAGCTGGGAGCGGCATCCGGTCGCCCTGGGCACCAACACCGATCCCTATCAGCGCGCCGAAGGCCGCTACCGGCTGATGCCGGGCATCCTTTCCGCGCTCGCCGCTTCGGGCACCCCGATCTCGATCCTGACGAAGGGGTCGCTGCTGCGGCGCGACCTGCCGCTTCTCCGCGAGGCCGCCGAGCACGTACCGGTCGACCTCGGAGTCTCGATCGCCGTCTACGACGAGGGCCTCCAGCGCTCCGTCGAGCCGGGCGCGCCCACGGCCGCCGCCCGTCTGGCAACGGTCACCGCGGCACGGGAGGCGGGATGTGAATGCTCGGTGTTCTTGATGCCGATTCTGCCGTTCCTCACCGACACGCGCGCGCACCTGGACGAGTCGCTCCGGGCCTGCCGCGCGGCGGGTGCCAGCACGATCATGTATTCCACGCTCTACCTCAAGCCGGGAGTCAAGGAGTGGTTCCTGCAGTGGCTTGCGCAGGAGCACCCCGAGCTCCTCGACCGCTATCGCTCTCTCTATCCGGGCCGCGCCGCCTACGCCCCGCTGGAGTACCGCCGTTGGCTGTCGGAGCGCATTCGCCCGTTGATGCGGGCGCATCGTCTGGAGCGCGGAGAGGAGGATCCGGCGACCGGGTCGGTCCGTTCCTCCGCCCTGGGCTCGCTCGGCACTCTGCGAACCCTTGGCGGTGAGCGGCGTTCCCTCCAGCACGACGGTCTGCTCGTCGGCGAACTCGGCCCCGAGCGCGCCGCGATCCTCCGGGGCGTCGGGCAGCCGACGCTGTTCTGAGCCGGTTGTGCCGCAGGCCGCGGCTAGGATCGTCCGCATGATCACCCGCTCCGGCGAGCCCTCGGGCTCCTCCGTCTGGAGCGCTCGAGACTCGGGTCCGCGCCCGGTCCGCTTCGGCCTGCTCGACCCCGACGAGGACCAGCTCGCCGCGACCGCCGCGTGGATCCGCTCGCACGCCCCGGACTTCGAGGTCGTCGTCGCCGCGTGCACCTGGCTCGACCTCGTCACGAGCGATGTGTTCCCCACTGAGGTGGTGGTCATGGACACCCAGCTGTGCGAACCGATCTCGATCGAGGCGCGGATCCGTACCTGCCGTGCCGCGGGCGCCGCTGTGGTCGTGCTCTCGGACAGCGAGGACGACGAGGTGCACGAGCGGGCCCTGCGTGCCGGAGCCGTCCGCCACCTCGCGAAGTCGCGTCCGATCTCCGAGGTGATGGAGCAGACCCGCGCCGCTCTCGAGATGCGCTCTGCCGACGTGTCCTCCTCGCAGTGGCGCCCGCTACCGTCCGGGGTCGCCGCGCAACAGCGCCCGCGGCTGAGCGCCTGCGAGCTGGAGGCGCTGCGCTTGTACGCGTCCGGCTCGAGCACTCCGGAGGTGGCCGCGAAGATGAATGTGCAGTTCGAGACCGCGAAGACCTATCTGCAGCGCGTGCGCCGCAAGTACGTCGCCGTCGGACGCCCAGCGAGCCGGCGCGCCGATTTGATCCGCCGAGCCGGCGAGGACGGTTTTCTCCCGTGAGCGCCGCGCAGTCGCCGAGCCTCCTCCGCACTCGCCGTGAGGAGACCTGATGGCGAAGCTGTACTTCCGTTACGGAGCGATGAACAGTGGGAAGAGCACGTCGCTCCTGCAGGCCGCGTACAACTACGAGGAGCGAGGCCACCGGGTGTTGGTGGCCAAACCCGCCGTCGATACGAAGGGTGACACGCTGATCGTGTCGCGGCTGGGTGTCACCCGTTCGGTGGACGTCCTGTTCGAGCCCGACGGTGATCCGATCGCCGTCTTCACTGCCGCACGGGCCCGTGTCCTGGCCGAGTCGGCACGCGACATCAGCGCCCTCCTCGTCGACGAGGCACAGTTCCTGCCCGAGTCGCAGGTGGATGACCTGCTCCGGATCGCCATCCTCGAGAACGTCCCCGTGCTGGCCTACGGCATCCGGACGGACTTTCGCACCGTCGCCTTTCCGGGTAGTCGGCGGCTCCTCGAGATCGCCCACAGCCTCGAGGAGCTGAAGACGATCTGCCGGTGTGGGCGCAAAGCGATCTTCAACGGGCGCGTCCTCGACGGCCGTTTCGTGTTCGACGGCGACCAGGTCGCGATCGACGGCGCGGCGGTCACATACGAGTCCCTGTGTGGCGCCTGCTACCTCCAGGAGAGCCGCGGTCGGCTCCGTGACTGACCGGTGGACCATCTCTCGTCTGGCCGACACCCATCGGAAACGAGGAAGATGGGTAGCCTGGCGACGTGACAACACCGGAAACGGAAGTACGCCTTTCGGAGCAGCAGGAAAGGTCGGGGAAATCGATGACGGCGCAAGGAACATCGCCGAAGCGTCGACCGTCGTGGGAGCAGGACTACCGGCGTCGGCTGCTGATCACGGACGTCGTCGCCATCGTCCTCTCCGTCTTCGGGACGCAGTTCTTCTGGTTCGACCTGAACCTCAACTCCGACGTGGGCTTCCAGAATCCCGCGGACATCGCCGTCAGCTACACCTGGGTGTCCGTCGCCCTCTCGGTCGGCTGGCTGCTCGCCCTCCAGGTCTTCGACACCCGTGACCGGCGGATCGTCGGCACAGGCTACGTCGAGTACCGCCGTGTCGTCGACGCGTCGATCTGGCTCTTCGGCATCGTCGCGATCATCGCTTACCTGCTGCAGATCCTGCTGGCGCGTGGCTACATCATCACGGCGTTCCCCGCCGGGATCGTGTTGATCTGCGTCGGCCGTCTGGTCTGGCGCTCCTGGCTCACCCGGCAGCGCCGCTTGGGCCGCTCCTCAAGCCAGGTCGTGTTGCTCGGTTCCCGCGCGAGCGTCCTGCACACCGCGCGCGAACTCCGGCGCGGCACCGAGGCGGGCTACAAGCTCGTCGGCGCCGTCTCCACGTCGATCGGCGGGGCGGACGCCCTGGAGAGCGAACAGGAGTTGTCGGGCCTCGCGGTCCACGGCTTCACCGGGATCGACGGGGTTCGCGCGGTCATGGACGCCACCGGCGCCGACACGGTGGTTGTTACGAGTTCGGACGAGCTCGCTCCGCAGCGGATCCGTGAGTTGAGCTGGACGCTCGAGCCGGGGCGCGAGCACCTGGTCGTCGCGCCGAGCCTCACCGACATCGGCGGCCCCCGCATCCACACGCGCCCGGTCGCCGGTCTGCCGCTGATCCATGTGGAGACCCCACGGTTCGACGGACGCCAGCGCTTCGCCAAGCGCCTGTTCGACATCCTCGCCTCGACGATGCTGATCATCCTCAGCGCGCCGGTCCTCGTGGTGGTCGCCGTGCTGGTCACGATCACCAGCCCCGGGCCGGTGCTCTTCCGTCAGGAGCGCATCGGGTTGAACGGAGCGACATTCGAAATGCTCAAGTTCCGCTCGATGGTGGTTGACGCCGAGGCTCGTCTGGCCGCTCTCGCGTCGCAGCAGGGCGCGGAGGGGAACTCGATCCTCTTCAAAATGGCAAAGGACCCGCGGGTCACCCGCGTCGGTGCGATTCTGCGCCGCTTCAGCCTCGACGAGCTGCCGCAGTTCCTCAACGTCTTCCGCGGCGACATGTCGTTGATCGGCCCGCGGCCGCCGCTGGCCCGCGAGGTCGAGCAATACGAGGAGCATGTGCACCGCCGCTTCCTGATGAAGCCGGGCATCACCGGCCTCTGGCAGGTCAGCGGTCGCTCGAACCTCTCGTGGGAGGACACCGTCCGCCTCGACCTCTACTACGTCGAGAACTGGTCGATGACCGGCGACATCGTCATCCTCTTCAAGACCGCGCGCGCTGTGCTCGCCCGCGACGGAGCGTACTGATGGTCGCCGTCAGGGCCCGAGAGCCCCGCACACTGTCCGTCTCGGTGCTCGAGACCCCGTTCCGAGTCGTCTTCGGCGGCGGCGTCAGCGACGAGGACGCGGCGCGCATTGCCGACAGTTGGGCGTCTTGCGCCGCGGAGCCGGACGATGAGGCGCGGGACGTCCTCGCCGAGGTGGCCGCAACTCCCTCAGCCTCGCTCGACGACTCGCCACGAGTCTCGAGTGCCACCCTCGAGCAACTGGAGGAGTCGCTCACCTCGACCCTCACCGTCGAGGCGATCGGCGCCCGGCGCAGCGACCTGCTGATGCTGCACGCGTGCGGGATCGCCGACGACTCCGGCCGCGTGCTCGCCTTCGTCGCGGCATCCGGAACCGGCAAGACCACGATCGCGCGGACACTCGGCCTCCGTTTCGGCTACGTGACGGACGAGACGGTCGCCATGACCCCCGACGGCCGCGTCCTGCCCTACCCCAAGCCGCTGTCGGTGAAGCCGCTGACCGGCTCCGCGCCCAAGGCTCAGCTCGCGCCCGGCTCGCTCTCGCTGCGGCCGGTCCCGGAGGTGCCGCTACGGCTCGCCGGAGTCGTCCTACTCGAGCGCCGGGACGGAGTCGGGACGCCCTTCCTCGAGGACGTCGACCCGATGGAGGCGATCGAGGATCTTGTGCCGCAGACGTCCTACCTCTCGGCTCGTCCGCGCCCGATCGCCGACCTCGTCCGCACGCTGACCGGTCTCGGCGGCGTCCGGCGCTTGGTCTACTCCGAGGCCGGCAGTGTCGTTCCGCTGGTCGAGGAGGCGTTCGACACTCTCGGTGCCCACGCTCCGGCGATCTGGAGCGAGGTCCTCGCCCTCCCGCTCGAGCCGCTCCAGGAGGCGCGCCCCGGCTCGGTCCTGCGCGCCCCCGCCGACGATGTGATCGCGCTTCCCGACGGGCAGTTGCTCGTGTTCTGCGAGGACACCCTCGTGCGCCTCTCCGGCATCGGGCCGATCGTCTGGCGGCACCTCGGCAGCGGAATGGACGTTGACGGCCTCGTCGCCGCGGTCCTCGACGAGGCCGGTCCGCCGCCACCCGGGGTCGACGCCACGGCCGTCGTCGAGGCGGCCCTGGTCGAGCTCGAGGGCCTGCGCGTGATCACGAGAGGGGCTCCGCCGGGGCCAACCCCCGACGGGTGGCACGTATGACGCGCCTCACGTCGAGGCTCGTGGAGCCCTGTGTCAGAATTCGGAAGAACATGTCCCCGGCGTCCGCCGCGTGATCCGTACCAGCGAAGGAATCTGACTCCGTGGAACTTCGAGACGTCCTCCGGCTGCTCCGCGACCACTGGATCCCGATCGTTGCGGCGATCCTCCTCGGCACAGTCGTTGCCTTCGGCTGGTCGCTGACGCAGAAGCCACGTTACGTCGCCGATTCGCAGGGTCTCGTCTCGGTCGCCACTGGCGGCGGCGGCAGCGATGACAGCCAGGCGATCTACACGCAGCAGATCGCGCAGACGGTCGCCAAGTCGAATCTCGCGACCTACGTCCCCATCGCAACCTCGCGCGACGTCGCGCAGATCGCGATCGACAGCCTCGGTCTCGACGTCTCGCCCGCCGCGCTGATCTCGGCGATCACCGTGCAGCCCGACACCGTCGCCCCGGTGATGAAGGTCAGTGCCACCGCCTCCACGCCCGAAGGTGCGCAAAAGCTCGCCGACGCGTGGGTCTCGGCGATCGCCACGAAGGTGCAGCAGGTCAATCAGGAGACGGGAGTGGGCGACACCGTCACCCTCACCGTTCTGCAGACCGCCGCGCTTCCGTCGGCACCGGCATTCCCCAACCTGCGCCTCGTCCTCGCGGTCGGCGCGCTCGTCGGCCTCGTCCTCGGCCTGGTCTACGCCTTCGTTCGCAACACCCTCGACCGTCGCATCCGTACCGCAGAGATGGTCGAGCGACTGTTCGATCTGCCCGTCGTCGGCACGCTTCCCGTCGACAAGCGCCTGAGCGAGACCAACCGCATCGTCCCCGAGGCCGACACCACCGACTACGTGAAGGCCGACGGCAAGCACGCCCTCGCGGAGTCTCTTCGTGAGCTGCGCACCAATCTGCAGTTCATGAACATCGACAGCCCGCCGCGGATCATCGTCGTGACAAGCCCGCTGCCCTCCGACGGCAAGTCGACCGTGACCGCGAACCTCGCGGTCACCCTCGCCGCCTCGGGTCAGCGCACCGTCGTGGTCGACGGCGACCTCCGCAAGCCCACCGTCGCCAAGTCCTTCGGCCTCGTGCCGGGCGTGGGTCTGACCGATCTGCTCATCGGCAAAGCCGAACTGCAGGATGTCTTGCAGCCGTGGGGTCCCTCCGGGAACCTCTGGGTCCTCGGCGCGGGCTCGATCCCGCCGAACCCGTCCGAGCTTCTCGGTTCCAACGGGATGGACATCCTGCTGCACGAGATCGCTCGGGAGGCCATCGTGATCGTCGACGCGCCGCCGCTGCTCCCGGTCACCGACGGCGCCATCCTCACCGCCCGGACCGACGGTGCGCTCGTCGTGATCTCGGCCGGTAAGACGACGACGGACGAACTCGGCAAGGCGATCCAGAACCTCGAGCGGGTCAGCGGCCACACCCTCGGCGTGATCCTCAACCGCGTGCCCGCGCGCGGTCAGGTCGGCCGAGGTTACGGCTACTACTACACGAGCTACTACGGGTCCGAGCGATCGGGCGCCCGCCCGGACACGGCCGTCGAGGCCGAGCCCGCGCCGACCTCGGCCTGAGCGCCCCGCGATGATCCTGCCGGGAGACGATTCCGCCCGCCCCACTCGACGGAGCTGGCGACCGGACGAGCCGGTCGCCGCCTCCGCCGCACCGGTCTTCACTGTGCTGTCCGTCTGCACCGGCAACATTTGTCGGTCGCCGATGTCCGAGCAGCTGCTGCGCGCCGCGCTCGCCGAAGTGACCTCCCCGAACGGGGGTCCGCTCTTCGCCTTCACCAGCGCCGGAGTCAGGACCCGCCCCGGCCTGCCGATGGACCCGGTCTCGGCGCGATTCTCTACGCAGCACGGTGGTGACCCGGCGGCTCACAGCAGTGCGGTGCTCGACGAGGCGGTCGTCGGCGGGGCCGACCTCCTGCTCACGATGACCCGCGACCACCTGGTCGACGCTTCCCGACGCTTCCCGTCACTGCTGCTTCGCGGATTTACTCTGCTCGAGTTCGCGCGAGTATTTCCGTTCGTCCTGCGCGAGGTTCCGTTGCCGTCCGTCGAGGACCCGGCGGCTCGACTCCGCGCCGTCGTGCGGCTGGCCGCCGCCCACCGTGGGCGTGCGCCGCGCGGCGAGGGCGACGACATCGAGGACCCGATCGGCCGAAGCGAGGCCGTACACGAACGAGTCGCCACGCAGATCTCTGCCGCTGTCGCTGACGTCTCCCGTGATCTGAGAGCATTGGCGCGGCGGTAGTCGCGCGCCACCGGCGCGCCGACGCCTTGCCGCATCACATCGCTCCTCCTCACCGTCGCGACCGCGACACGAGCCTGTCCCGATTCGGAGACCCCCCTGTGAAGCTTTCTGTCATCGGCTGTGGCTACCTTGGTGCCGTCCACGCCGCCGCCATGGCCGAGCTCGGCCACGACGTCATTGGCATCGACGTGGACCAGAAGAAGATCGACGCTCTCGCCGCCGGCACCGCGCCGTTCTTCGAGCCGGGCCTACCCGAGCTGCTGTCCTCCGGAGTCGCCTCCGGCCGCCTGCGCTTCTCGACCGACATGGCCGCTGCGGCCGGCGCCGCGGTGCACTTCGTTGCCGTCGGCACGCCCCAGAAGCCGGGCGAGAACGCCGCCGACATGACCTACGTCGATTCGGCGATCGACGGCCTCCTGCCGCATGTGGGCGCCGACTCCCTGGTGGTCGGGAAGTCGACGGTCCCCGTCGGCACCGCCGCGCGCCTGGCCGGGCGCATCGCGTCCTCCGGCGCGACGCTCGCCTGGAACCCCGAGTTCCTCCGCGAGGGCTTCGCCGTGCAGGACACGATCAGCCCCGACCGCCTGGTCTACGGCGTGCCCGAGGGCGAGGCCGGAGCGAGGGCCAAGGCGACCCTCGACGAGGTCTACGCGACCGCGCTCGCCGCCGAGACTCCGCTGGTGGTGACCGACTACGCCACCGCCGAGCTGGTGAAGGTCTCGGCCAACGCTTTCCTCGCCACCAAGATCTCGTTCATCAACGCGATCGCCGAGATCGCCGAGGTCACCGGCGCCGACGTCACCCAGCTCGCCGACGCGATCGGCTACGACGTGCGCATCGGCCGCCGCTTCCTCAACGCCGGCATCGGCTTCGGTGGCGGCTGCCTTCCGAAGGACATCCGGGCCTTCTCTGCGCGAGCCGACGAGCTCGGTGTGGGCGGCTCGGTCGCCTTCCTCAAGGAGGTCGACGCGATCAACCTGCGCCGACGCCAGCGTGTCGTCGATCTCGTGACCGAGGGCCTCGGCGGCTCCGTCGAGGGGCGCCGCATCGCGGTGCTGGGCCTGGCGTTCAAGCCCGAGTCGGACGACATCCGCGACTCGCCGTCGCTCGACGTGGCGACGCGCCTGCACGCCCTCGGCGCGCTGGTCGTCGCGACCGACCCAGAGGCAATCGAGAACTCGCGTCGCCGCTACCCCGAGCTCACCTACACGAGCGACGTCGACGAGGCAGTGACCGGTGCCGATGCTGTGGTCGTCGTCACGGAGTGGAAGCAGTTCCGCGCCCTCGACCCGGCCGTCACCGCGACGAAGGTGGCCAACACCTTCCTCGTGGACGGGCGCAACTGCCTGGACCCGGCGGCCTGGCGAGCGGCCGGCTGGGAGTACCGCGGCCTCGGTCGCTGACCCACCCGGGCCCGGTGCCGCTCTCTTAGAGGATGCGGCTCGGGTGATCCGCCACGACGCCGGAGGCGCCGCGGAGGGGGATGTGCGCGAAAGCGTCGTCCCGCTCGGCAGCCCTCCGGCGTCCCGTCGCGTGGACGATGATCCGCAGCAGAACGCCGACCATAGCGCCGAGCAGGGCCCCCGAGGTGTTCATCGCCACGTCCTGCAGGCTTGCGTAGCGGGCCGAGAGGAACAGCAGCTGTCCGGTCTCGATCAGCCAGCTCACCAGGGCGCCGACGACGACCGCGACCCACGCGAACCGAGGGCGCAGGTTGAGGGCCAGGAGCAGTCCCAGGGGGACGAAGAGGGCGATGTTGGCGCTGGCCTCGAGGACGGCGTAGTCGACCCGGGGAAGGTGGTGCCGGGAGAACCACGAGCTCACTTGGTCGAGGTCGTCTCTCATGCCGGCATCGACGGGCGTCGGCCAGAAGGCGATCATGGTGAGTGCGATGAGGTAGGGCACGCCGATGGCGAGGGTGAGGCGGGTGAGCGACCGGGGCACGGTGCTCCTCTCGTCGAGCGGCGGGCAGAGTCGACGACATCGACGGAAGATCAGTCTGACCCGTTGCCGCTGGAACCAGGCCGAGAGGCGCTGAGGAAGATGTGAAAGGCGCGCGGGGAGGCGGGAAGCGACTCCGGAGGCTCGCGAGCGGCGAGGCTGTGCGGCCGGTCAACGACGAAGCCCGGCCGGATCATGGATCCTGGCCGGGCTTCTCACCGGTCGGGGTAGCGGGATTCGAACCCACGACCTCCTCGTCCCGAACGAGGCGCGCTACCAAGCTGCGCCACACCCCGGTGTGCTCGTCACGGAGAACCGCTCACGAGCCTCGACAATAGTAGCCGATTCTCGGGGCGCTGTCGGACACCCGTCGTCAGGCGGGGGGAGCACCGGAGGGAGCGAGCGTCACGAGCGTCACCTCGGGGCGGCAGGCAAAGCGCACAGGCGCGTAGATGGACGTGCCGACTCCGGCTGACACGTTGAGGTAGGAGCTGCGCCGCCCGCTGGTCCACGTCGTCGAGCCGGCGACCTTGTCGCGGGGGAGGTCGCAGTTGGTGACGAGGGCACCGAAGCCCGGGACGCAGACTTGGCCGCCGTGGGTGTGTCCGGCGAGGATCACCTCGGCTCCGCGAGCGACGAAGTCGTCGAGAACGCGCTGATAGGGCGCGTGGGCGACGCCGATGCTGACACCCGCCGGTCCGTCCTCCGAGCCGCGCAACTCGTCCACGGCACCCGCGACGAGGTCGATGCGGTCCAGGCCGATGTGCGGGTCATCGACGCCGAAGAACTCGATCCGCGTGCCCTTCACAGTGATGCTCTCGGCGCGGTTGTTGAGATCGACCCAGCCGAGTCCGCCGGAGAAGAAGCCGGTGAGGCCCTCGGTGTCGAGGACGATGTCGTGCTGCTTCGGATTCGTGGAAGGACCAAAGAAGTAGCGGAGCGGATTCTTGATTCGCGGGCCGAAGTAATCGTTCGAGCCGTTCACGAAGGCGCCGGGGATCCCGGCGAAGGGCTCCAGGGCCCGGCGGATGCCGAGAATGCCGTCGCGGTGGCCGAGGTTGTCGCCGGTGTTGACGACGACGTCAGGGTCGAGCGCGAGGAGTGAGCGGATCCACTCCTGCTTCTTCGACTGCCACGGCGCCATGTGCAGGTCCGATACGTGCAGGATGCGGATCGGCTCGGCACCCGTGGGTAGCACCGCGAAGGAGGTGCGCCGAACGGTGAACAGCGTCCGCTCGATGCCGATGCCCCAGGTGGCCGCGGCGGCTCCGGCGGCGGCGACAGTCGCGAGGGCGGTGGTGAAGGGGCGGCGGCTGCGTCCAGTCATGGGTCCTTCTCTCGCGGATTGGCCGCGAGCGCGACCCCGTTCATTCTGCCGGACGCTCCCTGCGGTGGCGCCCAAATTCAGCCACGGGGCGCGGGGCCGGCGCTGATCTGCAGGGTGATTTCGACTCCCTTCGAGACGCGGGAGCCGGCGGGCGGGTTCGTCCTGGCGACCGTCCCGGCCGGGCGGTCGGACGGAACCGCAGTGGCGTCGGTCCGCACCGTGAAGCCGACGGAGCGCAGACGCGCGGCGGCCGCGGCGGGGCTCTGCCCGGTGACCTGGGGTACCGCCTCCTGAGGCTCGTCCAGGAGTGAGCGGACCGGCGCCGGGAAGGCGCCGCCGCCGTACTTCGCGTCGGCGACCCGACCGTGTTCCCGGCGGCCATGCCGCTCAGCGCGATCGCCGGCGTCACCGAGGCGGCCACCAGGACCCCCGCGACGACTCTCACATGGCGACGATGCCGATCAGGCTGCCGACGGCGCCCCCGATGGTCGTCACGACTCTGGTCCTGCCCTGCCCCGACATAGAATCGGCGTAGTCGCCGCGCTCGGACGAGCCGCGGCGTTCATCCCGCCGATGCGCGGCGCTCAGCAGTCGTCCCGCACCGGCAGCACCCGAGGAGAGCCATGTCCGTCCCACGCTGGGAGTACATCACCACGCCGCTGATGATCCACAACACCACGGCGATCCTGAACACCTGGGGGTCAGAGGGCTGGGAGTTGGTCCAGATCGTCACCGGGCCCGAGGGCGGGCTCGTCGCGTACCTCAAGCGCCCCGTCGCCGAGGCGGGCGCATGATCGCCGAACGGCTCGCGGAACTCGGCGTCGAGCTGCCCGCGGTGGCTATCCCCGCCGGAGCCTACGTCCCCGCGGTCGTGCACGGCGGACTGGTCTACACGGCCGGGCAGATCCCCTTCGTCGACGGCGCTCTGCCGCTGACCGGCTTGGTCGGCGCTGACGTGTCGCCCGAGCAGGCGAAGGACCTCGCCCGCACCTGCGCGCTCAACGCGCTCGCGGCGGTCGCCGACGCGATCGGATCGCTGGACCGTGTGACGCGGGTCGTGAAGCTCACCGGGTTCGTCGCCTCGGCCTCCGGTTTCACCGGACAGCCGGGCGTGATCAACGGTGCTTCGGAGCTGCTCGGCGACCTGTTCGGCGAGGCCGGCCGGCATGCACGCTCCGCCGTGGGTGTGGCCGAGCTGCCGCTCGGTGCGCCGGTCGAGGTCGAGCTGGTCGTCGCCTTCGACTGACGCCGTCGCTCCTCTCCGGCCTGGTGCGGTGGGGGAGGAGCGACGGTCGCCGGGATTGCGTTGTCGGGGTTAGCAGAGGACCCGTCGTCAGTCGGCGGCGATTGCCGCACTGATCACGGCCATCACCTGCGTGTCCGCGAGGGTCGTCGTATCGCCCACGGCCCGTCCCTCCGCCACGTCGCGCAGCAGTCGACGCATGATCTTGCCCGAGCGCGTCTTAGGCAGCTCCTGCACCACGAAGATTCGCTTCGGCCGTGCGATCGCGCCGATGTGTTCGGCGACGTGCGCCTTGAGGGCGGCTTCGAGCTCGCCGTGCCCGTCTGCCAGCGCCTCGGCTTGGCTCGCCTTCGCGATGACGAAGGCGACCACGGCCTGGCCGGTGGTCTCATCCGCCGCACCGACGACGGCCGCCTCCGCGACGACCGGGTGCGAGACAAGTGCCGATTCGATCTCGGCCGTCGAGAGCCGATGGCCGGCAACGTTCATCACGTCGTCCACACGTCCGAGCAGCCAGAGGTCGCCGTCTCGGTCTCGGCGGGCGCCGTCACCGGCGAAGTACCGATCGCCGAACTTCGACCAGTAGGTCTCGACGTAGCGCTCAGGGTCACCCCAGATGCCGCGCAGCATCGCCGGCCACGGCTCAGTGATCACCAGGAGTCCGCCCTCGTCGGCGCCGACCGGCTGTCCGGAGTCATCGACCACGTCGATTGAGATCCCGGGCAGAGCGACCTGGGCGGATCCGGGCTTGAGCGTGGTGACGCCCGGCAGCGGTGACACCATGATCGCGCCGGTCTCGGTCTGCCACCAGGTGTCGACGATCGGGGTGCGGCCGCCGCCGATGACGTCGCGGTACCAGATCCACGCCTCCGGGTTGATCGGCTCGCCGACCGATCCGAGCAGACGCAGACTCGACAGAGTGAAGCGCTGCGGGATGTGTCGGCCGAGCTTCATGAACGAGCGGATCGCCGTGGGCGCCGCATAGAGGATCGTCACGCCATACTTTTCGATGATCTCCCACCAGCGGCCGGGATGCGGGCTGTCCGGAGTCCCCTCGTACATCACCTGGGTGGCGCCGTTCGCGAGCGGGCCGTAGACGACGTAGCTGTGGCCGGTGATCCAGCCCACGTCGGCGGTCGACCAGTAGACATCGGTCTCGGGGTGCAGGTCAAAGACGGCGCGGTGCGTGAAGGCGACCTGGGTGAGATAACCCCCGCTGGTGTGCAGGATGCCCTTCGGCTTCCCCGTCGTGCCACTGGTGTAGAGGATGAAGAGGGGCTGCTCGGCCGGGAACGGCTTCGCCATGTGCTCGGCGTCGACGGCGACGATCTCCTCGTGCCACCAGAGGTCGCGTCCCTCGTGCCACGCGACCTCGTTGCCCCCGCGGCGCACCACGAGGACGTGCTGCACACTGTGCTCGCCGTCGAGGGCGAGCGCCGCATCCACGGCGGGCTTGAGGGGCGAGACAGCGCCCTTGCGCCAGCCGCCGTCGGCGGTGATGACGAGCTTCGCCTCCGCGTCGTCGATGCGCGCTCGCAGGCTCTCGGCGCTGAAGCCGCCGAAGACGACGGAGTGGACCGCGCCCAGCCGGGCGACGGCGAGCATGGCGACGACGGCCTCCGGGATCATCGGCAGATAGATCGCGACGCGGTCGCCGGCGCGGATGCCGAGGCTGGTCAGCAGATTCGCGGCCCGTTTCACGTCGGCGGTGAGCTCGGCGTAAGTGATGGAGCGCGAATCGCCGGGCTCACCTTCCCAGTGCAGGGCGACGCGATCGCCGTTGCCGGCGAGTACGTGCCGGTCGAGGCAGTTGTAGGCGACGTTCAGCTCGCCGTCGTCGAACCACGTCGCGAACGGCGGCGTGCTCCAATCGAGTGTGCGGGTGAAGGGCCGGTGCCAGTGCAGCAGCTCGCGACTGCGGGCTGCCCAAAAGGCGAGGCGGTCCTCCGCGGCCTCGTCGTGCAGCGCGGCTGTCGCGACCGCTCCGGCGGCGAAGTCGGCCGGGGGTGGGAACCGGCGGGTCTCGTGGAGGAGGCTGTCGATGGCATTCCCGTCGGTGGCCGGGGCATCGGGGGGAGTGGACATCTTCGATTCGCTCCTTCGCGAGTAAGACGTTCGCCGGCCCGCGCGGTCGGCGTCGGACCACCGTAGCGCTCGACTCCGACGCTCACCGCAGTGTCCGTGAAGCTGGCGTTCCGGCAAGCGTAAGTTGAGACTTCGTAGAGAACCGAATCCGGACTTGGCGAATCGCGGTTCGTCCCCTACAGTTGCATACGGCCGAATGAACTTCGGCCCTGCGGCGCAAGTGATTCCCCCCAATCCAGCGCCGCCGAGGCGGCACCTGTTCCCCCCAATGGGTGCCGCCCCCTTCTTCCTGCCGGACCACGGCGGACGGACGCCCCCGCTCGAGCAAGGCTCGCGGGGGCGTTTCCCGTTCGGGAGCGGTCCGCAGCAGCGAGCGGAGGTGGCGATGCTCCTCCACAGGTGCGGATGAGCGGGTCTCTCTTCGGGTCGGCCACCGGGACGCCCTGATGCGCGTCGGCGGCTCCTACCGTGCGGGAATGAGCCCTGACTTCATCCCCCTCGTCCCCGCCGAGCACCGCCGCGATCCGACGCCGGTGCGCCCTGCCGCCGCCGCCCTCGGGCTACTCGCCCCACACGCCGCCGATCCCGCGGTGACCGATCTTTTCGTGAACGGTGGTGCGGGCCTCTGGGTCGACCGGGGCGGTGGCGCGGAGCGAGTGCCGGAGTGGACGCTGGACGCTGCAGGAGCGCGGCGGTTCGCCGTGGCACTGGTCGCGGCCGGCGGGCGGCACGTCGATGAGGCGAGCCCGTGCGTCGATGTCCGGCTGCGATACGGGGTCCGCGTGCACGTCGTACTGCCGCCGGTGGCGATCGGGGGAGCGCTGGTCTCGGTGCGGGTTCCGCGGGCCGACTCCTGGACGCTCGCGCAGCTGCAGGCGGCGGGGATGCTGGATGAGGACGGCGTCCGGCTGCTACGCCGCGCGGTCCGCGAGCGCTGGAACCTGCTGATCTCGGGAGCGGGCGGGTCGGGAAAGACGACGTTGCTCGGTGCGTTGCTGGGCTGCGCGTCGCCCACCGAGCGGATCGTGACGATCGAGGACGTCGGCGAGCTACGGCCGGCGCACCCGCACGTCGTCTCGCTTGAGGCGCGGCAGCCGAACCTCGAAGGCGCCGGGGCCGTCGGCCTGGACCGGCTGGTGAGGGAGGCGCTGCGAATGCGGCCCGACCGTCTGGTCCTTGGGGAGTGTCGCGGTGGGGAGCTGCGCGAGCTGCTGTCCGCGCTGAACACCGGCCACGACGGCGGCGCGGGCACCCTGCATGCCAACTCCCTCGAGGACGTTCCGGCGCGCCTAGAGGCGCTCGGGGTCCTCGCGGGCCTGGGCCCCGAGGCAATCGCCCGGCAGACGGTCAGCGCGATCGACCTGGTGCTGCACCTTGAACGGCGCGGCGGGCGGCGGCGGCTCGTGGCGTCCGGGACGTTCTCGCTCGCAGGCGACGGGCGGCTGAGGGTTGGCGAAGGGACGCTGCCGAGCTCATCGAGGTCGGGCGGGTGAGGGGTCACGACGGCCTGGACGAGGTCGCCGCCGTGGTGCACCGGCTGGCTGTGCTCCTCGCAGCGGGAGTGGCTCCGTCGTCGGCACTCCGGCACCTCGCGGCCGCGGAGGGAGCGGATCGCGGCGACGCGCGGCGACGGCGGCTCCTCCGGGCGGTGTCGGAGGAAGCCGCGCGCGGCGGCGACGTGACCGCAGCGCTGCTGCGCGGGGTACCGGCCTCGCGGCGGGGCGGCCGGGGCGGTGCCCGGCCCGATGGAGAGCTTCCGGGCCGAATGCTGGAGAAGCGACCGCGTGGGCAGCGCTGGCCGCTGCCTGGCGGGTGGCCGCCGACTCCGGCGCGCCGATCGCCGCAGCTCTCAGCGAGCTGGCGGAGTCGCTGCGCGAGCTGGCCCGGGCGAACCGTGACATCGCCGTGGCTCTGGCCGGTCCAGCCGCAACGGGGCGGGTGGTGGGTGCTCTGCCGCTCGCCGCACTGGGTCTGGGTGGGCTGCTGGGCTTCGATGTGGTGGGCGTGCTCCTCGGGACGGTGCCGGGCCTCATCTGCCTCGTCGGGGGTGCCGGGCTGATGGCAGGCGCGCACGCCTGGACGCGGCGGCTCGTTCACGGGGCTTTTCCCGACGACCCGGCGCCCGGGCTTGCCCTCGACCTCCTCGCGGTCGCGCTGGCCGGCGGTGGCTCGCTCGATTCGTCGCGGGCCCAGATGCTGGCGTCACTCGCCGAATGCGGCCTTGGCGCCGACGAGCGGGTTCTCGCCGACGCCGATTCGGTGCTGGCACTGTCGGCGGCGGCGGGCGTCCCGGCGGGCCGTCTGCTGAGGAGCGAGGCGGCGCTGGTGCGGGCGCGGGCGTCCTCCGGAGCGCGGGAGCGCGCCGCGCGCCTCGGAGTGACGCTGATGCTGCCGCTGGGCGTGTGCGTGCTGCCGGCGTTCCTCCTGCTCGGCGTGGCTCCGATGGTCGTGTCGGTGCTGCTCTCGACGTTCTCGGTCGCGGCGTGAGGCGGTCAGCGACTCCTCCACAGGAGCGGAATCCCGCTGTGCTCCACAGATCGGCCGACGGCCGCCGCGGTGGGAGCGCGGGTGCGCGATCCTCGGAGGAGGGGGCACGGAGCGGGGCGGAACGGAGCAGGACAGATGAGCAGCAAGACGGCGATCAGCAGTGGGGGAGTCGCGCGGAGCGGGAGGTTCTCCCGGAGCCCGGGCGCGGGGAGCGGTTGGGCACGGACGAGCCTGAGCCCCGCGGGCGGACGGAGTGTCGCCTCGAGCGCAGGAGTCGGCGGCGACTTCTCGCGCGGCGGCGGAGACCAGTGGCGCGGACGCGGGAGAAGGGGGCTCGGCGTGCTGAGCGAGGAGGAGGGGTCCGCGACGGCGGAGTACGCGATCGCGACGATGGCCGCTGTCGGGTTCGCGGGACTGCTGGTGGTCATCCTCAAGGGCGACGAGGTGCGGAACATCCTCACCGATCTGGTGACCCGCGCTCTCACAGCAGCAGGATGAGAGCCCTCGCGCACCTGCGCGCGCGGCTCGCGCCGGAGCAGGGGTCGGCGACGGCCGAGCTCGCCCTCGTGCTCCCGGCGGTGATCGTCGTGCTGGCGCTCTGCCTGGGGTCGGTGGCGGCCTCGGCGCAGTACATCCGGCTCGTCGATGCCGCGGCCGACGCGGCCCGGTCCGCGGCGCGGGGCGACGACCCCGGCGTGGCGCTCGCTCGCGTCGTGGGGGCGTCCGTCTCGACGGGGGACCAGGACGGCCTGGTCTGCGTCGACGTCGCGGCTCGACTGCGTCCCCTGCCGGCGGTGTCGCTCCCGGTCGCGGTCCGGTCCTGCGCACTGGGCGGTGGCGGCTGATGCGCCGGGCGCTTCGAGGGGTCTGCGACGGGGACCAGGGATCGGCAGCGGTCGTCGCCGTCGGGGTCGTCGCGGGCACGATCCTGGTGACGGTCGCCGTGCTCGCCGGTTGCAGCGGAGTCGTCGGAAATCAGCGGGCGGTGGCGGCGGCGGACGCATCGGCGCTCGCCGCCGCGGACGTCGCGTCCGGACTGCTCACCGGCGACCCGTGCCGGCGGGCGGCAGAGGTCGCGCAGGCGAACGGCGCCGAACTCCGCCTCTGCACGCTCGACGGAAGTGTGGCGAGCGTGGCGACGGCGGTCGCGGTGGACCCGCTCTCCCTCACCTTCACCGCGCGCTCGCGGGCAGGGCCGCCACCGTGAGCCGTGCGACCTCGCGCGAGGGTGGTCGGCATCGAGGAGCGGACCACCCTTGCGCCAGGGCCCCCTCAGTCGGAGCTGAGGCGCTGGTAGCGGTAGGCGGCAGCGGTCGGCAGGGCGCCCGCCCCCTCGTCGTGCTCGAGCCCGCCGGAGAGGAGGTAGATGTAGCGCGAGCCCGCTCGGGCGCCGGGAATCTCCAAGCGCGCGGCGGGAGCCGAGTCGTTGCCGTATCCGCGGCGGAGGGTCTTCCCCTCCAGTGGGCCGTCGAGGAACTTGGCCGTATAGGCGGAGGTTGTGGTGGTGTGCGTCGTTGCCATGCTTCATCATGCGCCGATCGGCGTCGCGCGTCACCCCACCCGCCACGGACCGGGCAGGCGATTGGGAGGCGGTGGCCTGCGTTCTCGTACGGTTCCCGAGGTCCCGGGCGGCAGGAGGGCGAAGGACGCCCGAGTCAGTGTGTATGGTGTGCCTGTCGGGCGGCCCCGCCGATGGGGACGCGTCGCCGTTCCCCGTACCATGTCGTCGCGCACCGTCTCCCCGAAGCAGGGGATGTCGGACCACTGGTCGTCCGACCCGACAGCACCAATCGAGGAGAACTGTGTCCGGCACGAAGAAGCTGGTGATCGTCGAGTCGCCGGCGAAAGCCAAGACCATCGCCCAGTACCTGGGCGATGGCTATGAGGTGCTCGCCTCCGTCGGGCACATCCGCGACCTCATCGAGCCGAAGAACCTCCCGCCGGAGCTGAAGAAGGGCCCGCTCGGCAAGTTCTCCGTTGACGTCGACAACGGCTTCGAGCCCTACTACGTCGTCTCCGACCAGAAGAAGAAAACGGTCGCCGATCTCAAGCGCGCCCTCAAGAACGCCGACGAGCTCTACCTCGCCACTGATGAGGACCGCGAGGGCGAAGCCATCGCGTGGCACCTGCTCGAGGAGCTCAAGCCCAAGGTGCCCGTGCACCGCATGGTCTTCCACGAAATCACCAAGGACGCCATCCAGAAGGCCCGCGACAACACGCGTGATATCGACACCTCACTCGTTGATGCGCAGGAGACCCGCCGCATCCTCGATCGCCTCTACGGCTACGAAATCTCACCCGTGCTCTGGCGCAAGGTCGGCCCGGGTCTCTCAGCTGGCCGCGTGCAGTCGGCGGCGACCCGCCTCGTCGTCGACCGGGAGCGCGAGCGCCTGGCGTTTGTCTCGGCGAGCTACTGGGACCTCGCGACCGTGCTCGCACCTGAGTCGGACGCCGCGGCAGGATTCGACGCCCGCCTGGCACGGCTGGACGGTAAGCGAATGGGAAGCGGCCGCGACTTCGACGACCGCGGACAGTTGAAGGGCGATGTCACCGTCCTCGACGAGTCCTCCGCCAGAGCTCTCGCCGAGGCACTGCGCGAACCCGCCACCACAGTGCGGGTCTCGAACCTCGAATCCAAGCCCTACTCGCGGCGCCCCGCCGCCCCGTTCACCACGTCCACGCTCCAGCAGGAGGCGGCGCGCAAGCTCCGCTTCTCAGCGCGCCAGACGATGAGCGTCGCGCAGTCGCTCTACGAGAACGGCTTCATCACGTACATGAGGACCGACTCGCCCGGGCTCTCACAGCAGGCGCTGAACGCTGCGCGAAGCCAGGCGGCCTCGCTCTACGGAGCCGAGACGGTCCCAGAGAAGCCGCGTCTCTACTCGGGCAAGAACAAGAACGCCCAGGAGGCGCACGAGGCGATCCGGCCAGCGGGCGAGACGTTCCGCACTCCCGATCAGCTCTCAGGCACCCTGCGCGGCAACGATCTCCGCCTCTACGAGCTCATCTGGAAGCGCACGGTCGCCTCGCAGATGGCCGATGCGAAGGGCTCGACCGCCACGGTGACCCTCCTCGCCGAGCCGGCGGGCGACATCGCGCAAACCGCCGAGTTCACCGCCTCCGGCACCGTCATCACCTTCCGCGGCTTCCTGCTCGCCTACGAGGAGGGTCGCGATGAGGAGCGCCACGGCGCCCGCGACGAGAAGGACGCCAAACTGCCTCCGCTCGAGGTGGGCCAGAAGGTGGTCGTGGCCGAGGTTGAGGCGAAGGGCCACGAGACCTCCCCGCCCCCGCGATACACCGAGGCGAGCCTGGTCAAGTCGCTCGAGGAACTCGGCATCGGCCGCCCCTCGACCTACGCCTCGATCATCTCGACGATCGTCGACCGCGGCTACGTGACTCCGCGCGGCACGGCCCTCGTGCCCAACTGGATCGCCTTCTCGGTGGTGCGGCTGCTCGAGGACTTCTTCTCGGACCTCGTCGAGTACGACTTCACGGCCGAGATGGAAGGCGACCTCGACCGGATCGCCGGCGGAGAGGAGGACCGCGTCTCCTGGCTCAACCGTTTCTACTTCGGCGGTGGGACGCACCCGGGGCTCCGCCACGTCGTCGACAACCTCGGCGAGATCGACGCGAAGAGCATCAACTCCGTGCGGATCACCGACGAGATCACCCTGCGCATCGGCAAGTACGGCCCCTACCTTGAGGTTGCGCAGGAGGAGGGGCAGGAGACGCCCCGGCGCGTCAACCTGCCGCTCGAGCTAGCACCCGACGAGCTCACCCCTGCCAAGGCGCAGGAGCTCGTCGACGCCCCGGTGCAGACCGACCGTGTGCTGGGCAGCAACCCCGACTCCGGCAAGACCGTCGTGGTCAAGGACGGCCGGTTCGGCCCGTACGTGACCGAGGTCGACCCCGAGCCGGAGACGGCGGCTGATCCGGCGACGGGTGAGGTCGCCGAACCCGCACCGGCGAAGCGCGGCGCGAAGAAGCCCGCGGTCGTCAAGCCGCGCACCTCCTCCCTGTTCAGGTCGATGGACGTCGCGTCGATCGACTTGGCCACGGCGTTGCGCCTGCTCGATCTGCCGCGGACGGTGGGTGAGGACCCCGAGAGTGGAGAGGCGATCACCGCACAGAACGGGCGCTACGGTCCCTACATCAAGAAGGGCACCGACAGCCGGTCGCTCACGAGCGAAGACCAGATCTTCGAGGTCGACCTCTCGACCGCACTCGAGATCTTCGCCCAGCCCAAGTACGGGGCGCGGCGTGCGTCGAGCGCGCTCAAGGAGTTCGAGGCGGACCCGATCAGCGGCAAGCCGATCCGCATCCGCGACGGTCGCTTCGGCGCGTACGTCACCGACGGTGAGACCAATGTCACGATCTCCAAGAGCATGACGATCGAGGAGATCGACTTCGAGCAAGCGGTTCAGATGCTCGCCGACAAGAGGGCGAAGGGTCCGGCGAAGAAGGCTCCGGCCAAGCGCGCGCCGGCGAAGAAACCCGCGGCGAAGACTACGGCCGCGAAGACGACCGCGGCGAAGACTACGGCCGCGAAGACGACCGCGGCGAAGACTACGGCCGCGAAGACGACCGCGGCGAAGACTACGGCCGCGAAGACGACCGCGGCGAAGACCACCGCTACGAAGAAGCCCGCAGCGTCGCGCACGACCGCCGCGAGCCGCGCGGCGGCGACGGCCGCCGCCGAGACGACGGACGCCACGCAGTCGTGACGGGGCTGTTCGTCACCCTCGAGGGCGGGGACGGCGCGGGCAAGACGACGCAGGCCCGGCTGCTCGAGGAGTGGCTGGGCTCGCGCGGTCAGACCGTCGTGCGCACCCGGGAGCCCGGGGGCACCGAGGTGGGCGTACAGATCCGCGAGATCGTGCTGCATCACCGCGGCGAGATCGACCCCCGCGCGGAGGCCCTGCTCTACGCGGCCGATCGCGCCCAGCACATCGGTACCCTCGTGCGTCCCGCACTCGAGCGCGGTGATGTCGTCGTGCAGGACCGCTACATCGACTCCTCGGTCGCCTACCAGGGCGCGGGTCGGGTGCTCGACGCGGTCGAGGTCCGACGCCTCTCGGAGTGGGCGACCCACGATCTGCGGCCCGACCTGACGGTCCTGCTCGATCTGGACCCCTCCGTCGCACGCGACCGGCTCGACTCGTCCCGCACCCGCTTCGACCGACTCGAAGCCGAGAAGGCCGAGTTCCACGGACGCGTCCGTGCGGGATTCCTGGCCATCGCCGCGAGCGACGCGGAACGTTTCCTCGTGGTCGACGCCGCACGTCCGATCGACGAGATCGCGCTCGAGGTGCGCTCCCGTGTCGAGGAACTGCTGGAGCGTGCGTCCGCTGTCGGTACTCGCGGTTAGCCTGGTGGTATGACCGTCTGGAGCCAGCTCGTCGGGCAGGAGCACGCCATCGATGCCCTGCAGGTCGCCTCCGCGCCCCGGGACGATCGCGGCCGCGAGTCGGCCGCGATGACCCACTCCTGGCTCCTCACCGGCCCGCCCGGCTCCGGGCGCTCCAACCTCGCATACGCCTTCGCCTCGGCCCTGCTCTGCCGGCGCGGCGGCTGCGGCGAGTGCCCCGATTGCCGCCAGGTGGCCGCCCGCTCGCACCCCGACCTCTCGGTGCTCGCGACCGAACGCGTGATCATCTCGATCGACGAGGTGCGCCGCCTGGTCAGCAGCTCGCAATACTCGCCCTCGGTCTCGCGCTACCGCGTCATGGTCATCGAGGACGCCGATCGGATGAGCGAGCGCACCTCGAACGTCCTGCTGAAGGCGCTCGAGGAGCCGCCGGAGCGGACGGTCTGGATCCTGTGCGCCCCGAGCGAGGCCGACCTGCTCCCCACCATCCGCTCCCGGGTGCGCTCGGTGCGGCTGCGCGTGCCGAGCGTGGCGGACGTCGCCGGGCTCCTGTGTCGCCGGGACAGTGTCGACGCCGAGACCGCCGAGCGCGCCGCCCGCCAGGCGCAGAGTCACATCGGCATGGCGCACCGTCTGGCGACCGACGCGAACGCCCGCGAGCGGCGGGAAGAGACCCTCCGGATCGCCCTGCGCCTGCGCGGAGTCTCGGACGCCGTGCTCGGCGCCGCGCGGATGATCGAGGTCGCGACCGAGGATGCCAAGGCGATCACGATCGAGCGCGACGAGGTCGAACGGCAGCAGGCGTTGCGGTCGCTGGGCGTCGAGCCCGGCGGCACGGTCCCGGCGCAGCTCCGCTCGCAGCTCCGCGCGCTCGAGGAGGACCAGAAACGACGTGCGACGCGCAGCCTCCGCGACGGTCTCGATCGGATCCTCGTCGACCTCCTCTCCCTCTACCGTGATGTGGTGCGCCTTCAGCTCGGAGCGCCGGGGGGCGTCATCAACGAGGAGGTCCGCACCGAGATGACGGTCCTTGCAGACTCGACTCCGCCGGAGCGCACTCTCGCCGTCCTCGAGGCGATCGCTACTGCGCGGCAGCGGATCGACGCCAATGTCTCGCCGGTCCTCGCCCTCGAGGCGCTGCTCGTGGTCGCCGCCCGACGCCCGGTGGCCGCGTGAAGAGGGGGCGCCGGTCGGCAGCCGTGCTCGCGATCATCGCGGTCGCCTCCCTGCTCACCGCCTGCTTCGCACCCGGACCGACCGTGAGTCGGACCTCCTCCCCGCACCCGCAGAGCGTCGCGGCCGGTCTCGAGCCCTACTACTCGCAAGTGCTGGTCTGGGACGACTGCGGCGACGGCGCTTTCTGCACCGATGCGACCGTGCCGCTGGACTGGGACGATCCGTCGGGCGCGACCGCGTCGATCGCCCTGATCCGACGCCCCGCGACGCAGGGTCCGACACTCGGATCACTGCTCGTGAACCCGGGCGGACCGGGCGGCTCAGGAGTCGACCTCATCCGGGACAGCGCCGGCTACGCGGTCGACTCCGCGCTCGCGGCCCGCTACGACGTCGTCGGTTTCGATCCGCGCGGAGTGGGGGCCTCGACCGCGGTCTCGTGTCTCGATGCCGCTGGACTCGACTCCTACCTCTACGACATCCCACCGGGGGAGCGGGGCAGCGACGAGTGGATCCAGGCGCAGCGCGCCTCCGCTGCGGCCTTCGCCGCGGCTTGCGAGCAGCGCAGTGGTCCGCTTCTCGCCGAGGTCGGTACGTCAAGCGCAGCCCGTGATCTCGACGTGCTGCGCGCGGCTCTCGGCGACGACACGCTGCACTACCTCGGCTACTCCTACGGCACCTTCCTCGGAGCCACCTACGCCGGTCTGTTCCCCGAGCGGGTCGGACGCCTCGTCCTCGACGGTGCCATCGACCCGGCGGCGACCTCGTCCGACGTGGTGCTCGAGCAGGCGAAGGGCTTCGAAAGCGCACTGCGCGCCTACCTGGCCGACTGCCTCCGCTCGGCCGACTGCCCGTTCACCGGCACGGTCGACGAGGGGATGTCGCAGATCAGGGGCATGCTCGAGGATGTGGACGCCTCGCCGATTCGGGCGCCGGACGGCCGCGAGCTGGGCGCGAACACGCTGTTCACCGCGATCGTCTACCCGCTCTACGACGCCACAGCGTGGAAAGCGCTCAGCGAGATGCTCGCCGACGTGCGCAAGGGCGATGCCGCGATCGCGTTCGAGTACGCCGACTCCTACAACGGCCGCGATGCCGACGGGCAGTACTCGGACAACATCGCCGAGGCGTTCCTCGCGATCAACTGCGTCGACTACTCCAACGACGCCGACACCGCCTCGATGCGTGCCGACGAAGCGGCCCTCGAGCAGGCCGCGCCGACGATCGGACGCTACCTGGCCTACGGCGACATCCTCTGCAGCCAGTGGCCCGCCGCGTTCGAGGGCTCCCGCGCGCCGATCACCGCCGAGGGGTCGGCGCCGATCCTGGTCGTGGGGACGACGAACGACCCGGCGACGCCTTACGTCTGGGCCCAGGCCCTCTCGGGCGAACTCTCGGCCGGCCACCTCGTCACCTACCACGGCGAGGGCCACACGGCCTACAACAAGTCGAACTCGTGCGTGAACGACGCGGTCGACGCGTACCTGCTCGAGGGGACCGTTCCGAAGGAGGACCCACAGTGCTGACCGAGCAGGAGTGCACTCAGCAACCCGGACTCCGCGAGCGCAAGCGCCGCGCCACGCGTCGGGCGATCGAGATCGCGGTCCTGCGCCTCGCGAGCGAGCGCGGCCCCGAGCGCGTGACGATCGAGGACATCGCGCGTGCCGTCGACGTCTCCACACGCACCTTCTTCAACTACTTCGCCTCGAAGGAGGACGCACTGGTCGGCGGTCTCCCCGTGATCGCCGACGAGACCGCGGACGCCTTCGTCTCCGGTCGGGGTACGGTGCTCGAGGATCTCCAGGTCGTCTTCGTCGCGGCGATGGAGGAGCCGCTCGAGGACGACCGGGAGCTGCATGTCCTCCGGCGCGCACTCTTCCGCGAGCATCCGCACCTCGTGGGGCTCAAGATCGCCGGGATGCGCGAGTTCGAGCTCGCGATCGAGGGACTGGTCGCCGAGCGCCTCGGCTGTCAGGGCGACGACGCGGAGCGCGTGCGCAGCCGGGCGCGGATGCTGACCCTCCTCGGTCTCGCCGCGGTGCGCCACGCCTGGGCGGCCTGGGTCGATCACGACGGTAGGGAGGCGCTGCCCGGCCGGATCGCCCGATCGTTCGAGGAGCTGCGCGGCGCGCTCACCTGACCGGGGCACGGCGGTCTCGGCGCGTTCCGAGCGCCGCCCAGCGGGGCCGCGGCCCGATTCACTTCCGGGCGCGTGAGCAGGGTATGCTCGGTAACCGTGTCCGAGGCTCCGGCCCCGCGTGCACGCCGCCTTAGCTCAGTCGGCAGAGCGTCTCACTCGTAATGAGAAGGTCGTGGGTTCGATTCCCACAGGCGGCTCCACTTCCGGGCGGCTCCACTTCCTCGGGGCTCCGTCCCGCCAGTGCCGCGACGCCACGTTCGCCTCGAACCGGGCCGCATCGAACCGGGCCGGTTAGCCTGGTGCGAATGACCGCCACTCCGCCTCGCCGCCGCACCCTCGCGATCGCCGCCCTCCTCGTCGCCGCCGTGCTGGCTATCGGTGCCTTCGGGGCCGGTACGGCAGTGGGTGGGGCCGCGGAGCCGGACGCGCCGGTCGTGGCCGTGGCTGCGGCTCGAACCGCTACTCCGACTCCGACCGCCAGGGCACGGCCCAGCGCCGCCGGAGAGGGTGAGGCGCTGCGCACCTGCTCCGTCGCGGGGCTCGCGGCCGATCCGCGTCTGGGCTCGATGCAGGCGCGCGTGGTCGACGCGGCGACGGGCGAGGTCCTCTTCGATCGTGGGGGCACGACGGCGTCCCGTACCGCCTCCGCCCTCAAGATCCTCACGGCAGCATCGGCTCTCGCCGTGCTCGGGCCGGACGCGCGTCTTGCCACCACGGTGGTGCGGGGGAGCGCCCCGGGGAGCGTCGTCCTCGTCGGCGGTGGCGACCTGACCCTGACTCGGTTGCCGACCGGGCAGGAGTCGACCTACCCGGGGGCAGCGCACCTCGACGACCTCGCTGCTCAGGTCGAGAACGCCTGGGAAGCCGACCCTGTGACGGCCGGCACGTCGATCACGTCGCTCGTGCTCGACTCCTCCCTCTACTCGGGTGAGACGTGGCAGCCCAGCTGGAACCGCAAGGAGCAGGTCGACGGCTACATGCCGGAGATCACGGCGCTCCAGGTGGACGGTGACCGCGAGGATCCGGCGGCCTCCACCTCCGAGCGCGGCGACGATCCGGTCGGCCGCGCGGGCCAGGCGTTCGCCGACGAGCTGAACGGTGCGCCCGCGATCTCGACCGGCACCGCGCCCGCCGGCGCCGCCGTGCTGGGGACAGTCGAGTCGGCCCCGGTCGGCACCCTGATCCAGCAGATGCTGCTGGTGTCTGACAATGCGGTCGCCGAGATGCTCGCGCGGCTCGTCGCGATCCGCACGGGCGCGGGCAGCGATTTCGGCGCGGAGCAGGCCGGTGTGCTGCAGGGGCTCGCGGGTTACGGAGTCGACACGTCCGGCATCACGATCGTCGACGGCTCCGGTCTCAGCGACGACAACGCGGTCGCCCCGGCGTTCTTCACCGAGCTGCTGCGCAGGGTGCAGGCTCGCGAGGGGCAGTTGGGTGTCCTCCTCGACGGTCTGCCGGTGTCCGGCCGGACGGGGTCGCTCTCCTACTCCGACCGCTTCGCCGGTGACAACACCGCCGCCGACGGGGCGGTGCGCGCGAAGACCGGCTGGATTGACACCGGCTACACACTCGCCGGCGTGATCACCGCGGCGGACGGCACCGAGCTGACCTTCGCGGTCTACGCTCTCGGCGAGGTCACCGACTCGGCCAAGACGGCGATCGACACCCTGGTCACCGGCGTCTACCGCTGCGGTGCGGCGCTGTCGGGCTCGTGATCCGAAGCGCCCTCGACCGCCACCTCCTCGTCCCGGAAGGACCACGATGACCACCGCACTCCTCATCGTCGATGTGCAGAACGACTTCACCGAGGGCGGTGCGCTCGCCGTCGCCGGCGGCACGGCTGTCGCGGAGGGCGTGACCGCTTACCTCGCGGCGCATCGGGACCGCTACGCCGCGGTGTTCGCCTCGCGGGACTGGCACGAGGGCCACTCCGACAACGGTGGCCACTTCGCGACGGAGCCGGACTTCGTCGACACCTGGCCCGCGCACTGCGTCGCAGGCACGACGGGGGCGCAGTTCCACCCGGGCCTGGACACGGCGCACATCGACGTGCAGATCCTCAAGGGCCAGGGCCGTCCCTCCTACTCCGCGTTCGAGGGCGCGACGCAGGAGGGGGCAGCGCTGGGCGCCGTGCTCGCCGACCGGGGCGTCACGGAGCTCGACGTCGTGGGACTCGCGACGGATCACTGCGTTCGCGCGTCGGCACTGGATGCACGCCGGGCGGGACTCGGGGTCCGGGTGTTGAGCGACCTGGTTGCGGGCGTCTCGGAGGAGGCGAGTGCGGCGGCGCTGCGCGAGCTGGCGGACGCGGGGGTCCGCATCGAGCGCTCACGCTGAGGGAGATCTCCCTCCACAGGGCTCGGCGGCGCGGAAGTTCTCACGATGGGCCCCGACCTCGCTCGCGGCGGAACGGCCCGTCCTACACTGGGAGGACGGAAAGTTCCTCCCCGCGCGGCCTCCGCGCTTCGATCCGAAGAAAGGAGTCTCTCCCGTGACTGATTCCGTCGCCGCCAGCGTCGCCGAGACCGCCCTGCTCGCGCACAGTCCCACGCAGCTGCTGATCGGTGGTGAGTGGGTGGAAGCGTCCGGCGGTGGTTCGCTCGAGGTCGAGGACCCGGCGACCGGGGCGGTCCTCGTCTCGATCGCCGATGCGACCCCGGAGGACGGGGTCCGTGCGCTCGACGCCGCGGTCGCGGCCGGGCCCGCGTGGGCGGCGACCGCACCGAGGAAGCGCGGTGAGATCCTGCGGCGAGCCTACGACCTGCTGCAGGAGCGCACCGAGGAGTTCGCGCTCCTGATGGCGCTCGAGATGGGCAAGCCGGTGGCGGAGGCGCGGGGTGAGGTCGTCTACGGCGGCGAGTTCCTCCGCTGGTTCAGTGAGGAGGCGGTGCGCATCGCGGGCCGCTACGGCGTCTCGCCCGAGGGCAGCGGCCGGATGATCGTCTCGCAGCACCCGGTCGGCCCCTGCTACCTGATCACGCCGTGGAACTTCCCCCTCGCGATGGCGACCAGGAAGATCGCCCCGGCTCTCGCGGCGGGTTGCACGGTGGTCGTGAAGCCGGCCGAACTCACTCCGCTGACCACCCTCGCCTTCGCGGCCCTGCTGGCCGAGGCGGGGCTGCCCGCCGGCGTGCTGAACGTGATCACCACCTCGTCGGCCGCGGCCGTCTCGGCTCCGATCCTCGCGGACCCTCGCCTCCGCAAGCTCTCCTTCACCGGCTCCACACCGGTCGGGAGGACGCTGTTGCAGCAGGCGTCCGAGAACGTGCTGCGGACGTCGATGGAGCTCGGCGGCAACGCGCCCTTCGTCGTGTTCGAGGACGCCGATCTCGATCGAGCGGTCGAGGGCGCCATGCTCGCCAAGTTCCGCAATATCGGCCAAGCCTGCACAGCCGCGAACCGTTTCTTCGTGCACGAGTCGATCGCCGAGGAGTTCGCCGCGCGGGTCACCGAGCGCGTGAACGAGCTGCGGGTCGGCCGCGGCACCGAGGACGGAGTGACCATCGGTCCGCTGATCGATGAGCGCGCCGTCGAGAAGGCGACCTCCCTTGTGGCCGACGCGGTGGCGCGCGGTGCGAGCCTGCGCACAGGAGGCAGCCGCCTCGACGGGCCCGGCCATTTCTACGAGCCGACCGTCCTCACCGGGGTCGACCGGGGGAGTGAGATTCTCCGCACCGAGATCTTCGGACCGGTCCTCGCTATCGTGCCGTTCAGTGATGAGGACGAAGCGGTGGCGCTCGCGAACGACACCGAGTACGGACTCGTCTCATACGTCTTCACCGGCGATCTCGCCCGCGGTCAGCGGATGATCGAGCGGATCGCCACCGGGATGATGGGCCTCAACGTCGGCGTCGTCTCCAATGCGGCGGCGCCCTTCGGCGGGGTGAAGCAGTCGGGCCTCGGCCGTGAGGGCGGGCTCGAGGGGATCCACGAGTACCTCAGCACCAAGTACACGCTCACCCCCGATCCGTTCGCCTGATCCTGTGAAGCGGATCGAGATCACGGCGCTCACGGACCCGCGCCTGCGCGACTACGCGCACGCCACGGACGTGGCGCTGAAGAACGCCCGCGGGCCGCACGGGCTCTACATCGCGGAGTCGGCGCTCGTGCTGGAGCGCGCTCTCGCTGTCGGCCATCGGCCGCGGTCGGTGCTCGCTCTCGGCGGGTCGGTTCCGGAAGCGGAGCGGCTGGTCGGAGCGTTCGATGTGCCCGTCTTCACCGGGCCGGGCGAGCTGCTGGCCGAGCTCACCGGGTACACCCTGCACCGCGGGTTGATCGCGGCCGTGGACCGGCCCGTGCTGCCCGATCCGGCCGAGCTGCTCGCCGACGCCCGACGCGTCGTCGTGCTCGAGGACGTGGTCGATCCGACCAACGTCGGCGCGATCTTCCGATCGGTCGGGGCGATCGGAGCGGACGCTGTGCTCGTCACGGCGCGCTGCTCCGATCCCTTCTATCGCCGCGCGATCCGGGTCAGCATGGGCACGGTGCTCCAGATTCCGTGGACTCGCGTCGGTGACTGGGAGTCGACGCAGCGGCTCCTGCACGGGGCGGGCTTCACGATCGCGGCGATGGCGCTGACACCGGAGGCTGTGCCGCTGCGGGAGTTCGCCGGCCGTGCCCCGGAGCGGGTAGCCCTGGTGCTCGGCACCGAGGCTCGGGGGCTCACCGCTCAGGCGCTCGCCGCGGCCGACGTCGCTGTGCAGATCCCGATGAGTCACGGGATCGACTCGCTCAACGTCGCGGCGGCCTCTGCCGTCGCGATGTGGGCGCTCGCGGATCCCGCCTAGAACAGAGACACTGTGCCCCGTTGGGGGTGACACTCGCTGTGAGAGCGCGCCCGCACCTGACGACGCTCGGTCCCTGCGCTACCGTGGCCGCACTCCCGACCACTCTGTCGACCGCAGCGCCACCCGTCGTTCCCGCGGCGTTCTCGGCCTCAGGCCCCTCCGCAGTCCCGCCACCACCTTCGCCCGCACCTTCGCCCCCATCCCGACCGCACCGGTCACGAACGAGGTCGTCCATGCTCCCGCGTACGAGGATCCGCCCGCGCGTCGCGCTGCTCATTGCCGCCGGGCTCGCCCTGGGGCTCACGGCCTGCACGGGCCTCGCCGCCGATGTGCCGGACGGTGCCGTCCAGGCGCCGAGCACCGTCTCGACCACTGGACCGACGCCGACAAGTTCAAGCGACCCGGAGGACGGGGCACGCATCGCCCGTCTGATCGCCGACTGCCTCGCCCGTTACGGTCTGGGGGAGCGGCCGCCAGCCGCCAGCCCCCTCGGCGACGACCAGGACCGGATCGCCGCGCAGCGTGCCCGGGACGCCTACGACTCGACTCTGACGACCTGCTCGGCCCAGGCGCTCGCGTCTCCCAGACCGGGCACCGACCCGACCGGTGAGCCCACGAGCGACGGCGCAGGCGAAGCCGGAAGCGAGCCCGCCGTGGTGCCCGGGGTCGAGCCGACCCGAGCCGCGGAGGGCTGATCGTGCGCCTGGACGGGACATCCGCGTTGGTCGCGGGCGGCGCCTCCGGACTCGGGGCGGCGACTGCGACGGGTCTTGCCCTCGCCGGGGCCAGGGTCGTGGTGTTCGACCTGCCGCGGGCCGTTGAGGCGGCGAGCCTGCCCGCGTCGGTCCGGCTGATCGCGGGAGACGTGCTCGACTCCGACGCGCTCGCGCGGGCCGTCGAGGCGGCGGGGGTGCTGCGGATCGCCGTCAGCTGCGCCGGCATCGCCACGCCGGGGCGGCTCCTCGGACGGGACGGGCCTCTGCCGCTGGAGGAGTTCGAGCAGGTGCTGCGCGTGAACGTGACGGGGACCCTCAACGTTCTGCGGCTCGCGGCGGCCTCGATCGCCGAGCAGCAGCCGATCGACGGCGAGCGCGGTGTCCTGGTGACGACCGCCTCCGTCGCTGCCTTCGAGGGGCAGATCGGGCAGGCGGCCTATGCCGCGTCGAAGGGGGCTGTGGCTGCGCTGACGCTGCCGCTCGCGCGGGAGCTCGCCGCCCGCCTGGTGCGCGTGGTGTCGATCGCGCCGGGCACCTTCGATACGCCGCTGCTCGCCGGCCTGCCGGAGAAGGCGCGGGAGGCGCTCGGCTCCGTCACACCCCATCCGGCCCGCCTTGGCCGTCCGGAAGAGTTCGCCGCGCTCGTGCGGCACGTCATCGAGAACCCCATGCTCAACGGCGAGATCATCCGGCTCGACGGCGCGCTGCGGCTGCCGCCGCACTGAGCCGCCGAGGGAGCAGCGGAGCGTCAGACCAGGAGCTGGTGCTTCGCGAGGTCGCGGTAGAGCGGCGTGGACTCGACGAGTTCGGAGTGAGTGCCGACTCCGACGACCTCGCCCTTGCGCAGGACGACGATGCGGTCGGAGTCGACGACCGTCGACAGGCGGTGCGCGATCACCAGCAGGGTTCGGTTCTCGGCGACCGCGTCGATCGCCAGGCGCAGCCGTTGCTCGTTGAGGCCGTCCAGGCTCGAGGTGGACTCGTCCAGGAGCAGGATCGGCGGGGCCGCCAGGAGTGCGCGGCCGATCGCCAGGCGCTGGCGCTCGCCGCCCGAGAGCATCACCCCGCTCTCGCCGACGGGTGCGTGCAGGCCGAGCGGATTGCGTTCGAGCACATCGGTCAGGTTGACGGCCTCGAGCACGCGGAGGCACTCGGCGTCGTCGGCGTCGGGGCGGCCGAGGACAAGGTTCTCGCGGATGGTGCCGGCCAGAACAGGAGCGTCCTGCTCGACGTAGCCGATCTGCGCGCGCAGGGCGTCGCGATCAATGGCCGTGATGTCGATGCCGCCGAGGCGGACGACGCCTTCCTCCGGGTCGTAGAAGCGCTCGATCAGCGCCAGGATCGTGCTCTTGCCGGCGCCAGACGGGCCGACCAGTGCGGTGCGCTTGCCGCGCGGCACCGTGAAGGAGACTCCGCGCAGGACCGTCCGGTCGCGCTGCTCCGCGGTACCCTCCGCAGCAGGCACGGCGCCCTCCGCAGCAGGCACAGCGCCCTCGTCGTACGAGAACACCACGTTCTCGAACGAGATCGCCTCCTCCGCGACTCCTGCCCCGAACCCGCCGGAGCCGGCGTCGCCGTCGCCCTCGATTGGCAGGTCGATGATCTCCTGAATGCGGCCGAGGGCCCCCAGCGCCGAGTTCACCGAGGTGATCGCGCCGATGAAGTTGCCCAGCGGCATCACCATCATGAAGAGGAAGAGGATGAACGAGACCAGCTGAGCGACGTCGATCGCTCCGGATGCGACGCGGTACCCGCCGACGCCGAGGACGGCGAGGAACGCGACCTGCAGGGCGATCCCGGCGACCGGCACGACGAGGGCCGAGATGTGCGCGACGCGGACGCCCAGGCGGTAGGCCTCGGTGGCGTGCTGGTCGACGACCGCGATCTCGCGATCGGTCGCTCCGGCTGCGCGGATCGTCCGCACCGCGCTGATCGCACGCTCGACGGCGGCGGCCAGGTCGCCGACCTTCTCCTGCGCCTTACGGCTGGCCGTGCGGATGCCACGGCCGAGGGTCAGCGCCAGCCCGAGGGCCACCGCCACCACGACCACGATGATCAGCAGCAGCACCCAGTCGATGACCGCCATCGCGATGATCGCTCCGACGAAGACCAGCGAGCCGGCGATCGAGTCGACGAGCCCCTGAGTCAGTACCGCCCGCAGGAGCGTGGAGTCGGAGCCGACGCGCGAGACGAGGTCGCCGGTGCGGCGGGCGTCGAACTCTCGGATCGGCAGGCGCAGGAGCCGCGCGACGAGTCGGCGGCGGCTCGAGAGTACGATCCCCTCGCCGGTGCGCTGGAGCAGGTAGTGCGCGAAGCCCGAGATGAGCCCGGAGGCGATCACCAGGCCGACGAGCGCCCAGACCAGCGGCCCGAGGTCGAGCCCGGACTGCACGCGGGCAATGACCTGGCCGACGAGGAGAGGCTGGCCAAGGCTCGCCGCCGCTCCGAACAGGCTCAGCACGACGACGACCGAGAGGATGCCGCGGTGCTCGAGCAGGTAGGGCACAAGCTGCGAGAAGGAGGCGCGGGGTCCGTCGTCGCGGGAGGGTCGTCGGCCGCCGCGCCGGGAGGTGGTGGTGCTCATCGCCGTCTATTCTGCCCCGTGATCGCTGCGAGCAGGCCGCCAGCGGGCGGGCCGGATGCGGACGCACTGCGAACGGCCCGCCGGGGGACACCGACGGGCCGTTCCGAGCGGAGAGACCTACGAGACGTTGTCGTGGTACGACGCGTTCTTCGTCTCCGTGGAGAGCAGGAGCGCGATCAGCGTCAGCACCGCCGCGGCGCTGAGGTAGAGGCCGACCAGCACGGTGCTGCCCGCCGCCGCCTTCCACAGCGCGACCGCGATGATCGGCGCGAGCGCCGCTCCGAGGACCGAGGCGAGGTTGTAGGCCATCGCCGAGCCGGTGTAGCGGACGTTGGTCGGGAACAGCTCGGGTACGACGGCGCCCATCGGGCCGAAGGTCAGGCCTATCAGTGTGAAGCCGAGGACCAACACCGCCATCACGCCCGCGAAGCCGGCACTGAACAGCGGGACGAAGAGCAGGCCGAACACGATGATCGCCGCGGTCACCGTGAGCAGCGTGCGCCGACGGCCGAAGCGCTCGGCGAGCGGTCCGGAGACGAGGGTGAAGACCCCGAAGAACACGACGCCGACGATCAGCATGATCAGGAAGTCGTTGCGGCGGTAGCCGAGCCCCGGGACCAGGCCGTCGGCGGGCGCCGTGCCGTAAATCAGGGTGAACGTGGTCATCAGGTAGAAGAGCACGTAGGCCGCCAGCATGATGAAGGTGCCCAGGATGAGCGGGCGCCAGCTCGTGACGAAGACGCGGGCCAGCGGCAGCTTGGCCACCTCGCCCTTCTCGACCACCTTCTGGAACGCGGGGGTCTCGACGAGCGTGAACCGCACGTACAGGCCGATGATCACGAGCACGGCACTGGCCAGGAACGGCACGCGCCAGCCCCAGGCGGCGAACGTCTCGTCGTCCAGAGTGCTCGCCAGCACCAGGAACAGGACGTTGGCGACGATGAAGCCGATCGGCGCGCCCAGCTGCGGGAAGGTGCCGTAGATGGCGCGCTTGCCGGCCGGCGCGTTCTCGGTCGCGAGCAGCACGGCTCCGGACCACTCGCCGCCCAGTCCCAGTCCCTGGCCGAAGCGCAACACGACGAGCAGGAACGGAGCGAGGAAGTCCCACCCTGGCGTGAGCGCAGTGGGCAGGCAGCCGATCAGGAAGGTCGCGACGCCCATCGTGAGCAGGGACGCAACGAGGGTGCCCTTGCGGCCGATGCGGTCGCCGAAGTGGCCGAAGATGATCGAGCCGATCGGGCGCGCGATGAAGGCGACGCCGAAGACGGCGAAGGAGGCGAGCTGCGCGGTGGCCGGGTCGTCGTTCGCGAAGAAGAGAGCGGGGAAGACCAGGACGGCGGCGGTCGCGTAGGCGTAGAAGTCGTAGAACTCGATCGACGTGCCGATGAGGCTCGCGAAAATCACCCGGCCGCGGGAGTTCTGCGGGGCGGCGGCAGGCGCGTCGGAGACGGTGGGAGAAGACATGTGGGAGGCGCTCCGTGTGGACGGCGGTTCCCCTCGAGCCGGCGAGGCGGGGTGTCGGTCGGGCGTCCCGGGCGCAGGGTGAGGGGAGGAGAGGGGTCGCTTGTGACGACCCGATCACCCTAGTCCGTGTTCTCCCAGCCTGATCTGCAGGCTGGCGCAGGATGGGCCTCCCCGGAGCGGATCAGCTGCGCAGCTCGCGCAGGAGCAGCGCGGTCGAGACCGCCGCCTCGGCCGCCTCGCGCCCCTTGTCCTCCTTCGAGCCGGGGAGCCCGGCCCGGTCGATGCCCTGCTGCTCCGTGTCGAGGGTGAGCACACCGAAGCCGACCGGCTTGCCGGTCTGGATCGACACCGTCGTGAGTCCGGAGGTGGCGGCGTCCGAGACGTACTCGAAGTGCGGGGTGCCGCCGCGGATGATCACGCCGAGGGCGACGACCGCGTCGGCCCCCGCCTCCAGCGCCGCCTTGCAGGCCACGGGCAGCTCGAACGAGCCGGGTACGCGCACGAGCGACCAGGAGGCGCCGGCCTCGTCGAGTGCTCGGCTCGCTCCAGCGATTAGGCCGTCGCTGATCTGCTCGTGCCAGGTCCCCGCGACGACGACGACGCGCAGGCTCGAGCCGTCGACGGGGGAGGTGATGGGGGCGCCGCTACCGGCCATTGCTACTCCTTCATGGTGGCGCCGGGGAGTCCGGCGTCAAGGGCGAGGCCGGGGAGTCCGGCATCGAGGGGGTGGGGGTCGAGGACGCTGTCCAGAGCGTGGCCCATCCGGTCGCGCTTGGTCTCGAGGTAGCCCTCGTTGAAAGCACCGATCCCGACCACGAGCGGGACTCGCTCGGCGACGACGATGCCGCGGTCGGTGAGCTGGCGGACCTTCTCGGGGTTGTTGGTGAGCAGGCGCACCTCGCGCAGGCCCAGGTCCTCGAGGATCCCGACCGCCGCTCCGTAGTCGCGGGCGTCGGCGGGGAGTCCGAGCGCGAGGTTCGCCTCGAGGGTGTCGAGGCCGTCCTCCTGCAGGCGGTAGGCGCGCAGTTTGTTGATCAGGCCGATGCCCCGGCCCTCGTGGCCGCGGAGGTAGACGACGACGCCTCCGTCGCGCTGGATCGTGTCGAGAGCGGAGTCGAGCTGCGGCCCGCACTCGCACTTCAGCGAGCCGAACGCTTCGCCGGTCAGGCACTCGGAGTGCACGCGCACCAGGGTGGGTCGCCCCGCGGAGTGGCCACCGGCGAGGATCGCGACGTGGTCGGCTCCGGTCTGCCGATCGCGGTAGGCGCGGATCCGGAACGGGCCGTGGCTGGTCGGCACCGTGGTCTCGACCTCGAAGCTCACCCGAGGGCTCTCCGGCACCGAGACCGCCACGGGCACCTCGGTGTCGCAGTGGAACTCCTGCAGGTAGGCGATGAGGGCCGCGACCGTCGTCACCGGTACACCCTCGCGCTCGCCGAGGGCGATCAGCCCGGGCAGCCGCATCATCTCGCCGTCCTCCGCGACGATCTCGGAGATCGCGCCGACGGGGTACAGATCGGCCAGCTTCATCAGGTCGACCGCCGCCTCGGTGTGCCCGTCACGTTCGCGCACGCCGCCCTCGACGGCACGCAACGGCAGGACGTGCCCGGGTCGGTGCAGCCGGTCGGGAGTCGCCTCCGGGTCGGCCAGCACCCGGAGGGTGTGCGCGCGGTCGGAGGCGCTGATCCCGGTCGAAAGGCGGTCGGCTGCGTCGACCGAGAGCGTGTACGCGGTGCCGCGCGGGTCCTCGTTCTCGACCACCATCAGCGGCAGCGCGAGGCGGTCGGCGATCTCGTTGGTCATCGGCGCGCAGATGAATCCGGAGGAGTGGCGGACCATCCAGGCGATCGTCTCCTGGCTGGCCAGCTGGGCCGAGACGATGACGTCGCCCTCGTTCTCGCGGCCCTCGTCGTCGGCGACGATGATCGGCCGTCCGGCGCGCAGGGCGGCAACAGCCTCGGGGATCGTCGCGAGGCTCACGAGCGTGCCTCGGCGACCTCGCGCAGCGCGAGCATCCGCTCGACGTGTCGGGCCAGGATGTCGGTCTCGATGTTGACCTGCTCGCCGATCGCGCGCGCACCCAGGGTGGTCACGGCGAGCGTCTCGGGGATCAGCGAGACCTCGAACCACTGCTCCTTCTGGGCGGCCGGGCTAATCGCTGAGACGGTCAGCGAGACGCCGTCGACCGCGATCGAGCCCTTGTCGACCACCAGCGCAGCGAGCCCCGCCGGCAGCGAGAAGCGCAGTACCCGCCAGGCCTCGCCCGGGGTGATCCTGAGCAGCGTCGCGGTGCCGTCGATGTGGCCCTGGACGATGTGCCCGCCGAGCCGGTCGCCGACCAGCGCAGCGCGCTCGAGGTTCACCGGGTCGCCCACGCTCACGCCGTCCAGGGTTGACATCCGCAGGGTCTGCGCCATCACATCGGCGGTGAAGCCCTCGTCGGTGTGCTCGACGACGGTGAGGCAAACACCCGAGACCGCGATCGAGTCGCCGCGTCGCACGCCCTCGACGGCCAGCGGGCCGCGGATGCTGAGGCGGACGGCGTCGGTGCCGGACTCCACGGCCGTCACGATGCCCCTCTCCTCGATGATTCCGGTGAACATCAGTGCGTCTCCATCTGCAGGGCGTGGGGGCGGCGGGCCGGGGCCCCGGCACCGCCCGCGGGGAGGGCGTCGGGGCGGGCGGTCACGAGCAGGTCGTCGCCGAGGACCTCGACCGAGCGGAGGGAGAGGCGTCGAGCGTCGCCGATGCTCGTCACGCCGAGGTCGCCGAGCGCGAGGCGGGGCCCGCCGAGCAGGGCGGGCGCGAGGAAGACGAGGTACTCATCGACCAGCCCGGCGGCGACGAGGGCGGAGGCGAGGGTCGGCCCGCCCTCGACGTAGACGCAGCGGATCTCGGCGGAGTAGAGGCGCCCGAGGACGGCGACGAGGTCGTGAGTGCGCTCGAACATCGCGGCTCGGGGGTGCGCGTGTAGTTGGGCGTCGGGAGGGACGGATCGGGTGCCGACGACGACGGGCACCGGCTGGTGAGCGAGTAGTTCGCCTCCGTCGCCGCGGGCGGTGAGTGCGGGGTCGTCGGCGAGGATGGTGCCGGTGCCGACCAGGATCGCGTCGTGCGCGGCGCGCTGCTCGTGCACGCGTTGGCGGGCCGCGGCTCCGGTGATCCAGCGGCTGCTGCCATCGACGGCCGCGGTGCGACCATCGAGCGTCGAGGCCCACTTGAGCGTGACGAAGGGGCGGTGGCGGCGGGTCGCGGTGAGCCACGGGTGTAGGAATTGCTCGCCCTCCTCGGCGAGCACGCCCTCGATCACCTCGACGCCGGCCGCGCGGAGGGTGCGCCCGCCGCCCGCCGAGCGCTTGCCCGGGTCGGTGACGGCGTAGACGACGCGCGAGACGCCGGCCTCGATCAGGGCGCCGCTGCACGGGCCGGTGCGCCCGGTGTGGTCGCAGGGCTCGAGCGAGACGACGGCCGTGGCTCCGGAGGCGGCGCCCGGCGCGACATGCGAGAGCGCGTCGACCTCGGCGTGCGCGGTACCGGCGCCACGATGCCAGCCCTCGCCCAGCGCGGTGCCGTCGGGCGCGAGGATCACGCAGCCCACGCGCGGGTTGGGTCCGCGGGAGGGCCCGCGCTCGGCGAGCGCCAGCGCTCGGCGCATCGCGTGCTCGTAGTCGATCGTCATTCCCGGTCTTCCGTTCGTCGCGGAACTCCGGGGTCTCGATCGACGGTGCGCGGGCACCGTCGCTGCGCATCGCGCAATGATGCGCGACGCTTGTGCTGCCTCTCCTCCGGACTTTCACCGTCGGTCCTGGAGTTCCACCAGGTCAACCGCCGCCCCTCGGGAGGGGCTACGGCTCGCGGACTGTCACCGCCGGTTCGGAATTCTCACCGACCCCGGAGCACATGCTGTCCGGTCAGCCTACCCACCTGTCGCGGGGTGGCAGGCTCCGCGGGTCACACTCGCGGGGAGCGGTCGGCTTCGGGCGAGCGCGGTGCGGAGTTCGGACGTCCGAGCGCAGCGTCGACTTCATCGTCAGGAGCGCTTGTCGGCAGGTCAGTTCTCACGCATCCGATGCGCCGACTTTGTACCGTCGCAGTTCGACGATGCGCCAAAGCGTCGGAACGCCCCACCCGACGATCGGCCAGATTGCGAAGAAGTTCTGGGGGAACGAGTAGTCCGGAATTATCATGATTGCTACGATATTGAGCCCCACAAAGGCACAGACGCCGAGGAGGTAAATGCGTAGATTTCGAAAAGCGCGCCTGCGACGCTCCTGATAGTTCACTGTCCTTGTTTCCTCTCATGTCGATCAGGTCCGGGCTCGGGGTCGGCAGAAGTGATCTGACGAGCGGACGCACGACCGATATCACCACGGCCTCGTTCCGCCGGCCGGGCTATCCCCGAACTCTTGACCGAAGCCGAGCCAGGAGGGTGAAGACCACGACGATCGCCACCAGCTCGGCCATCTGCAGCAGGTGGACGCCCCAGTCGATCGTGTTGTTCCAGATCCCCTCCAAACTGGTGTACGTCAGGTACATGGGCGAGATCGTCGTGAACCAGGAGACCGCATCCGGCAATGACTCTCGCGGAATAACCACGCCGGACGTGAACAGCAGGACGAAAAAGACCGTGGAGCCGATCAGCTGAAGCGTTCGTGCGCTGAAAGCGAGCGAGGCGATCAGCTTGGCGATCGAGACGAAGGCGAAGTAGGCCACCGCCAACACGAGAGCGAAATGCCCGATATTGCCTCGGAACTCAACGTCTCTGTACGTGACGAAGACGTAGACCGTGACCAGTGAGACCGCCGCGAAGACGATCAACAGGTAGGCGGAGGACTCGATGACGAAGCGTTGCCAGGCCTTGAGCGGGAACAGAGACGAGGCGTCGGTGATGCCGGCCTCCTTCTGGTTGGCGAGGTCGTTCGTGACGCCCATCAGCGTGAAGTTTCCGATCAGGAAGGTTGCATCTATCGCCACCAGGGAGTTGTAGTAGCTGGTTCCCGTGCTCGGATCCTGGTGGGACCCGAACGAACCACCGAAGATCACGATCAGCACGATCGGAAAGATCAACGTGAAGAAGAGGGCGATCGGCTCGCGCCAGAATCGCAGGATTTCTATACGCACGCATGCCGCGACCACGGCGAAGGACGTCATGTCATCCTCCTGTCATCGGCGCGCGTCGCTAGCTGATAGAGGTCCTTAGCGGTGGTGGCAACGAGAGGCTGGTCGGGGAAAAACTCCCTAAGCTCCTCGCCGGAGAAGGCGAAGTAGCTGATGCCGTCCTCGTGCTGGACCCAGGGGAGACCAACCTGCGGCGATCGGGTCGGCACGATGACTTTATGCGTATACCCGTAGGTGGCTAGAAACTCTGCTCTGCTGCCGTCGAACTGGATGCCGTGGTCGACGACGAGGACGTTGTCTGCGATCTCGAAGAATTCACTGAGGTCGTGAGACGACACCAGCAGGTCGATGTTCTGGCGCTGAAGCAAGCGGATGACTCGCATGATCCTGTCCGTGACGTCGATGTCGATACCGGCCGTCGGTTCGTCGAGAATGAGCAGTTCTTTTCTGCCGATGATCGCGAGGAAGAGCGACAGGCGCTTTTTCTGTCCGCCGGACAGGGCCGCGGCGTACGCACCCGCGATCGACGCGATGTCGAGCAGGTCGGCCACCTCGGTGAGATCGACTGTCGGTGCACTCGTGCGCGTGAGGTACATCGTCCGATAGAGGTCGACGTACTCGCGGACACGCACGCTCTTCAGAAAGGCATCGTTTTGGAGCTGAAGGCCGAACCGGCGCTTGGTCTCCTGGGTGATCGACCGTGTTCGATCCGAGAAGATGCGGATCTCACCTGCGTCGGGCCGCTGGAGGCCGGTCGCCAGCCGGATAAGGGTGGACTTGCCCGCACCATTGCGCCCGACCAGAAACGTCAACCCCGAACTGAGCTCGAAGCTGTCGTCCTGAAAGACGGTCGTCGCTCCGAACCGCTGAGTGACGCGGCGGAAACTGATACTGCCGCTCAAGATGCTGCCGCTCCTGTACGAGACCTCGGTGTTGGGGCCCGTTTGGTCAGCGGGTCCATGCGTGTTCCTCTGCTTCGGTGCTGACTGTGGTCGTGGAGCGCGACGATCGAAGCTGCCACCGCTGGCCGGAGCCCTCGATACCGGTGACCGCCGGAGATGATCGAGGCCATTCGCGTCAGAAGGAATGTCACGTTCGTGTCACAGTAACGAGGACGGTAAAAGTGCGCAACCCTCACGAGTTGCTCTCGGTGTCGGAGGAAAGCGCAGGGGCGCAGCCGCCGTGTCCGCCCGGTGGCCAGCGCACCTCCGGCTACCCTCGGTGCGATGGACGAGGACAGGTACGGGCAGGACGTGCTCGCGGGGGACTGGCGGGCGCGGGGCAGGGTCGAGGTGGCGGTCGTCGAGGCCGAGCGCGATCTGGTGGTCGAGGAGGTCGCCTCCGGTTTCGTCGGTGCCGTGCTCGGCGTGGAGCTGCGGATGGTGCGGCTGGAGGACCGGTTCGGCAAGGTCCGCGTGTTTCCGCTCGGTCCCGGGTTCCTTCTGGACGGGAAGCCTGTGTCGCTCAAGGCGCCCGGGCTCAAGCGCGACGCCAACCTCGGCCGCGCACGCTCCGCCTCCGGCTCCTTCCACATCGCCGAAGCGAAGGCGCGGGTCGCACTGCCCAGCCGCATCTATGTGGAGGGACGGCACGACGCCGAGCTGGTCGAGAAAGTCTGGGGCCACGACCTGCGGATCGAGGGGGTCGTCGTCGAGTACATCGAGGGCGTCGACAACCTCGAGGAGCTCGTCCGCGAGTTCCGGCCAGGGCCCGGGCGTCGCATCGGCGTGCTCGTCGACCATCTGGTGCGTGGGTCAAAGGAGTCGCGCATTGCCGATCGGGTGGCCGCCGGCCCGCACGGCGCCCACGTCCTCGTCGTGGGCCACCCCTACATCGACGTCTGGCAGGCGGTGAAGCCCGCCCGGATCGGCCTCGAGCACTGGCCCGAGATCCCGCGCGGCATCGAGTGGAAGCACGGCATCTGCGAGGCGCTCGGCTGGCCGCACGAGGAGCAGGCGGACATCGCACGCGCCTGGCAGCGCATCCTCGGCCGCGTGCGCACCTTCCAGGACCTGGAACCCGCGCTGCTGGGCCGAGTGGAGCAGCTGATCGACTTCGTGACGGAGTCAGCGTGACCCGCCGCGTGGGGCTCGCGCTCGCACTCGATACGGTGCTCGTCCTGGTGTTCGTGCTGATCGGGCGGAGTAGCCACGACGAAGGCTCGGCGCTGCTGGGGTTGCTCGGCACGCTCTGGCCGTTCCTCGTCGCGCTCCTCGCGGGCTGGGCGGTGTCGCGCTCGTGGCGGGCGCCGGACCGGATCGCACCGACCGGACTCGTCGTCTGGGCGGTGACCGTGGCGGGCGGGATGCTGCTCCGGATTGCCTCGGGCCAGGGCGTGCAGTGGGGCTTCGTGATCGTGACGGCTGTGGTCCTGGCCGTGTTCCTCCTGGGCCGCCGCGCGCTGACGCGGCTGGTCGGGCGCTGGCACTAGCCCGACCGCCTGCTCGGCCGAACCGTCCGCGCGCCCGTGCCCGCGGCGCACTCCTCGGCGACGCCCTGTCGCGCCGCACACACGGCGCGCCTCCTGCTGGCACCCTGTCGGCATGCCCCACCTGCTCGCCGTGTGCCGCGTCGCCCGCCTCCTGCCCGATTCCGGCACGGTCGGCGTGACCGCGATCGACAAGCGGCCGGTCGATGGCCCGGTCGGCGTGCGCGACCTAGGACTCTACGGCGATGTCCAGGCCGACCGCGCGCACCACGGCGGTCTCGACAAGGCGCTGTACGCCTACTCCGAGGAGGACGCGCTCTGGTGGGCGGAACGTCTGGATCGGCCGATGGCCGCAGGAAGGTTCGGCGAGAACCTGCGGATCGAGGGGTTGGCTGTGAGCGGCGCCGTGATCGGCGAGCACTGGCGGATCGGCGCGTCCGTCGAGCTGGAGGTGACGATGCCCCGGACGCCGTGCGCGACGTTCCAGCGCACGCTCGGGGAGCCGCAGTGGGTGAAACGTTTCGCCCAGGAGGGGCGCACTGGCGCGTACCTGCGGGTGGTGCACCGCGGCTCGGTCGAGGCGGGCGATGCCGTCGAGGTGTTCAGCCGGCCCGAGCGCGGCGTCCCGGTCGATCGGTGGTACCGCGAGCACAGCCCGGTCGACGCGCAAGCGCTCCTCAACGCGGAGGCGGCGGGATCGCTGCGCCCGGCGCCGGCGCTGCGCGCAAGCATCGAGCGGGCGCTCGCCTGAGACCGGCTACTCGCCGCGCGCCTCGCGCACCAGCGGCGCGATCTGCTCCTCGGAGTGCTCGGGAACTTCTTGCGCACTTTCGCGGTCACCTCGCGCACCACCTGGTCGAGATCGGTCGTCCTTGTCATCGCCGACGACGATCGGGCTCGTCTCGCTGACCCAGGCGTTGCCCATCCGGCCGTACGGCTGGTCGGGTGCGTCGAGCTCGGTGATCTCTCCGCCGTAGGCGGGGGCGCCGTCCTCGCAGCCGAGGACGACGACCTCGTTCTCGGCCGTGCCCTCGCCGTGGACGCCGGGGCACTGATCGTTCGTGGCCGGGACGGCGCCGGACGCATCGCGCACCTCGATGCCGGTGCGTCCCTCCGCGGTGCCGACTGTGGTGAGGAACGTGCCGTCCTCCAGGACGATCGACGAGCCCACCACCGGCCCGGACGCCGCGAGCGCCGAGTGGATCCGCGTGGTCCTGCGCTCGGAGGCCGACGGCGGCGTTCGGGGCCGGCGCCGCGCACTCGCTGAGAGATCCCCGCGCGCCGGTGACCGTTCGTTCGTCGCAGAGAGTCGTCAGACGGGCGGAATGACGACTGTCCGTGACGAATCACCGGGGCGAAAGGTTCAGCAGGCGGAGGCGGGGTCCGGCGTGCGGGCTGGGAGGATGGGGGGATGACCTCGACGCTGCTCGAACGGATGCCGACGCCTGACGCGGACGGGAGCATCGACGACGACGAGGTGTACCTGGCCTTCACCGAGTGGGCGGAGTCCCGCGGTCTGCCGCTCTACCCCGCGCAGGACGAGTCGATGCTCGAGATCGCCTCCGGCTCGAACCTGATCCTCTCGACGCCCACCGGCACCGGGAAGTCGCTGGTCGCGATCGGCGCGCACGCCGCGGCCCTCGCCTCCGGGCGCCGCAGCTTCTACACCGCGCCGATCAAGGCGCTCGTCTCCGAGAAGTTCTTCGCGCTGGTCGAGGTCTTCGGCGCCTCGAACGTGGGCATGGTCACCGGTGACTCCTCGGTGAACGCCGACGCACCGATCATCTGCTGCACGGCCGAGATCCTCGCCAACCTCGCGCTCCGGCATGGCGCGGACACCCCGGTCGACCAGGTGGTGATGGACGAGTTCCACTTCTACGCGGATCCGGCGCGCGGCTGGGCCTGGCAGGTGCCGCTGCTGACACTCCCGCAGGTGCAGTTCGTGCTGATGTCGGCGACCCTGGGCGATGTGACAGCGCTTGCCGCCGACCTCAGCCGCCGCACGGGCCGCGAGACCGCCCGGGTCACCGGCGTCGAGCGTCCGGTGCCGCTGCACTACTTCTACGAGATCGCGCCGATCCACGACTCCATCGAGGAGCTGCTCGCGACGAACCAGTCGCCTGTTTATGTTGTGCACTTCTCGCAGGCTGCGGCGCTCGAGCGCGCGCAGGCGCTGACCAGCGCGAACATCGCCACCCGCGAGCACCGCGACCGCATCGCCGAGGTGATCGGCGGCTTCCGCTTCACCACCGCCTTCGGCAAGACCCTCTCGCGCCTGCTGCGGCTCGGGATCGGCGTGCACCACGCGGGCATGCTGCCCAAGTACCGCCGCCTGGTCGAGCAGCTCGCGCAGCAGGGGATGCTGCGGGTGATCTGCGGGACGGACACGCTCGGCGTCGGCATCAACGTCCCCATCCGCACGGTGTTGCTCACCGCGCTGACCAAGTACGACGGCACCCGGCTGCGCCAGCTCTCTGCCCGCGAGTTCCACCAGATCGCCGGGCGCGCCGGCCGCGCGGGCTACGACACCGCCGGCACGGTCATCGTGCAGGCACCCGAGCACGAGTCCGAGAACCGCAAGGCCCTGGACAAGATGGGCGATGACCCGAAGAAGCGGAGGAAGTGGGTCGCCAAGCGCGCGCCGCAGGGCTTCGTCAGCTGGGGCGAGCCGAGCTTCCGCAAGCTCGTCGATGCGGAGCCCGAGACGCTGACCTCGCATATGACCATCACCTCGGCGATGCTGCTGAACGTGATCGCCCGCGGCGGCGACGCCTACACGAACGTGCACGCGCTGATTTTCGACAACCACGAGCCGTGGCAGCGCCAGTTGCAGCTCGCCCGCCGCGCGCTGGGCATCTACCGCACGCTGCGGGAGGCAGGCGTCATCGAGCAGAGCGTCGGTGCGGACGGTGTGCCGCGCATCCGTTTAACCGTCGATCTGCAGCCGAACTTCGCGCTGAACCAGCCGCTCTCGCCGTTCGCGCTCGCCGTGTTCGACGTGCTCGACCCCGAATCGCCGAGTTTTGCGCTCGATGTGATCTCGGTGTTGGAGGCGACGCTGGATGATCCGCGCCCGATCCTCGGCGCCCAGCAGTTCCAGGCCCGGGGCGAGGCCGTGGCGGCGATGAAGGCGGAGGGGATCGAGTACGAGGAGCGGATGGAGCTGCTCGAGTCGGTCACGCACCCCCAGCCGCTCGCGGAGCTGCTCGCGGCGACGTTCGAGACCTACACGGCCGCCCAGCCCTGGGTGAAGGACTTCGAGCTTTCGCCGAAGTCGGTCGTGCGCGATATGTACGAGCGAGCGATGTCGTTCGGCGAATACACCGCCTTCTACAAGCTCTCGCGCTCGGAGGGACTGGTGCTGCGCTACCTGTCCGACGCTTTCCGCGCGGCCCGGCAGACCATCCCCGACGAGCTGAAGAACGAGGAGCTACACGATCTGATCGAGTGGCTGGGCGAGCTGGTGCGCCAGGTCGACTCCTCGCTGGTGGACGAGTGGGAGGAGCTGGCGAACCCGGCGCTGCACGCGGCGGACCAGCCGATCGTGCCGCCCGCTCCGCGCCGACTCACCGCCAACCACCGCGCTTTTCGCGTGTTGGTGCGCAACGAGCTGTTCCGCCGGGTCACCCTCGCCGCGCTCGACGACCACGAGGCGCTCGGCGAGCTGGACGCGGCCGCCGGCTTTGACGCCGACGCGTGGGGCGCGGCGCTGGACGACTACTACGACGAGCACGGGAGCATCGGCATCGGGCCGGACGCGCGCGGGCCCGGGATGCTCCTCGTCACGGAGGAGCCGACGCACTGGCGGGTGCGGCAGATCCTCGACGACCCGGCGGGCGACCACGACTGGGGCATCTCGGCGACGGTCGATCTGGCGGAGTCGGACGAGCAGGGTGCGGCCGTCGTCCGCGTCACCGCGGTGGGCCGGCTGGACTGATCAGCGGCCGCGCTTGTCCCGGCGCTGCATCTCGGCGGCGATGTCCGCCTCGGTGATCTCCTTGCGGGTCGGCCCCCAGATCGACGCGGCCTGGCCCACGACGCCGATCCCGATGCCGACCATCGGCCAGATCGGCCAGAAGTAGCCGTCGGCACCCGTGGCGACCCAGATCACGGTGGTGATCGCCGACACGCTCGCCCAGCCGCCGACCGACCCCAGGAAGTCGCGGCGCCGCTTGACCTCGCGCACCGCCAGCGCGCGCTCGGCGTCCTCGACGCGAGCCGGCTCCACCGCCTCGCCGGAGTCGGCCGCCGGAACGACCTCCGCGGACCGGTCGCGCCGCGCGGACGGATCCGGCGTTCCCCACTCGTTCGTCATGCGGTCAGCCTACGCAGGACGCGTCGGTCTCGACATGCCGGTTGCGCCCGCCGACGAATCGGGCTGGTCGTACTGGCAGAGACTCAGCGTGGACGTGGATTGGGCTTCGGTACCTGCGACACGGGAGTCACTCGGAACGGTGTGGGGTTCGAGACCACCTGCTGGCCGTCCTTGACCCGGATCGTTCGGGGCTGCGGTGGGTTCGGCATACGACTGGGCCCGCTCTCTCCCTCACGAGGAGGAAACATTGACAGGTAGATTCTCGCGCACAACGGTGCTAGGAGGAAGCGGGCGGCATGATCCCCGACGGGCCGGTCCGGGAGCCGGGAGAGGCGCCGGACGGCCTCGTCGGCGTCCCAGTCCGAGCGGAGCGGGTCGGGGCCGAGGTGGCCGACGGCGCGGGACTCGTCGCGGGTGGCGAGGAGCTCGACGACGGGGAGGTCGATACCCTAGAGCGTCGAGCCGTCGTCGAGGCGGAGGCGGACGCGCACGTCTTTCTGCACGGACCGGAGGACGACGCGGCCGGGGCGGTCCAGGAGCCCTGCGTCCGCAGGTGGGTGTGCAGCGTCGATCCGCCGGAGAAGCGGGCGAGGAGGTGCTTGCCGTGGGTCTCGTGCCCGAGGATCCGTAGGCCGGCGAGGGAGCTGCCGGCCGTGTCCCCGGAGCGCAGCTCGCCCTCGAGGACGGTGCACACTGTCTCCCTCGGGCATCCTCGAACTCTAGGAGCCGTGGCTCGTCGAGGTCAGGGTCGCGCGGGGTCAAGCGCCGCGGTACGCCTGCTGGTAGGTGCGCGTGCTGCCGTCGGGCGCGGTGACCTCGATGGTCGCCGTGCCGGCCTTGATCGGCGTGAGGACGGTCACGGTCTTCACCGTGAACGACTGGCCGGGCTTGACCGTCTTCCTCGTCGTGCTGCCGTAGACCGTCGTGATCTCGATTGAGACCGGCTCGGACCCGTTGTTGACCGTCGAGACGGTCAGCGTACGGAGCACCGCGAGGCGCTTCGTCGAGGCGGTGGTGGCCACGTCGATGGTCACCGGGGTGGTCTCGGGCAGATCGAGGCCGACGACGACCGGGTCGTGGTCGCTGGAGCGGTACGCCGAGGTGTCGTAGAAGATCGTCGCGTTGTAGTCGTAGCGGCTGTACTCCAGTGCCACGGACTCGCCGCTGTTGATGTTCCAGGTGTCGACCCCGGCGACCGTCTTGTCGGCGGCGGGCGAGGCGAAGACGTGGTCGAGCGAGCCGACCGCGCCGTCGAACGAGTACGAGTACGTATCGTCCTTCGCGCCCTGATCGATGTAGCCCGCGTCGGTGATGACCTTTACCGGGTCCTCCTGCGAGTAGGCGTTGAAGTCGCCGAGCAGGTAGACCAGCTCGGTGGCCTTGTCGGTGCCCAGTCGGTCGGCGAAGGCGACGAGGGAGGTCGCCTGGGCGACGCGCGACGCATTCGAGGCGCCCTGGCCGTCGCCCTGGTCGGCGTCGGCGCCCGATCCCGAGCCCTTCGACTTGAAGTGGTTCACGATCGCCACGAACTCGCTCGCGCTGTCGCCGATCAGGCGGAACTCCTGGGCGAGTGGCTTCCGGGCGTTCGAGAAATTCACCGTGTCGTTGAGCACCACGGACTCGCCCACCGGCTCGATCACGGCCTTCTTGTAGATGAAGGCGGTGCGGATGACGTCCTCGTCCGCGAGCGCGGGGAGTGCGACGGGGGAGGGGACGTGCGCCCAGACCTCGGAGCCGACGGCCGCATTGAGTGCGGTGGTCAGGGTGGCGAGGGCCTCATCGCGCGGCGTGCCGAACTTGGCCGAGTTTTCGATCTCCTCGAGCGAGACGACACTGGCGCCGAGGGCGTTGATCGCGGTCACGATCTTGGCCTGCTGGCGCTCGAGGTCATCGGCGTTCGCCGCTCCGCGCGCGTCGCAGCCGCCATTCACGGTGACGGGGTCTCCGTCGCGGTCGGTGAAGAAGGTGCAGCCGCTGATCGAGTCGCCCGTGGTGGAGAAGTAGTTGAGCACGTTGAACGATGCAATCGAGAGGTCGCCACCGACGGCCTCGGGCTTCGCGGTCCGGGTGTTCGCGAACGTCGCGGGCTGAACGTCGCGGGCATTATCGGCCGTGACCTGCGTGGTGGGCTGGAAGGCCCAGCCGCCGTTGCGGTAGTCGAGGACGATCGGGCGGGAGAAGCGTGCCGGAGCGCCGACGCGGATCGGCTCGGTCGGCGTGAGGTAGGGCAGCGGGATCGCCTTGTTCGCGGCGGCGCCGAGGAAGTTGATCGAGGCGCCGTCGTCGAGCGTGACCGCCCGGGCGGCGTTGTCGGCCACGACGGCGGCGAGCTCCGGTGAATGGGGACGCGCGACCTCGGTCGGCGTGAGCAACGGGGATGTGCCGGCGGCGAGGCCGACCGAGCCGTAGCTGTTCAGGTCGAAGGTGTCGGTGACGGTGTAGGCCCCCTGCGGGGCGATCAGCATGCTCTCGAGCGCCTCGCGCTCGGCGGTCGCACGCGGGAGTGCGACGGCTGCGGGCACCGGAGCGGCGGCGGTGTCGAGCGTGACGACGGTCGCTGCCGAGGTCGGCGTGAGCTCCGTCAGCCCGTTGTACTCGCTGACCGCGCCGGTGATGCGCAGGTGGTCGCCGATCGCGACCGAACCGACGGAGGCGGAGGAGAAGACAAAGACAGCGTCGGACGCGGTGCGCGTGCTCTCACCGCCAGTGCCGGGGGTCTGGATCACATAGCCGTTGTAGCCGCCGGAGGGGTAGCGTGCGGTGACCACGCCGGAGGTGGTGACGGTGTGACCGGCGAGCGGAGACGTGTCTGCGGTGCCCTGGATCTCGGCGATCGAGACGGCCGGGATCTCCGCGGGCGGGCTCGTCGGCGGAATGGTGGGCGGCGTCGTCGGCGACGTAGATTCGGTACCCGCGGTCTGCGGGGTCGGCTCGCCGAGCACGAAGTCGGTCGCGTTGACGTCGGTGTCGCCGGTGGCGGTGTCCGCGCGCGCGATCGTCTGCGTGAGCGAGGGGACCGTGGCGACGGCGGATTCGAAAGTGTTCGAGGTGCCGTAGCCGACGAGGTCGATCACCGCGTCCGGCTGGGCGGCGGCGGCGGTGGGCGGCGTGATGAGCGCGGTGGTCCCCTCGACCAGGAAGAGGGTGCCGCCGGCCGCGGCCATGTTCAGGCCGTTCGCGCTCTGGTCGGGCGTGGGGAGGGCTTCTCCGTTCGTCCCATTGCTGGCGCCCGCGAGCAGGAAGTGGCCGCCCGCCGGGACGGAGCCGGTGAGCGGCACGGTCGTGGTGGGATTCGCGGTGCCCGTCGCGGAGCGGTACTGGATCGAGAGCCCGCCGAGGGCGATGTCGGCCGCGGTGGGGTTGTAGAGCTCGACGTAGCGGTTGCTGAACGCCGCGCCGGCGGAGCCCCCGCGGGCGAAGATCTCGCTGATGACCAATTCGTCGCCGGCGGTGGCGGCGGTGGCGGGAGTCGCGACCAGCGCCGTGGTTGCCAGGGCCAGGCCGGTCAGGGCCGCCAGACCGGGCCTGCGTCGGCGGTCGGGTGGGGTGAGAGAGTCGGGCATGGTGGTCCTCTCGATCGCCGCTCGGAAGAGCGGTCGCAGCGTCGTCGCCGCGCGGCGCGGCCCGGCACACCCCCGGACGGGGTACGTATAGCTACACTATGCGGTGCGGGTGCCCGGCCTGTGAACCGGACATCTCATGAACGTAAACTCATCCACCGACATCGGGGCGTGCGCCCGGTGGTCAGGCCCAGTTCGGACCGCACGGCGCCACCGCGTCGACTCCGTAGAGGCCGTCAAGGCCGCAGAGTCCGAAGAGGTTTCCGGTGCGGAAGCTGGCCCGATCGACCGGTCCGCCGGTGGCGTGCACGAGGGGGAGGGGGCGGTCGCGGGCGATCCGGACCGACATCCCGAGGGACTCCCAGAAGAGAGCGACGAGTGCAGCGTCCGCGGCGGCTGTGTTTCCGCGCGGAGCCCAAATGTCGAACCCGACCACGGAGCCCGCGACCACGGCCGAGCCGATCGAGTCCACGCCGATCGAGTCCACGCCGATCGAATCGGCGGCGGTCGAACCGCGCACACCGTCCAGACGTTCCCGCGTCGCCACGATCAGGTCAATGACCCGCTCCGAGACCACCCGTGCGCCGTCGGGTTCGATGGTGTCCAACATTGCCGTGCCTTCCGCTCTCCTTCTCGCGGGAACGATTTTACAAGGCCCGGTCCAGAAAACGGCACTCGCGGCCCGTTCGCGGCTTCGCGCGTCACACTCGTCCGATGATCTCCTGTGAGCTGGCCCGCGCCCTGCGCACCGCGGGCGTGCGCTGGACGCCCGTGACCGGCGACCACTTCCGCATCGAGCGGGACGGCTTTGACGGCGACGTCTTCACCGTCAGTGAGATGACGATCGAGGCGCACGAGTATCCGAGCGGGACGGTCCTGGGCTTCAACGGCACCACGGAGTGGGCACTGGACTCCGTCTCGCTGGAGGACTCGCTCTGGCTGCCGCGGGAGGACCAGTTACGTGAGCTGCTCCGCGGGACTTTCCGCTCCCTCCGCCGGGTGACGGAGCCGCAGCTGCGGTTCGTCGTCGAGGTCGTGCTCGGCGGGCAGCTGCGGAACTTCGACGACGCGGCGGCCGAGAACGCCTACGCGCAGGCGCTGCTCGCGCTGGTCAGCTCGGTCGCGGTCGACCTCGACGACGTGGACGCCCTCGAGGGCAACGTGCTCGACGCAGACACGGTGGGTGCGCCGTGCCGGGCGGACGAGCGCGCCTAGCCAGCGGGACCCGGGGCGATCTGGATTGATCTAGGAGGCGGCTTTCTCGGCCGTTGCAGGCTTCTTCGTCGGCCTCTTCTTCGCGGGTGCGGCGCCTTTCTCGGCCGTGTCGGCCTTCCCGGCCGCCTTCTTCTTCGCGGGAGCCTTCCTTAGCGTCGCCGTGGGGGGCTTCTTCGCGGCGGCCTTCGTTGGCGACGATGCCGAGGCTTTCTCCGGATCCGCCTTCTCCGGATCCGCCTTCTTCGGGGCTGACTCCGCCGCCGCCGCCGCCGCCCCGCCCCGCCCCCGCCCCCGCACCCTTCGGTCCGCGGCTGCGCTCGACCGAGCGCCTGAGCGCCTCCATCAGATCGAGGACCTCGCCGCCGCTGCCCTCCTCGAGCGACGAGAACTCGACCTCGCGCACCTCATTGGCCCAGAGCAGGGTCTGCAGCATCAGCAGCGTGCCGCGCACGCGCAGCGCGGCGAGCCGGGTCTTCTGCCGCAGCGCGAACTCGACGATGGCGGTGCGGTCGGTCTGCTCGAGGGTGCGCCGCAACAGGACGTAGGCCTTGGGGGAGGAGGAGTCGGGCTCGAGGATGTATGCGCGGTCGAACATGATCGGGTCGACCTGCTCGCTGGGCACGAACTGCACGACGTCGATCTCGCACTTGCGCTGGTACCGAATCCGGCCGTCGATAGCCCTCACGCCCCCGCTGAGGGAACCCCGGACCGTCGAGGGAGCCCGCTGTCACGGGCGGTCTCGAAGGTCCGGGGTTCCCTCAGGGGGGAGGGGAGGGGGAGGGAGGAGAGGGGGGAGGGGAGAGGGAGGAGGGCCGCCGCGATGCGGCGAGCGCAATGGAGGGGGGAGTGGTCGTCGGAGTGGACCTCGAGGTCGTAGTGGACGCCGAGGTGTACGTGCTCGGCCTGGCGGGCGGCCATGCCGGAGGTTCGGTCGCCGCGGGCGACCTCCCGGGCGGTCGCTCTTTCGGCGCGGCAGCGTACGCCAACCCAGAACACGTTCAGTCCTACGAGACGGCTGCGCAGTCGGGCCTGAGACGTGCCGCCGTCCAGCAGGACGTCGTCGAGCACGATGCGAGCACCGGCGCCGGCCATCGCGACCAGGCCCGCCAGCCAGGCCGCTTCGAGCCGGCGGAACCCGTCGCCGAGTTCGACCTCGCCGTCCTCTCCGTAGGAGACTCCGGCGTCGTCCCGACCGTCGAGATGCGGCGGAAGCGCGTCGATCAGATCGTCGATGGAGAAGCGGAGCCAGGGGCCGGGGAGGGCTTCCTGGAGGCATCGCGCGATCGTGGTCTTGCCCGAGCTGGAGCCGCCGTTGAGGACGAGGAGATCAGGAGTCACGAGGGGCCCTTCCGGTCGTGAGTGTCTCGGAAGCCTATGCCCCGGGAACGACGGAGCCGTCCGGACGTCGCGCAGGGCGACGGCCGGACGGCTCCGGGGTGGTGGCGGCTAGCTAGCCGCGCTCGGCACGCTGGCGGCGCAGCGCGGCGAGCGCGAGCCCGCCGATGCCGCCGGTGATCAGCAGCGCGCCGAGGCCCAGCGGCAGCTCGATGTCGGCTCCCGTCGCGGCCAGGGGCGGGCGGCCTCCGGGGTCCGGGGCGACGGGGATCGGGGTGCTGCTCGTGGTGGGAGCGGTCGCCGGGGGGACGGTCGGCTCCGCGATCGGGGGTATGGGCGGCTCGGCGGTCGGAGTCACGGTGGGCTCCGGAGTCGGCGTGGTCGGGTTCTTCTCGGCGTCGATCGCGGAGGTGTCCGCGGCGAACGAGGCGGTGACGAACGCGATGGCCTTGGACGTGATGCCCAGTGCCTCCTGGTTGATGTTGTCGATGTCGTCGGCGGCGGAGTGGTAGTTCGGGTCGTGCGTGATGCCGGCGGTACCGCCGAACAGCGCGACCTCCTCCTCCGTCTTGACGTCGTCGGCGCCGGTGAAGACGCCCGAGGACGGGATGCCCACCGAGATGAAGCCGTCGTAGTCACTGCGACCGTCGAAGGCGGTGTCGATCCAGGGCTGGTCGATCGAGTCGAAGTAGTCGGTGAAGGCCTTCTCGGTCGCGATCGAGCCGGCCGGAACCTCGACGGGAGCCTCGAACGAGGACTCGTTCGCGTCGTACACGGAGATCACGTAGTTCGGTGAGGCGACCATGTCGAAGTTCATGTAGGTCGTGATCTTCGAGGCGTCCTCCTGGGACAAGGAGTCGACGTAGGTGTGCGAGCCGACCAGGCCCACCTCCTCGGCGCCCCACCAGGCGAAGCGGACCGCGTTCGTGGTCTCGCCCGCGGCGGCCAGCTGCACGGCCGTCTCGAGCAGCGTCGCGGATCCGGAGCCGTTGTCGTTGATGCCGGGGCCGGCGGGCACGCTGTCGAGGTGCGCGCCGAGCATGACCACGTTGTCGTGGTCACCCCCCGGGGTCTCGGTGAGGATGGTGAAGGTCGCCACCTCGGTGGTGGTCTGCTCGATGAGCACCGAGACGCTGGCGGGCAGGGCGGCGAGAAGCGCCTGGCCCTCGGCCTGGGTGAGTCCGACGCCGGGGATCGCGGCCTCGTCCTGTGCGCCAAACGTGCCGTTAAGGGCGTCGCTCGGAGCGTTGTCGTAAATGAGGATCGCCGAGGCGCCCGCGGCACCGGCGGCGATCGACTTCTCGAGGAAGCTGCAGGAGCCGCGGCTGACGAGCGCGACCTTGCCGGTGGCGTCGAGTCCGGTCCAGGCATCGGCGGTGCAGCCCAGCGGATCGACGGGCGCGATCAGCTCGCCGGTCACGCCGCCCTCGGGTGTCGACGGGGTGAACTCCATCGGGGTGCCGACGGCGCCGGTGCCGGTGGTCAGCGTGAACGTGTCGATCGTCTGGGTCGAGGTGGTGAAGTCCTGGCGTGTCGTGGTGTAACCGGCGGATGCGAGGACCGCTTCGACGTACTCCCCGCTCAGCTCGTAGCCCGGGGTGCCGATCGCACGGGTGCCGCCGTTGGCGTCCGCGATGGCCTGGAGCGCCTCCAGGTGCGTCATGATGCCGTCGACCGTCACGGTGTCGGCGAAGTCGACCGGCTCGGCGGCGTTCGCCGTCGGGGCGAAGGCGAGACCGGCGACGAGGGCGCCCGCACCGATCACCGCGCTCGAGCCGATCAGTGAGCGGCGTCGTCGGCCGTTCAGGGTGTTCGTGGTGGTTCGCGCCACTGGGGCTCCCTCTCGTCGAGAACGGGCCGCCGCGTCGGCGGTCCGGTCGCGTTCCTCCCTGAAGACTGGGAGGGAATCGCGTCTTCTGCGAGGGTATTCACAGGAAGGGGCTCCGCCCAGTCCCTTCCTGCCAGATTTCATCCGCTCGAAACACGGCGGCGTTCAGACCGTCGCCGGGCTCTCGGCCCACTCGCGGAGCATCGCGAGGGTCTCAGCGGGGCGGTCGCGGTGCGGGCTGTGGCCGGCGCCGACCACGACGGCGTAGCGGATGCGCGGGTTGGCCCGCAGCACCAGGGCGGCGAGGGCAGGCGGGAGCATCGTGTCGACCTGCGGGTCGCCCGCCAGCACGAGGACAGGCGGGCGCAGGCCGGGCAGGTCCGCCAGGAGGTCCCACGGGTCATTGTCGTCGATCGTGGCGGCCACGGCATCGGGATCGGCGGCCCGGATGGCGGCGAGTTTCTCGGCCCGATCGCGCTCGCTCCAGAGCGGCTGCGCGGCCGCGAGCTGCTCCGCCGACACCGCGAGAGCGGCGAGCTCGCCCGCGCGGACCTGCGCGCGCTGCTCCGGAGCGAGCCGCAGCACAGGATCCAGCAGCGCCAGGCGCCGCGCCCAGCCGTGGTCGCGGGCGGCAGCGCGCACCGCGACCGCTCCGCCGAGCGAGTGCCCGACGACGAGGTCGAACCGCCCTTGTGCGAGGGCGTCGTCGGCGTAAGCGTCGAGTCGGTAGGAGCCGTGCCGCGGGGCATCGCCGTGGCCGCGCACATCGGGTGCGGTGACGCTCCAGCCCGCGGCGGTCAACTCCTCCGCGAGGCGCCACCAGGTGCGGCCCGTGCCACCGAGCCCGTGCAGGAGGAGTGCGCTGCCCGCCGTCATCGTCCCTGGAGCCTCAATCGAACCGCGGATCGCGACCGGTGCGCTCGCCGGTCGCGAGTCCCGCGATCGTCGCGAGATCCTCCTCGTCGAGGGTGAAGCCGAAGACGTCGAGGTTCTCGCGAATTCGCTCCGGGGTCACCGACTTCGGAATCACGACGACGCCGAGCTGTACGTGCCAGCGCAGCACCGCCCGCGCCGGCGAGACGCCGTGCTTCGCCGCCACGCGGGCGAGCGCAGGCTCGCCGAGCAGTCGCCCCCGGGCCAGAGGGGACCAGGCTTCGGTGACGATGCCGTGGGCGGTGTCGAAGGCGCGCAGCTCCTCTTGCGGCAGCCTCGGATGCAGCTCGACCTGGTTGATCGCGGGAACGACACCGGTCTCCTCGAGCAGGCGCTGCACATGCTCCTCGGCGAAGTTCGACACGCCGATCGAGCGGGCCCGCCCCTCGCTCTGCAGGCGCTCGAGCGCGCGGTAGGTGTCGACGTAGCGGTCTCGGGAGGGCATCGGCCAGTGCACGAGGTAGAGGTCGACGTAGTCGGTGCCCAGCAGCTCGAGGCTGCGGTCGAAGGCGGCGAGGGTCTCGTCGAAGCCGTGGTCGTCGTTCCAGACCTTCGTGGTGACGAAGACCTGCTCTCGGGGGAGGCCGCTCGCCCGGATGCCCGCGCCGACGCCGCGCTCGTTGCCGTAGAGGGTCGCGGTGTCGACGTGGCGGTAGCCGGCCTCCAGCGCGAGGGCGACCGTGCGGGCCGCCTCCTCGTCACCGATCTTGTAGACGCCGAGCCCGAGCTGGGGGATCGCGCGGCCGTCATTGAGGGGGATCAGGGGGACGCTCATGCTTCCCATGCTGGCATGTACGCTCACACGCTCCAGGCGAGCTCGCCGTGCGCTCCGACGCGCACACTGTCTTCGATCAGCGCGGCGAGACCGGCCACCCCGAAGAGGAGGCGCCGCTCGGCGCGCGCCACGTCACTCCGCTCGATGATGCCGCGCACCGCGAAGTGCACGTCGTGACCCGCCTGCAGACCCTCGACGCCGGTACGGCCGCGGAGTGCGCGCACCGGGCGGTGCCCGACGCCGAGTCCGCGCCAGAGCGAGCCGGTCTCGAGGACGACGGCGGTCTCGGAGGCGAGCACCCCGTGCTGCTCCCTGTCGGCAGTGAGCTGCCAGCCGTAGCCGAGGTGGTGCAGGCGCATCGAGTGCGGGCCGCGGAAGGCGTGTGCGGACTGCTCCCGGCGGAAGTAGACGGGGCTGGGTCGAAACGAACTCTGCCAGAGAGCGGCGGCGAGTTCGGTGCACCACTCGGGTGTTTCCGGGTCGGACCACGGGTCGACGAGGTCGGTGCGGGCAGCGGCGCGACGGTGCTCACGCACCAGCTCCTCCGCGTCCTCCCGCAGCCCCATGTCGTCGTCCTCCCGAGCCGTGGGCCCCACACTAGGGGCCCACCGGCGCGGGACAACGAACTGTCGCTCTACGAGGGGAGGATGACGGGTTCCGTGTCGGGAAGGGGGCTGGCGTCGCGTCCGCGGAGGTCCGGGTGGTAGCGGCGGCCGAGCAGCGGCACCAGGAAGCCGACCAGGGCGAACGCGGCGGCGACGACGATCGCGGCGGTCGGACCGGCCCGGTCGATCTGCACGCCGGCGATCGCGGACCCCAGCGCCGCCCCGATCAGCTGACCCGTGCCGACCCAGCCGTACGCCTCCGCGGTGTCCGAGAAGCGCACGCTCGAGGCGGTGATCGCGAACAGGGCTGCGAGAGCGGGAGCGATGCCGATGCCGGCCAGGAAGAGGGTGACACAGAGCCACCAGAAGTCCGTCGAGACAGCCGCCAGGCCCATGCCGACCGTGACGATCAGCATCCGCCGCGCCGTCGCGCAGCGGCTGATCGGGATGTGGCCGAGCGCGAGTCCGCCGGCCAGCGAGCCCGCCGCGAACACCGCGAGCACGACGCCGGATTCGACTCCGCCCTCGCCGAAGACTGCGACGACGCCCGCCTCCACGGCGGAGCAGGCGCCGATCAGGAGGAAGCCGACGACCGTCGCCAAAAGGACCGGAGGCTTGGTCAGCACGACGCCGAGGCGGCGCGTGGATCGGGGGATGCGGACCCGGCCGACCTCGGGCGAGGCGATGAACCAGACACCGCCGCCGATCAGGAAGGCGGCGGCGGTCAGGACGCCTGCGACCGTCGACACCTGGATCGAGACGAGGGCAGCCAGCACCGGTCCGAGCACCCAGATGATCTCCTGGGCGGAGGCGTCGAGCGAGAAGAGCGGAGTGAGCTGCGAGCTGGTCACCATCTTGGGGTAGATGGTCCGCACGGCCGGCTGCACAGGCGGCATGCTGAGGCCCGCGATGAAGCCGATCACCACGAATTGCCACACCTCGAGCGGCAGTACGGCCATTGCGATGATTGCGCTCGCGCAGACCACGAGAGTGATCGTGAGCACGCGGCGCATCCCGAGTCGACCCATCAGGCGGCTGGTCAGCGGCCCCGCGATCGCCTGCCCGATCGACATCGAGCCGAGCACCAGGCCGGCGGCCGCGTACGAGTGGTGCACTCGCTCCACATGCAGGAGGAACGCGAGCGAGAACATCCCAAACGGGAAGCGCGCGGTCAGCTGCGCGAGGATGATGCGCCCCACCCCGGGGGTTTTCAGGAGATCGGTGTAGCTGCCCACTGGACGACACTAGCGCCCCTCGAGGGAACCCCGGGCAGTCGAGGGAGCCCGCTTCAGGGGGCTCCCTCGACGGGTCGGGGTTCCCTCGGCGGAGGGAGAGGCGTCAGGGCGTGAGGACTTTGCGGATACGTTGCAGAGACGCGCTCTCGGCGGTGCCGAGCGACTGCGCGAAGAGGCTTACCCGCAGCTCCTCCAGGAGCCAGCGGGCGCGCGCCAGGCGGTCGTGCGCGGGCAGGGGCAAGACCCCGCCGGCGGAGCGGTAGAGTTCCTGCGCGGCCCGCACCTCGTTCAGCCAGACGCGGTCTCGGCCCACGTTCTCGGCGATCTTGCCGAAGCGCTCAGTGATCGCGGCGAGATAGCGCGGGAGATGCCGCAGCCGCTCCACTCCGGTCGCCGAGACGAAGCCGGGGTACACCAGGCCAGAGAGCTGCTCCCGCGCGTCGGTAAGCGCCGGCAGGAGCGCCATGCTCGTCGAGGCCTTGAGCGCTTTCTCGACGCCGCGGGCGGTGGTCAGAATCGTGGTCACCGTCTTCACGGTCTCGAACATTGCGTCCATCACGCTCGCCGAGACCCGGTCGCGCACGGCGTCGAACTCGGCGTGCAGGAAGAGCATGCCGTCCGGCTTCATCCGCCAGAGCACGGCATCGACGCAGGCGAGCAGGCAGTCGGTGAAGAGCGCGGTGGTGTTCTGGTAGGGGCTCTGCGCGAGCACGAGCTTCTCGGTCGAGGTGAGGTGCTGCTGCACGTACGCCACGGGGCTCGGCGTCGCGAGCAGGAGGAGGCGGCGGACGCCCCGCGGATGCTCGCGCGCCTGGTCCTCGGCGGTGGCGAGCAGGCGGATGGACACCGAGTCGTCGTCGTCGATCAGGGCCGGGTACGCGCGGATCGTGTTGCCGCCCTGCCGGGTGTCGGTGACGCGGGGGAGTTCCGGCGTGTCCCACGTCTTCAGTCCCCGGCGCTCGAGCGCGTCGGGGGCGCGGGCCTCGACCACGCGGGCGACCTCGTCGCGGACCCGGCCCCGCAGCCGTTCAGCCAGCGGGGCGAGCTCCTTGCCGGCGGCGATCGTGCGCCCCCGCTCGTCGGCGACGGCGAAGGTGACCCGCAGGTGCGAGGGAATGCGCTCGAGGTCGAAGTCCTCGGGCCGCACGACGACGCCGGCCTCACGGCGGATCGCTCCGGCTAGGGTCGCCGCGAACGACTCCGTCGGCGGATTCGGAACGTCGTGCGGGAGCGAGGCGGTGAGCTTCCGGGCCCAGTCGTTCGCGGGCACCACGTTCCGGCGCAGGTGCTTGGGCAGCGCCTTGATCATCGCGGTGACGAGCTCGGCCCGCAGCCCCGGCACCAGCCAGTCGAAGCCGAGGGGAGTGACGCGGGGCAGGAGCGCGAGCGGCACATGCACCGTCACTCCGTCCTCCTCCGTCCCCGGTTCGAACCGGTACGAGAGGCGCAAGCGCTGATCGGCCTGGCGCCACTGCGTGGGAAAGGCGGCCTCGTCGATCTGCTCTGCGTCTTCGGGGAGGAGCGTCTCCTGCGTCATCGTCAGCAGGTCGGGCTCGTCGTGCTGGGCCGTGCGCCACCAGGAGTCGAAGGAGCGCACCGAGGTGATGTCACGGGGGAGGCGGCGGTCGTAGAAGTCGAAGACCGCCTCGTCATCGACGAGCAGATCGCGGCGACGGGTGCGCTCCTCCAGCCGCTCGAACTCGGCCCGCAGGGCACGATTCTTGCGGTCGAAGGCGTGCCGCGACTCCCACTCGCCCTCGACGAGCGCGTGCCGGATGAACAGCTCGCGCGCGGAGGAGGCGTCGATCCGCGAGAACTGGACACGGCGGCGCACGATGATCGGCACTCCGTAGAGCGTGACCTTCTCGTAGGCGACGGCAGCGCCCTGCGACTTCTCCCAGTGCGGCTCGCTGAACTGCCTCTTTACCAGGTCACCGGCGATCGCCTCGGCCCAGGCGGGGTCGATCGCCGCGTTCGAGCGGGCGAAGAGGCGGCTGGTCTCGACCAGCTCGGCGCTCATCACCGCGTCGGGCAGCTTCTTGGCCAGGGCGCTGCCGGGGAAGATCGAGAACTTCGCGTTGCGGGCGCCGACGTACTGCACGGTCTGGCGCTCACGGTTCTTCGCCGCGCGCTGCGCCTGCTGCGAGGTCGTGTCCTTGATGCCCAGGTGTGAGAGCAGGCCGGCCAACAGGCTCCGGTGGATTCCGTCGGGGTCGATCTTCGGCTCGCCGAGTTCGAGCTTGAGCGGACGCGCGAGCTGGCGCAGTTGGCGGAACACGTCGTGCCATTCGCGCACGCGGAGGTAGTTGAGGTACTCGGCCTTGCAGAGGCGGCGGAAGGCGCTGGAGGAGAGCTCGTCCTGCTTCTCCTCGAGGTAGTTCCACAGGTTCAGCAGGGTGAGGAAATCGCTGGTCGGATCGACGAAGCGCGCGTGCTGCTGGTCGGCCTGCGCTCGGCGCTCGAGCGGGCGCTCGCGGACGTCTTGGATCGTGAGACCCGCGACGATCGCCATCACCTCGCGGCTGACACTGTGCCGGCGCGACTCGAGGACCATTCGCCCCAAGCGCGGATCAATCGGCAGCCGCGCGAGATCCCGCCCGATCCGCGTGAGCTGCGGCGCCGCCCCCTCCCCCTTCCGCGAGATGCCACTTGTGGTGGCCTTCCTCGGCGTGTCGTCGTCATAAGTGGCATCTCGCGGAAGGGCGGAAGGGGTGCGGAGTGCGCCGAGCTCGGTGAGCAGATCGAGGCCGTCCTTGATGCCGCGGGAGTCGGGAGGCGTGAGGAAGGGAAACGAGGCGATGTCGCCCAGGCCGAGCGAGATCATCTGCAGGATGACCGCGGCCAGGCCCGTTCGCAGGATCTCGGGGTCGGTGTACTCGGGGCGGCGGAGGTAGTCCTCCTCAGAGTAGAGACGGATCGCGATGCCCGCGCTGGTGCGACCCGAACGGCCCGAGCGCTGGTTCGCCGAGGCCTGCGAGACGGCCTCGATCGGCAGCCGTTGCACCTTCGAGCGGGCGCTGTAGCGCGAGATGCGGGCCGTGCCGCCGTCGATCACGTAGCGGATCCCGGGGACGGTGAGGCTCGTCTCCGCGACGTTGGTCGCGAGGACGACGCGGCGCCGGACGCCCGGGGTACGCCCCTTCTCGAAGACGCGGTGCTGATCGGCGGCGGAGAGGCGGCCGTAGAGGGGGAGCACCTCGGTGCCGGGCAGGTTCCGACCGCGGATGGCGTCCTCCGCGTCACGGATCTCGTTCTCGCCAGAGAGGAACACCAGCACGTCGCCCGGATCCTCAAGGGCCAGTTCGGCCAGGGCGTCGGCGATGCCGGTCATCAGGTCGCGGCTGCCGCTCGTCGCGTCCGGGACGTCGGTGTCGTCGTCCTCCTCCGGCTCCTCCGCGACCAGCGGCCGGTAGCGGATCTCGACCGGGTAGGTGCGGCCGGACACCTCGATGATCGGAGCCGGTTCGCCCGCGGCGTCGGCGAAGTGGGCGGCGAAGCTCTGCGGGTCGATGGTGGCCGAGGTGATGATCACCTTGAGGTCGGGTCGCTGCGGCAGCAGGCGGTGCAGGTAGCCCAGGAGGAAGTCGATGTTCAGGCTGCGCTCGTGCGCCTCGTCGATGATGATCGTGTCGTAGCGGCTGAGCATCCGATCGTGGTTCATCTCGTTGAGCAGGATGCCGTCCGTCATCAGCTTGATCCGGGTCGACGCGGATGCCTTATCGGTGAACCGGACCTGATATCCGACGAGTCCGCCGACCTCGTCGTCGAGTTCCTCCGCGATGCGCTCGGCGATCGTGCGGGCCGCGATGCGGCGCGGCTGGGTGTGCGCGATGCTCTCGCGCCCGAGCTCGAGGCAGATTTTCGGCAGCTGGGTCGTCTTGCCGGATCCGGTGGCTCCGGCGACGATGACCACCTGGTGATCGCGGATCGCCGCGGCGATGTCCTCGCGCCGCGCCGACACGGGCAGTTCGGGCGGGTAGCGGATGCTGAGCACGTCTGACATGAGCCCTTCATCCTACGCCGCGTGCGACAATGCCCTGTCCCGCGAAACGTCGCGGGGCCCCCTGCCCGGTCGGGCGCTTCGGCGCTGGTCGATCGCGGCGCATGATCTCGTGGAGCTCCCGATGAATTCGCAGTCCTTGCTGGTCGTGCTGAACATCGTGCTGCTGCTGTTCGCGATCAAGGGAGTGCTGTCGAATCCGCGGCTCTCGAAGGTCGCGAAGGTCGCCTGGGTGGCGTTCATCGTGATCGCGCCGTTCGTCGGGAGTCTCGCCTACCTGGCCCTCGGGCGTCGCGGCGGGAACGGCGGAGGCGGCACCGTCGTCCGCGGCACGGAACGGCCGACGGGCTGGTTCTTCGAGCGCTGAGCGACGAGAGTTCGCGGCGACCGTTGATCCCCGCAAGCCTCTGACCCGTGGCGTGCCCCACGTTTAGCGTGAAGAGCATGGCCGAACGTCTGCGCTCCAGTGTCAGCCCCTACCTCCGCTCGCACGCGGACAATCCGGTCGACTGGTTCCCCTGGGGGGAGGAGGCGTTCGCCGAGGCGGTTCGCCGAGACGTCCCGGTGCTGATCTCGATCGGCTACTCCACCTGCCACTGGTGCCAGGTGATGGCGCGGGAGTCGTTCTCGGATCCGGTGCTCGCAGCGCGCCTGAACGCCGACGTCGTCGCGGTGAAGGTCGACCGCGAGGAGCATCCCGACGTCGACACCACCTACTTGACTGCCGCCAGCGCCTTCACCCGCCAGCTGGGCTGGCCGCTGACCGTTTTCGCGACCCCTGTCGGCGAGACCTTCTTCGCCGGCACCTACTTCCCTCCTCGGGCCGTCGGCGGCGTACCCGCCTTCTCCGATGTGCTGGAGGCGGTCTCGGAGGCGTGGCGGCTGCGGCGCGAGGAGGTGCAGGCGACGGCCGGCGGACTTGCCGCGGCACTGCGCGAGGCGACCGCGGCGCTGCCGACCGACTCCGCCCTGCCGGACGACGCCGCGCTCGACGCCGCGGTGGACGCGCTCGCGGCGGAGGAGGACCGGGTGCACGGCGGTTTCGGTGGCGCACCGAAGTTCCCGGTCGCCCCGGTACTCGGCTTTCTCGCCTCGCGGGCCTCGGGGTCGGCGCTCGCCGAGCGCACGCTGATCGCGCTCGCCACGTCTGCGCTCCGCGACCGCGACGGCGGCTTCTTCCGCTACGCGACGCAGGCCGACTGGAGCGACCCGCACTACGAGCGGATGCTCTACGACAACGCTCAGCTGCTCGACGTCGCAGCGGTCCTGCTCGGGCGATCGGACGCCCGGGGCGATGAGCTGACGGAGATCGCGGAAGGGATCGCCGGCTTCCTCCTGAGCACCCTCGAGCGGCCGCTCGGCGGATTCGCGTCGGCTCAGGACTCGGAGAGCGTCGTCGACGGGCAGCGCTCGGAGGGCGGCTACTACCTGGCGGAGGACCGCTCGCGGCTCGCGCCCCCGGCTCTCGACGAGAAGGTCGTCACCGGCTGGAACGGCCTGGCAATCCGGGCGCTCGCCCGCGCCGGGCGGGTGGTGGGGCGCGAGGAGTGGATCGACGCGGCCCGACGTGCCGCCCACGCCGTAGTGCAGCGGCATGTGGTCGACGGGTGCGTCGCGGCCCGCGCCTCCCTCGATGGCACGGTCTCGGCCGCCCGCCCAGCGCTGGAGGACGTGGGGATGCTCGCCGGCGGGCTCCTCGAGCTCGCGCTCGTGGAGGGTCGCCCGCGCTTCGCGGTCGCGGCGCGGGTCCTGATCGACGGCTCGCTCGACGCGGCCGAGGGCCCGCTGCCGTTCGCGCTCCCCGGCGGAGGCGACCCGGCGCTGACCGCGCGCGGTCTGCTGCTCACGGCGGATCCCTCAGAAGGGGCCTACCCCTCCGGCCTCTCGGCGATCGCAGACGCGGCGTATGAGCTGTACCTGCTTACCGGGTCGCAGCGCTACCGGGACGCGGCCGAGGCGGTGGTCGCCTTGATCGCGCCGGGTGCACTCCGGCAACCGATGGGTTTCGGTGCCGTGCTCGCGCTGGCGTCGCGCCTTGCGCGTCCGGTGCGGCAGCTGGTGGTCGTTGGTCCCGGAGGCGCGCAGGCGGTGCGTGGTGCGCGGTCGGCCGGTTGTGGGGTCCTCGTCGGCGTTTCGGACGAGGGTGCCCGGGAGTGGGCGCAGGCGGGCTTCGAGTTGTTCGAGGGGCGGACCTCGCGCGACGCCCTGCCGACCGCCTACTCCTGCGACGCCTTCGTCTGCGCTCTGCCGACTACCTGGCTCCCGGCGGAGCTGGTCACGCGGCCGTGACCACGAGCGGCGCCTCCGGGTCGGCCGCCCACTCGTTGAGCGAGCCGTCATAGACCACCGCGGTGTCGACTCCGAGCACCGCGAGCGCGAGAGCGTCGGCCGTGGCCGCGATCCCGCCTGCGCAGTAGAGGATGATCCGTTCGGCCTGGAGGCTCTCGCCGAAGAGCGACCGCAGGCGCTCCGGCGGTAGGAGGGTGTTGTCCGCGCGATTGACCAGGCGCCCGGCCGGGACGTTGCGCGAACCCGGCAGGTGCCCGAGGCGGGGGCGACGCCCCTCCTGGCCGGTGAACTCCTTCGGCGGGACCGCGCAGACCAGGGCCCCCGGTGCCTCGCCGCGGACGACGCGCTCGACACCGGCCTTGTCGATCCACAGCGGGCGTTCTTCACGGACCGTGATCCCTCCGCTCGCTGCGGGCTCGACGTGCCCGGATTCGATCGGGCGCTCCTCGCACCGCCAGGCCGAGAGGCCTCCGTCGAGCACCGCGACCGCGTCGTGCCCGGCTGCGCGCAGCAGCCACCACAGGCGCGAGGCCCACTGGCCCACCGCGGAGTCGTAGACGACGACCACCGAGTCGTCGTCGATGCCGAGGGCGGCGGTGGCGGCCGCGAAGCGCTCGGGGTCGAGGCGCGTGAAGGGGAGGGGTGCCTCGGGGTCGGACAGCTGCGCGAGCAGGTCGCCGAAGACGGCGCCGGGGACGTGCCCCTCGAGGAGGTACTGCTCGTCGCCGCTGAGGTAGCCGGGGCGGCCGTCGAAGCCGGGCACGAGCAGGACGCTCGCGTCGACCACGACGAGGTGCTCGCGGCCGAGCTGGTCGGCGAGCCACTGGGTCGAGACGATCGGCCGGGCGAGGTACGGGGCGGAGGAGATGCTCACTCCGTCCACGCTAGGCGGCACCACCGACATGCGTGCCCCTGCGCGTCACGCGGGTTCATGATCGCGCCGTCTCGCGTCGACGCGCCGCCCTTTCGTCGAGCCACCGCCTGCTCCTCGAGATGCCGCTGCATCGGCGGTGCCACGGTTCCTCCCGGGACGCCTCGGCGCCCGGGTGCACTCGGGCAGGAGCACGTCCGGCGGAGAAATGCTCCTCCACAGGCCGCCGGGAGGGCGCTGGTCTCCCCAGATCCGTCCGCGACCGTCCGCGGCTCCCGTGGAGAGTGCAGGATCGGCGCATGTCCGAGCTCCCCCTTTTTCGTCAGCGATCTGCGCACGCGGTACCGCCTCCGCCCTCCCCCGCCAGCGCGACCCGGAGGCGTTGCGGCGCGGCGTCCGCACTCCGGTCGCCCGCCGGCGGGAGACCTCTGTCCACGATCGGCAGCACGCCCGGGCGCGCGCCGCCGTCCTGTCGCGCCGAAGCGGAGTGCTCGTCGGCGAGTCGGCGGCCCTCCTGCACGGATCCCCTCTGGTCCAGGCCCTCGATCCCCGGGTTCACCACCTCGCGAGCCGCAGACCATCCTCAACGCCGGCTCCGCCTCGACGGGTCGCTGACCGGATGAGGAGCGCCGAGAGACCGCGGAGCGCCGAGGCACGCCGGCTTGTAGGTGCTGCGTCCACGAGGCGGGGAGGTGCGGCCGCCGTCCGGCACCCGTACGCCTCAGCACTCGATGACGTTCACCGCGAGACCGCCCTCGCTCGTCTCCTTGTACTTCGACGACATGTCGATGCCCGTCTGGCGCATCGTCTCGATGACGGCGTCGAGCGAGACGCGGTGGTCGCCGTCGCCGTGCAGCGCGAGGCGGGCGGCGCTCACCGCGGTGGAGGAGGCGATCGCGTTCCGCTCGATGCAGGGGATCTGCACGAGTCCGCCGACCGGATCGCAGGTGAGGCCGAGGTGGTGCTCCATCGCGATCTCGGCCGCGTTCTCGACCTGCCCGGCAGTGCCGCCGAGCACCGCGCAGAGGGCTCCGGCGGCCATCGCGCAAGCCGAGCCGACCTCGCCCTGGCAGCCCGCCTCCGCGCCCGAGATCGAGGCGTTCGTTTTGCAGAGCGAGCCGATCGCGGTGGCGGTGAGGAGGAAGCCGCGCAGGCCCACGCGATCGGCGCCGGGCACGAACCGGAGGTAGTAGTGGGCGACGGCGGGGATGATGCCGGCGGCTCCATTCGTCGGAGCCGTCACCACTCGCCCGCCGGCCGCGTTCTCCTCGTTCACCGCGAGCGCGAAGGCGTGCAGCCACTCCACCGAGGTCGCGCGGGCGCGGTCGAGCGGGTCCTCCTCGAAGGCCTCGAGCCGCTCGCTGAGCACCGATGCGCGGCGGCGGACACCGAGGCCACCGGGCAGGACGCCGTTGGTCGCCAGGCCGTGCTCGACGCAGGCAGCCATCGCGTCCCAGATCGCGTCGAGGCGGGCGTCGACATCGACCCCGGGGTGCAGTGCGCGCTCGTTCGCGGCGGCGATCTCGGCGATGCTCGAGCGCGTCCGGTCGCAGATCGCGAGCAGGTCGAGCCCGGAGACGAAGGGGTAGGGGTGCGCGGCCAAGGCCGCCAGCTCGGCGCGCTCGCCCGCTCGGCGGATGAAGCCCCCGCCGATCGAGTAGTAGGTCTCCTCCCATACCGGCAGCGCGTCCTCGCCAACCCAGACGCTGAACGTCAGCGCATTCGGGTGCTCCGGCAGTCGGGTGCGGGGCTCGAAGGCGACGTCGCCCCGCGTCATCGCGAGGCGCTGCTCGCCAGCCAGAAGGATCGCTCCCTCGGCGTCGAGGCGCTGCCAGGCACCGCGCACCAGCGCCGGATCGCACGTCTCGGGGTCCAAGCCCGCGAGCCCGGCGACCACGGCGTCCGGTGTGCCGTGGCCGATCCCCGTGGAGCCGAGGGAGCCGTAGAGGGTGCAGACCACGCGGCTGACGCGGCCGAGGAGGCCGGCCTCGCGGATCCGCTCCGCCAGGGCGAGGGCCGCGCGCATCGGCCCGACAGTGTGCGAGCTGGACGGGCCGATCCCCACGCTGAACAGGTCGAGGACGGAGACGTAGGCGCTCATCCACCGAGCGTACGCCCGTGCCGGCTCGGCAGGAGGGCGGGCGCCCTCTCGGATGCCCGCCCCCTCCTCAGCGTGTTGCCGTGGTCACCACTCGCAGTGCACATGGTTGTCGTGGCCGGGGTCGCCCGGGCCGAGCGTGAGTGTTGCACCCAGGGCGGCGCAGGCGTCCTGCACAGCCTGGTGGTCGGCGCCGTTCAGCACTGTCACGCCGTTGATCCGGTCGATGTCGACCGCGTGGCCGGTGTAGTGGCGGGAGGTCGTGCTGTGATCCTCACCCGCGATCGAGGTCACGCGGAGGTCGAAGCCGTACTCGGTGTTGAGGCGCAGCAGCCCGTTCAGCATGGCCGGATCCAGAGACACCTCGGTGATTCCCGCGTCGCCGCCAGAGCTGGTCTTGGCCGGCTTCCCCTCCGCGGTGTCGCGGATGTTGACGAGCGAAGTCGAGGCCGCGTCGGCACCCGCGTCGGCGCCCAGCTCGTAGAGCTCGATGCCCGGGTTGTCGAGGATGGCCTGCGCTGTGGTCGCCGCGTCGCCGCTGGGCGGGGGAGTGGTGCCGCCGCCGGTCCCGGCGATCAGGGCCTTCCAGGTGGCCGGTCCGACGATGCCGTCGGCCGTCAGCCCGGCCTCGCTCTGGAAGCCGGTCACCGCAGACTCCGTTCCGGCGCCGAAGACGCCGTCGACCGCAAGGGAGGCGCCGTTCGCGTTCAGCTGGGTCTGCGCCGCGCTGACCGCGTCACCGGTGGAGCCGCTGCGGACGGTCACGGTGAGCGCACCCCAGGTCGCCTCGCCGATCACGCCGTCGGCGGCGAGGCCCTTGGCTGACTGGAAGGCGGTCACGGCCCCCGCCGTGCCGGAACCGAAGGCCCCGTCCACGGCGAGCGACTGGCCAGAGCTGCGGAGGAGGTACTGCGCGGTGGTCACGTCCTCGCCGTGGGATCCGGAGGAGAGCACGGGCCAGCCGGCCGCCCGGGCACTGGTGGCCCCGCCGACGGTGACGCCGACGGCGAGCAGGAAGGCGGTGATCACCGCGAGGACGCGGGAGCGGGCTGGGCGCGGGCGGGCGCTGCGCTCGGTCTCGATGGTGGTTGTCTCGGTCTCGATGGTCATGATTCTCATCCCTCGTTCTCGACGGCCTCGCGGGCCAGGGTCTCCCACTGCGCGTAGGCGCCCGGCACGCCGGAGTTCTGCACGGCCTGCGCGGCCACGGTCACCGACAGCGACTCCCAGCCGGGCACGTCGAGCAGACCGGAGTTGCTGGTGGGGCTGTTCGCGGCTCCGTAAAAGGCACGCGATGCGTAGACGGGGTCGATCAGCTCGGCGGCGGTACCCCAGCCGGAGGAGGGGCGCTGCTGGAACAGTCCGACGGAGTCGCGGTCGCCGCCGGAGAGGTTGCGCAGGCGTGACTCCTGCATCGCCGTCGCGATCGCGATGACCCAGCCGTACTCGGGGACGCCGGCCGTCTTACCCTCGGCGATGATCGTGCGCACATTGGAGAGCTGCTCGTCGCTCAGGGTGGCGAACGTCTCGCCGGGCTGACCCGGGCCGGGCGTCGATCCGGAACCGGAGCCGGTGAGTGACTGCCACGTCTGCGGGCCGACGACCCCGTCGACCGTGAGGCCGGCCGCGGATTGGAAGCTCTTCACCGCGGCCAGCGTCGCAGCCCCGAATTCACCGTCGACGCTGAGCCCGGCGCCGGTCTTGTTCAACTGCACCTGTAGGGCCGTGACGGCCTCGCCGGAGTCGCCGGAGGAGACGGTCGTGATCAGCGCCGACCAAGTCTGCTGGCCGACGATGCCATCGGCCGAGAGACCCCGGGCGCTCTGGAACGCAGTGACCGCCGCGGCAGTGCCGGAGCCAAACACACCGTCCGCGTCGACCGACTGGCCGGCGGCGTTGAGCAAGTGCTGGATGGTGCGGACGTTGGCGCTGTTCTCGCCCTGGGCGACCACGGGCCAGGCGGCGGCTGTGACCGACACGGCCGAGATCTGGGCGGGAGATGCAACGGCGAGTGGCGCGGTAGCCAGCGACCCGAAGGCAAGAGTGCCACAGGCGACTCCGGCGATCAGAAAGCGGCCTCGGGGCCGACGCGGGTCGGGTGCGGTGGTGGATGTGGTGGATGTGGTGGTCAACTGTTTCATCGTTTCGTACACCTCTTCATGGCCGCGAACGGCCGGACTTCGTTGTCACGATCGGGGAGTGAATCTCCCGTATCCCTCAGGCCTACTCCTGCCCCGGCGACGTCGGGCGCGCTTGGGATGCAGTGTCCAGAAAGCGTCCACGGAACACGGAGGCGCATCCGTCGCGCGGGGGAGGCGACCGGGTCCGAACCGCGCCACACTGCGCCTGAAGGCGACACCTCCGGGTTGCTCGCGCTTCGCCCGGGCTGCTAGTTTCCCCGGGCGCACCGCCGGGGCGCGCGACCGATGCTCCCAGGGAGCGCACCGTGACTGTCTGCCACGCGGGCTCGACGTTCTACCCGAGCGCGCGAAGTGCTCGCTGGCGGAACTCCAGCCGAGCGTCCGGCTTCTCAAGGCATCGGCCGAGGGCACCCGGATGACGACCGTTCGACGGCCCTCGTCACTCGTGCTCCTCTGCCAGGGGAGGCGACGCGTGACCGGACCGCGGCATCCAGCCGCAACGGACGCCTCCCACTCCGGCGACCGCCGGAACCTCACAGAGGACGGACCATGCAGAGAATTACCGATCGACTCGTCTCCTAGCGACGACCTGGCGGGCCGCGATCTGGCCGAGCTGCGGCAGCAGATTGAGTGGGCCGTACCCCTTTCGGCCGGCGCGGCCAATCGGCGGATCGTCGCCACGGCCGAGCCGCGGGTCGCCGAGCTGGAGGCGCTCGCCGCCGAGGCGGGCTTCGATCCGGACCGGTACGCGCAGCACTGGCGGCTCCAGCTGGGCACCCTCGGCAGCGGCAACCACGTCATCGACGTCAGCGTCGACGAGACGGACGCGGTCTGGCTGTTTCTGCGCTCGGGCTCGCGCGGGGTCGGCAACCGGATCGCGAGCGCGCACATCCTGATCGCCCGCGACTACTGCGCGCGCCACTGGATCACGCTGCCGGACCCCGACCTCGCTTATCTGGTCGAGAAGACGGCGGAGTTCGACCGCTACATCGCCGAGCTGCGCTGGGCCCAGCCCTTCGCTCTGCTCAACCGCGAGGAGACGATGGACCGCGTCGTCCGACAGCTCTCCGCGTGGCTCGGCCGCGCGGTGGAGGAGGTAGAGCGGATCAACTGTCACCACAACTTCCCGAGAAGGAGCGGCACCTCGGCCGAGAGGTCTGGGTGAGCCGGAAGGGCGTGATCCAGGCGGACGCCGGTCGCCCGGGGGAACGTGCTCGCGCTGAACTCGTCTTCTGCATGCGGCGGGTCGTGACTACTCACGCTCCGCCGCGCGGCGCACCTTCACGCACGATCAGCTGCGAGAAGCGACTGACCCCCGCCGCGAGATGCCACTTATGCAGACGACACGCCGTGAAAGGCGCGCATAAGTGGCATCTCGCGCAGGGCCGGGTCAGCGCAGCGTCTTGCGCGCCGAGATCTGCCCGGTGTCGAAGCCGAGCAGGTGCAGTCCGCCGTGGAAGCGGGCGTGCTCGACCTTGATGCAGCGGTCCATGACGACGGTCAGGCCCTTCGACTCGCCGTACTCGGCCGCCTCCTGGTTCCAGATGCCCAGCTGCACCCAGACCGTGGAAGCGCCAAGGGCCACCACGTCGTCGATCACCGCTGGGATATCGCTCGCCTTGCGGAACACGTCGACGATGTCGGGGACGACCGGCAGTTCGGCGAGGCTGCGGTAGACCGGCTGCCCGAGGATCTCGGTGGCGTTCGGGTTCACGAAGTACAGCTCGTACTCGCTTGACTGCTGGAGGTAGGTGGCGACGAAGGAGGAGGAGCGGGCCGGGTTCGGCGAGGCGCCCACGATGGCCACGGTCTTCGCGCGGCGGAGGATGTCGAGGCGGGTGCGCGCGTCGGGGCCGACCCAGGTGCGCTGTGAGCGCAGTGTCTTCGCCAGCGGCGAGTTCGCCGGGACGGAGCAGCTGAGCCCGTTGGACAACTGGACGACGGTGTCGGTAGTGCTCATGCTCAGACCTCCACGGCCGGGGTGTGCAGGATCGTGGTGGTGTCCTCCGGCAGCTCCGTCGGAGCGTCGGGGGTGCCGTGCTTCTGGACGGCGCGGGTGAGCGCCTGGTCGAGGTCGTAAACGATGTCGTCCGCGTCCTCGATACCCACGGAGAGGCGGACGAGGCCGGGGAGGACGCCCGCGTGCAGCAGCTGCGCTTCGGTGAGCTGCGCGTGCGTGGTCGAGGCGGGGTGAATGACCAGGGTCTTCGCGTCGCCGATATTGGCCAGGTGGCTGGCGAGATCGACCGACTCGATGAAGGTCTGGCCGACGGCGCGGCCGCCCTTCACCACGAAACTGAAGACCGAGCCCGGACCCTTCGGCAGGTACTTCTGCGCGCGGTCGAAGTGCGGGTGTGCGGGGAGGCCGGCCCAGTAGACGGCCTCGATCCGCGGGTCGGCGTCGAGCCACTCGGCGACGCGGCGCGCGTTGTCGACGTGCGCCTGGATCCGGTACGGCAGGGTCTCGACGCCCTGTGCGAGCAGAAACGCGGAGTGCGGGGCGAGGACCGGGCCGATGTCACGCAGCTGCTCGGCCCGTAGGCGCGTGAGGAAGCCGTACTCGCCGAAGTTACCGTCCCAGGACAGGTCGCCGTAGGACGCGACCGGGTCGTGCAGCAGCGGAAACTTCTCGCGCGAGTAGTGGAAGCGCCCCGACTCGACGACGACGCCGCCGAGCGTGGTGCCGTGCCCGCCGAGGAACTTGGTGGCCGAGTGGATGACGATGTCGGCGCCCCACTCGATCGGTCGGACGAGGTAGGGCGTGGCGACCGTCGAGTCGATGATGAGCGGGATGCCGGCGGCGTGCGCGACCGCGGCGAGGCCCTCGATGTCGGCGATCTCTCCGGACGGATTGGCGATCGTCTCGGCGTAGAGCACCTTCGTCTTCTCCGTGATCGCCGCCGCATAGTCGGCCGGCTCGCTGGAGCGCACGAAGGTCGTGTCCACTCCGAAGCGCCGCAGCGTCACATCGAGCTGGGTGATCGAGCCGCCGTAAAGGTTCGCGGAGGAGACCACCTGATCGCCCGCGCCCACCAGCGCCGCGAAAGTGATGAATTGCGCCGAGAGCCCGGAGGCCGTGGCGACGGCGCCGAGGCCGCCTTCGAGGCTCGCGACGCGCTCCTCGAACGAGGCCACGGTCGGATTCGAGAGGCGCGAGTAGACATTGCCGTACTTCTGGAGCGCGAAGCGTGCGGCAGCGTCAGAGGTGTCGTCGAAGACGAACGCGCTCGTCTGGTAGATCGGCAGAGCGCGGGCGCCCGTCACCGCATCGGGGATGTTGCCCGCGTGGATTGCGCGCGTCTTGAAGCCGTACTCGCGATCTGCCATGCGATCGACGCTAGTGCGGGCCACCGACATCGCCGCGCTTACGCGACGCACCGCGTAACAGAGCCGATCAGAGCGCTAGCTGCACCGCCGCCAACCCCATCGCCGCGATCGCGGCCCACGACACGAGCGCCACAACCAGCGCGCGCCACCCCGTTGTCACGAGCGCGCGCACCCGCACCGCACTTCCGAGGGCGAAGAGCGCGGCGGCGAGGAGCCCGGTCTGCGCCGTGTCCGCGGTGGCGAGCACCTCCTCCGGCAGCGGCAGGAGGGTCCGCAGCAGCACCGCCGCGAGGAACCCGACCACGAACAGCGGCGCGATCGCCGGCCGGGTCCCGCCCGGCTCGTCGCCGCGCCGGGTGACCGCCGCCGCTACGGCGACCATCGGAGCGAGCATCAGTACGCGCGTCAGCTTGACCACCACCGCCACGGCCAGCGCCGACGCTCCCGCCACCTGCGCCGTCGCCACCACCTGGCCGACGTCGTGCACTGACGCGCCGACCCAGTGTCCGAACTGCACGTCCGAGAGCCCCAGCGGCTGCGCGAGGGCGGGGAGGACCGCGATCGCGAGCGTGCCGCAGAGCGTCACCAGCGCGACCGGTGTCGCCTGCTCCTGCTGCTTCGCCCGGGTCGCTCCAGCCATCGCGCCGATAGCCGAGGCGCCGCAGATCGAGAACCCGGCAGCGAGGAGCAGCGGCTCCTGCCCGGGCAGCCGCAACGCCCGTCCCAGCGCCCAGGTCAGACCGAAGGTGGCGAGGACGATCCCGACGACGACCAGGATCGCGCCCCAACCCAGCGCGGCGATGTCGACCAGCGAGAGCTTCAACCCCAGTAGCACGATCCCGGTGCGCATCAGCGAGCGCGACGAGAAGGCCAGGCCCGGCGCCAGGACTCCGCCCAGTACCCGTCTCGCCGACGGCAGCTGAGCGACGAGGATCCCGAGCGCGACCGCCGCGGTCAGCATCGGCACCGCGGGAACGGCCGCGTGCAGCAGAGCCGAGAGCACGGCCGCGACCGCACAGGCCGCTACTCCGGGACCCAGCCGCCGGATCAGACCCACGAGTTCAGCCACATATGAGCCTGCCAGAAGGTGAAGGGCGTTTGCGCGCCGGTCCAGAGCGGGAGGAAGTACGCCGTCAGTCCGGCCACCGCCACCCCGAACGCCAGCACCACCAGGATCCCGCGCGTGCGCCTGCTCCGCTCATCGCCTGGCGACCCGATCACGATCCCCGCCGTCAGTGCTAGTGCCAGCATCATGTAGGGCTCGAAGACGACGCAGTAGAACTGGAACACGGTGCGGTCGAGGTAGAGCAGCCACGGCAGGTACCCCGCGACGATCCCCATCAGCACGAAGCCGGGGCGCCACTCCCGGTATCGGGCAAGGCGGTAGACGAGGTAGAACAGCGCCAGCACGCCAGCGTACCAGATGAGCGGATTGGCGACCGAGGTGATCGCCTCGGCGCAACGCGCGGCGGTGCAGCCGTCGACCCCGGTGGCCTGGTCGGCGAAATACATGCTGGTCGGCCGCAGCATCAGGAGCCACGTCAGCGGGTCCGCCTGGTAGGGGTGCGCGGCGCGCAGATTGATCGAGTAGTCGTACATCTGTGCGTGATAGTGCCAGAGGCTCTGCGCCCAGTTCGGCACCCAGGCGAGCGCGCCGGTCCAGGCGTTGCCGGGCGCCTCCGTCGCCCAGTGCCGCGCCCAGCCGCCGGAGGTGCGGAGCCACCCGGTCCATGTGACGAGGTAGGCGACGAGGGCGATCGGCACGACCAGAAGGAAGGTGACCGGCCCCTGCTTGAGGATCGCGCCGGTGCCCCAGAACGGCACGCCCGCTCGACGGCGCAGGAGAGCGTCGACGACCACCGTGTACACGCCGTACACCCCGAGAAAGTAGGCGCCCGTCCATTTCACTCCCGCGGCCAGCCCGAAGAGCACGCCGGCGCTGAGAAGCCAGGGCCGCCACCACAGCACCGGCCCCCAGCTCGGCAGTGCTCCCGCCGCCACCTTCCGCGCAAGCTGCAGCTCGGCCCAGCGCCGATCGAGCAGCACAGCCCCGACCCCGCAGAGCGCGACGAACATCAGGATCCCGTCCAGCAGCGAGACCCGCGACATCACGATCGCGTGGCCGTCGAGCGCGAGCATCAGCCCCGCGAAGGAGGAGAGGAACGTGGAGCGGAAGAGGAGGCGGCCGATCAGAATCACCAGCGCCACGGCCAGGATTCCGACGACGGCGGTCGAGATGCGCCAGCCGACGCTGTCATCGGCGCCGAAGGCTTCCATGCCCAAGCCGATGATCCACTTGCCCAGCGGCGGGTGTACGACGAAGGACGGCGCCCCCGTGAAGGCGTCGACATCGCCCGCCGCGAAGCCGGTATCGGCGTTCGCGGGCCAGGCGCCCTCGAAGCCGAGGTTCCAGAGAGTCCAGGCGTCCTTCACATAGAACGTCTCATCGAACACCAGCGAGCGCGGGTGACCGAGGTTCCACAGCCGCAGGACGGCGGCCAGCGCGACCACGAGCAGCGGCAGGCCGAACTCATAGAGCCGACGCCGTGCGGGGGAGGCGACCAGGCGCGCATGCAGATCATCGAACCAGGAGCCGCGGGGCGTCTCCGGGAGGGGGGCGCGCTCGCGGGGCTCGGCGGGCACCGTGCTCGTTGGTCCCGCCGCGTCCAGACGCAGGTCGTCGAAGTCGCGCTGCGGTCGGTCCGTCACCTGGCCATGCTAGTGCGCCACCCCCGCACGGGTGGTGGCATGGTGCGACGAGCGGAGCACCGACAGGCGACCTGGGAGACTAGCCGCGTGATCATCCTCGCCGGCACTCCCATCGGAAACCTCGGCGATGCCTCGCGGCGGCTCGTGGAGGCGCTGTCCTCCGCCCGCCACATCGCCGCCGAGGACACCCGCGTGACGATCCAACTGCTTCGGGCACTCGGGGTCGAGAACCGGCCCGCGCTCTACGCGCTGCACGACCACAACGAGCGCGAGCGCGCGGCCGAGCTCGTCGAACTCGCCCGTGCGGAGGATCTTCTCGTGCTCAGCGACGCGGGCATGCCCACGGTGTCGGATCCGGGCTACCACCTGGTCGAGGCGGCCGTGGCGGCGGGAGTCGCGGTGACCGCCCTGCCCGGTCCCTCGGCGGTGCTGATGGCGCTCGCTGTCTCCGGACTCCCGACAGACCGCTTCAGCTTCGAGGGCTTCCTCCCGCGCCGGCACGGCGAGCGGGCGTCGACCTTCCGCGCGCTCGTCGATGAGCGGCGCACGATGGTCTTCTTCGAGTCGCCGCACCGCATCGGCGACGCGCTCGCCGATCTGGTCGAGGCGATGGGCCCGGATCGGCGCGTGGTCGTCTGCCGCGAGCTCACCAAGATGTTCGAGGAGGTCCGGCGCGGTACAGCGGCCGAGGTCGCCGAGTGGGCGGCTGGCGGGCTGCGCGGCGAGATCTGCCTGGTGGTCGAGGGCGCTCCTGTCCGCGAGGTGTCCCTCGAGGACGCGCTGGCCGACGTGCTGGCCCGTGTCGCGGCCGGATCGCGGCTCAAGGAGGCGTCGGCCGAGGTCGCTGAGATCACCGGACTCTCCCGCCGCGCCCTGTACGAGGCGGCGCTCGCTTCCCGCCGCTCCTGAGCGTGTGTCCTCCACAGCGGCGCTTCGGGCCCGTTATCCACCGGCTCCGTCACACGGGAGGAGCCGCCCCGCGCGGTGAATAGGATGGTCGCCATGTCCGACGGCGCCTCCTTTTTTCTCACGACTCCGATCTTCTACGTGAACGACGTCCCGCACATCGGGCACGCATACACCGAGGTCGCCGCCGACGTGCTCACCCGCTGGCACCGCCAGGCGGGAGATGACACCTGGCTGCTGACCGGCACCGACGAGCACGGCCAGAAGATTTTGCGGACTGCTACCGCCAACGGGACCACTCCCCAGGAGTGGGCCGACCGCCTCGTGAAGTCCGCGTGGCAGCCGCTGCTCGAGACGATTGATATCGCCAATGACGACTTCATCCGCACCACGGAGGCGCGGCACGAGGTCAACGTTCAGAAGTTCTTGCACAAGCTCTACGACGCGGGCGCGATCTACACCGGCGAGTACGAGGGCTATTACTGCGTGGGCTGCGAGGAGTACAAGCAGCTGTCCGACCTCGAGGAGGGCACCGGCGACTACACCGGGCAGTACGTCTGCACGATCCACTCGAAGCCGGTCGAGCTGCTGAAGGAGAAGAACTACTTCTTCTCGATGAGCGAGTACACCGAGCGGCTGCTCGCGCTCTATGAGGAGCGGCCCGACTTCGTGCAGCCCGAGTCGGCGCGCAACGAGGTCGTCAGCTTCGTCCGCCAGGGCCTGGCCGACCTGTCGATCTCGCGCTCCAGCTTCGACTGGGGCGTGAAGGTCCCGTGGGACGACTCACACGTCGTCTACGTGTGGTTCGACGCGCTGCTCAACTACATCACCGCGGTCGGCTACGGCCAGGACGAGGCGGAGTTCCAGCGCCGGTGGCCGGCGACCCACATCGTCGGCAAGGACATCCTGCGCTTCCACGCGGTGATCTGGCCCGCCATGCTCATGGCCGCCGGGCTCGAGGTGCCGAAGCAGATCTTCGGCCACGGCTGGCTGCTGGTCGGCGGCGAGAAGATGTCGAAGTCGAAACTCACCGGAATCGCGCCCGAGCAGATCACCGACACCTTCGGCTCCGACGCGTTCCGCTACTACTTCCTGCGTGCCATCACTTTCGGACAGGATGGCTCGTTCTCGTGGGAGGACCTGTCGGCGCGGTACCAGTCCGAGCTCGCGAACGGCTTCGGCAACCTCGCCTCCCGGGTGATCGCGATGCTGCACCGCTACTACGACGGCGTCGTACCCGAGCCCGGGACACTCACCGAGGCGGAGAAGCGCATCCAGCGCACTGTCGCGGAGGCCGCCACCTCCGCGGACCGCTCGATCGACGCTCTCGCGATCCACGACGCGATCACCGCCGTCTGGAGCATCGTCGAGGAGCTCAACGGCTACATCACCGAGCAGGAGCCGTGGGCGCTGGCCAAGCGCGAGGAGCGCGAGCGCCTCGGCACGGTGCTCTACACGGCGACGGAGGGGCTGCGTGCCCTGGCCGTGCTGCTCTCGCCGGTCGTGCCGCGGGCGACGACGGCGCTCTGGGAGGCGCTGGGAGTGACGGAGTCGCTGGGCGCCCTCACCGCGCAGCCGATCCGCGCGGCGGGCCGCTGGGGAATCCTGCCCGTCGGCACCACCGTCGGCACTCTCGAGGCGCTCTTCCCGCGCATTGAGGCACCGGTGTCCTGACGGGTCTGCGTACGGCTGATCGACGCGCACCCCTGTTCCGGAATTCGTCCGGTGGGATCGAGCTGCGGTCTGTCGAGTGATCTGCATTCGATTGCTCGAGAGCCGGTGCTTCGTGTTTGCGCAGGCTCAGTGTCCGTCCCGAGCTCGGCGCGGGGCGGACGGACTGCGTGGAGGCTCCGGCCGCTCGCAGCCCTCCCGGTAGCCTGGAGGGCATGACCGACAGCCAGCACGTCCGCTCCCGCGAGGCTTCCGCCGGCCGCGACCTGACGTATCCGCCGCTTCCCGAGGCTCTCGTCGTGCCCGTCTACGACAATCACACCCATCTCGAGATCGCCGACGGGCTCGAGCCGCTGGACCACCGTGAGCAGCTCGACCGCGCGTCCGCTGTCGGCGTCCGCGGCGTCGTCCAGGTCGGCACCGACGTCGAGACCAGCCGCTGGTCGGCGGAGCAGGCGGCGAGCGAGCCGCGCCTGCTGGCGGCCGTCGCACTCCACCCCAACGAGGCCCCCGAGCTGGAGCAGCGCGGTGAGCTCGATGCCGCGCTCGCCGTCATCGCCGAACTGGCCGAGCAGCCGCGGGTGCGCGCGATCGGCGAGACCGGACTCGACTTCTTCCGCACCGGCGAGAGCGGCCGCGCAGCCCAGTTCCGCTCCTTCGAGGAGCACATCCGCATCGCCAAGGAGCACGACCTGGCGTTGCAGATCCACGACCGCGACGCGCATCGCGAGGTCATCGACACCCTCCGCCGCGTCGGTGCCCCCGAGCGCACGGTCTTCCACTGCTTCTCCGGCGACGCCGAGATGGCGAGGATGTGCGCCGACGAGGGCTGGTACCTCTCCTTCGCCGGGACCGTCACCTTCACGAACGCCGTGCCGCTGCGCGAGGCGCTCGTCGCGACTCCGCGGCACTTGATCCTCGTCGAGACCGACGCGCCCTACCTCACTCCCGTGCCCTTCCGGGGCCGCCCGAACGCGCCCTACCTCCTTCCGCACACCCTGCGCTCGATGGCCGCGACCCTCGAGACCGATGTCGGTCACCTGGCCGCGACGATCGCCTCGAACACTGAAGCCGTGTACGGGGAGTGGGGCGGCGAGGTCGGCTCCGGCCCGACGGAGCCGGTCGGTCCCCTCGCATGAGCGGCCGCCACGCCGCGGAGCCGACGGCCGCGAGCATTCCACGTCTGCTGGGCCCGGCCGAGATCCGCGACCTTGCGGGCCTGCTCGATGTCATGCCGACCAAGAAGCTCGGCCAGAACTTCGTCCACGACGCGAACACCGTCCGCCGCATCGTTAGGTTGGCGCGCGTGCAGCCGGGGGAGACCGTCGTCGAGATCGGTCCGGGCCTGGGCTCGTTGACGCTCGGCCTGCTGGAGGCGGGCGCCCGGGTCGCAGCCGTCGAGATCGACGGCCGCCTCGCCGAGCAGCTGCCGCGCACGGTCGAGCTGATGGCGCCGGGCGCCGACCTCGCGGTGGTGCACGCCGATGCGATGAAGGTGCTCGATCTGCCGGGCGACCCCGCGCGCCTGGTCGCCAACCTCCCGTACAACATCTCAGTGCCTGTGCTGCTGCACTTCCTCGAGCACTTCGCGAGCATCCGGTCCGGAGTCGTGATGGTGCAATCCGAGGTCGGGCACCGGCTCGCGGCCGGACCGGGATCGAAGGTCTACGGCGGCCCGAGTGTGAAGGCCGCGTGGTTCGGCTCCTGGTCGACGGGCGGTACGGTCTCGCGCCAGATCTTCTGGCCGGTACCGAACGTCGACAGCGTCCTGGTCGCCTTCGAGCGCGGGGAGGAGCCGGGCGACGAGACCCTGCGTCGCGCGGTCTTCGCCGTGGTTGACGCGGCGTTCGCCCAGCGGAGGAAGATGCTCCGCCAGTCTCTCGCGACGCTCTTCGGCGACAGCGCCGCCGCGATCACCGCCCTCGAGTCGGCCGGCGTTCCACAGACAGCCCGGGGCGAGGAACTCGACGTCGCCGCCTTCGTCCGGCTGGGCCGGGAGCTCGATCCGACGCGGGTGCCGGTCCGCGGCGCGTCGCGGTCAGACGGGTCGCTGGCGGGGACCGACGGGGACGGCGTAGACAGCGACGGGGAGCCCTCCCCGGGCGCGAACAAGGGCGCCTCCGCCACCCTGTAGCGTGGAAGCATGGCCCATCGCGCGACGTCGAATCGGGTCCATGCGCGGGCCCCCGGCAAGATCAATGTGTTCCTCAAGGTCGGCGCTGTGCGCGATGACGGGTACCACGAGCTGGCCACTGCGTTTCAGTCGCTCTCGCTCTACGAAGACGTCTTCGCGACGGATGCGTCCGACTTCTCGGTCGCCTTCTCGGGCTCGATCGACAGCTCCGCTCTCGCAGTCGACGGCTCCAACCTCGCGATCAAGGCGGCGCGTGCGCTGGCCAGGGCCACCGGGTACCGCGGCGGAGTGCACCTCGAGATTGAGAAGCACGTCCCGATCGCGGGCGGCATGGGGGGCGGGTCGGCCGACGCCGCCGCGACCCTCCTGGCGTGTGACGCGCTCTGGGGCACGGCCTGCACCCGCGAGCAGCTGCTCGGCATCGCGGCGAGCCTGGGCGCCGACGTCCCCTTCTCCTTCACCGGCGGCACCGCGATCGGAGTCGGACGCGGAGACGAACTGAGCCCCGCGCTGGCCAAGGGCCGCTTCGAGTGGGTGCTCGTGCTCTCGGACCAGGGCCTGTCGACCCCGGAGGTCTACAGCGAGCTCGACCGGCACCGCGAGCGCCATCTGCACGACTTCCGCCCCATCTCTGCGACTCCGATCATCGACCCGAACGTGTTGCAGGCCCTCCGCGCCGGCGACGCCGCGATGCTCGCCGACGCGATGCACAACGACCTGCAGGCACCGGCGCTGCACCTGCAGCCCGGGCTCGCCCGCATCCTCGAGCTCGGCGAGGGACGCGGCGCGCTCGGCGGCCTCGTCTCGGGCTCGGGTCCGACCGTGGCGTTCCTCGCGTCGAACGCTGACGCCGCCCTCGACCTGCAGCTGGAGCTGAGTTCTGCGCGTCTTCGCGCTGTGCGGGTCACGGGGCCCGTGCACGGAGCGCGCGTGCTCTCGTCCTAGGCGCGCCGGGGGCTGGCTCCGCCGTCCGATGTGCAGGATTGCGTCCGATGTGCAGGTCTCCGTCCGATGTGCAGGATTCCATCCGATGTGCAGGATTTCGTCCGATGTGCAGGATTTCGTCCGATGTGCAGGGGATCCGACCTCGTCGTCGCCCGTTCCGCGGCAGGATCGCCGCCTTCGCACGAATCCCCTGCGAATCGCACCTTCCCCTGCGAATCGCACCTCGGGTCCTGCGAATCGCACCTTCCCCTGCAAATCACACGTCTCCCTGCCGATCAAGCGCCCTGCCAAGCACGTTCGAGTGCGGCCCGCAGCACCCCCACCCCTCTTGCAGGCACCCCCGCGCCCCTCCCGCGCCCTCCCCTACCCCTCCCGCAGGCACCCTGCAGAGAAGTCCCGCCCGCGTGGCTTAGAGTGCCGCTCATGTCCCGCCGACGCACCACCCTCTTCGCGATTCTTTCGGGGATCGTGGCCGCCGTCGTCTCCCTGGCTGTTGCCGAGGTCGTCGCGGTATTCACCGGAGCTGGGGGCAGTCCGCTGGTCGCGGTCGGCGGGTTCGTCATCGACATCGTTCCGCCCGCCGTGAAGGACACCGTCATCGCCCTCTTCGGGACCGGCGATAAACTCGTACTCCTGGTCTCGATCGGGATTGCGATCGCAGTCCTTGCGGTCGGGGCCGGGCTGCTGGAGTACCGTCGCCCGCCGTTGGGCCTGCTGCTGCTGGCCGTTGTCGCGGGCGCCGGTGCGTTCGCCGCGGTGAGCAGGGAGGGCTCCTCCGGCCTCGATGCCGTGCCGAGCATCGTCGGCATGGTGGCCGGAGCCGGCGTGCTCCGCTCGGCCTCTGTCCGCCTCCGCGGCTGGCAGGAGGAGCCGGGAAGCGGTACTCCTGATCGCCGGTCGTTCCTGCGCCTGGTTGGCATCGCGGGAGTCACGGCGCTCGCGGCCGGCATCGGCGCCCGCTTCCTGACCTCCGCCTCCGCCGCCGTCACCGCCGTGCGTGAGGCCGTCTCGCTGCCCGCTCCCGCATCGGCGGTCGCCGCGGTCCCCGCCAGCGCCGTGCTCGACGATGTCGAGGGCCTCAGCCCCTACATCACTCCGAACGCCTCGTTTTACCGCATCGACACCGCGCTCTCGGTGCCCTCGATCGAGCCCGCCAACTGGTCGCTGAAGATCACCGGCATGGTCGAGGAGGAGATCGAAATTACCTGGGACGAGCTGCTCGCGCTGCCGCTCGAGGAGCACCTGATCACTCTGTCCTGTGTGTCGAACGAGGTCGGCGGCGATCTGATCGGCACGGCGCTCTGGCTGGGCTACCCGATCCGGGAGCTCCTCGCCCGGGCGCGGCCGACCGCCGGCGCCGACATGGTGCTCTCGCGGAGCATCGACGGATTCACCGCCTCCAGCCCGCTCGACGTGCTGCAGGACGAGAACCGCGCGAGCCTGATGGCCGTGGGGATGAACGGCGAACCGCTGCCGGTCGAGCACGGCTTCCCCGTGCGCATGGTGGTCCCCGGCCTCTACGGGTACGTGTCGGCGACGAAGTGGGTCGTCGAGCTCACGGTGACCACTTTCGCGAAGGATCTGGCCTACTGGTCGACCCGCGGCTGGACCGAGCGCGGCCCCATCAAGATCGAGTCGCGGATCGATGTTCCGCGGAAGGGACAGCTGGTCGAGGAGGGCATGGTCGCCGTCGCGGGAGTCGCCTGGGCTCCCCACACCGGCATTGCGAAGGTCGAGGTGCAGATCGACGGCGGCGCGTGGCAGGAGGCTCGGCTCGCCGAGCAGGTGACGGCCGACACATGGATCCAGTGGGTCTTGGAGTGGGACGCGACCGTCGGCGACCATGTCGTCACCGTGCGCGCGACCGACGCCGACGGCGCGGTGCAGACCACGGTCGAGCGCCCGCCCGCGCCCGACGGCGCAACGGGCCTGCACCGCCGCTCGGTCTCGGTCTCGAAGCCGAAACCCGTGACCTGACACTCGGCACCCCGACAGGTCCGCGCCTGCGCGGGTCAGGCCTGCGCAACTCGTGGAGCGCGGGCGGTGGCACAGGCGGCACCGCCTAGGCTGGATCCCTATGGCACATCTGCTGGGCGCCGAGGCGCTGCGACTCGAGTACCCCACGCGCGTGATCTTCGACGAAGTCTCCCTGGGGATCGAGGAGGGCGACCGCATCGGGATCGTCGGCCGCAACGGCGACGGCAAGTCGACCCTCCTGCGCCTGCTCGCGCAGCGCATCGAGCCGGACAGCGGCCGCGTCACGCACCGCCGCGGCGTCACGCTCGGGATGCTCGACCAGGCCGACACGGTCGATGAGGATCTGACCGTCGCGCAAGCCGTTGTCGGCGGCCTGCAGGAGCACGAGTGGGCCGGCGACGCGCGCACCCGCGACGTGATCGCGGGTCTGCTCCGCGATGTCCCCTGGGACGGGGTTATCGGCTCCCTCTCGGGTGGTCAGCGTCGCCGTGTCGCCCTGGCGAAGCTGCTCGTCGGCGACTGGGACGTCGTCTTCCTCGATGAGCCCACCAACCACCTCGACGTCGAGGGCATCGCCTGGCTCGCCGAGCATCTCAAGCGCCGCTGGGCCACCTCTTCGGGCGGGCTCGCCGTCGTCACTCACGACCGGTGGTTCCTTGACGAGATCTGCACCGCCACCTGGGAGGTGCACGACCGCCTGGTCGAGCCCTTCGAGGGTGGCTACGCGGCCTACATCCTCCAGCGCGTCGAGCGCGACCGGATGGCCTCGACGATGGAGGCCAAGCGCCAGAACCTGATGAAGAAGGAACTCGCCTGGCTCCGCCGCGGAGCGCCGGCGCGCACCGCCAAGCCCAAGTTCCGGATCGACGCCGCGAACCAGCTGATCGAGGACGAACCTCCGGTGCGCGACTCGGTCTCGCTCTCGCAGCTCGCCGTCTCGCGCCTGGGCAAGGACGTCGTTGACTTGCTCGACGTTACCGTCCGCTACGGCGAGCGGACCGTCCTCAACCGCATCGAGTGGCGGATCGCGCCCGGTGAGCGCACCGGCATCCTGGGCGTGAACGGCGCCGGGAAGTCCACCCTCCTGGGTCTGGTCGCGGGCAGCGTGGAGCCGACGAGCGGCCGGGTCAAGCGGGGCACCACCGTGCGCGTCGCGATCCTCGACCAGCAGCTGCGTGAGCTGACGGAGGTGCAGCACCAGCCGGTCCGCGAGATCATCGCGGAGCAGCGCACCAGCTACTCCATCGGCGGCAAGGAGATGACGCCGGGCCAGCTGCTCGAGCGGCTCGGCTTCTCGAGCGCACAGCTCTCGACGCCGGTGAAGGACCTCTCCGGCGGGCAGCGGCGGCGGCTCCAGCTCCTGCTTATCCTGCTGAGCGAGCCCAACGTCCTGATTCTCGATGAGCCGACCAACGACCTCGACACCGACATGCTCGCCGCCATCGAGGACCTGCTCGACTCCTGGCCGGGCACGCTGCTCGTCGTCTCGCACGACCGCTACCTGCTCGAGCGCGTCACCGATCAGCAGTACGCCGTGATGGATGGCGCGTTCCGGCACCTGCCCGGCGGGGTCGAGCAGTACCTCGACCTTCGCCGTGCGCTCCAGAAGGGGGCGCCCGCGCCGGCGTCCTCCGGCTCCTCCGCGCCGGCGCCGAGCGGTCTGGCGGGGGCCGAGCGCCGCACCGCCGAGAAGGAGGTGTCGGCCATCGACCGGCGCCTGCACAAGCTGACTCAGCTGACAAAGACCGTGCACGAGAAGATGGCGACCCACGACCAGGACGACTACGACGGCATCCTGGCGCTGAACGCGAGCCTCCGCGCCTACGAGGACGAGACGGCCGAACTCGAGCTGCGCTGGCTGGAGCTCTCGGAGCAGCTGGAGGGCTGAGCCCGGGCCCGCCCGGCTGCTCGACTACTCGGACGTCACGGGACGTGCGGCCGACGACCGCGACTTCGGAGTTTCCGGTGCGGGTGCGGCGGGCGGCGCGCTCAGCCGAAGTCGAGCGAGAGCTTGCGGAGCAGCTGCGCCAGGCGCTCCTGCTGCGCGTGGGTGAGCGCGCCGAGCAGCTCCTGCTCCGCGTCGACCAGGCGGGTGATCGCCGCATCGACGCGGGCGAGCCCTGACGGCGTCATCTGCACCAGCACGCCCCGTCCGTCGTTCGGGTCGTCCAGGCGCTCGACCAGGTCCCGCTCGACCAGCCGGTCGATGCGATTGGTCATGGTGCCGCTGGTGACCATCGTCGCCTGGAGGAGCTGCTTCGGGCTCATCCGGTAGGGAGCGCCGGCGCGGCGTAGCGCCGAGAGCACGTCGAACTCCCACGTCTCCAGCTCCGAGCGACCGAAGGCGATGCTGCGCGCGCGCTCGAGCTGCTTGGCTAGCCGGCGCATCCGCGAGAAGACCTGGAGCGGCGTGAAGTCGAGATCGGGCCGCTCGCGGACCCAGGCGTCGACGATCCCGTCGACCTCGTCATTCGCACTCACCCGTCCATTCTGGTGGTTGAGCTGCTCGGGGGACGCCGGGGCGGGGGAGGCGGGCGCCCCGAGGCGGAGCCCGGGCCTCGGGGATGGCAGGATAGACGGCGCGCGCGAGCGCGGTCCGCCATGGTGTAACGGCAGCACGGCAGCCTTTGGAGCTGTCCGGTCCAGGTTCGAATCCTGGTGGCGGAGCGGCGTTTGCACGACGTCGTTCGGCTGGTCGTCCCCACGGCTCGACGACTGTCGCGCGCGTTGGCCTGGTGTGGCTTTTGCCTGACAACACAGTTCTGATCACCTTCGCCTACCTTCATCGAATGGACCTCCTTCGTCGACTGCTTGGCCATCCCGCCTGGTGTGCAACCGTCGCTCACGAATGTCGGATGTCCTCATCGGAGCCGGATCTCGAGGATCTGAAGGATGCGCCAGATCTCTTTGGCGAACCGCTATTCCCCGAGAATCCCGGGAGCATAGTGTGACCACCGTCTACCGAAAGAAATTGTCGCGACCCGGCGACGCTCCGACGAAGAATCTCGGCGTGGCAGAGAATCTTGCCATCATCCACAGTCGGAATATCAAGGCCGTGTTTTTCACGGATGACGCCGGCCCGGCCGCTCTCCTCGCAGGGGAGCCGAGCGGCATACAGGTTCACACTGCGACTACTTGGGGGCTGCTGCTGACCGCATAGTGCGCACACTGTGTAGACGGCGACACGCTCTGGTCGTACGTCTCAGGACTTCGCTCCAAAAACAGGCACTTACGACCTGGGCGAGCCGGAGTTAACCGTGACACATTCGCTGTCTGGTTGGAGAGTTGAGGCGACTCGTCGAACCGTCCGAGGGAAAGAGTCATCGGGATTGAGCTACGGTTGCGAGAGGACCGGGATCCCTTGGGCTGCGGCGGGTCTGAGGGGGCCGCCAGACCGGCGAGGCGCCGCAACCGGGACGGCTCGCTGTCGGTTCCGGTAGCGTGATCGGCGGCGCGCAGCCAGTCCGAGGCCCCGGGACGTGTCCGGGAACCTGTCGGCTGTCCGTTTGAGACGAGTCGCCAATCCGATCGCGGATGCAGTTCTGAGGGTTGCCGACGATCTTTAGCGGTCGGCCGGAGCGCTCACGGAGGAGAACGAATCATGGCAGACAGTACGCTCGCCGTCGTGATCCTGGCGGCAGGCCAGGGCACCCGCATGAAGTCCCGCACGCCGAAGGTCCTGCACCGACTCGCCGGGCGGCCGCTGCTCGGGCATGTGCTCGACACCGCCGCCTCGCTCGACGCGGCGCATGTGGTGACCGTGGTGCGCCACGAGCGCGACCGGGTCGCCGAGGCGGTCCTTGACCACACGCCCGCCGCGCTGGTCGTCGATCAGGACGACACTCCGGGCACCGGCCGCGCGCTCGAGCAGGGGCTCGCGGCGCTTCCGGAGTCCTTCGCCGGCACTGTCGTCGTGCTCAGCGCCGATGTCCCGTTGCTCGACGCGCCGACGCTGCGCCGCCTGGTCGACGAGCACCTCGACGCGGCGAACGCGCTCACGATGCTCTCCTGCGTGCTCGAGGACCCGACCGGCTTCGGCCGGATCGTCCGCGGGGGTGACGGGGCCTTCGCCTCGATCGTGGAGCAGAAGGACGCGAGCGTCGACGAGCTGGCCCTCACCGAGATCAACGCGGGTGTCTACGCCTTCGACGCCGCCGCGCTCCGTTCGGTGATCGGCGCGATCGGCACCGAGAACGCGCAGCGCGAGAAGTACCTCACCGACGCCGCCGCCGCGCTCAAGGCCGTCGGCCGCGCGATCGAGGCCGTTCCCGTGCAGGACCGCTGGCTCGTCGCAGGCATCAACGACCGTGCCCAACTCGCGGACGCGGCGCTGGAGCTCAATGCACGCATCGTGCGCCGCTGGCAGCTCGAGGGCGTCACGATCCAGGACCCGGCGACAACCTGGATCGACGTGGACGCGGTGCTCGCCCCGGATGTCGAGATCCTCCCCGGCACCCAGATTAAGGGCCCGACGGTCATCGCCACGGGCGCGGTCATCGGCCCCGACACGACGCTCGACTCCTGCGAGGTCGGCGAGGACGCGGTCGTGAAGCGCTCGGACGCGACGCTCGCCGTGATCGGCGCGCAGGCCCAGGTCGGCCCGTTCTCGTTCCTGCGCCCCGGCACCGTGCTCGGCGCCCGCGGCAAGATCGGCACCTACGTCGAGACCAAGAACGCCACGATCGGCGAGGGATCGAAGGTGCCGCACCTCTCCTACGTCGGCGACGCCGTGATCGGCGAGGACTCGAACATCGGCGCCGGCTCGATCTTCGCGAACTATGACGGCGTGAAAAAGGCGTCCTCGGTGGTCGGTTCGCATGTGCGGGCGGGGTCGCATAACGTCTTCGTCGCCCCCGTTAGAATCGGTGACGGAGCGTACACGGGCGCCGGCACGGTCATCCGCAAGGACATCCCCGCCGGGGCCCTCGGCATCACCGTCGCTCCGCAGCGCAACATGGCCGGGTGGGTGCAGACCCACCGTCCGGGAACCGCAGCGGCTGACGCCGCCGAGGCGGCCCTGGCGTCGGACCCCCTCGGATCCGACCAGGCGAGCACCCCAGAAAGCGGAGCACAGTGAGCGGCATCACCGCCAGTAATACGAAGAGCCTGGTCCTCGTCTCGGGGAGGGCGCATCCGGCACTGGCGGAAGCGGTCGCCGATGAGCTCGGGACCGAGCTCGTCACGACCGAGGGACGCACCTTCGCCAACGGCGAGCTCTACGTCCGCTACGGCGAGTCCGTGCGCGGAGGCGACGTGTTCGTCCTCCAGTCGCACACGTCGCCCATCAATGAGTGGCTGATGGAGCAGCTGATCATGGTCGACGCGCTCAAGCGCGCCTCCGCCAAGCGGATCACCGTGGTCGCCCCGTTCTACCCCTACGCCCGCCAGGACAAGAAGGGTCGTGGGCGCGAGCCGATCTCGGCCCGCCTCGTCGCCGACCTGTTCAAGGCGGCCGGAGCCGACCGGATCATGTCGGTCGACCTGCACGCGGCGCAGATCCAGGGCTTCTTCGACGGCCCCGTCGACCACCTCTTCGCGATGCCGGTCCTGCTCGAGCACTTCCGCGAGAAGCTCGACCCCTCGACCCTCACCATCGTCTCGCCCGACATGGGTCGCGTCCGCGTCGCCGACATTTGGAGCGACAAGCTCGGTGTCCCGCTCGCGATCATCCACAAGCGCCGCGACCCCAAGGTCGCGAACCAGGTCTCGGTGCACGAGATCGTCGGAGAGGTGGAGGGCCGCGTCTGCCTGCTCGTTGACGACCTCATCGACACCGGCCGCACCATCGCTAAGGCGGCGGAGGCGCTGAAGAAGGCTGGCGCGATCGGCGTCGTCGTCGCGGCCACTCACGCCGTGTTCTCCGACCCTGCGGTCGAGCTGCTGAGCTCCGGGTTCATCGATTCGGTCGTCGTCACCGACACGCTGCCGCTGCCGGAGGAGAAGAAGTGGGACCGCCTGACGGTCCTGCCCATCGCCCCGCTGCTCGCCCGGGCCATCCACGAGGTCTTCGACGACGGCTCCGTCACGTCGATGTTCGACGGCGACGCCTGACCCCTCCTGCCGGTCGAGCGCCCGCTTCTCCTGCCGGTCGCACGCCCTACGGTGAGCGCGTGCCCCTCCGCTCGCAAACGACCCTCGCCCTCGCCGCGCTGGTCGCGATTGCCGCGGTTCTCGCCGCCCTGCTCGGGCTCGGCCGGCAGGGCGCCTCCGCTCTGGTGCGGTTAACCGACGCGGGGGAGATCCCCGCCCGCTTCGCCGTCCGTGACCGCCGAACAGGAGTGCCCGCGGCAGCATCGTCCGCCGCCCCGACCGCGGCCGCCGCGGCGATCCTCCTGGCGGGGCTGCTGATCGCCCGTGCCTTCCGGAGGTGACGCGACGGCCCGCTCACGCGGAAGGCGCCCCGGCAGGCGGGATCCGTGGATCCGACATGCGGAGGCGCTTGCGCTGTGCGCCGCGAGGTCAGTGCGTGGAGGGATCCTGCTCGACCTCGGTGCGATCGCCCGACCACAGCGTGTGGAAGGTGCCCTCCTTGTCGACCCGCTGGTAGGTGTGCGCGCCGAAAAAGTCACGCTGGCCCTGGACGAGAGCCGCCGGGAGGCGCTTCGAGGCGAGCGAGTCGTAGTAGGACAGCGCGGCGCCGAAGCCGGGGATCGGCACACCCGAGAGCGCGGCGGTCGAGACGATGCGGCGCCAGGCTGCCTCGCCGTTCGCGACAGCCTCGGCGAAGTACGGGTCCTCGAGCAGGGTCGTGATGCCGGCGTTCTCGTCGTAGGCGTCCACGATCCGGTTGAGGAACTGCGCGCGGATAATGCAGCCCGCGCGCCAGATTGTGGCGACGGCGCCCTTGTCAATCTCCCAGCCGTACTTCTCGGCGCCCGCGATGATCGCGTCGAAGCCCTGCGAGTAGGCCACGACCTTGGAGGCGTAGAGCGCGGCGCGCACGTCGTCCTCGAAGCCCTCGTACTTCTCGACCGGGGTCGGACGCGACGTGATGCGCGCCTGGACGGCTTCGCGCTGCTCCGGGTGCGAGGAGACGGCGCGAGCGAAGACGGCCTCGGCGATGCCGCCGACGGGGACGCCGAGGTCGAGCGCGTTCTGCACGGTCCAGACACCGGTGCCCTTGGAGCCGGCCTGGTCGAGGACGATGTCGAGGAAGGGCTTCCCGGTGTCGGCGTCGACCTGGCGAAGCACCTCGGCGGTGATTTCGATGAGGTACGACTCGAGGTCGCCCTTGTTCCAGGCGTCGAAGACCTCGGCAATGGCGGCGGGTTCGTGACCACCGACGGTGCGTAGCAGGTCATATGCCTCGGCGATGAGCTGCATGTCCGCGTATTCGATGCCGTTGTGGATCATCTTGACGAAGTGGCCGGCGCCATCGGTGCCGATGTGGGTGACGCACGGCTCACCCTCAGCGACCGCGGCGATCGAGGAGAGGATCGGCCCGAGGGTCCGGTACGACTCCACCGAGCCGCCGGGCATGATCGAGGGGCCCTTGAGCGCGCCCTCCTCGCCGCCGGAGATGCCGGTGCCGACGAAGTGGATGCCGGTTTCGCGGACGGCCTTCTCGCGGCGGATGGTGTCCGTGAAGAGAGCGTTGCCGCCGTCGACGATGATGTCGCCGGGCTCGAAGACCCGAGTCAACTGCTCGATCACGGCGTCGGTGCCGCGGCCGGCCTGGACCATGATGATCGCGGTGCGCGGAGTGGCGAGGGAGGCGGCGAAGTCCTCGATTGTCTCCGAGGCGACGAAGCCCGCCTCCGGGTGCTCGGCGATGAGGGTCTCTGTGCGGCCGTAGGAGCGGTTGAAGACCGCGACGGTGTTGCCCTCGCGGCTGGCGAGGTTGCGCGCGAGGTTCGAGCCCATCACCGCCAGACCGACGACTCCGATGTTGGCTGTGGCGGTGGGCTTGTCAGACACGGTTCTCCTCGACGTTCGCGTTCAGGGGCGTTCCCAGGCTAGCCCCGGCCGTTCTGGGGCGCCCGGAGTCCCTGTGCCGAGGATCTGCACATCGGTCGCCGAGCGGGCGCACGGCCGTGCGGATCGGGCCCGGGCGCAGGCGGCCGACCGCCGCGGTCAGAACTCGGCGAGAGCGAGTTCGAGGCCGCATTCCAGCGCAGAGGTCCGGCTCTCCTCCGGCAGGCCGCAGTCGCTGACGATCCCGTCGAGCACCTCCAGCGGAAGCGCCTTGAAGCGCTCGAAGAGACCGAACTTCGTGCTGTCGGCCACGAGGATGCAGGACGCGGCCGCCTCTCGCGCAGCGTGCTTGAGCACCACCTTGTCGGTCTCGGGAGTGGTCACGCCGTGGAGGAGATCCCAGGCGCCGGTGCTGACGAAGGACAGGTCGAGACCGAGCCCAGCCACGGTCGCTGCGGCGAGCGGGCCGCTGGCGGATCCGCTGGAGGAATCGACGACTCCGCCCGTATGAATCGTCGTGATCTCGGGGTGTGGCAGCAGCGCCAGCACCGTGAAGAAGTCGTTCGTGACCACGGTCAGGCCGCGTCGGTCGAGGAGGAACGGCACGATCGCTTCACAGGTCGTCCCCGCATCGAGGAAGACCACCATGTCATCCTCGACGAGCTCTGCGGCCCGCCGTCCAATGGCCTGCTTGCGGGGCAGCTCAAGGTTGACCCGCGAGCCTCGCTCGCGCGGCGGCTCCGATCCGAGAGCGCCGCTGAGCCGCACTCCGCCCTGCACCGGGACGACGCGGCCTGACTCCTCGAGCGTCGCGATGTCGCGCCGAACGGTCATGTGCGACACGTTCAAACGCTCGCCGAGGTGGCGGATGCTGAGGACTCCGGCGCTGCGCAGCAGACGCAGGATCTCCTGGTGGCGCTGCTCGGGGATGAGCGGGGGCGAGACAGTCATCGTGACCACTGTAGAGGCGATCCTGCGCCGATCTGCATACAAGTATGGTGCTCTGTGATGATTCGGGCTACCGTGTGCCTCGATGTTAAGCAAACAGAAAGTCCTCACGACCATCGTCCAGACCGGCGCCATGCTGATCGTCCGACCCGAGAGTGCGAAGGAGGCGCTCGCCGTCTCCCGCGCCGCGGTCTCCGGCGGCTTCCGCGCCCTTGAAATCACGCTCTCCTTTCCCGGCGCTCTCGAGGTGATCAGCATCCTCTCGGCCCAATACGCCCAGAAGGGCATCGCCATCGGAGCGGGCACTGTCCTCGACGCCCAGGCGGCCTTCGCCGCCATCCAGGCCGGCGCAAGCATCCTCGTCAGCCCGAACCTCGACCCCGCGATGATCCGCACCGCGAACCGCTATCAGATCGTCACGATCAGCGGAGCGTTCACCCCGACCGAGGTCGTGCAGACGCTGGAGGCGGGGGCCGACATCGTCAAACTCTTCCCCACCGCACCGGCCGGGCCGGACTACGTCAGGGCGTTACTCGCGCCTCTGCCGCAGGCGCCGATCCTGCCTGCGGGCGGCGCCACTTCGCAGAACGTCCGCGCGTGGTTCGCCGCGGGGGCGACGGCGGTCGGAGTCGGCAGCTTCGTCACCCGGGCCGCGCGTCTCGATGGGGACCTCGGTCATGTGACACGAGCGTCCGAGGAGATCCTCGCGGCCATCGCCGCCGCCCGGTCCTAAGCCGACCGCCTCTGCTCCCGGTCCGCCGGTTTGGTCCGCCGGTTTGGCCGTGCGCCTCCGACCGGGGTGACTCCCCTGCTCCCCACAGCCCGCCGCCCGCCCACAAACACGAAGGAGTGATCGACAGATGACTGAGAGTGCCGCCCGACCCGCCCTTGATCCCGCCGAGAGGAAAAGCATCCGCATTCGCTGGTTCCTCGTCGGCTTTCTCGTGCTCGGCGGAGTCGTCAACTACCTCGATCGGAGCACACTGAGCGTCGCGAACACGACGATCGCCCAGGAGTTCGAGCTGGATGCCCTGCACATGGGTCTGCTCCTCTCGGCATTCTCCTGGCCGTATGCGATCGCGAACCTCCCGGCGGGGTACCTCGTCGACAAGCTCGGTCCGAAGCGGATGTTTGCGTTTGCCGCGGGAGCGTGGTCGCTCGTCTCGATGGTCACCGCGGCCGCCGGCTCCTTCGGCGCGCTCTACGCGGCGCGGGTCGCTCTCGGGATCGCCGAGTCGCCGTTCTTCACCTCGGCGCTCGCGGTCAACGAACGCTGGTTCGCGCGGTCCGAACGGGCTCTGCCCTTGTCGCTCGTCAACACCGGCTCGCAGATCGCCAATGCGATAGCGCCGCCGGTGTTGACGCTGCTCCTGGTCACGATGAGCTGGCGAGGGATGTTCCTCGTCGTCGGTGCTCTCGGCATCGTCATCGCGGTGGTGTGGCTGCGGATCTACCGCGATCCGACGCTCCGAGAACACGCGATGATCGCGGGGGACGCGGCCCGGGCGCGAGTCTCCGCCTCCGCCGAGAAGGTGGGCTGGGGCTCGCTCCTGGCGCAGCCGAATACCTGGTTCATGGTGATCGGCGCCTTCGGCATCTTCTCTACCGTGTGGGTCTACCTCACCTGGCTGCCGAGTTATCTGCAGACCGCTCGCGGTTTCAGTCTCGCCGAGAGCGGCGGAGTCGCCGCCCTTCCCTTTCTCTGCGGGATCGTGGGGGTCCTCTTCGGCGGCTGGCTCTCGACCCGCCTCATCCGCCGGGGGATGTCGACCGTCCTCTCGCGCAAGATCCCGATCGTCGCAGGCGCGCTGCTCGCGTCGGCCGCGGTGCTTCCGCTCGCGTATGTCGACAGCACGCCCCTCGCGATCGCGCTGCTCTCGCTCGGCTACTTCGCCTCGCAGGTGCCGATCGGTTGCCTGTGGACGCTCGCCTCCGATCTCGCGCCGCCTCGGCAGGTCGCCTCGCTCGGCGCCATCCAGAACTTCGGCGGCTTCATCGGCGCGGCGGTCGCGCCCGTAGTGACAGGGGCGATCCTCACGGCGACCGGTGGTGACTACACCGTGGTGTTCCTCGTCGGTGGAGTCCTGTTGCTCGTCGGCGCCGTGTCCTATGGATTTTTCGTGAAGGATCGGTCGACCAGTGCCTCCTGAGGGCGTGGCCGAGCCGCTACCGAGCCCGCGCCTCGCCCGTGCCGATGGATTCACGTCCGGCCGGCTCTATATCGTCATCGGACCGGCCGGCTCGGGCAAATCCACGGTGAGCACACGACTCGCGAGCCGACTCCGCGCCGCCTACGTCGATAAGGATTCCGTCGCCACCCTCTTCACGGAGTCGCTACTCCGCCTCGCCGGCACAGACCCCCAGACGCGCGACGACAACGTGTACTACCAGGACCATGTGCTCGAGGTGGAGTACCGCACGTTGCTTCGCCTCGCCGGTGACAACCTCCGCCTGGGCACCCCGATCGTCCTCGACGCTCCGTTCGTCCGCTTCTTCCCGCAGGAGGACTTCCTCGAGAAGGCCGCTCGGGAGTTCGACTGGCCACCCAGTACCGAGATCGTGGTCGTCCACGTTACCGCCGACCGCGCGCGGATGCGCGAGCGAGTGATCGGCCGGGGCTACGACCGCGACGCCTGGAAGATCACTCACTGGGACGAATTCTGGCGGGCAGCGCGGGCCGCGGACTGCCGATGGCTCGGTGCCAGGCACGTCACGATCGACAACAGCTCGGCAGACCCAGGAGCACTTGAGGAGGCTCTGACGGTGCTGGTTCCGATCGAGTGACGGCGAGGGTGGGGACCGCGCGGGCCGATGACTCCGCCCCGCTCAGGCCCCGTGCCCGCTCAGGCTCCGTGCCCGCTCAGGCTCCGTGCCCGGCGGGGACGCGCTCGCTCGGGATCGGTGGCGGTGGGGGAGTGCCGTCGCCGAACGGACGCCCGCCGAGCTCCTCTCGGCCGGAGGGGACCAGCCAGCCGGAGAGGTCGGGCCCCTTGGGCACGACGCCGGTCGGATTGATGTCGCGCTGCACCTCGTAGTAGTGCGACTTGATGTGGCTGAAGTCGATGGTGTCGCCGAAGCCCGTAGTCGAGAACAGGTCGCGGGCGTAAGCCCAGAGCGCGGGCATCGCCGAAAGTAGGTTTCGGTTGGCCTTGAAGTGGCTGTAGTAGACCGCGTCGAAGCGAGCGAGCGTGGTGAAGAGGCGGACGTCGGCCTCGGTGATGGTGCCGCCCACCAGGTAGCGGCGGGTGCTCAGCCGCTCCTCCAGCCAGTCCAGGCGCGCCCAGAGGCGGTCGTAGGCCCGCTCGTAGGAGCGCTGCGAGCCGGCGAAGCCGCACTTGTAAACGCCGTTATTGACGTCGTGGAAGACCAACTCTGCGACCTCGTCGATCTCGTCGCGGTGCTCCTCTGGATAGAGGTCGGGGGCGCCGTCGCGGTGGAAGGCGGTCCACTCGGTCGAGAAATCGAGCGTCATCACCGGGTAGTCGTTGGTGACGACCTGGCCGCTCGGGATGTCCACGAGGGCGGGCACGGTGATCCCGCGCGGGTAGTCGGGGAACCGGGCGAAGAACGCGTCCTGGAGCCGCGGGATGCCCAGCACGGGGTCCACACCGCCCGGATCGAGGTCGAAGGTCCAGCTGCGCTTGTCGTGCGTCGGCCCGCAGATGCCCATCGAGAGAGCGTCCTCCAGCCCGAGCAGACGGCGCACGATCACGGCACGGTTCGCCCACGGGCAGGCGCGGGATACCACGAGGCGGTACCGCCCCGCCTCCACCGGATACCCGTCGCGGCCGTCGGCGGTGATCCGTGTCGGGATGTAGTTCGTGTCGCGGTGGAAGCCGTTCTTCTCGACGTAGGAGCCGAAGTCGTCGCTCGTCATACCGGTACGCTAGCCAGTTGGCCGGGGCTTGAGGTCTCGAGCCCGGCAAGGGGCCGCGTGCTGGCGGGCTGGCGCCGTGCCGGGTAAGGTAGGCAGCTGAACTTCGGCGAGGGATGCATGTGCATCCGTGATCGACGCGGTGGAAGCAGGCGAGGCCCCCACGGGGCGCCACGGACTTCTCCTCACGCTGAGCTGCGTTCGAGTCGACACACCGTCCGTGGCCGCAGGCCACGACCCGATCCGGTGGCGCTGGGCGCCGCCCAAGGAGAACATCATGGCTGAACTGAGCAATAAGGTCGTCGTCGAGGTCCGTACCTCGTTCGGCAAGGGCGCCGCCCGCAAGATCCGCGCGCAGGACAAGATCCCCGCGGTCCTCTACGGCCACGGCACCGAGCCCCAGCACCTCACCCTCCCGGGCCACCAGGTGCTCCTGCTTACCCGTAAGGCGAACGCGATCCTCGAACTCGACATCGAGGGCGCGGCGCAGACCACGCTGGTGAAGGACATCCAGCGCGACCCGGTGCGTCAGATCATCGAGCACATCGACCTCGTCGTCATCAACAAGGGCGAGAAGGTCGAGGTCGACATTCCCGTGCACATCGAGGGCGACGCCGCTCCCGGCACCCTCGTCTCGATCGAGTCGAACACCCTCTCGCTCGAGGTCGATGCCACGCGCATTCCGCAGAGCGTCGTCGTCTCCGTCCAGGGCCTCGAGGCCGGCACGCAGATCTCCGCCGCCGACGTCACGCTCCCCGAGGGTGCGACGCTGGTCACCGACCCCGAGATCCTCATCGTCAACGTCACCGCCGAGGTCGAGCAGGACCTGGGTGCGGACGACGAGACTCCGGCCTCGGGCGACGTCGTCGCCGAGAACGCGGAGTAGTCCGCGCCATCCCGAGAACGGGCCCGCTCGCAGCCGCGGCGGGCCCGTTCCGCGTCCGGCGGGGATCACTCCGCTCGAGGAAGAGGAACGAGATGGGTGACACCTGGCTGGTCGTCGGACTGGGCAACCCGGGCGCGCAGTACGCACGCAACCGGCACAACGTCGGCCAGATGGTGCTCGACGAGCTCGCGACGCGGATTGGCGGCTCGTTCCGCCGACACAACCGCGCGAACGCCGTCGTCGCCGAAGGCTTCCTCCGCCCCGGGGGACCGAAGCTCGTGCTGGGCAAGCCCAACAGCTTCATGAACCTCTCGGGCGGGCCGACTGCGCAGCTGCTCGACTTCTTCTCGATCGACCCGTCGCACCTGATCGTGGTGCACGACGAGCTCGACATCCCGTTCGACACTCTGCGGCTGAAGCAGGGCGGCGGTCACGGGGGCCACAACGGCATCCGCGACATCCTCGCCGCGACCGGAGGAGCCGAGTTCTTGCGCGTGCGAGTCGGCATCGGACGCCCGCCGGGCCGCCAGCTGGCCGCCGACTTCGTGCTCAAGGACTTCGCCGCTCCCGAGCGCGAGGCCCTGCCGATCCTGGTGTCCGACGCTGCCGACGCCGTCGACCTCATCGCCACCTCCGGCCTAGCGGCCGCCCAACTCCGGTACCACACCCTCCCCTAACCCACCCGCGCCCACCCCACCACTGAGGGAACCCCGGACCGTTCAGGGAGCCCGGAGATCCGGGTTCCCTCGACGGTCCAGGGTTCCCTCAGCGGCGGGCCGGCGGCCGGCGGGCGGGCGGGCCGGTGGGCAGGCGGCCGTAAACTGGCGCCGTGCCCCTCAACGAGATCATCTCGGCGCTGTCGCGCGCCTCCACCTTCGACGATGCGCTGGCGTACGCGGTGCGGGACGCTGATTTCTCGGTGGCGGATGGCCTTCGGGTTCCTCTGCTCGCGGGGCTGATCGAGCGACGAGCGGAGGCGGGGCGCCAGCAGGCCGCGCTGGTGGTCACGGCTACGGGGCGCGACTCCGAGAACGTTCGTGCCTCGCTCGGCTGCATGCTTCCGGACGCGGACGTCGTCGAGTTCCCCGCGTGGGAGACGCTGCCGCACGAGCGTCTGAGCCCGAGCGCCGAGATCGTCGGGCGGCGGCTCGACGCGCTACGGCGGATGAAGCACTGGTCGGGGGAGCGGCCGCTCGTGGTCGTCGCCTCGGTGCGCGCCGCGCTGCAGCCGGTCGCGGACAACCTGGCCGACATCGAGCCGATCCGGCTGGTGAAGGGTGCGCGCGGGTACGACCTGGGCCGCATTTCGGCCGAGCTGGTCGATCTGGCCTACGCGCGCGTCGACATGGTCACCCGCCGCGGCGAGTTCGCGGTGCGCGGCGGCATCCTCGACGTCTTCCCGGCAGTGGCCGAGCACCCGAGCCGGGTGGACTTCTTCGGCGATGAGGTCGACTCCATCCGCGGCTTCTCCGTGGCCGATCAGCGCTCGCTCCCGGGCGAGGTCGACTCCGTGGTCCTTCCCCCGAGCCGCGAGCTGCTGCTCGTGCCGGCGGTGCGCCAGCGGGCGCGCGAGATGCTCCACGAATTTCCGAGCTTGTCCGCGATACTCGCGAAGATCGCCGAGGGCATCCCGGTCGAGGGCATGGAGTCGTTGGCGCCCGCGCTGCTGGAACGACTGGTGCCTCTCTCGCACTACCTCCCCGAAGGCGCGGCCGTCGCCGTCCTCGCACCCGAGCGCGTGGCGACGCGGGCGATCAGCCTCGCCGAGACGAACCGCGAGTTCCTGCAGGCGGCGTGGAGCGCGGCGACCGCCGGCGCCGAGGCCCCGATCGACCTCGCCTCCGGTGAATTCCTCTCGCTCGGCGCGCTGCGCGACTCCGTGACACTCAGCGCTCCGGGCGCCGACACTCCGGATCACCCGTGGTGGACGATGAGCACGTTCCGCCAGGGCCCCGCCGCGGGCGAGGCCGAGGTGCTGCCGGAGGAACTCGGCATCGATGAGATCCTCGCCGTCCGCGTCGAGGGCGAGCCGGTCCCCGGTTTCGGGGCGAACGTCGAGGGCGCCCTCGCGCACGTCCGCGCACGCCTCGCCGACGGCTGGACCGTCGTCCTGACCGCCCCCGGCACGGGCACCGTTGAGCGCACCGATCAGGTGCTCGCCGAGCACGAGGTCGCGGCGCGCATCGTGGCCGACCTGCCCGCCGGGCTCGAGGGTGGTCTCGCCTACGTGGTGCAAGCCTCCGTCGACCACGGCTTCGAGGTCGCGGAGGCCAAGCTCGCCCTGGTCACCGACACCGAGTTCTACGGCCGCAGCGTCGGCTACGACTCCCGCGCGGTCAAGAAGCTCGCGTCGCGCCGCAAGAACGTCGTGGATCCACTGCAGCTCAGCCCCGGCGACCATGTGGTGCACGCCACGCACGGTATCGGCCGTTTCGTCGAACTCTCGCAGCGCGAAGTCTCCAGCGGCGGCCGCAACGCGGTGAAGACTCGCCGCGAGTACCTGGTGCTCGAATACGCGCCCAGCAAGCGCGGCTTCCCCGGCGACAAGCTGCTCGTCCCCACCGACCAACTCGACCTGCTCTCCCGCTACGTCGGCGGCGAGGCTCCGGCGCTGAGCAAGATGGGCGGGAGCGACTGGGCGCAGGCCAAGAGCAAGGCACGGCGAGCGGTCCGCGACATCGCGGTCGAGCTGGTGAAGCTGTACTCCGCCCGGATGGCCTCGCGCGGGCACGCGTTCCCGCCGGACACGCCGTGGCAGCGCGAGCTGGAGGAGGCGTTCCCCTTCGCCGAGACCCCCGATCAGCTCACGGTGATCGACGAGGTCAAGGCCGACATGGAGCGGCCGATCCCGATGGACCGCCTGCTCTCGGGCGACGTCGGCTTCGGTAAGACCGAGATCGCCGTGCGCGCCGCGTTCAAGGCGATTCAGGACGGCAAGCAGGTCGCGATGCTCGTGCCGACCACGCTGCTCGTGCGCCAGCACCTCGAGACGTTCCAGGAGCGCTTCGCAGGCTTCCCCGTGCACCTGCGGGCGCTCAGCCGGTTCCAGAGCGCGAAGGAGTCGAAGGAGACGATCGACGGCCTCGCCGACGGCACCGTCGACATGGTGATCGCAACGCACCGGCTCCTCAGCGACACCATCGTCTTCAAGGATCTGGGCCTGCTCGTGATCGACGAGGAGCAGCGTTTCGGCGTCGAGCACAAGGACAAGCTCAAGGCGCTAAAGAAGAACGTCGACATCCTCTCGATGAGCGCGACGCCGATCCCGCGCACGCTCGAAATGGCGGTGACCGGCATCCGCGAGATGTCGACTCTCGCTACTCCACCCGAAGAGCGCCATCCGATCCTGACCTTCGTCGGCCCCTACTCCGAGAAGCAGATCTCGGCCGCGATCCGCCGCGAGCTGCTGCGCGAGGGCCAAGTGTTCTTCGTGCACAATCGGGTCTCGACGATCAACCGTGCTGCCTCGCAGATCGCCGAACTGGTGCCGGAGGCGCGCATCGCCGTCGCCCACGGCAAGCTCAGCGAAGCTCAGCTCGAGCGGATCATCGTCGACTTCTGGGAGCGCAAGTTCGACGTGCTCGTCTCGACCACCATCGTCGAGACCGGTCTGGATATCCCGAACGCGAACACACTGATCGTCGACCGCGCCGACAAGTACGGGCTCTCGCAGTTGCACCAGTTGCGCGGACGGGTGGGCCGTGGCCGCGAGCGCGCCTACGCCTACCTCCTCTACGACGAGACGACGCCGTTGAGCGAGACGGCGCACGACCGGCTACAGACTCTTGCCGCCAACTCCGACCTCGGCGGCGGCATGCAGATCGCACTCAAAGACCTCGAGATCCGTGGCGCGGGCAATCTGCTCGGCGGCGAGCAGTCCGGGCATATCCAGGGCGTGGGGTTCGACCTGTACCTGCGCATGATCGGCGAGGCTGTCGATACCTTCCGCGGCGACGTCGTCGAGGGGCAGACGGAGCTGCGGCTCGAGCTGCCCGTCGACGCGCGCATCCCCGAGGAGTACGTCGACAGCGAGCGGCTGCGCCTGGAGGCGTACCAGAAGCTCTCGGCCGCGTCCTCGCCGACCGCGAAGGAGGGCAGCATCGACCTAGTGGTCGAGGAGCTGACCGACCGCTACGGCGAGCTGCCGGAGGCGGTTGAGAACCTGATCCTGGTGTCGCGGCTGCGGATGCGCGCGCAGAGGGCGGGCCTCAGCGACGTGGTTGCGATGGGCTCGAACGTCCGCGTCGCTCCCGCGCACCTGCCTGACTCGATCCAGGTGCGCCTGCGCCGGATGTACCCGAGTGCGAAGTACCTGCAGCAGGCCGATGCCGTCGTGGTACCGATGCCCGTGCTCGACGGCGTGCCGCTGGGCGACCGCGCGCTGATCCAGTGGGTGGCGTCGCTCCTGGACGCGCTGTTCCCGGAGCCGGTCTCGGTCTGAGCGTCCCGCCCCGCCCCCTCGATCCCGGTGCCGGTCGCGCTCGAATGACGTCGCATCGTCGTGCCACTGCCTGCCGTCGACCTCCATCACGGCCCAGTCGTCGATCACAAGATCGACCCGGCCGACGCCGGGGATCTCGACCTGTGACTCGCACTCCATCCCGGCGAGCGTGAGACCCACCCGCGCGACGGATTCCGGCCCTGATCCGGCGCGTGCATCGGTGAGTCGAGCCACACACGAGAGCCGGCGGGGAAGCCGGCTGAGGACGTCTGCGAGAGCGGCGGGGCTGATCAGGCGAAGGCAGGAGCCGATGACGGCCACGGCGAACTCGATGCGCTGGCAGGTGAGGACGTGGCCCACCGCCTCCTCCCGCGTCGTTCGGATCGAGCGGTAGGGTGCCTCGCTGATCCGGTGACTCCAGTGGGTGACCACGTCTTCCGGCCGGGTCGCCGCTCGTGGGCGGGAGCTCGACGTGATCGCGAGAGGGAGCCGCGGATCCGGTGGCCGAAAAGCTCCGGCCTCGGCGAGGAGCGTGATGCCGGTCAGCGACCCGCGGGCGATCGCCGCGCGCAGCTGCCCCGTGCGTACATCCGTGGACAGTCCGACTATTCCGCCGCCTGTGGAGGGACTTCAGCCCGGGCTGCGGGTCAGGCGCGGCCGCGGATGACGGCCTGCTTCACCTCGGCGATCGCCTGGGTGATCTGGATACCGCGCGGGCACGCTTCCGTGCAGTTGAAGGTCGTGCGGCAGCGCCACACGCCCTCCTTGTCGTTGAGGATGTCCAGCCGCGCGCCGCCCGCGTCGTCGCGCGAGTCGAAGATGAAGCGGTGGGCGTTCACGATCGCGGCCGGCCCGAAGTACTGTCCGTCGGTCCAGAACACCGGGCACGACGAGGTGCACGCGGCGCAGAGGATGCACTTGGTGGTGTCGTCGAAGCGGGCACGGTCGGCGACCGACTGCACGCGCTCCTTGCCCTTGGGCGCCGGGGTGTTGGCGACCAGGAACGGTTGGACCTCGCGGTAGGAGGCAAAGAACGGCTCCATATCGACGACCAAATCCTTCTCGAGAGGCAGTCCCTTGATCGCCTCGATGTAGATCGGCTGCGAGATATCGAGATCCTTAATCAGCGTCTTGCAGGCCAAGCGGTTGCGGCCGTTGATCCGCATCGCATCCGAGCCACAAATACCGTGCGCGCAGGAGCGGCGGAAGGTCAACGACCCGTCCTGATCCCACTTGATACGGTGCAGGGCGTCGAGGACCCGGTCGGTGGAGTACATCTCGACGTCGAAGTCCTGCCAGCGCGGCTCGGCGTCCACCTCGGGGTCGAAGCGGCGAATGATGAACGTGACGGTGAAAGCCTCCGGGGCCGCGGGGGCGGCGGGCGGCTGCTCGAGGGTAGCGGTCGACATGGCTAGTACTTCCTCTCCATCGGCTGGTACCGGGTGATCACGACGGGTTTCCAGTCGAGCCGGATGTGGTCACCGGCGTCGGAGGAGTGGGCGTCACCGGAGAGGTACGCCATCGTGTGCTGCATGTAATTCTCGTCATCACGCTGGGGGAAGTCGTCGCGCATGTGACCGCCGCGGCTCTCCTTGCGGTTGCGCGCCGAATAGACCACGACCTCGGCCAGATCGAGCAGGAAGCCCAGCTCGACGGCCTCGAGGAGATCGGTGTTGAAGCGCTTGCCCTTGTCCTGCACCGAGATGTTGCGGAAGCGGTCGCGCAGGCGCTGGATGGTCCCGGTGACGGCCTCGAGGGATTCGTCCGTGCGGAACACCTGCGCGTTCTTATCCATCTCGTCCTGCAGCTCCTTGCGGATCGAGGCGATCCGCTCGGTGCCGGTCGCGGAGCGGAGCGAGGCGAGCATGTCCCGAATGGCGCCGGCCGGATCGGCGGGTAGGGGAGTGAAGTCGACGGTTGTGGAGTAGTCCGCGGCGTTGTTGCCGCTGCGCTTGCCGAAGACGTTGATGTCGAGCAGCGAGTTGGTGCCGAGGCGATTGGAGCCGTGCACCGAGACGCAGGCGCACTCACCGGCGGCGTAAAGGCCGGGGACGACTGTGGTGTTGTCCGAGAGCACCTCCGCCTTCACGTTGGTCGGAATGCCGCCCATCGCATAGTGCGCGGTCGGCATCACCGGGACCGGCTCGACCACCGGGTCGACGCCGAGGTAGGTGCGGGCGAACTCGGTGATGTCGGGGAGCTTAGTCTCGAGCACCTCGGCGCCCAGGTGGGTGCAGTCCAGCAGCACGTAGTCCTTGTGCGGGCCGGCACCGCGGCCCTCCGCCACCTCCTGGACCATGCAGCGGGCAACGATGTCGCGCGGTGCCAGGTCCTTGATGGTGGGGGCGTAGCGCTCCATGAAGCGCTCACCCGAGGCATTGCGGAGGATCGCTCCCTCGCCTCGCGCCCCCTCTGTGAGGAGGATGCCGAGGCCGGCCAGGCCAGTCGGGTGGAACTGGAAGAACTCCATGTCCTCCAGCGGCAGGCCCTTGCGCCAGATGATGCCGACGCCGTCGCCGGTGAGGGTGTGCGCATTGGAGGTGGTCTTGTAGATCTTGCCGAAGCCGCCGGTCGCGAAGATGATCGCCTTCGCCTGGAAGACGTGCAGCTCACCCGTCGCGAGCTCGTAGGCGACGACTCCAGACGGCTTGTCCACGCCGTCGATCTTCGTCATCACAAGGTCGAGCACGTAGAACTCGTTGTAGAAGTTGATGCCGAGCCGAACGCAGTTCTGGAACAGCGTCTGCAAGATCATGTGGCCGGTGCGGTCGGCCGCGTAGCAGGCCCGGCGCACGGGCGCCTTGCCGTGGTCGCGGGTGTGCCCGCCGAAGCGGCGCTGGTCGATCTTGCCCTCTTCGGTGCGGTTAAAGGGCAGGCCCATGTTCTCGAGGTCGATGACCGCGTCGATGGCTTCCTTCGCGAGGATCTCCGCCGCGTCTTGGTCGACGAGGTAGTCGCCGCCCTTGACGGTGTCGAAGGTGTGCCACTCCCAGCTGTCCTCCTCGACGTTCGCGAGAGCCGCGGCCATGCCGCCCTGCGCCGCTCCGGTGTGGGAGCGGGTGGGGTATAGCTTCGAGATCACCGCCGTCTTCGCCTTCGGGCCGGCCTCGATGGCCGCACGCATCCCGGCGCCGCCGGCACCGACGATCACCACGTCGAACTGGTGGTAGTGCACGCCGTCAGGTCCGACGGTCTGCGCGAAGGCGCTCTGGTCGGCGCCGGTGTGGGAGTGGCCTGGTGTGCTCACGGGGTGGGTGCTCCGTCGTACGGGGATGGGAGGGGGAGGTGCCGGGTCGAGGTGTCACGAAGCGGGAGCGGCGCGCGGCCGACTCCGCTCCGCGGTGCCGCGATCACGCTGCGCAGAACGAGGGCAGCAGGTCGGCCGCTGTGCCGGTGGGGCACGGGTCGAACGCGAAGACGACCCAGGTGCCGAGCGCGATCAGCGCGACGACGGCGACGAGGATACCGCCCTTGAAGGTCTTGGCCAGCAGCGGTGAGGTGGCGTAGTCGTTGACCAGCGTGCGCATGCCGTTGCCGCCGTGGATCAGCGCCAGCCAGAGCATCAGGACGTCCCACCATTGCCAGAACGGGTTGGCCAGCTTGCCGCCGACGAAACCGAAGTCGATGGCCTTGATGCCGTCTCCGAGCAGCAGGTTGTAGATCAGGTGCCCGAAGATCAGGACGATCAGCACGACGCCGGAGGCGCGCATGTAGATCCAACCCCACTTCTCCCAGTTGGTGCCGGAGGAGCGGGTCGGGGTGTGCGGGGTCCGCGGTGGTGCGACGGTGCTCACTGCGCACCTCCCTCGCTGAAGACATTGATCAGGTGACGCGGGGCGAAGCCGAGCATCAAGACGACCCAGAGGCCCATCACGACCCAGAAGAGCACGCGCTGGTTGCGGGTGGCCCAGCTCCAGAAGTCGACCAGGATGATCCGCAGCCCGTTCAGCGCGTGGAACGCGATGGCGCCGACGAGTCCGGTCTCGCCGAGTCCCATGATCGGGTTCTTGTACGTGCCGATGACCGCGTTGTACGCCTCCGGGCTCACCGCGATGAGAGCCGAATCGAGGACGTGCACGAGGAGGAAGAAGAAAATGGCAACACCGGTGATCCGGTGCAGCACCCACGACCACATGCCTTCGCGACCGCGGTACAGGGTGCCGGCCGGACGCCGGATCTTTCCCTGCTTCCGGGGTGCGAGGGTTTGAGCAGTTTGAACTGACACGAACAACCCTCCCTGGTTGTGCTCCGACGGCCTGACCAGTTCCCGCGTCTCAGGGACACGGGCGGGGCGGGGAGCGACGAGAAACTCGCCTGATGATTCTAAGTGAGCGGGCAGGTGGGCGCGGCTTAGGCGAGCCTTAGCTGCGGGGCAGTGCGAGGGAGGGCGCACCCGCCGCGGCGTAGTGGGCGAGGAGCTCGTCGGTGAGCGCACTCCATGTGCGGTGGAGCACTCGGCGGCGACCGGCCTCGGCGAGACGGGCGCGCAGTCCGGGATCGCGCACCAGTCGCTCGACCTGGCGGCGCAGATCGGAGTCGCTCTCGGGCGCGTAGAGCACGCCGTCGACCCCGTGCTCGATCAAATCGGTGGGGCCGCCCGCGTGCGGGGCGACGACCGCCGTGCCGGAGGCCTGCGCCTCCTGCACCGTCTGGCCGAACGTCTCCTCCGTTCCGGTGTGCACGAAGACGTCGAGCGCGGCGAAGACGGCGGGCAGCCGCTCGCCGTCGAGCCGGCCGAGCATCCGTGCCTGTCGACCCAGGGCGGCGGCCACTCGGGCGGCGGAGGGGCCGTAGCCGCCGACGACGAGCTCGGCGCCCGGGAGTGAGCTGAGCGCCGCCATCCGCTCGACCCGCTTCTCGGGGGAGAGGCGGCCGATGTAGCCCACGAGCGAGTCGCCGGGGGCCAGCTGCGCGCGCACGGCCTGCGCGTAAGGGGAGGAGCGGCTGCGCGGGTGGAAGCGCTCGCTTTGCACGCCGCGTCCCCACAGCGCGGTGCGCTGGATGCCGGCGGCGGCCAGATCATCGAGCGCGCTGCTGGAGGGGGCGAGCGTCAGATCCGCCCCGGCGTGGATCTGACGGATGATCCGCCAGGCGAGGGCGCGGGCGCCGCGGATGCCGTAGCGGGCGGCGAACCGGGCGACGTCCGTCTGGTAGATCGCGACACTCGGCACGCCGAGCCGCCCGGCTGCCGCAATGGCGCGGGCGCCGAGGAGGAAGGGGGACGCGACGTGGACGACGTCGGGCTCGAAATCGGCCAGCTCCCGGGTGAGCGCGAGTGTGGGAATCCCGACCGGGAAGTCGCGGTAGGCGATCGCGGGATGCTCCACCACGCGATGCCCGGCGTAGTGCCCGGGCGCGCCCGCCGCCGGGCAGATGACGAGCGCTTCGATCCCGCGCTCGGCGAACTCGTCGAGCACCCGCAGCACGCTCGTGGTCACACCGTTCAAGGACGGTAGGAAGCTCTCGGTGACGACCGCGACTCTCACTCCCCGGACGTTACGGCGCTTCGGTGAACGGCGGCGCGCGCTGGGATGAACGGACGGTCGCACTCGGGCTCCCTTGTATCCTGCGGACATGACATCACCTGAGACCGATGGCCGCGCCCCGCTCGACCGCTTCTACAGCGTGATCCCGGCCGGCGGGATCGGCTCGAGGCTGTGGCCGCTCTCCCGGGCCGACGCCCCGAAGTTCTTGCACGATCTGACGGGATCGGGTCAGACCCTCCTCCGCGACACCTGGGACCGCCTGGCGCCCCTCTCCGGTGCCGACCGGATCATGGTCGTGACCGGTCGTGCGCACCGCGCCGCCGTCGAGGAGCAGCTCGAGAGTCTTGAGGACCTCAACGTCGTCCTCGAGAGCGAGCCGCGCGACTCCTCCGCCGCTATCGGATTGGCCGCCGCGATCCTCGAGCGTCGCGAGCCCGGTGTGATCATCGGCTCGTTCGCCGCCGACCACGTCATCAGCGGGCAGCAGCTCTTCCACGACGCGGTCGCCGAGGCCGTCGTCGCGGCGGACGCGGGCTACATCGCGACGATCGGCATCACGCCGACGGAGCCGGCGGTCGGCTTCGGCTACATCCGCACCGGGAAGCACCTCGGGATCGACGGGGCGACGCACACCCGCGCTGTCGACTCCTTCGTCGAGAAACCGGATGCGGAGACCGCGCGCGCCTATCTCGTCAGCGGTGAGTACCTCTGGAACGCGGGCATGTTCATCGCTCGCGCCGACCGCCTCCTCGAGGAGCTCGGCCGTGCGAAGCCGAAGCTGCTCGCTGGCCTGCTCGAACTCGCCGCCGCCTGGGACACTCCGGAGCGCGGCGCGGTCGTCGACCGCATCTGGCCGGGTCTGGAAAAGATTGCGATCGACTACTCCGTGGCTGAGCCCGCCGCCGCGGCGGGCAAGCTGGCCGTGGTGCCGGGGCACTTCTCGTGGGACGACGTGGGCGACTTCGCGTCCATCGCGAAGCTGCACTCGAGCGGGCTGCGCTCCGATCTCGCCATCCTGGGCGAGGACGCGCGGGTGCTGGCCGACTCCGCGACGGGCATCGTGGTCAGTGGCGGCAATCGCACCATCGCCCTGATCGGAGTGAAGGACATCGTCGTGGTGGACACTCCCGACGCGCTCCTGGTCACCACGACCGAGAACGCGCAGAAGGTCAAGGGCGTCGTCGACGCCCTCCGCCTCTCCGGCCGCACCGACGTCCTCTAGTCCCCGCTGCACCCTGCCGAAGCGCGGCCCTCGTCCCGGAGGTGCCGCGCTTGGGCTGTCTGGGGCCGTGATCGTCGATGGTGGTCTCGACGGACCGCAGACCGAACGAGCCTGTTCTCCGCTGCGGTGACGGCCGGGCAACCGCGTTCAGTCGACATCTCCTGAGACGAGAGCATCCACCTGCCGGCGTGCGGCAGATCTGAGGCTCTCGGTAAGGCCGGCCGGGCCGCTCTCGGCTGTGCAGCGGAGGTCGAGGAAGCGTGAGGCCTTCCATCCGAGAGCGGAGCCCAATCCGCTGATCGCGGGTAGGTGATCGCAGGTGACGAGGGCAATGCCGCTCAGGCGTTCACGAATTGCTCGGCCGACAGGAGACGACTCCCAGCTCGTTCCCTCGGTGCTGGTGACGAGAAGAGCATTGCCGTCGTCACGGGCCACGAACATGTAGTTGAGGACCGGTGAGCGCTCGCCGATGGGCCAGAGGAGGTCCTCGCATTCCTGCTGGTCGATCGCCACGTCGGGAAGCGGTGTCGCATCGCAGGCTCTTCCGAGCGGAGTCACGAGATGCTCCCCGGACGGTGCCCGAGTGATCCGCACGACATCACCCGTGTCGTATCGAATGAGAGGGCGCAGGAGAAGGTCGAGCGGCGTGACGATGAGTTCGCCAGCGCAGTCGTCCTGGTCGCTGACGAGCGAGAGCAATCCGGTGCTGCGGTCACGGATCTCGAAGAGGAACCCGTGCGTTTGAAGCCTTAACCCAGGGGATGCCGCGACGGCGAGAGTACCTGTCTCCGACGAGCCGTAGGCGGCGTCGTGGACCCGCCCCCGGGAGAGTTCGGCGAGACGGCGCTTCAGGCCCGGAGTGCTTCGCTCACCGAGGAGGAGGACCGACCGGAAGGTGGGCGCGGCACGGCCGGCGTCCGACGCTCGCTGATAGAGGTTCAGTACTTGCGACGGAGGACCGGCTACGACGTCGGGGCGCAGGTTCTCGATAGTGTCGAGGACCCGGTCGTAATCGTTTCGGTAGGTGTCGACCCAGGTCCTGAAGGTCAGGAGACCGAGGTAATTCAACGCACGCTCGAACTGGAAAGCAGCAGGCCCCTGGGGTGAATTGATGAGGATCAGCGCAGTGCTGCCTGCCTCGATGATCTCGCTCCAATTCTCGCCGAAGGTGACGGTGGTGGTTGCGATGTCGAACGGACCCTTCGGCGTGGCCATTGGTCGCGAGGTCGTGCCGGATGTCTCAAAGTAGTGGGAGAAGTGTTCTCGGCGTTCGTGCAAAGCATCGGAAGTGATCGAACGCGCCGTTTCCTTGTCCACGAGAGGAAGTGCGCGGAGTGCCGCAGACGGGTCGGACGCCGATCCATTGATTACGGCGTCGATGGCGTCGGACGAGTCGGCATACAGCGCCGCGTAGGTCGGGAGCTCCTTCGCCGACCGGATGACGGCACTCAGGCGGGGGTCGGTGGGGGTGGCGGGAGCGAAATGTCGCGCTTTCCAGCGATCGAGAGAGGCGCGGTGGAGGGTCTGTGTCTGCGCGACCTGGACGCTCAATCGGGAATCTCGGTACAACGGTTCTCCTCCGGTGTGCGAGCCCGTCCCGGGCCCGGTGCGATGGGGAGCACGCTAGAAGAGTGAGGGCGTTCCTGCATTCGGCTGGCGCGGATGTCAGTAGCCGTGGGGCGAACCGGCAGCGCCCTCCTATCCCGGAGCCCTCAGTGTGTGCGCCTTTCTCAGCTCGGACGTCACGAGGGTCTCCGCTCGGGCGTCAGGAGATCGGCGTGGGGAGGCCGTTGCCCACGCTCCGCGCATCACAGGAAGATCAACACTGTGTAACGCTTCCTGACCACCACCGCCCAGGCGGCTGAGTGAGTTGCCAGAGTGGGTAACGTGTGGGCATCGACGCCCCGCTGCGCTCGTCGCGCGGGGCCGCATTCCTGGAGGACGACATCTTGACTATCACCTCGCGCAAGGCCGCATTCGGCGCACTCGCCGCCCTCAGCGTCACGACGCTTCTCGCCGGCTGCGCCTCCGCCCCCGAGCAGAGCGGCTCCAGCGCCGCCGCGGGTGGCAACTTCCTGCCCTGCATGGTCTCGGACGCGGGCGGGTTCGACGATAAGTCGTTCAACGAACTCGGTTACACCGGCCTCGTGAAGGCGTCGGAGGCACTCGGCGTCACGCCGAAAACCGTCACCTCGGAGTCCGAGACCGACTACGCCCCGAACCTCACCAGCCTGGTCGACCAGGGCTGCAACCTGATCGTCACCGTCGGATTCGCGCTGGCCGAGGCGACGTCGGCCGCCGCCGAGGCGAACAGCGACATCGACTTCGCGATCATCGACGACGCGACGATCGACTTGCCGAACGTCAAGCCCATCACCTTTGACACCTCGCAGGCGGCGTTCCTGGCTGGCTATGCGGCGGCGTCCTCTTCCACGACCGGTGTTGTGGGCACCTACGGCGGCCAGCAGTTCCCGACCGTCACGATCTTCATGGACGGTTACGCGGACGGCGTGAAGTACTTCAACAAGCAGAAGGGAAAGGACGTCAAGGTGGTCGGCTGGGACGTCGACGCGCAGACCGGCTCCTTCACCGGCGGTTTCGCGGCGGGCGTCGAGGCCAAGTCAGCCGCGCAGTCGCTGATCGATCAGAACGCGGACGTCATCCTGCCCGTGGGTGGTCCGATCTTCCAGTCGGCGATCGAGGCGATCCGCGACTCCGGCAAGGACATCGCGATGGTCGGCGTGGACGCGGACCTGTACGAGACCTACCCGGACGGGGGCGACCTGTACCTGACCTCGATCCTCAAGGGCATCGAGGCCGGAACGACCGATGTCACCAGCTCCGCCGGAGCCGACAACTTCGACGCCACCCCGTATGTGGGCACCCTGGACAACGACGGAGTCGGCATTGCGCCGTTCCACGACTTCGAGTCGAAGGTGTCCGGCGACCTCAAGGGCGAGCTCGCCACCATCACGGCGGGCATCATCGACGGGTCGATCACCGTGACCTCCCCCTCGGCGCCGAAGGCGTCCTAGCCATCTGATTGACGAGGCCGGTGGGTCCGAGCACATCTCGGGCCCGCCGGCCTCGTCGTCGCTCCGGCATGCGCATGAATTCCGCTTCGACCGTCCATCCCGGCCGAGCGCGCATCGTGGCGCGAACCGAAAGTTAGATTGGTCCCATGAAGCTGGAACTGCGTGGCATCACGAAGCGTTTCGGCGCGCTCGTGGCCAACGACCACCTCGATCTCACTGTCGAACCCGGCGAGATCCACTGCCTCCTCGGCGAGAACGGCGCGGGCAAGTCGACGCTCATGAACGTGCTCTACGGGCTGTACCAGGCCGAGGAGGGGGAGATCCTGCTGGACGACGTGGTCCAGCACTTCTCTGGTCCGGGTGACGCCATGAAGGCGGGCATCGGCATGGTCCACCAGCACTTCATGCTCGTCCCCGTGTTCACCGTCGCCGAGAACGTCATGCTGGGCCACGAGGAGACGAAGGCCGGCGGACGCCTGGATCTCGCTGCCGCGCGTGCTCGGGTGCGCGAGATCTCGGACCGCTTCGGCTTCGACGTCGATCCGGACGCTCTGGTCGAGGATCTCCCCGTCGGCGTGCAACAGCGGGTCGAGATCATCAAGGCGCTCTCGCGCGACGCCCGCCTGCTCGTTTTCGACGAGCCGACCGCCGTGCTGACCCCGCAGGAGACCGACGAGCTGATCGCGATCATGCGCCAGCTGCGCGCGTCGGGGACGGCCATCGTCTTCATCACGCACAAGCTGCGCGAGGTGCGCGAGGTCGGCGACCGCATCACGGTCATCCGCCTCGGCAGGGTCGTGGGGGAGGCGTCGCCGACGGCGAGCAACGCCGAGCTCGCCTCCCTGATGGTCGGCCGGGCCGTCGAGCTGACGGTGCAGAAGGAACAGGCGGCGCCGGGCGACGAGGCCCTGGTCGTCTCGAACCTCACGGTGCGCGACGCCAACGGGCAGGCCGTTGTCGATGACGTCTCGTTCGAGGTGCGCCGTGGCGAGATCCTCGCCATCGCGGGAGTGCAGGGCAATGGCCAGACGGAGCTCACCGAGGCGATCCTGGGCCTGCACGAGCGGGTCGAGGGCTCGGTGACCCTCGACGGGCGCCGCCTCGACGGCCTGTCCGTGCGCCGGGTCCTGGAGTCTGGAGTCGGATTCGTGCCCGAGGACCGCACAGAGGACGGGCTGGTCGCCGAGTTCACCATCGCCGAGAACCTCATGCTCGACCGCAGCGACAGGGGTCCCTTCGTGAAGGGCCTGGGCCTGCGGCTGAAGGAGCTCGAGCGCTTCGCCGAAGAGCGGGTGCGCGAGTTCGACGTGCGCGCGCAGGGCATCGGCACCCACGTCGGGCGGCTCTCCGGAGGCAACCAGCAGAAGGTGGTGCTCGCGCGCGAGCTCAGCCGGGAGCTGCGCCTGTTCATCGCGGCGCAGCCCACCCGCGGCATCGACGTCGGCTCCATCGAGTTCGTGCACAAGCGCATCGTCGAGACCCGCGACACCGGCGTCCCCGTGATCGTCGTCTCGACCGAGTTGGACGAGGTCGCGGCACTCGCCGACCGCATCGCGGTGATGTACAAGGGCGGGATCATCGGCATCGTCCCCGCCGACACCCCACGCGAGGTGTTGGGGCTCATGATGGCCGGGCAGACGCCCGCCGAGAAGGGAGCGGCGGCGTGAGCGACGCGCAACTGCCCGCGGTTGATCCCGACGCGGAAACCGAGAAGGCGACCGGGCTCGAGCCCGGTCAGAAGCCGGGTCAGGAGGCGCGCCCCGGCCCGATCGAGAGCGGCGCCTCGCGGGTGCTGCGCGAGATCCTCTCCGGAACCGCGCTGATGTCGGTGCTCGCCGTACTGCTCTCCCTCATCGCGGGCGGAGTCCTGATCGCCGCGACCGACAAAGAGGTGCAGGCGGCATCGGGCTACTTCTTCGCGCGGCCGCTGGACACGCTGCAGGCGATCTGGCAGTCCGTCTCGGGCGCCTACTCCTCCCTCTTTCAGGGCTCGGTCTACAACTTCCGCCGCGAGGGCTTCGCCAACGGCATCAAACCGCTGACCGACACAGTGGCGTTCGCGACTCCGCTGATCGCGGGCGGGCTCGGGGTGGCGCTGGCGTTCCGCGTGGGCCTGTTCAACATTGGTGGTCGCGGGCAGATGCTGATCGCCGCCGCCTGCGCGGGCTGGGTCGGTTTCTCCTTCGACCTGCCGTGGGGCGTGCACCTGCTGGTGACCCTCGCCGCAGGCATCCTGGGCGGCGCGCTCTGGGGTGGCCTGGTGGGAGTGCTGAAGGCGCGCACGGGCGCGCACGAGGTGATCCTGACGATCATGCTCAACTACGTCGCCTTCTACCTGATCTCGTACCTGCTGCGGACGCCCGGAGCGCTACAGGCGCCCGGCTCGAACAACCCCAAGTCGCCCGGGATGAAGGAGACCGCGGTCTTCCCGGCCCTGCTCGGCCCCGGCTACTCGCTGACCCTGGGCTTCGTCTTTGCGGTGCTGGCGACCGTCTTCGTCTGGTGGCTGCTGAACCGCTCGAGGATCGGCTTTAAGTTCCGCGCGGTGGGGGAGAACCCGCACGCGGCGCGCGTCGCCGGCATCGACGTCAAGAACAGCTACGTGTCCGCGATGCTGCTTTCGGGCGGCCTGCTGGGCCTGGCCGGCAGCGCCCAGGTGATGGGCACCGTGACCACGGGCTTCACCTCCGGGATCGACGCGGGTATCGGCTTCGACGCGATCACGGTCGCGCTACTGGGCCGCTCGCGGCCGTGGGGCGTCTTCTTCGCCGGCATCCTCTTCGGCGCCTTCAAGGCCGGCGGCTACTCGATGCAGGCCGCCGAGGGCGTGCCGATCGACGTGGTCCTGGTCGTTCAGTCGCTGATCGTCCTGTTCATCGCCGCACCGCCGCTGGTGCGCGCGATCTTCCGCCTCCCGACGCCTGGGGCCGCCCCGAAGCGCCGCACCCGCCGCACCTCGGAGGTGTCCGCATGAGCACAGCCGCCGCCACCGCCCCCGATCGGATCGTGATCCGCAGCTGGAAGGCGCCGATCGCGTTCGGGATCTTCGCTCTGCTCGCCGTCGTCCTCTTCGTGGCCCTGGGGCGCGAGGGGACGAGTTCGTTCCGCCTTGCTGCGGGCACGGACTTCTTCGCCCTGCCGGACATCCCCTTCCCGACCCGGGGCACGGGAGTCGTCGTCGCGATCCTCCTGGTCGCGCTGGCCGTCGTGGCGGCAGCGCTCACCCGCGCCGGGCGCCGGATCCCGCTCTGGCTCTCGGCGGCCTTCGCGCTGGTGTTCTTGATCGGGTTCCTGGTCTGGGCCTCGGCCGGCGCCGCGCTGCCCCTCTCCGGGCTGCTACTCGGGACTGTCGGGCTCGCCACTCCGCTGATCTTCGGCTCCCTCGGCGGAGTCATCTCGGAGCGGGTCGGAGTGGTGAACGTCGCGATCGAGGGGCAGCTGCTCGCGGGCGCCTTCACCGCGGCGATGGTCAGCTCGCTGACCCGACAGCCGGTCCTCGGCCTGCTCGCGGCGATGCTCGCGAGCGTGCTGGTTTCTTTCGTGCTGGCGGCTTTTGCGATCACGTACGTGGTCGACCAGGTGATCGTCGGCGTCGTGCTCAACGTGCTGGTGACGGGCCTGACGAGCTTCCTCTATTCCCAGGTGCTCTCGACGGACGCGCCGACGTTCAACTCGCCGGTGAAGTTCGACCGGCTGCCGATCCCGGTGCTCAGCCAGGTGCCGATCGTGGGCGCGGTGCTGTTCAACCAGACCGTCATCGTCTACCTGATGTATGTCGCGATCGTCGCCGTCTGGTGGGGGCTCTTCAGGACGAAGTGGGGGCTGCGACTGCGCGCAGTCGGCGAGCACCCGCAGGCCGCCGATACCGTCGGGATTGACGTGGCGCGCACCCGCTTCTGGAACGTCTCGCTGGCCGGAGCGATCGCCGGAGTCGGCGGCGCGTACTACACGCTCGACGCGGTCGGCGCGTTCGGTAAAGAGATGACCGCGGGTGCCGGCTTCATCGCTCTGGCCGCGGTGATCTTCGGGCGCTGGGACCCGATCAAGGCGACGCTCGCCTCGCTGCTGTTCGGCTTCGCGACCAACCTACAGAACGTGCTCGGTGTCATCGGCTCGCCCGTGCCGAGCGAGTTCATGCTGATGCTGCCCTATGTCGTGACGATCTTCGCGGTCGCCGGCCTCGTCGGCCAGTCCCGCGGACCGGCGGCCGCCGGCAAGCCCTACCTGAAGTCCTGAGAGGAGTCGCCGTGACCGACATCGACTGGGAGGCGCTGCGCGCTGCCGCCGTTGACGCCATGAGCCACGCCTACGTGCCCTACTCGACGTTCCCCGTAGGGGCGGCCGCGCTCGTCGACGACGGGCGGGTGATCTCGGGCTGCAACGTCGAGAACGCCTCCTACGGATTGACGCTCTGCGCGGAGTGCGCGCTGGTGTCCGCGCTGCACATGACGGGCGGCGGCCGACTCGTCGCCTTCACCTGCGTGGACGGCAAGGGCGGCGCGCTGATGCCGTGCGGGCGCTGTCGTCAGCTGCTCTTCGAGCACTCGGCCGAGGGGATGCTGCTCCAGACCGTGTCGGGCGTGAAGACGATCGACGAGGTCATCCCAGACGCCTTCGGCCCGCGCACCCTCGAGGCCTATGCGGCGCAGTAGCACCGCCCCCTTCCCTTCCCGAACCGAGGACTCCGCATGACCCGCTCCACTTCCGTCGAGGCCTTCGACGCCGTCGATATCATCCGCGTCAAGCGTGATCGCGGCACCCTCTCGACCGCCCAGATCGACTGGCTGATCGACGCCTACACCCGCGGCTACGTCGCCGATGAGCAGATGGCGGCTTTCGCGATGGCGGTGCTGCTGAACGGGATGGAGCGCGACGAGATCCGCGACCTCACTCTCGCGATGATCGCCAGCGGCGAGCGGATGCGGTTCGACGGGCTCGGCAAGCGCACCGTCGACAAGCACTCCACCGGCGGTGTCGGCGACAAGATCACGCTGCCGCTCATGCCGCTGGTCGCCTCCTTCGGAGTGGCGGTGCCGCAGCTCTCGGGGCGCGGGCTGGGCCACACGGGCGGCACTCTCGACAAGCTGGAGTCGATCCCCGGCTGGCGGGCGGATCTGGGCAACGAGGAGATGCTCGAGCAGCTGCGCACGGTCGGCGGTGTGATCTGCGCGGCCGGCTCGGGCCTCGCTCCGGCCGACAAGAAGCTCTACGCCCTCCGCGACATCACCGGCACCGTCGAGGCGATCCCGCTGATCGCGTCCTCGATCATGTCGAAGAAGATCGCCGAGGGGACCGACGCCCTGGTGCTCGATGTGAAGTTCGGCTCCGGCGCGTTCATGGTCGACAGGGAGCGCTCGCGCGAGCTCGCCCGAGCGATGGTCGATCTCGGCAACGACGCGGGGGTGCGCACGACCGCGCTTCTGACGAACATGAACGTGCCGCTGGGGTTGGCCATCGGCAACGCGAACGAGGTGCGGGAGTCGGTCGAGGTGCTCGCCGGCGGCGGACCTGCGGACGTCCGCGAGCTGACCGTGGCCCTGGCCCGCGAGATGCTCGCGCTCGCCGGGCAGCCCGACGCGGACGTCGAGCGCGCCCTCGACGGCGGAGTGGCGATGGACACCTGGCGCGCCGTCATCCGCGCCCAGGGCGGAGACCCGGACGCGGCCCTCCCCGAGGCACGCGAGACCTCTGTGGTGCTCGCCGAGCGCGACGGCGTGCTCGTGGAGCAGCAGGCGCTACCGTTCGGGATCGCCGCCTGGCGGTTGGGCGCCGGGCGCGCACGTCAGTCGGACGCTGTGCAGCACGCGGCGGGTGTCGACCTGCATGCGAAGCCCGGCGACGCGGTCCGCGCGGGTCAGCCGCTGTTCACGCTCTCGGCCGACGAGCCGGAGCGCTTCGCGCGAGCGCTGGAGGCCCTGGAGGGCGCCCACCGGATCGGCGATGAGGGCGACGAGGTGCTCGACGGCGGGCCCCTCGTCGCGGAGCGAGTCTCGTGACCGGGACCGGCTCCGCGGCGAAAACTTGGGCTCGCAGAAACGGGTTCGACTCGTGAGACCTGGCGGATCCCGCGAGCCCAGCGGAATTCGACGAGCCGAGGGGCCCGGTCGCGCCGTCGGCGGCCGGGAAGCGCCGCTCGAGGAAGCACCGTCGCCCACCCTCTACTGTGGTCCGGGAACCACCGCCCGACCGCAAGGAGCACCGTGACCGATCAGACCGAGGAGTACCTCCTTCCGGGACAGGGCATCCTCATCGACGAGCTGCCGAAGGTCTCCCTGCACGACCACCTCGATGGGGGCCTGCGCCCGGCAACGATCGTTGAAATCGGCCGCGAGACGGGCGTGCCGCTGCCGGCCGAGGAGCCCGAGGCGCTCGCCGAGTGGTTCCGCGCCACCGCCGACTCCGGGTCCCTCACCGACTACATCGCCACCTTCGAAACGACGGTCGCGGTGATGCAGACGGCCCCGGCGCTCGAGCGCGTGGCCCGCGAGTTCGTGCTCGACCTCGCCGCCGACGGTGTTGTGCACGGCGAGGTGCGCTGGGCGCCCGAGCAGCACCAGCGCGCGGGACTCACGCTCGACCAGGCCGTCGAAGCGGTGCAGGAGGGCCTTCAGCAGGGCATCCAGGAAGCGGCGGAGCAGGGCTACCGGCTCCGCGTCGGACAGCTGATCAGCGCGATGCGGCACGCCGACCGCTCCCTCGAGATCGCGGAGCTGGCGCTGCGGCACCGCGAGCGCGGCGTCGTCGGCTTCGACATCGCGGGAGCGGAGGCGGGTTTCCCGGCCTCGCGCCACCGCGCCGCCTTCGAGCTGCTCGCGGCGGCGCACTTCCCGACGACTGTGCACGCGGGGGAGGCGGACGGCCTCGACAGCATCCGCTCCGCCCTGCTCGACGGACGCGCGCTGCGCCTGGGTCACGGCGTCCGACTCGCCGAGGACATCCGTATCGAGCGCCAGGATGACGACGCGAGCTACGTGACACTTGGCGAACTCTCGGAATGGGTGAAGGACCGCGAGATCGCGCTGGAACTCAGCCCCTCCTCCAACCTGCAGACCGGCGCCATCGCCGCGTGGGGCTCGGAGCTGATCGACCACCCCTTCGACCTGCTCTACCAGCTCGGCTTCCGCGTGACGGTGAACACCGACAACCGGCTGGTGAGCGCGACCACTCTGAGCCGCGAGCTCGCGCTCCTCTCCGACACGTTCGGTTACGACCTCGACGACATCGAGACGTTCCAGCTGAACGCGGCCCACGCCGCGTTCCTGCCGCTCGACGAGCGTCGAGACCTCGTCGAGACGATCAGCGCCGGCTTCGAGGCGGCCTGACCGTGCCGCTGGACGCGCTGCCCGAGGAGGCGGTGGCCCTGCGCCACTCCGCTGGATCCTGGCGCGAGGCCGTGCTCGAGGCCGGACGCGCCCTCGAGCGCACTGGAGCGGTCGACGCCGCCTACTCCCGGCGGATGGTCGAGCAGGTCGACGTGCTCGGCCCCTACATCGTCCTTGCGCCGGGGCTCGCCCTCGCGCACGCCCGGCCGGGCAACGACGTGTTCGCCGACGGCCTCTCCGTCGTCACGCTCGCCGAACCGGTCGCCTTCGGGCACAGCACCAACGACCCGGTCTCTGTCGTCATCGGGATCGCGGCCACCCGAGCGCACGGTCACCTCGGCTTTGTCTCCGGACTCGCCGACGTGCTCAGCCGCCCGGACGCGGTCGGCGCACTCGCCGCCGCCCGCACCGTCCGCAGCATCAACGCCGTCCTCACCGACGACACCCCGCACCACCCGCACCAAGGAAGAAGCGCATGAAGATCGTCACCCTCTGCGGCGCCGGAATCGGCACCTCCGCCATCCTCAAGCTCGGCGCCGAGCGCGCACTCGAAACCCTCGACCTCGAAGCCGAGGTCATCGCCTCCGACCTGAGTTCCGTCGACGCGCTCGCTGCCGACGCGCAGGTGATCCTTACCTCCAGCGAACTCGTCGACCACATCGGCCGCACCTTCGCCGAAGTCGTCATCATCGACAACTACCTCGACCAGAACGAGATCACGGCGAAGATCGAGAAAGCGCTGGGCTGAGTCCTCGTCTGAGCTGCTCCTCGCGCGGGTGGGCTGTGTTGTTTTCTGAGCCGCTCCTTGCGCGGCTCAGCGCGGTTGGCTTGGTGATGGGGTGCTTTGTGTAGAGCGGGGTGCGTCGGGCTGTCTCGAATCGCTGGTGCGCGATTCTCGGGTGGGCCCTCTGCCTGGAGGTGAGAGGGCTGTTTGGTGATGGGGTGCTTTGTGTAGAGCGGGGTGGGTCGGGCTGTCTCGAATCGCTGGTACGCGATTCTCGGGTGGGCCCTCTGCCTGGGGGTGAGAGCGGGCGGGTGGTTGCGGTGGCCGAGGAGCGGCGGAGCGGGCGATCGGTTCGCCGGGTGGGACGCTGCTCGGGCGCGCCCTCCACCGTGCGGTGAGAGGGGGCTGGCCGCGGCCAGTCCTGGGTCAGGCGAGCAGGGCGGCGGCGCCGGCGCGCAGAGCGGCGAGGCGGGACGAGACGGCTGAGCGGCGGGCGGTGGCGGCGGGCTCGTGCGACCAGGCGTCGAGGTAGAGCTTCACCTTCGGCTCCGTGCCGCTCGGGCGCGCGATGAGGCGGGCCCCGTCGAGGGAGAAGCGCAGCGCGTCGGTCGGGGGCAGCGCGCCGCCCTCGGCGAGCAGGTCCTCGCTCCGCTCGACGGCGAGCCCGCCGATCGCGATGGGAGGGGTCGCCCGCAGCCCGGCCATGATCCGGCCAATCTCGGAGAGATCGGTCACGCGGAGCGAGATCTGCTCCGACCCGAAGAGCCCGAACCGCTCCGCGAACGCCGCCAGCTCATCATCGACGGTGCGCTCCTCGGCGGCGAGAGCACTGGCGAGGGAGAGGAAGGCGAGCGCGGCCGAGACACCGTCCTTATCGCGGACCGTGCCGGGATTCACGAGGTAGCCAAGCGCCTCCTCGTAGCCGAAAACGAGGTCGGGGACCCGCGAAATCCATTTGAAGCCCGTGAGCGTCTCGGCGAAATCGAGACCGTAGTCTGTCGCGACGGCGCCCAGAGCGGGGGACGAGACGATCGAGCAGGCGAGAGCCCCGCCACTGCGGCCCTCCCGGCGGGCCTGCTCGGCCGCGCGCCAGCCCAGGAGCGCTCCGACCTCGTTGCCGGTGAGACGACGGAAGCCCTCGGGAGTGGAGGCATCGGGCACGGCGGCGGCGAAGCGGTCGGCATCCGGGTCGTTCGCGACGATCAGCTCAGCGCGGCCGGAGCGCGCGGTCGCGAACGCCAGGTCCAGCGCGCCCGCCTCCTCCGGATTCGGGAACGTGACCGTGGGAAACGCCGCATCCGGCTCGATCTGCTCGACCACGACGGCGGGCTCGTCGAAGCCGGCCGCCGAGAGCACCCGGTGCGCCGTCTCCCACCCCACCCCGTGCATCGCCGTGTAGACCACGCGCAGCGGAGCCGACTGCCGGCCGACCGCGGCGGTCGCCTCGACATAGGCGGTCACCACAGATTCGTCCGCGAGCCGGTAGTCGCCGCGCGGCAACTCCGGGACCCGCCTGTCGCGCGCGACCGCGAGGATCCGCTCGGCGATCTCGGAGTCGGCGGGCGGCACGATCTGCGAGCCCTCGTCGGCGCCGCCGAGGTACACCTTGTAGCCGTTGTCCTGCGGCGGATTGTGGCTCGCCGTGACCATCACCCCGGCGTCCGCGCCGAGGTGGCGCACGGCGAAGGCCAGCACCGGAGTGGGCAGCAGGCGCGGCAGCAGCACCGCGTCGACCCCGGCGCCCGCCATCAGCGCAGCGGAGTCCTCGGCGAAGATCCGCGAGTTCTTCCGGCCGTCGAAGCCGATCACGACCACCGGCCGCGAGAGGCCCTGCGCGAGCAGGTGGTCCGCGAGGCCGACGGCGGCCTGCGAGACCAGCACGCGGTTCATCCGATTGGAGCCGGCCGCGATCGAGCCCCGCAGGCCCGCGGTACCGAAGGCCAGGCGTGCGCCGAAGCGGTCCTCCAGCTCGGCCTGCGCCGAGGCGTCACCGGAGTCGGAGGCGCTCAGCAGGCCGACCAACTCCGCGCGCGTCTCGGGGTCGGGGTCCTGCGCGAGCCAGTCCGCGGCGAGGTCTCGGACGTCGGCGCTCACAGCGCGCTCGTGATCCCGGTGAGCAGGCGGGCGAGGTCGTCCTCGGCGTCGCGACCGGCCTCCAGGACCTCCTCGTGGCTGAGGGGCGTCTTCTGGATCCCCGCGGCGAGGTTCGTGATGAGCGACATGCCCAGGACCTCCATGCCCGCCTCGCGCGCGGCGATGGCCTCGAGGGCGGTCGACATGCCGACGATGTGCCCGCCGATGATCTTCGCCATCTGCACCTCGGCCGGGCTCTCGTAGTGCGGGCCGCGGAACTGCACGTACACGCCCTCGTCGAGTTCCGGCCGCGTGCCGCGGGCCAGCTCGCGGAGCCGGGCGGAATAGAGGTCGGTGAGGTCGATGAAGGTCGCGCCCTCCAGCGGGGAGTCGGCGGTCAGGTTGATGTGGTCGCTGATCAAGACCGGCGTTCCCGGCGTCCAGTGCTCCTTGATACCGCCGGCGCCGTTGGTGAGGATCATCACCGAGGCGCCCGTCGCGGCGGCGGTGCGGACGCTGTGCGCGACACGCCGCACGCCGTAGCCCTCGTAGTAGTGGGTGCGCGCGCCGATGATCAGCGCGCGCTTGCCGGTGGGCAGCAGCACGGAGCGCAGCGTGCCGCCGTGGCCATGCACGGCCGGCTGTGAGAACCCGAGGATCTCGGTGGCGTGGACTGTCGCGGTCGTCTCGCCGATCGCGTCGGCGGCCTTGCCCCAGCCGCTGCCCAGGGTGAGGGCGATGTCGTGCTTCTCCACGCCTGTCGCCTCGGCGATCTGTGCGGCGGCGCGGGCCGCGATCTCGAAGGGATCGGCGTCGGGAGTGTCGAGCGGATGCAGGGTCAGGTCGGCCATTCTTCCACCCTACCGAGGGGTCGTAGCCTGTCGGAGGCGACTCCCGCGGTCACTCGGGAACCCCGCAATTGGGTGAACACTCAGTCAGAGGGGACAATGGGACTCATGGCTTACGAGTTCGAGCGCGCGCAGAGGATCGCTGTACTCGGAGGGGGCCCGGGGGGCTATGAGGCCGCCATTGCGGGGGCGCAGCTCGGCGCCGAGGTCACCCTCGTCGAGCGGGTCGGAGTGGGCGGCTCGGCCGTCATCACGGACGTCGTCCCGTCGAAGTCGCTGATTGCGACGGCCGAGGCCACGAACGCCATCGGCGAAGCTGCCGACCTCGGCGTGCAGTTCTTCACCCGCTCGGAGCAGAACAAGCCGGTCCGTCCGGACGTGGCGGTGAACCTCGCGACGGTGAACAAGCGCCTCCTCGGCCTCGCACGCCAGCAGTCCGAGGACATGCGCGCGAACCTGGTGCACAACGGCGTCCGCATCGTGCAGGGCGACGGTCGCCTGGACGGCTCCAACGCGCTGATCGTGTCGACGGCGGCCGGCGGCGAGGGCACGGACTTCGACCGCATCGAGGCGGACACCATCATCGTGTCGGTCGGTGCCAGTCCGCGAGTGCTCCCGACGGCGGCTCCCGACGGCGAGCGGATCCTCAGCTGGACCCAGCTCTACAACCTCACGTCCGTCCCCGAGCACCTGATCGTGGTCGGCTCCGGAGTGACCGGAGCGGAGTTCGCCTCCGCCTACCGCGCGCTCGGCGCCCGGGTCACCCTCATCTCCTCCCGTGACCAGGTGCTGCCCGGCGAGGACGCCGACGCGGCCGCCGTGATCGAGAACGTCTTCAAGCGCAATGGCATGGTCGTGCTCTCGAAGTCGCGCGCCGACCGCGTCGAGCGGACCGAGACGGGCGTGCAGGCCGTGCTCTCGGACGGACGTGTCGTCGAGGGCTCGCACTGCCTGATGGCCGTCGGCTCGGTGCCGAACACGGTGGGGATCGGCCTGGAGGACGCCGGCGTGCAGCTGACGGAATCGGGTCACATCCGCGTCAACCGCGTCGCCCGCACCAGCGTCCCCTCCATCTATGCGGCGGGGGATTGCACCACGTTCCTCCCGCTCGCCTCCGTCGCCGCCATGCAGGGCCGCACCGGCGTGTTCCACGCGATGGGGGACGCCGTGAACCCGACCGAGGTCCGCAATGTCGCGGCGAACATCTTCACGCAGCCCGAGATCGCGACCGTCGGCTGGAATCAGCGCGAGATCGAGGAGGGGATCGCGCAGGGCGAGATCTACAAGCTCCCGCTCGCCGCGAATCCGCGGGCGAAGATGATGGGCATCCGCGACGGTTTCGTGAAGCTGTTCGCGCGCACCGGCTCCGGCACCGTCATCGGAGGCGTCATCGTCGCCCCGAAGGCGAGCGAGCTGATCTTCCCGCTAGCTCTCGCCGTCGAGCACCGTCTGACCGTCGACCAAGTCGCCCGTGCCTTCACCGTCTACCCGAGCCTCACCGGCTCGATCTCGGACGCTGCCCGCGCCATGCACATCGTCACCTAAGGCACTCCCGCCAAGGCACTCCCCGCCCTGAGGGAACCCCGAACCGTCGAGGGAACCAGCTGGAAGAGGTTCCCTCGACGGTTCGGGGTTCCCTCGCGGCAGACCGCTAGGGGCTGACGATGTGCAGGAGCACATGGCCAGCGGGGACGGTGGAGCCGGCCTGCGCGTTGAGGGTCGTGACGGTGCCGTCCTTGTGGGCGGTGAGCGGCTGCTCCATCTTCATCGCTTCGAGCACGACGACGAGGTCGCCGGCGACGACGGTGTCGCCCTCGGCGACGGCGACCTTGACGATCGTGGCCTGCATCGGCGAGGCCACCGAGTCGCCCGTGACCGTGCTGACGGAGGAGGAGCCTCGGCGCTTCGGGGTGGCCGCGGCGGCTCCGCGCGCGGGGCCGGAGCCGACGAAGTCGCCGGGCAGGGTGACCTCGACGCGGCGTCCGTCGACCTCGACGACCACGTTCTGGCGGGCTGCCGCCTCGGGGGTCGCGCCGGGCTCGCCGCTCCAGGCCGGGATCGTGTTCTCGAACTCTGTCTCGATCCAGCGGGTGTAGATCGAGAAGGGGGCGCCGCCCGCGGGGGCGAAGGCCGGGTCTTCGACGATCGCGCGGTGGAAGGGGAGCACGGTCGGCAGTCCGGTGACCTCGAACTCGGCAAGCGCGCGGCGCGAGCGCTCGAGCGCCTGCTCGCGGCTGTCGCCGGTGACGATCAACTTTGCGAGAAGCGAGTCGAAGGAGCCGGAGATCACGTCGCCCGCCACGACGCCGGAGTCGACGCGGACCCCGGGTCCGCCGGGCGCCTTGAAGACGTGTACTGGGCCGGGGGCGGGGAGGAAGCCGCGGCCCGCGTCCTCGCCGTTGATCCGGAACTCGAAGGAGTGGCCGCGGGGCGCCGGATCGGCCTCGTCGAGCGCGCCGCCCTCGGCGAGGCGGAACTGCTCGCGGACGAGGTCGATGCCGGTAACCTCCTCCGACACGGGGTGCTCGACCTGGAGGCGCGTGTTCACCTCGAGGAAGGACACCGTGCCGTCCTTGCCGATCAGAAACTCGCAGGTGCCGGCGCCGAGGTAGCCGACCTCCTTCAGGATCGCCTTTGACGCGCGGTAGAGCTCGGCGTTCTGCTCGTCGGTCAGGAACGGCGCGGGCGCCTCCTCCACGAGCTTTTGGTGGCGGCGCTGGAGGGAGCAGTCGCGGGTGGAGACGACGACGACAGTGCCGTACGCATCGGCCAGGCACTGGGTCTCGACGTGGCGCGGCTGATCGAGGTACTTCTCGACGAAGCACTCGCCACGGCCGAAGGCGGCGACGGCTTCGCGGGTGGCGGAGGCGAAGAGCTCCTCGATCTCCTCGCGTTCGCGGGCGACCTTGAGGCCGCGCCCGCCGCCTCCGAACGCCGCCTTGATCGCGACGGGGAGGCCGTGCTGGTCGACGAACTCGAGCACTTCGGCGGCGCCTGAAACGGGATTGAGGGTTCCCGGAGCGAGCGGAGCGCCGACCTTTTCGGCCACATGGCGGGCCGAGACCTTATCGCCCAGGCGTTCGATGGCATCCGGACCGGGGCCAATCCAGATCAGTCCAGCGTCGATGACGGCGCGGGCGAAGTCGGCGTTCTCGGCGAGGAATCCGTAGCCGGGGTGCACGGCGTTGGCCCCGGAGCGGCGCGCCACCGAGAGCAGCTTGTCGATGACGAGGTAGGTCTGGGCGCTGGTGGTCCCGCCGAGGGCGTAGGCCTCGTCGGCGAGGCGGCTGTGCACGGCGTCGCGGTCCTGGTCGGCGTAGACGGCGACGGAGGCGATCCCGCTGTCGCGGGCGGCGCGGATGACTCGGACGGCGATCTCGCCTCGGTTGGCGATGAGCACCTTCGTAATCTTCGGCATGGTTCCCAACCCTAGGGGGGCGCCCGCACCCGGTCCGTCTCGGCTCACCACAAAGAAGAGGGGGGCGTTCGTCGGATCCTCACAACGGTGCGCAGGCGGTCAGCGGTTCCAGAGCGCTGTCCAGTCGACGCCGAGGCTGCGCACCAGCGAGCGGAGGGTCGGCACCGACATCCCGATCACCGTCGAGGGGTCGCCCTCGATCGCGGTGATGAACCCGGCGCCGCGGCCGTCGATCGTGAAGGCGCCGGCCACTTCGAGCGGCTCGCCGGTGGCGACGTAGGCGTCGATCTCGGCGTCGTCGATGTCCGCGGCGAACGTGACGGTGGCGGAGGTGACCGCACCGGCCTGTGCGACGATCCGCCCGCCGCGGTGGTCGATCAACCAGTGGCCGGAGTGGAGGCGGCCGGTGCGTCCGCGCTGGGCCCGCCAGCGCTCGCGGGCTCGCTCCGGCTGGTGCGGCTTGCCGTGTACGACGCCGTCGAGCACGAACGCCGAGTCGCCGCCGAGCACCAGTCCGTCGACCTCGGGATTCAGCACGGCGTGCGCCTTGGCGCGCGCGAGCAGCGAGACGGTGGCGTCCGCATCCAGCACCGCGCCCCGCTCCTGCTCGGCGCGGGCGAGGGCCGCGGGCTCGTCCACCGCGGAGGGGACGACGACGGGCTCGATCCCTGCGGCCCGCAGCAGCGCGAGGCGCGCCGGGGACGTGGAGGCGAGGTAGAGGCGCACGAGGGCTCCCTGCGGCCGGGCCCACGCTGTGGGATGCTCGACGGATGGCACAGACCCCGCCCCGAGTATCCGCCCGCCCCGACGGGGCCGACGACGCACTCGGGACCGAGATCGACCTCGACATTAGCAACGTCGCTCATGGCGGAGTGTTCGTCGCCCGCCACGAGGGCCGCGTCGTCTTCGTCCCGGACGTCCTCCCCGGTGAGCGCGTCCGGGCTCGGGTCAGCGAGGTGCGGCACGACAGCTTCTGGCGAGCCGAGGCCCTGGAGGTGCTGGAGGCCTCGGAGCATCGGGTCGAGCACGTCTGGCCCGAGGCTGATCTCGACCGTCGTCCCGAGGAGCGGGTCGGGGGCGCTGAGTTCGGCCACGCCGACCTGGCCTATCAGCGCGAGCTCAAGCGTCTGGTGCTGGTCGACTCCTTCGCCCGCTTCGCCCGCCGCGACGTGGCGGTGGAGGTCTCGCCGATCGCCAGTGACGACGCGGCCGGCGGCCTCGGCTGGCGCACCCGCAACCGCCTGCACGTCGATGACGACGGCCGCGTCGGTCCGTATGCCGCGCGCAGCCACCACGTCGTTACGGTGCAGTCGCTGCCTCTGGCGACCGCGGACTCGTCGCTGGTCGCACCTCTCGGCGAGCGCCTCGCGCCCGGATCCGTCGTCGACCTCGTGGACGCCGCGGGCTCCGAGGGCGCCGCGGTGCTCGTGCACGACCCCGCCGACAAGCGCGCGCGCCGCGACCGCACCGTGGTGAGCGAGTTCGTCGCCGGCCGCACCTTTCTGGTTGATCGTACCGGCTTCTGGCAGGTGCACCGCGGAGCGGCCGCCGCGCTGTTCGAGGCCGTCCAGGCGGCCGTCGATGCGGAGTCGGCGGATCCGGGCGCGGCGAACCACGACCTCTACGGCGGCGTGGGCCTGCTCGCCGCTGCTCTGGCCGACCGCCTCGGAGCCGGAGTCCGTGTGACCAGCGTCGAGAGCGACTCCCGCGCCACCGAACACGCCCTCGAGAACCTCGCCGACCAGGTCGGCGCCCGTGCGGTGACCGCCCGGGTCGATCGCTACCTCCGCGACGTGCTCGCCCAGGCCGATGCTCGCGAGCGCTCGCGGTGGCGGGCAGCGACGGTGGTCCTCGATCCGCCCCGTTCAGGTGCTGGTCGCGCGGTCACCGAGGCGCTGGCGGAGCTGCGACCAGCCCAACTCGTCTACGTCGCCTGCGATCCGGTCGCGCTCGCCCGTGACGTCGGGGCACTGACCGCGGAGGGCTACGATCTCGCGGCTCTCGACGGGTTCGACCTCTTCCCGCACACCTCGCATGTGGAGGCAGTCGCGCGACTGGTCCGCCGGGGGGACTGACCGGCGGGCTCGCGCCTGCGTAGCATGGGCCGGATGAAACCCGCCGCCCACCATGATGCAGCCGAGGGTCCGCTGGTGCGGGTGGCGATCGTGGACGACCACGAATCCGTGCGCCTCGGCGTCGCCGCCGCCGTCCACAGTGCGGGGATGCAGGTCGTCGCCGCCGCCGAGACGGTGCAGGCGCTCGAGAGCACGATCGGCAGCGCCGAGATCGAAGTGCTCGTCCTGGACCTGTCCCTGAACGACGGATCGAGCATCACCAGCAATGTGAAATGGGGGCAGGTGCGCGGCTCCGCGGTCCTCGTGCACAGCATCGCCGACCGTGTGGTGGCGGTGCGTGAGGCGCTCGCCGCCGGTGCTGCCGGGGTCATCCCCAAGTCTTCGCCGATGTCGACCGTCGTCGCCGCAATTCGCACCGTCGCTCGCGGTGAGGTGCTCAACAATCTGGAGTGGGCCTCGGCGATCGACGCCGACGACGACTTCGCTCGTGCCGTGCTCGGCCGCCGCGAGCGCGACGTTCTGCACCTCTATGCCTCGGGTCTGCCGCTGAAGCTGGTGGCCGATCGGCTCCAGATCTCGGTGTCGACGGCGAAGGAGTATCTCGACCGGATTCGCGAGAAGTACGTCGAGATCGGGCGTCCGGCGCCGACGAAGGTCGATTTGCTGCGGCGCGCGGTCGAGGACGGCATTCTCCCGGGCATCGACCCGGACGACGGCGATGGCGGGCGCTGAGGCCTCGACCGCCCGCCGGAACGCCGGGCGCGAGCGGATCGACACGATCATCAGTACGGTCGTGTCCTTCTTCGGATTCGGTTTCGGCGTGCAGACCGTGCCGCCGATCCTCGCCCAGCTGCCGCTGCTGCGCCCTGAGGTCGCCTGGCCGGTGCTGGTGTTGGTGTTCGGATCGCTAAGCGGCGCCGTGGTCACCGCCGTCCTGCGGCGCGGTTCGCGGGTCACGGCCGTCCTGGTCGCCGTCGGGGTCTTCGTCGCTGTGGTGACCTGGCCGGCGGCCGTCGCTCCCGGGGTCGCTAGCCGCGAGACGCCCTGGGTCTGGTACTTGCTGACCATCGGCACCGCCTTCTGCACCATCGCGGCACCGCTGCGTGTCGCGATCGCGTACGCCGGCGTGACGACCGTGCTGTTCGGGGTGCTCCGCGTGCTGCCCTCCGGAGGCGGAGCGGATCCGACGCGCGCGATCCTCGACGCTGCCTACGTCGGGATCGTCGGTTTCGTGATGCTGGTGCTGATCACCGTGCTCCGGCAATCGGCCGATCAGGTCGACCGCGCTCAGACCACGGCCACGCAGCAGTACGAGGCCGCGATGCGCCAGCACGCCGGCGAGGTGGAGCGGGTCGAGGTCGACGCTCTGGTGCACGACAACGTGCTCGCCACCCTCCTCTCCGCCGCGTCCGCCGAGTCGCCGGCCGAGCGTGCTCTCGTCTCGTCGATGGCGCAGCGCACACTCGCAGTGCTCCTGCCGGATCACGATCCCGAGACGCCGGAGGGCCTGGTCCCGCTGGAGCGCTTGCACCGTCGACTGGCGCTTGCCGCGTCCACCTTCGGGACCGAGATGGCCGTCAAGACGGCGGAGGGTGTGGATCCGCGGCGGACGACTTTGCCCCGCTCGGTGGCCGAGGCGCTGCTCGGAGCCGTTAATCAGGCCCTCGCCAACAGCGTTCAGCACGCCGGACCGAGCGGCAGCGTCCTCCGCGTCGTCCACGGGCTGCTCGGCGACGGCGTCCTGGAGATCGTGGTGGAGGACAACGGTCGCGGCTTCCGGTTGGCCGATGTGCCGCGTGAGCGGCTGGGCATCCGGCTGTCGATCCTCGAGCGGGTGCACAACGCACGCGGCATCGCCCGGATCGATTCGGCTCCGGGAGAGGGGACGCGGGTCGTCCTCTCCTGGCACGCGACTGCAGGAAGTGCGCGATGATCGCCTACCCACGGCCTTTGCTCCAAGGGCTCGGCGCCGGCTTCTCGATCTATCACGTAGTGCTCGCGTTCTTCTCGTTCCGCCTCTCCCCGGCCACTCCCGCCGACCTGATCGCGGTGGCGCTCTACGTCGCGGCGACGGTCGTCGCCCTCTGGCCCGGAGCGACCACCCGGCTCGCGCTCCCGGTCGCGATTGGGATGGCCGTGGTCTCCGTCGCCCTGCCGCTGCTGGTGTCGCCCTCGCTCGACCCGGCCGCCTCCAACGGTTACTCCACCTGGTACATCGCCGCCGTCGGAACTCTGATGACGATCGTCTGCGCCCGGCGACGTCCCGTCTGCGCCTGGATCGGCGTTGGTTTCCTGATCGTGCACACCCTGGTCTGGGCGGGCCCCGCAGCCCTGGCCACCCTCGGCGTCGTCGGCGGTATCGCCTGGGTCGCGATCGCGCAGCTGCTCATCGTCGAGCTGGGGCGGGCGGGATCGGAGGCGCGCGTGCTCGCGGCGGCGGAGCGTGCGGCCGCGTCCTGGCGCGCAGCGGAGGAGGCGCACCTCACCGAGCGCGAGGTGCGCCTCGAGCAGACCCGCGCTCTCGCCTCCGACATGCTGTTGCGCATCGCGCAGCCGGGGCCGGGTCTGAGCGACGACGAGCGGCGCGAGTGCCGCCTGCTCGAGGCGGCGGTGCGCGATGAGATCCGCGGCAGGCGACTGCTCGACGACGAGGTGCGGCGTCTGGTGCTCGACGCGCGGCGTCGCGGGGTGAGCGTCTCGGTGCTCGATGATGGCGGCTTGGACCGCAGCTCCGAGAGTGAGAGCCGCCGCGTGCTCGGCGAGCTCGCCCGGGCGCTCGACAGCATCCGAGAGGAGGTGGACCGGGTGGTCGTGCGGACTGCGTCGGCCGATTCGGCCTCGGCGGTCACCGTCGTGGGATTGCGGACGGCGGGAGATGGCAGTGCGGGGGCCCTGGGTTCCGATGATCCGGGCGACGAGGTCGACGCGTGGGTCGAGATCCGACGCGACGGGCCGAGTGAGCGGGACACCTGGCCGGACGGGACACCTGACCAGGCGGGACACCTGACCAGATAGAGTCCTCCGGCTGCCGGGAAGGCCCCGGCCGTTTAACGGAGTGCGGCGGGCCGTCCACTCCTCCGAAGAGGGGGCCCGGCCCGCCGTCAATCCCCGAGTGAGGGTAACAACCCGAATATTACCCTCACTCGCCCCCAACACACCCGCCTGCTTACCCTGGTCGGCGAGTGATTGGCGGCGCCCCTTCCGAAGGAGAAGCACCGTACGTCGATAAGTGTGCTCGCTCCGTTCGACGGCGCATAGTCAGCACTTTAGGGGACTAATCGGGGGACAAAGTTCACGTTCGGACGCACGGAACGCGCCATCCGCGGTCCATCGGCCCTACGAGCACGATCAGCCGGAGAAGGAGCGCCACGCCCCGAGCGCCGGACGCAGCGGCGAACGCACCGCGCCGGCGCGGTCGTTCCACCCCCCGCTGAACTCGCGGGGTGTCTCGGGCTCCGTCTCGCTCCGTGACGCCACCGCGGTGACGACGGCCGTGACCGCGGCGATCTCGGCGGCGCCAAGGCCGGGGGTGGAGATGACGACGGCGGGGGCGGACTCGATGGCGACCATGCCGTGACGCTATCGCATGCCGTTCTCGGCACGGGGCAGCGGCGCATGGCTATGCTGTCGCCGGATGTCGCCGGAGCGTCGTCTGTCCGTTGCGAACAGGAGCCTCCCGCATGCCGACCTGGATCCCGAGGAGCGGCGCCGCGGTCGTGCGTCCCCTGTGGCTGCTGATCCGGAGATCCCCGGCCGCCGTGGGGTTCGTCCTGGTCCTTCTGGTCGCGAGTGCGGTCACCGGCACCCTTGTCGCCCCCGCGGAGACGACGACCACGGCCTGGTGGGCAGCCGGCGCGACCACGACGCTCGACGGCCGCCCGTGGACGGTGGTCACGTCGCTGGTGATCGCCGCCGATCCGCTGCAGCTGCTCTTGGACGTCGCCCTGGCTCTGCCGATGCTCCTCGCGGCGGAGCGCCGCCTCGGCTGGGCCCGCACCGTCCTCGCCTTCCTCGTCACCGGAGCGCTCGGCGTCCTCATCGGCACCTCACTCCAGGCGATCGGCGCTCTCGCGGGCGAGTGGTGGGCGGGCGACACGGTCGGAGACCGCACCTTCGACCCTCTGATCGGCGCGGTCGGCGCCCTCATCGCCTCGACCGCCTTCATGGGCGCCCTCTGGCGGCGCCGCCTCCGTGTGAGCGTGTTCGCCGTCGTGCTGATGTTCGTGCTCTACGCGGGCGACTCCGCCGATGCCTACCGGCTGCTCGCGGGGGCGATGGGCCTCGTGCTCGGGTCGGTGCTCGCGAGCGGAGTGGTGGGGCTGCGTCCGCAGCGGCCGGCGCCGAGCTCGCACCGGGAGTCGCGGGCCCTGCACGGGGCCGTCGTCGCGGTCACCGCGATCGGCCCGCTCGTCGCCGTCCTCTCGGACTCGGGATACGGGCCATTCTCGTTCCTCGGCCGCCTACTGCAGAGCGCCTTCACCGGCACGACCGATCTCGAGAACCCCTGCAGCCGCGCCGTGCGGCACTGCGCCCACCATGTGAAGCTGAGCCTCGTCGCGCCCGGGCCGATCCTGCTGACCTTCGTCCCGCTCATCCTGCTGCTGGTCGCGGCCTACGGCCTGCGCTCCGGGCGCCGCCTCGGCCTGCTCCTCGCGGTCGGCGTCAACGTCGCCATCGCCATCCTCGACATCTTCTCCTTGCAGCGCGCGGCTCGGCACCCCGAGTTCCAGTACTACGCCGAGTACCTGCTCTGGGTGGCGACCACCGTGCTGGTGCCGCTGGCGGTCGTGGCGATGCTCGTGATCGGGCGCCGGCACTTCCGCATCCGTGCTCCTCGCGCCGCCTCGCGGCTGTGGGCGCGAGTCGTGGCGTCTGCCTTCGTGGCCCTACTCGGCAGCTACCTCGTGCTGTCGGCGGGTGTGCGCACCAGCTTCGAGCCGCTGCTGGGCTTTGGGCGACTGCTGCTCGACGGCCTGCTTCGTTTCGTTCCGGTGAGCTTCTTGGGCGGCGCCGGCCTGCTCGCCGTGCCGCGCGATCCCGCGGCGCGGATCGTCTTCGAGTGGGCCGGTCCGGTGTTCTGGCTGCTCGTCGTCGTGGCGCTCGTCTCGCTGCTCCGCGCGACCGATGTGCAGCGCGTCCGCGGCGACGAGGCGCGCTACCGCGCGCTCCTCTCGCAGCACGGGGCAGGCAGCCTCGGCCACCAGGGGACCTGGGCGGGCAACGCTCACTGGATCTGCGCCGACGGGACCGGCGGAGTTGCCTACCGGGTGATCGGCGCCGTGGCGATCACCCTGTCCGACCCCGCCTGCGCCCCCGAACGGCGGGCCGCGATCGTGGCCGAGTTCGTGCGGTTCTGCGACGAGCGCAGCTGGACTCCCGTCTTCTACAGCGTCCACGACGAGGTGCTGCCCATCTTCGACGACCTGGGCTGGTCGCGCCTCTCGGTGGGCGAGGAGACGATCATCGAGCTGTCCTCGTTCGAGCTCACCGGCAAGCAGTGGCAGAAGGTCCGCTATCCGCTGAACCGGGGAATCAAGCTCGGGATCGAGGCACAGTGGACCAGCTGGCCGGCTCTCTCCCTCGGCATGGCCAACCAGATCATCGACCTGTCGGAGCGGTGGGTCGCCGAGAAGGCGCTACCCGAAATGGGTTTCACCCTGGGCGGGATCGACGAGGTGCGCGATCCCGACGTCGCCCTCCTGCTCGCTGTCGGACCCGACGGCGTCCTGCAGGGCGTCACGAGCTGGCTGCCGGTGCACCGTGAGGGCCGGATCGTCGGCTGGACCCTCGACTTCATGCGTCGGTCCGACGACGCGATGCCCGGCATCATGGAGTTCCTGATCGCGTCGGCGGCGCTGCGTGTGAAGGAAGAGGGTGCAGAGTTCCTGTCGCTGTCGGGCGCGCCGCTGGCCACCGCCCCGATCCAGGAGGGGCAGGAGGCGCCCGACCCGACCGTCCTCTCGCGGCTGCTCGAGTTCCTCTCGCGCACGCTGGAGCCGGCCTACGGCTTCACGTCGCTCTTCCGCTTCAAGGCGAAGTTCCACCCGCGCTACGCGGGTCTGTGGATGACCTACCCCGATGCCTTGCAACTCCCGCGCATCGGAGCCGCTCTGGGCCGCGCGTACCTGCCTGACCTCTCCGCGGCGCAGGCCCTCGCCTTCGCGCGCGTGGTCGGCGCGAAACCGGAGGAGAAGGCCCCCGCCGCCGCGCCCGCGCAGCCGGTGACGCAGCCGGCTCCGCCAGACGCCTCCGACTGACCCGCCCGAGACACCGCCGGTGCGACGAGACACCGCGGCGGACGTGGCGTCTCGTCACCCGCCCCGGTGTCTCGGCGGCCGGGGATCAGAGCGGGATGTTGCCGTGCTTCTTCGCGGGGAGGTTCGCGCGCTTGGTGCGCAGCGCCCGCAGCGCCTTGACGACGGACACGCGGGTCGCCGACGGCTCGATCACGCCGTCGAGCTCGCCGCGCTCGGCTGCGAGGAAGGGGCTCGCGACGTTGTAGGTGTACTCCTTCGCGAGGCGGGTCCTGACGGCCACGACGTCCTCGCCGGCCTCCTCCGCCTTGCGGATCTCGGCGCGGTAGAGGATATTCACCGCCCCCTGGCCGCCCATCACGGCGATCTCAGCGGTCGGCCACGCCAGGTTGATGTCGGCACCGAGCTGCTTGGAACCCATCACGATGTAGGCGCCGCCGTAGGCCTTACGGAGGATGACCGTGACCAGCGGCACGGTCGCCTCGGCGTAGGCGTAGAGCAGCTTCGCCCCGCGGCGGATGACGCCCGTCCACTCCTGATCGGTGCCGGGCAGGTAGCCCGGCACGTCGACCAGGGTGAGGATCGGCAGCGAGAAGGCATCGCAGAACCGGACGAAGCGGGACGCTTTCTCTCCGGCCTCGATGTTCAACGTGCCGGCCATAGCGCTCGGCTGGTTGGCGATGATCCCGACCGAGCGGCCCTCGACGCGGCCGAAGCCGATCACGATGTTCGGCGCGAACAGCGGCTGCACCTCGAGGAAATCGCCCTCGTCGACGATGTGCTCGATCACGGCGCACATATCGTACGGCTGGTTCGGGCTGTCCGGGATCACCGTGTCCAGGAAGCGGTCGGCGTCGGTGGTCTCGAGGTCGACCTCGGCCTCGAAGGCAGGGACCGGCGAGAGGTTATTGTCGGGGAGGAAGGAGAGCAGCGTCCGCGCGTAGTCGAGCGCGTCGTTCTCATCGCTGGCGAGGTAGTGCGAGACGCCCGAGATCTTGTTGTGCGTCAGCGCGCCGCCCAGCTCCTCCATGCCCACGTCCTCGCCGGTGACGGTCTTGATCACGTCGGGGCCCGTGACGAACATCTGACTGGTCTTATCGACCATGATCACGAAGTCGGTGAGGGCGGGGGAGTAGACCGCACCGCCCGCGGCCGGACCGCAGATGATCGAGATCTGGGGGATCACTCCGCTCGCCGCCGTGTTGCGGCGGAAGATCTCTCCGTACTTGCCCAGGGCGACCACGCCCTCCTGGATGCGCGCTCCACCGGAGTCGAGGATGCCGATGATCGGCACGCCCGTCTTCAGGGCGAGGTCCATCACCTTGATGATCTTCTCGCCGGCCACCTCACCGAGCGAGCCGCCGAAGATCGTGAAGTCCTGCGAGTAGACGGCAACCTGGCGACCGTGGATGGTGCCGGTTCCGGTGACGACGGCGTCGCCGTAGGGGCGCTTCTTTTCCATGCCGAACGCATGCGTGCGATGGCGGACGAACTCGTCGAGTTCGACGAACGAGCCGGGGTCCAGGAGCGTGTCGATCCGCTCGCGCGCGGTCATCTTGCCCTTGGAGTGCTGCTTCTCGATCGCCGCCTCGCCGCTGGCCGTGACGGCCTCGTGATAGCGGTTCTTGAGGTCCGCGATCTTCCCCGCGGTTGTAGACAAATCGGGCGCGGGAAGTTCGGTGTTCGCGGTCACCCGCTCACCCTACCGGCGGTGCGGACGGCGCCTCTTGTCGCACGGATACAGGGAGCACCGGTCCGGGCGGGAGGATCCGGACAAGAAATAGGCGGAGGAAGAGGCGGGTGGCCGGCCTCAGGCGGGCAACGGCGACGTGCCGCTCGGAGCGGCTTCGCGGGAGCCGCCGCTACCGTGGCCGGATGCAGCTCCCGCTCTCCGCAGCCGCCTCCCCCCACGTCCTCGTGCTCGAGTCGGCGGGGTCGACGAATGACGAGCTCCGCGAACGGGCCGGTGCCGAGCCCGACGCGTGGCCGCACCTCTCGGTGATTGCGACCGACGACCAGCGGGCGGGCCGCGGTCGGCTGGGGCGCGTCTGGCAGGCACCCGCCGGCCGGACACTCGCGGCCTCGACCCTGGTCGACGCTTCTGCGCTCGGTGCCGCCGCCACCGGTTGGCTGCCGCTCGTGGCGGGTGCTGCCCTGGCTCGCACGCTCACGCCCCTGGTCGACGGGGAGGTCGCGGTGAAATGGCCTAACGACGTCCTGATCGACGGAAGGAAGGCGGCCGGGATCCTCGCCGAGCGGCTGCCCGATGGCCGGGTCGTCGTCGGCACGGGGGTGAACCTCCTGCTGAGCGAGGAGGAGCTACCGGTGCCGACCGCCACCTCCCTCGCCCTCGCCGGAGCGCCGGGGACGAGCGCCGACGCCGTGCTCGCCGCGTTCCTCACCGAGTTCTCCGCCCTGCTGGGTCCGCTGCTCGCCCGGGGCGACGTCGAGTCCTCCGGCGCGGCCGCCGCGGTGCGCGCTTCCTGCGGCACGCTCGGGACCCGTGTGCGGCTGGAGCTGCCCGACGGCACGCAGGAGGAGGGGATCGCCGAAGCACTCGGCTCCGACGGCTCGCTCGTGCTCGAGCGGGCCGGCTCCCGTCGCTCCTTCCTCGCGGGCGACGTCACGCACCTGCGCTCCTGATGGCCCGCTCCGATCCCGGCGACCGCGAACTGGCGCGGCTGACCCCGCGCGCCCGGCGCGCCGTCGCGCCGGTCATCGGGTTCCTCCTGCTCACCTGGGCGGGCTTCTACTTCGCGGCGCAGTTCGAACTCGCACTGCAGCGCTGGATCATCGCGCTCGGGACCGCCGTGCTGGTGCTGCTGCTGTGTGTGCCGGGAGTCGCGGGCTGGGCGAGTGTGCGGTACCGCGTCACCGCGACCGGCCTTCGCGCGCGCCGGGGGGTGGCCACGGTCCGCCGCGCCGAGGTCGTCTTCGACCGGCGAATGGACGTCTCGGTTACGCGCTCCCTGGGTCAGCGCCTGGCCCGCTGCGGCGACGTCCGGATCCGGCAGGCCGGTGTCGAGGTCTTCGTGCTGCGCGATCTGCCCGACCCGGAGCTGACGGCGGACCTGCTCCGGGAGGCCATCGCCGCGGCCCCGACCCTCGAACCGGAGTGGCCACCACCGGCGTGAGGCGGCGGGCCCTCGCTAGCATGGAGCCGCCCCGCGCCAGCGGGCGGAGACGGAGGTGCGTCATGCGCGTCGGCGTGATCGGGGGCGGCCAGCTCGCCCGAATGATGATCCCCGCGGCGGTGGAGCTCGGCATCGAGATCGCCGTGCTCGCCGAGAACGAGGGGGCCTCGGCGTCTCTCGCCGCGACCCGGGTCGGCGACTACCGCGACGAGGCCACGGTCCTCGCCTTCGCCGAGACCGTCGATGTGGTCACCTTCGACCATGAGCACGTTCCCCAGCCGATCCTCCGCGAGCTCGTCGCCCGCGGCGTCGCCGTGCACCCCGACCCCGATGCGCTGCTCTACGCGCAGGACAAGCTGCTGATGCGGCGCCGTCTGAGTGCTCTGGGTGTCCCGGTTCCGGAGTGGGCAGAGGTGTCCTCCGCCGACGAGCTGGCCGAGTTCCTGGCCGGGCACGGCGGCAGCGCGGTGGTGAAGACCGCGCGCGGCGGCTACGACGGCAAGGGCGTTCGCGTGGTGCGCGGTGCCCACGAGGCGGACGACTGGTTCGCCGCCCTCGCCGAGGACGGCCGCGGCGGGTCCCTCCTGGTCGAGGAGCTGGTCGACTTCCGCCGCGAGCTCGCGCAGCTCATCGCCCGGCGACCCTCCGGCGAGAGCATCCTCTGGCCCGTCGTGGAGTCGGTGCAGCGCGACGGCGTTTGCGCCGAGGTGATCGCCCCGGCTCCGGCCTCGGCCGGACGCCTCGCGGGAGCGGCCGCCGAGATCGCCCAGACCATCGCCGACAGCCTCGGCGTGACCGGCGTCCTGGCCGTCGAGCTGTTCGAGACGACGGATGAGCGGATCCTCGTCAACGAGCTCGCGATGCGCCCGCACAACAGCGGACACTGGACGATGGACGGCTCCACCACCTCCCAGTTCGAGCAGCACCTGCGCGCCGTCCTCGATCTCCCGCTTGGAGCGACGGGCTGCCGCGACCGGTGGACGGTGATGGTGAACGTGCTCGGCGGGCCGGTGGGGGAGTCGCTGACCGACCGCTACCCGCGAGTGCTGGCCGATCACCCCGCCGTGAAGGTGCACAACTATGGCAAGCAGCCGCGCCCGGGGCGCAAGGTCGGGCATGTGAACGCCACCGGAGACGAACTCGACCTCGTGGTCTACGAGGCGCGCGCGGCGGCGGCGGTTCTCACGGACTGACCCGTACGATGGTCGCCGTGACGAGCCAGCCGACCTCCCCGATCCCTGCCGGAGTCCTCTCGTGAGCGCGGACGCGCTCGTGAACGGATCCGCGTCCCTCGTCGGCGTCGTGATGGGGTCGGATTCGGACTGGTCGGTCATGCAGGCGGCGTCCGCGGTCCTGCGTGAATTCCGTGTGGCGCACGAGGTGCGGGTCGTCTCGGCGCACCGCACCCCGGAGGCGATGATCGCGTACGGCCGTGAGGCGCGTGACCGGGGCTTGAAGGTCGTCATCGCGGGTGCCGGCGGTGCCGCGCACCTGCCGGGCATGCTCGCTGCCGTGACCCCGCTCCCGGTCATCGGTGTGCCTGTGCCGCTCGCTCGCCTCGACGGGCTCGACTCCCTCCTCTCGATCGTGCAGATGCCCGCCGGGGTCCCGGTTGCCACCGTCTCCATTGGCGGAGCCCGCAACGCCGGACTGCTCGCCGTGAAGATCCTGGCGACGGCGGACGATGCTCTCGCAACGGCGCTCGAGGCGTTCGCAGCCGACCTCCAGGAGCAGGTCGCCGCGAAGAACGACGCCCTGGTGGCGAGCCTGTGACGGCCGTCGTCCTGCCGCTGCGGCACCCGGACGTCGCTTCCCGCGCGTTCATGACGCGGCGGGCGTGGTGGCTGCTGATCGTCAACGTCCTGGTGCCCGGGTCCGCACAGGTCCTGGCGGGCAACCGCCGACTCGGGCGGCTGGGGCTCGGCTTCACGCTCGGACTCTGGGTCGCCCTGCTCGTGGCCGTGGTCCTCTACTTCGTGTTTCCCACGGGCCTGTACACGCTCGCCACCTTCGACGTCTCGATGCTCGCGCTCCAGGCCGCTCTCGTCGTGTACGGCGTCGTCTGGGCCGTGTTGACCCTGGACACCCTCCGCCTGATCCGCGTCGTCCGCGTGCGCCCCCGGATGCGCGGGGTGCTCGCCGTCGCGACGATCGCGTTGCTGGCGGTATCGGTGGGCACCACCGCCTACGGCACCTACCTGGTCGGCGTCACGCGCGGAACGCTCTCGTCGATCTTCGGCGGCGGCGCGATCGAGCAGCCCATCGACGGCCGCTACAACATCATGCTGCTGGGCGGCGACGCGGGGGAGGACCGCGATGGTTTGCGTCCGGACAGCATCTCGGTGGTGAGTATCGACGCGTCGACCGGCAAGGCAGCGATCATCGGAGTGTCGCGCGAGTTTCGCAACCTCCCCATTCCCTCTGACAGTCCGATGCACGCTCGCTACCCCGACGGCTACAACTGGGGCGCGTGCGATGTCGACCCGTGCAAGCTGAATTCGATCTACACCGAAATGGAGCTGAAGCATCCGGACTACTACCCCGATGCCGTCGCTCACGGCAGCGAACCCGGCATCGAGGCGACGCGCGACGCCGTCGAGGGCATCCTCGACCTCAAGATCCAGTACTACGCGCTCATCGACATGGAGGGCTTCGCCCAGCTGATCGACGCGCTCGGTGGCATCGACATCGACTACGTGGCCGACGATCCGTTGCCGCTGGGTGGCCTGCCCGATGAGGACGGCGTGATGCAGGGAGTGAACCAGTGGATTCAGCCAGGCCACTGGCACTTCAACGGTGAGCAGGCGCTTGCCTATGCACGCTCGCGGTATACGACGAGCGATTACGACCGGATGGCGCGTCAGAGGCAGGTGCAGGAGGCGCTTCTCGCCCAGTTCGATCCGGGCAACGTGCTCGCGAAGTTCCAGGACGTCGCGGCCGCCGGCTCGCAGGTGATCAAGACGGATGTGCCGCAGGGGATGCTCGGCTACTTCGTGCAGCTGGGGCTGAAGACGAAGTCGCAGCCGGTGGATCCGATCGAGCTCGTGCCGCCGGCCGTGAACCCGGAGAAGCCGGACTACGACGTCGTGCACTCTCTCGTGAAGGCGGGGCTCTCGGGGGGCTCCACGCAGTAGAGGCGCCCCGCGAGCACCGTGGTGACGGTTGCGCTGCGATGCGACCGGAACCCGGGACCGTGCCGACCCGGCGTCGGAGGGTGCCACGTCATCGCCGTGGGGACATTCCCGGCTAACGTGAGTGAATCTCCAGTGGGTTCTTGTTCTCGGGGCCCATCCCTAATGGGAGGTTCTCATGCTGCGATTCGATCAGGCACAGGCCGCCGCGCTCGTCCGAACAGTTCTCGCCGCACGAGGTGTCGTCCAGTGCCACCAGATCGCGTTCCACGACGCGGCCGGAACGGCGCTGGTCGACTTCGCCGGCCCGTACGCCGGCGTCTTCCGCGAGAACGTCCTCCTCCACATCGACGACTCCGGCCAGCTCTCCCGTGCTCTGGGCCTGCTCGCGGACGACGTGGAGGCCGCGTGCTGGCAGGCGCACCAGGAACTCGAGCGGCTCGAGGAGCTGGCGGCGTGGCAGGCGCGGGAGGCCGCGCGGGAGGACCAGCGACGCCACAACGCTGCGATGGGCGTGGTGAGCGTGGACGAGGCAGTCCTGGACCGGATGCCCTCCACCTCGCCGTTCGCCGTGCCGGAGGTGTCGGCGGTCTTCCTCCCGCTCCCGCATCGACGCGACAGCGGAGGGGGCTCGTCGGGGTCGAGCTCCGCCGATCCGGACCGTCTGCGGGTGTTCGTCTCCCGCGCACGTTCCACGGCCACTGACCTCGAGGCGGCGCTCTTCCGCTTGCGCTCGGACTGGGCGGGCTTCGTCGACCGGTGCGGTTGGGTGCGGACGGGGGCACCCGAATTCCTCACCGGGTTCGCCCTGTTCATCGAGGAGTGCCGCGCCGATGCCACCTGGATCGAGCGGATCGCGAGCGCCTTCGAGGCGGCGGGTGGAGGGACGCTCTCGGTCGGCGCTCTCGACCTCGCATCGACGACGAAGGCGGATCTCAGCGAGCGGCGCCTGCTCCAGTTGCTGGCGTCTGTCCCCGCCGGCGAGCTCAGCACGATGGTCGCGGGGTCACCCGAGCTCGCAGCGCGCATTGCGGGCCTGCGCCCCGAGCTGGTGGCGGACTGGTGGGCGACGCTGGATCCGCAGGACGAGGAGTCGGATCTCTCCGAGCGGCAGGGGCTGCTCCTGGCGACTCTCCCGGCGCTGCTCGGGAATCTCGAGGGGCTGCCCTACGGAGCCCGAGACAAAGCGAACAGGATCGCGCTGCGACGGGGTCTCGAATCGGTCGAGCGCGAGATCGCGACGACGCAGCGGCTGGTGCTGCACACGGCGCTCCTGCCGACCGCCCCCGTGGCGCTGCCGCTGCTGATGGCGCGCCTGGATGAGCTGAAGGAGAGGCAGGCGTGCTTGGTGAACATTGATGAGACGCTCGGCTCCGCAGTCGACGGCACACCGCGTTTCCTCCTCTCGCTCACCAGTGATCAGCCGCCGCTGGCGGCGGTCTCGATCGGCGATCTCGACACGGCGACGAACGCCTCCTTCGTGGTTCCCGGGATAGGGACGACGACGCAGGACATGAGCACGCTGGCCACCGGGGCCCAGGTGGTCCAGGCGCAGCGAGGGAGCGGAAGCGCCGTCGTCGCCTGGATCGGCTACGAGACGCCACCCGTCCCGTTCTCTCCGGCGTCGGACCTCAGCGTCTTCGGTATCGAGGACGCGGTGAAGGGCGGGGCGGCCCTGGCCTCGGCACTGAAGGGCTTCGATGCGGTTCGTCGCGAGTCGCCGCCGGAACTCGGAGTGGTTGCCCACTCCTTCGGCAGCATCGCGGCGTCGATCGCGCTCACCGACCCGGACGTCCAGGCCGACAGCTTCACCGCCCTCGGGTCGGCCGGGCTGCCGAACTGGATCACGAGCGCGAGCCAGCTGCACGCCGACCGGGTGTACGCCGGTCAGGCCACCGACCGGTCGCTCCTGGATCCTGAACCCGGAGACAGGTACTCGTGGGCGGGCAGGTCGCTCAGCCTCTGGCACAGGGTCGACCCCGCGGACCCTGCCTTCGGTGCCAGGGTCTTCGGCGTCGAGACGGGCGGCAACGCAGGACTGCCGGTGACGACCCACGACCTGGTCGTCGGCGAGGCGTCGGCGGACCGGGGGTACCTCGACGCGCAGACGGAGTCGTCCCGCAACGTCTCGCGGGCGCTGGGCGGTGAGGAGGAGAACCTGACTCCGCCGTCACCGCGTCGGCAGTCGGTGCCGCATCCGCGTCCTCAGGACCCGCCGGAGGTACCGGAGCATGACTGAGCCGCGGCGAGCGGGCAGCCGGTGGCGGTTCGTTCCGACGAGTGTCGCGGTGGTGCTGCTGTGTGCCTGTGGTGTTTCAGCGTCGGTGTCGCCGGAGGAGAACCGGCTGGGGGTGGTCGAGTTCGTGAAGGGGTCTACCGCAGTTGTGCCGGGGGACGGCTGGTCGACGATCGAGGGATCGCCGCGGGCCGATCGGTGCGGGCTCGGCTGGGGGAGCAAGGGTGCGCGGTTCGCTTACACCTACTGGGCGCGTCCCGGGGCGGACGTGGACGGGGACGCGCAGCGGGTGGCGGAGTACTGGCGGTCACTCGGGATGTCGGTGCGGGTCACGGACTCGACGTCCTGGCCCACCGTGTACGGAGAGGGCGGCCCGGTGCAGCGCGCGAGCTTCGACACCTCCTCGCCGTGGAACGACCGGTACACGATCGGTGCGGTCTCGTGGTGCCAGCCGGGGGACTGGGCGGAGTTGAACCGCTCCTATCGGCGCCGAGCGCAGGAGGGCGAGGTCCAGCCCGGCGATGAACCGCGGATGAGCGACGAGGACCGGGCCTGGACGCCGCCTCCACTGGAGGAGCCGACCCCCGAGCCGCCGTCCGCTTCGACGACCGCCGCGTCTGAGGTTCCGGCGGAGTAATGGCACTCTCGCTCACCAGCGCGACGTCGCGGCGGCCCGGCCCGGCCGCTCAGAGGTCGGCGTGCAGAGCCCAGACGCGCTCGGCCGAGTCGCGCCAGCTGAAGGCACGGGAGCGGTCGCGGCCGGCCACGGACATCCGCTCGCGCAGCCCGGTGTCGGCGAGCACGCTGCTCATCGCCAGGGCGAGACGCTCGGGGTAGTTCTTCGCGTCGGTGCGCTCGACGGCGACCCCGGCGTCCGCGGCCACCTCCATCAGCGCCGGATCGTCCGAGTGGACCACCGGCACGCCGAAGTGCATCGCCTCGAGCACCGGCAGGCCGAAACCCTCGGCGATGCTGGGATACACGAAAAGTGTCGCGCGGGAGAGGACGACGGCGAGGTCAGCGTCGCTGAGGACGCCGAGCGCGCGCACCCGCGTCTCGTCCAGGCCCTGCTCATCGGCGACGGACGCCACGTCCAGGTCGCCCCAGCCGGTCGGTCCGACCAGGAGCAGCGGGATCGCCGGCGCCGACGCTCCGCCGAACGCCGCGATCAGCGAGAGCAGGCCCTTGCGGGGTTCGAGCGTGCCGACGCTCAGTACGTACTCGCCCGGGAGCTTCAGGGCGGCAGCGCGCTCATCGGCGTCCTCCGGCAGCACCAGACCCGAGCCGACCGCGCCGCCGATCACGCGCAGGCGGTCGCCGAAGTCCATCAGCTGCGAAAGCTGGTGCGCGACCGCGTGGGTGGGCACGACGACGGCGTCCGCGTGCTTGCGAGCGCGCTTGGCCATCGCCCGGTGCCACTTCGCCCCGTGCGGGGTGAGCGTCTCCGGGTGCGTCCAGGGCACGGTGTCGTGGATGGTGACCGCGATCTGCTCGCCCTCGCCGCCGTCGTGGCCGCGCAGCGGGGCGAAGAGGCTCGGAGCGTGCATCATCCCGCCGCCGGCCGGGATCCCGATCCCGTACTGCCAGGCGCGCGAGAGCTCCCGGCGGCCGAGGGGGAGCCGGTGGAAGCGCGCGAGGCCGGGCAGGCGTAGGCGCAACTCCTCCTCCTTCTCGGGCGGATGAGCGGAGAACACTGCCTCGACCTCGCAGTCGCGCGGAGCGGTGGCGATGAGTTCGCGGGTGAGTTCCTCGGTGTAGCGGCCGATGCCGCCGGGCACGCGGGCGAGCATCTGGTCGACGACGACGCGGAGGATGGTGGTCACGGGGTCACCGCCTCGAGGGGAGCGGCGGCCAGGGCGTCCTGCCAGGAGCGCAGCGGAGCGAGCCCTGCCCGGCTCCAGCCGTCATGCCCGAGCACCGAGTAGGCGGGGCGCGGGGCGGGGCGGACGAACGAGCCGCTGTCGGTGGGCCGCAGGCGCTCGGGGTCGAGGCCCGCCTTGGCGAAGACGGCGCGGGCGAAACCGAGCCAGGTCGTCTCGCCGGAGTTGGTGCCGTGGTAGACGCCGGCCGGGGCGTGCGAGTCGACCAGCTCGACCAGTCGCACGGCGAGGTCGGCGGTCCAGGTCGGCTGGCCGTGCTGATCGTCGACGACGGCGAGGGTGTCGCGGCTGCCCGCGAGGCGCACCATTGTCTTGGCGAAATTCTGGCCGTGCTCGCCGTAGAGCCAGGCCGTGCGTACCACGTAGCCGCGCTCCGGGTTCGCCTCGAGCACCAACCGCTCCCCCTCGGCCTTGGTGCGGCCGTAGGCCGAGATCGGGTGGCGCGGATGCTCCTCGGAGTAGGGGCTGGTGGCGGAGCCGTCGAAGACGTAGTCGGTGGAGACCTGCACGAGGGCCGCTCCGGTCTCGGCCGTGGCGAGCGCGAGGTGGTGTGCGCCGACGGCGTTGACCCGGTGCGCCTCCTCCTCGTCGGTCTCCGCGTCGTCGACTCGCGTGTAGGCGGCGCAGTTCACGACCGCGTCGTGGCCCGCCACGGCGGCGCGCACCGCATCGAGGTCGGTAACGTCAAGATCACTGTGTCCGAGGGCTGTACTGGGGCGGGAGCCGAGGACCGCCCGGAGGTCGGTGCCGAGCATGCCGGAGGCGCCCGTGATGAGGAAGGTCACCTCCTCATCATGCCGGAGGGCAACCCCGGCGGGCGGGTGGCACACCGGTTGCCGGGCCGTCGTCGCGTGCGCCCGGGCCGTCGTCGGGAGGAACAGGCCGTCGTTACACTGGCGAACGTGCACATCCGAGAACTCACCGTCCCCGATGCCTACGAAGTGACTCCGCGCCAATTTCCCGACGATCGCGGAGTCTTCTACGAGTTCTACCGCTTCGACCACCTCGCCGAGAAGGTCGGGCATCCGCTCGCGCTGCGCCAGGGCAACACCTCGGTCTCGCGCCGCGGCACGGTGCGGGGGATCCACTTCGCGCAGTTCTCTCCGTCGCAGGCCAAGTACGTCTCGTGCTTCTCGGGGGCGGTGCTCGACTACGTGATCGACGTTCGGGTCGGCTCGCCGACCTTCGGGCGCTGGGAGTCGATCCTGCTCGATGACGTCGACCGCCGCTCCGTCTACATCGCCGAGGGGATCGCGCACGCCTTCGTCGCGCTGACGGAGCATGCCGTCGTCTCCTACCTCGTCACCGCCACCTTCGATCCCGTGCGGGAGAAGGGGATCGACCCGCTCGACGAGCAGATCGGCCTCCGCTTCCCGGCCGAGGCCGGCAAGCTCCTGCTCTCACCGAAGGACACGGATGCGCCGACCCTCGCCGAGGCCGAGGGTCAGGGCCTGCTGCCGACATGGGACGAAGCGCGCGCGTTCTACGCGCAGCTCGACGCCGCCACCTGACCGGGGACGGCGGCCGCTCAGCTCCGGGAGCGCAGGCGCATCAGCGCGACGCGGGCGCCCAGCCCGATGCGGATGGCCGCGCGGATCGGAGCCTGGTACCAGGCTCCGTACTTCTGCGCGAGGTAGAGGGAGGCGCTGCGGTGGTGCACGGCGAGCATCCGGGCCGAGGCCAGGCGCGTCGAGTGCCCGCCGAGGTGTGACACGACGGCATCCGCGAGGTAGACGTTGGTCCAGCCGCGCTGCCCGAGCGAGTCGCCCAGCTGGACGTCCTCGAAGTACATGAAGTACCGCTCGTCGAAGCCGCCAATCTCCTCGAAGGCCGTGCGTCGCACCATGACGCACGCGCCGGAGAGCCAGCCCGCCTTCATCCGGCCGTGCTGGAGCGTTTCGATCGCGCGGGAGCGCCGGTACGTCGCCGACCACGGATTGCCCGGCCAGACGTGAGCGAAGAGCGCGTGGCCGATGCCCGTGTCGAGGGAAGGGAGGGCACGAGCCGAGGGGTAGATCGTGCCGTCGGAGTCGAGGATCCGCGGCCCGATCGAGCCGATCCGCGGGTCCGACGTCGCTGCATCGTAGAGCGTGTCGATCGAGCCCGGGAGGAAGACAGTGTCCGGATTGGTCACGAGGATCCACTCGATCTCGGGCCCCAGGCGGTCGACCGCATAGTTCACGGCCCGGCCGTAGCCGAGGTTCTGCCCGGTCTCGTGGAACTCGACTCCGGGCAGGCGCTCGACCACGCTACGGACGGAGTCGTCCGTGGTCAGGTTGTCGACCACGATGACGCGCACGTCGTGCTCCGTCGCCTCCGGCACCGACTCGAGGCATGCGCGGAGCACCTCACCCGAGAAGTGAGTGACGACGACGATCGCGATGGGCAACCTCGAGCGGGCGATGGGAGCCTCCGGGGAGTACGGCGTCGACGGGAGGGGGCTCCGTCGGAAGAACTCGACGAGGCTAGCACGCGGCTGCGTCGAGCCTCGGCAGGCTGCGTCGAGCCTCAGCGGGCCGAGAAGCCGACCTCGTCGACGATCTCGCCGAGCTCGGCCGCAACGTCGGCGGTGGCGGCTGGCGTGCGGAACACGACGAACTTGTAGAGGCAGAAGTTCCAGACCAGGCCCACGAGCACAGCGACCGCCTTGGCGACGTTGATCGCCAGGAACGCCTTCTCGCCGGGGCTGGGCAGAAAGAGGAGGGAGGTACCGAAGCGAGTGTGGAAGAAGACCTCAAAGCCATAGATGATCAGCGACTGCAGCACCAGGGAGCTGAAGCCGGTCACGAGGAAGAACTGGCCGAAGGTCCGCAGGGTGGGGCGGTCGGGGTGGCGGAAGACGAAGAAGTGGTTGAGGAAATACGAGATCGAGATCCCGACCGTCACCGAGACCACGTTCGCGAGGAGTGTCGGCAGGCCGACCATCAGGGACAGTGCGTTGAGAATCAGGAAGTCTAGCGCCGTATTGAGTGTGCCCGCGACGAGGAACCGCACCTTCTGAGATTCCAACCAACGCGCCACGGACACTCCTCCTGCCGACCACCGCCCGGAGGGACGACTTCGACCGAGAGTACGCGGTCGATCTGTGCGGTGGCCCCCCTCCGGGCGAACTCTTCCTGAGAAAGCACGGTGGTGGCGCGGATGCCCTTCCCATCCGGAGGCGGCGCGCGTCCGGCACTCCCGACTGCCGATGGTGCACGCTGGTACTGTTCCACCGCCTCCGCCCCGGCGTGAGCGTGCCTGACGCCGCTCCGCCACCGCCCGAATCGGATCGCCATGCTCTCCCTCACCATCGTCACTCCTACCTACAACGAAGCGGACAATATCGGCGAGCTGCTGCGCCGGCTGGCCGCTGCCGCCGCAGCCGAGCCCGATGTGCTCGTGCGCTCCGTCATCGTGGACGACTCCTCGCCCGACGGCACGGCCGATCGAGCGCGTGCGCTCGGTGCCGAGCTGTCGACCGGGACGTTCTCGGTCGAGGTGCTCTCGCGCGCGGCGAAGGAGGGGCTCGGCGCCGCCTACCTGTGGGCCTTCGAGCAGGTGCTCGGGCGCGAGGACCCGCCGACGCACATCCTGCAGATGGACGCCGACCTCTCGCACGACCCGGCCTACCTCTCTGATTTCCTTCGCGAGGTCCGCGCCGGTGCCGATCTGGTGGTCGCCTCCCGCTACATCCCCGGCGGAGGCACGCCCGACTGGACGCTGGACCGCAAGATCCTCAGTCGCGGCGGCAACCTCTACTCGCGGGCGCTGCTCGGCTCGCGGCTCACCGACTGGACGGGCGGTTTCAATCTCTTCAGCCGCGAGCTGCTGGAGCGGATCCACTTCGAGACCGTCGATGCGACGGGATACGGCTTCCAGATCGCGCTGAAGCATCGAGCGTCGGTCGCGGCGCGCCGCGTTCGCGAGATCCCGATCGTGTTCCTCGACCGCACGGAGGGGACCTCCAAGATTCCGGGGAACACGATGCTGCGCAGCCTCCTGCTGGTCGTGCGGATCCGCTTCACGCGCGCCTCGTCCCGGTAGCGTTCCCGCTGGAGCGGCGGTTCGCCTGCTCGGCCGGGCTCGCGGCCGACGGTAGACCGTGCGCTCAGGAGCCGGTGCGGAAGAGCAGCCAGCGCCGATCCGAGTCGGTGCTGACGACGCTGGGCCGGTCGGGGTCGGCCACTGCGTCGACGAAGGGCTTCCAGCCGTTGGGGTCATTGACGTAGGCGAAGGTGTCGACGAGGACCGCGCAGGCTCCTGACGCGTCGTACTCGCGTTCGAACGCGCGGGGCGTGCTGGCGTGATCCCAGTCATCGGCCGATCGGGTGCCCCGGACCGCGCCGTAGCTGTAGCGCAGGCCGCCGCCGTCCGAGGAGTAGAGATAGGGCAGGGCCTCGTCGTAATCGCCCATGTTCCCGATCGGGTTGGTCTCGGGGAAGTCCTTGAGCGGGAGCTGCACGATCCCGCAGCCGTCGGCGAGTCGGCGCTCGGTTTCCTGAGCGAACGCGCGGACGGAGGAGTCGCTGGTCGGAGCGAGCGGGATCGCTGCCGCCGTTCCCGCCACCTGGTCGATCAGTCCGACCGCGGCGACGACCGCCAGCGCCGGGAAGAAGAGCCGGCGGCGCCGAACGAGCGTCTCGAGGGCGATGCCCGCGACGCCGAGCGCGAGGACGCTGAGCACGATCGACATTCGTGACCACGCTCGAATCTCGGGGCTCACGACGTACGAGAGGATCGCGCCGAATCCGGCGACGATGAAGAACAGCAGTGCGACGACGAACGCCTGGCTGAGCAGCCCGACCCGAGCGTCCATGACCAGCAGGGCGAGGCGCGAGCGCGGAGCTGCGCCGCTGCGTCCCGACCGACCGAGCGCCGACAGCACGATCAGCAGGACGAGCAGGAACGCGGCAGAGACGACCACGGCCGTCGAGGGGTTCTCGGTCGTCGTGAGGATCGCGCTCGAGCGGGCGTACCCCTGGGCGAGCTCGACCAGCGAGGAGAACCCGCTAGTGGGCGAGGGTAAGAGCAGGCTCTGCAGCTTGCCGCCGTAGATCTCCGACTCCTGCGCCGAGCGGCCCTGGAAGTACTTCTCGTAGCGATCGCCCTGGTCGGCGGAGAGAACCGCGAGCTGAACGGCGACGAAGCTCAGGAACGAGCCCAGCGCGAGTGTTGGCCAGGCGAGGGTGCGAACAGGGGATCGGCGCACGAGGGCCGCGAGCACCGCGAGAACCCAGGCCGAGCCGAACACGATCGCACCGAAGACGAAGTAGTACGACTGCGTCCACGCGATCGCCAGCGCGAGGGCGACGACGATCCCCGCTCGCACGAGGCGACGACGGCGCCGGCCCGCGATGCCCGCGGTCCACCGGTTCAGCGGATCCGTCTCCCGCCCGCCGATGACGAGCAGCAGCACGCCGATGAGCGGTACCGCCCAGTACTCCGCGAGGAAGGGGTGGCCGAAGGAGAGTTGCACGAAGTGGTAGGGCAGCACCGCCGTCAGCACACCGAGCACCACCGACGTGACGCGGCGCAGACGCAGGGCTCGGAAGAAGACGTAGGCGGTGGCTCCCACGGCGGTGAAGCCGGCGATGCTGTAGAGGTTGAGCAGCCAGACGCCGTCGGGCGTGAGCGGCCCGACGACAGCGACGAAGACGGCCGACCAGGGATCGAACAGGGGTGCGAAGAAGAGATTCTGTGCCGCGGGGAACCCGAGCCTGCCGTTGGGGAGGAACGGGAACACCTCGCGTGCACTCGAGAAGATCGTGTAGTGCAGCACCTGGTCCGGGCCGCCGAACGTCCACCTCTTTCCAAGGGTCTTCCAAGTAATTCTGAGCGCGATCATCCCGAGCGCTGTCGAGAGCACGGCGGTGAGGGCGGCGAACACCGCATCGACGAGGATCGCTGGGCGGTGACGGCGCTGTCGGCCATCCTGAGCGGTGCCAGCGGCAGCGTCCTCGATGATCATCCGATCGTGGTCCTTCCGATCCGCGGGAGCGCCAGGTGTGCCGGGCGCCACCGAACCCTATGGTAATTTCTTCGGGTTCCGCCGGGATGTCGCCGCCCAGCACGCATGCTCGACGAAAGCTCTTCTATGACACGCACTGTTCTTCTCGCCGGTGGTGCTGGATTCGTGGGATCGAATCTCGCCACCGAACTCCTTCGCCGCGGCGACCGGGTAGTCGTCCTGGACTCCCTGCTGACCGGCTCGACCCGCAACGTCGCCGCCCACCTCGGCCACCCCGCACTCACGGTGATCCAGGAGGACGCGGCTAATGCCCGCGACCTCGAAGGCCCCTTCGACGTGGTGTTGCATTTCGCGTCGCCGGCGTCACCGCCGCGATATCTCGCGCACCCGATCGAGACCCTGCACGCGGGGTCCGTAGTCACGGAGGCGCTGCTGGATGTGGCACGGCGCGACGGCGCCCGATTCGTGCTCGCTTCGACGTCGGAGGTGTACGGGGATCCGCATGTGCACCCGCAGCACGAGGAGTACTGGGGCAACGTCAACCCGAACGGTCCGCGCAGTGTCTACGACGAGGCGAAGCGGTATGCGGAGGCGTTAACGTTCGCCTACCGGCGCAGCTTCGGGGTCGATACCGGAGTGGTGCGCATCTTCAACACCTATGGACCGAACATGGACATCGACGATGGGCGTGCGGTACCGGCGTTCGTGAAGGCCGCACTCGCGTCCTCTCCGCTACCGATGCACGGCGACGGCACCCAGACCCGCTCGCTCCTCTACGTCGACGACCTGGTCGAGGGCGTCCTGCGGATGGCGGAGTCTTCTGAGCCGGGCCCGATCAACCTGGGATCCGTCGAGGAGTTGCAGCTGGGCGAGATCGCCCGCCGCGTCGTGGAGCTCGTCGGAAGCGACTCCGAGGTCCACTACGGTCCTCGTCCTGTCGATGACCCGGAGCGTCGTCGCCCGGACATCACCCGAGCCCGCGAGGTCCTCGGCTGGGAGCCCACAGTGTCGATCGAGGAGGGTCTAGCACGCACGGTGCGCTGGTTCTCCGAAGGAATGTCGAACGAGAGAGGCGCGCTGTGAGACTGTCGATCCTGATGCCCGTGTTCAACGAGGAGGCGACGCTGCGCAAGGCCGTGGATCGCGTCCTGGCGGTGACGTTCCAGGAGGGCGTCGAGATCGAGTTCGTGATCGTGAACGACGGCAGCAGTGACCGGACCCGCGAGATCCTGGACTCCCTGGACGATCCGCGCATCCGGGTGTTCCACCAGCCGCGCAACCAGGGCAAGGGAGCCGCGATCAGCCGGGCCGTGCAGGAGGCGTCGGGTGACTACGTGATCATCTGCGACGCCGATGAGGAGTACCGGCCGAGCGAGATCCCCTCGCTGCTGCAGCCGGTTCTGGACGGCGAGGCGGAGCTGGTCTATGGAAGCCGCACGTTCGGGAGTCACACCTCGTTCTCGTACTGGTACGTGCTGGGCAACAAGGGCGTGAACCTGATCACGAACATCCTCTTCAACGCCTACATCTCGGACGTCGAGACCTGCTTCAAGCTGATGCCGTTGAGTCTCTACCGCTCCCTCGGCATCACGGAAAAGGGCTTCGGCATGGAGGCGGAGGTCACCGGGAAGCTGCTCGCCCGCGGCTACCGCCCCTACGAGGTTGGCATCAGCTACAAGGCTCGCACTCGCGAGGAGGGCAAGAAGATCACCGTTAGGGACGGTTTCGAGGCCCTGTGGATCCTCGTGCGGATCCGCCTACGCGAGGGCTCCCGCACTCGCCCGCCGAAGACGCTCGCGTCCTGATCCCGTGGCCGACTCTCGCGTGAGCCCCACCGCGACTCCGCCTCGCCGGGGCCCGATCGCGCTCCTGCGCGCGGTCTCCGCCGGTCTCGTCTCGTACGCGCTCAAGTTCGGCGTGGTCGGCATCATCGGACTGGTCGTCGACGTCACCGTGTTCAACCTCCTGCGGGTGGGTGGAATCGGCGGTGAGCATCTGCTGTCCGGCCCCATCGGCGCGAAGGTAGTTGCAGTTGCGGCCGCGACCGTCGTCACCTGGTTCGGCAACCGCTACTGGACCTTCCGCGAGCACCGCCGAGCGAACTACCTGCTCGAACTGGCTGAGTTCAGCGTTGTCGCCGTCGCGGGCATGCTGGTCAATCTGCTACCCCTGTATGTGTCGCACTACGTGCTCGGTTTCGACAACCTGGTGGCCGACAACATTTCGGCCAACGTCATCGGCCTCGTCCTCGCGACAGCCTTCCGCTTCGTCCTCTATCGCTTCTGGGTGTTCGGTCACCACCGCTCCGGGGGAGTGACCGATCGCCGCGAGGCCGAGATGGCCGCGGCAGCCCTATTCGAGGACGATGTCGCCGCCGTCGCGGACACCTCAGGAATCCGGCTGCCCCGCTCCTGAGCTGCGAGCCCTGAGGCCCGAGGCCCGAGCCCGCAGCTCCGAGCCCGCCGCCCCGGGGCGAGGCGGTGCGATCAGCGTCGGCCGGTACGCCGCGGGACGGGCTCGGCGAAGGCGAGGTCCAGGAGCGCCTCCGCCGTGATCCCCCAGCCCGGGATCGGTCGCGGCGCGATCCTCCGCGGCGCGCGCAGCGCCCGCTCGATGGCGGCGATCCACCCCGCTCCGTCACCGGGATCGGTGAACACCGCGTCCGCCTCCCACCCGGCCAGGGCGTCGCGCAGGCCCGGGATGTCGGCGGCGAGCACCGGAGTGCCGCAGGCGATTGCTTCGAGCGCCGGGAGCCCGAAGCCCTCGTGCCAGGAAGGCATCGCCACCGCGTCAGCGCCCGTGAGCAGGGCCGGGAGGTCCTCGTCGGGCACGTAGGAGGAGGCGAACCGCACATCGGCACCCGCCGCGACCGCGCGCGCGACCGCCGCATGGACGTCCTCGTTGTCCCAGCCGTCCCCGCCGACCAGGAGCAGAGTGTGCCCGACGGGCCGCTCCGCAAGCCGGTAGGCATCGACCAGCGTCACCAGGTTCTTGCGCCGCTCGATCGAGCCGACGAAGAGGAGGTAGGCGCCGAGTGCGTGCGCTGCGCGGACGCGAGCCACCTCGTCCGCTCCGCGCGGGTAAAAGAGTTCGGCGTCGATCGTGGTCGGCAGCACCCGAATCCGCTCCGCGGGAACGTCGAGGGCGCGCGCGACCTCGACGGCAGAGGACGGCGTGCCGGTGAGCACGAGGTCGCTCCGAGCGATCCAGCGCGGCACCGAGCGTTGGAGCAGCTCTCGGCGCTCCCGCGGGACCAGCTCCGGCAGCACGGCGAAACAGACGTCGTGCACGAAGGTGAGGGAGCGGGAGCGGGCCAGCGGCCAACTGCGGAAGTTGGGGAAGAAGTACGCCCCTCGCCCCAGCACACGGTCGATCCCGGGCGCCGGGAGCCGCGTGAGCGCGCTCCAGACCCGCCGGGGGATAGGGACGGGCCGGATCCGTAGGGTGCGGAAACCGAAGCTCGCGAGCGACTGCGCCTCACTCGCGGGGACGACGAGGCGGGTGTCGACGCGCCGGGCGACGTCCTCGGTGTCCAGCGCCCGCATCAGGCCGAGCAGCACCCGACCGACACCCGTCAGCCGGGGTGCCACCAGCGGTGTGGCGTCGACGAAGAGGCGGCGGCGCCGCGCGGTCACGGTCGGCTGAGGCGAACGGTGGAGTCGATGTCGACCACGCCGTCGTGCACGGAGGCCCGCTCGACCGTGAAGGTGGCAGCGACCGGGATCCGCATGGTTTCGCCCTGCGAGAAGGTGGCCGACGAGGCATGCACGGCGTAATTGCCGGCACCCAGGTGCAGGTCGGGGAGGGTGAACGTGACCGTCATCTCTCCGTCGACCGCGCTCAGGGGCGTCCCGATGCGCTCGGTGTTGGTGCCGAAGACGCGCTGGCCGAGTGGGGTGTCGATGCCCATGCCGATATTCCAGTCGTCCACGGGGCGGCTGGTGCGCACCGTGACGTCGAACTCGACGGTCTCACCGCTGCGGACGACCGTGCCGCCGTGCTCGATGGAGCCGCCGCGCAGTCGGCAGCCCAGGATCTCGATCAGCTGGGGGGCGGGCTCGTCGATGGCTTCGGCGGCCGCGGCCTCGCGCTCCTGACGGGCGGCGCGACGGTCCTCGAAGCTCTCGCGCAGGACCTGGAGTCCCTCGGAGGTTTCGCCGTCGAACACCACGGCACCCTTCTCGAGAACGATGGTGCGATCGCAAAGCTCGCCGACCTGCTCGAGGGAGTGGGTGACCAGCACGATGGTCTTGCCTGCGCGCTGGAAGGCGCGGATGCGATCCATGCACTTGCGCTGGAACGGCTCATCGCCCACCGCGAGCACCTCATCGACCAACAGCAGGTCGGGGTCGGTGTGAATCGCGATCGCGAAGGCGAGTCGCACGTACATGCCGGAGGAGTAGAACTTGACCTGCGTGTCGATGAACTCGGCGATCTCGGAGAAGTCGACGATCGAGTCGAACTTGCTGTCGAGCTCGCTGCGCGAGAGGCCGAGGATCGCGCCGTTGAGGTAGACGTTCTCGCGGCCGGTGAGGTCGGGGTGGAAGCCCGCGCCGAGTTCGAGGAGCGCGGCGAGGCGTCCGCGGCGCTCGACGGTGCCGGTCGTCGGCTGCACGATGCCGCCGATGAGCTTGAGGAGCGTGCTCTTGCCCGAGCCGTTCGCACCGATCAGGCCGACCGTCGAGCCCAGGGGGATCTCGAGGTCGACGTCGCGGAGGGCCCAGAACTCGTCGCGGTGCTTGCGGCCGCGGCCGAAGTTGACGAGCCGCTCCTTGAACGACTTGTCCTTGCGGATCACGAAGCGCTTGGAGGCGTTCCGCACCCGAACGACCGTCGGACTGCCGGAGGCGGCGGGGGTGGCCTCCTGCTTGCTGGTGAGGGTCATGATCAGATCTCCTGGGCGAAGTTGCCCTCGAGGCGGCGGAAGATTCGGTGTCCGATCCACACGAACACCACCCCGACGACGAGGACGATGACAAGACGCAGCTGCATGTCCGGCGGCCAGATCTGCGGGCCGATCTCTCGGCCCTCGATGATGCTGACCCGCGAGCCGTCGCCCCAGATGGCGCGCTGGAAGGCGAGGATCGCGTTCGAGATGGGGTTGATCAGGTACAGCTGCTCGGCCCAGCCGTGTCCGGCACCCGAGGAGGCGGCGACGACGAAGTTCCACGCGTAGACGATCGGGGAAAGCCAGAAGAAGATCTGCAGCCCCACCTCGACGAGGAACTGGACGTCGCGGAGGTAGACGTTGAGGGCGGAGAGCGCCAGGGCCAGCGCGAGGCCGTACACGAGCACGATCGCCAGCGCCGGGAGGATGTAGAGCAGGTGGATTCCGACGATCAGCGAGCCCGTGATGAGGGCGCCCGCGATCAGGACGATGAACTGCACCCCGAAGTTGAACAGTGCTGAGCCGATGGCGGCCACCGGGAAGATCTCGCGCGGCAGGTAGACCTTCTTGATCAGGCCGCCGTTGCCGAGGATCGACGTGGTGCCCGCGGTCACGATCTCGCTGAACAGACCCCACAGTGTGAGTCCGGAGAACACGAAGATCGCGAAGTTCGGGACGCCGCGCGAGGCCCCGAGGATCTGGCCGATCGCCACGTAGTAGATCAGCAGCATGATCAGCGGGCGCACGAGGCTCCACACGAAGCCGAGGCTGCTGTCTTTGTAGCGCGACTTCAGCTCGCGGCCGACGAGCAGCCGGAGCAACTCGCGGTGCCGGAGAATCTCGGCGAGCGAGGCGAGGAAGCCGCCGGAGCCTCCGCCGACGGCCGACGTGGTGCCGGCGGTCTGGAACGGCTCATCGGCGATCGCGCGCGCACGATCCGCAGCTTTGCTAGGCATGGAACTCCAAGCTCTCGGCCTCCGCCGGGCGACGGACCGCCTCATTATACGTGCGTGGTCGTCGCAGCCACCCCGGGATGGCGTGTCCGTGCTGGTGCCATCGCGGGTAGTCTTGCTCCCGCTCGCCGATCGACCGACACGAACAAGGGGTCCGCCTTGCCCATGCAGCCATCCGACGTCCCGCTGGAGCCTGCCCCGCAGAGCGCCGGGGATCCTGCTCCTGTGCTGAGCGACACCGGCGAGAGCGCCCCTCCCTCTCCTGACCCGAGTCTCGAATCGGCCGTCGACGAGGGCGCTCAGCCCGCCTCGACGGCTCCGGCACCCGCCCATAGTCGAGTGACGCCCACTGCGACTGCCGCCACCGTCGTCCGCGAGCCCGAGTCCGAGACCGCCGAGCTGGCACGGCTGCGCGCCCAGGTTGACGCCCTCCTCAACGACCCCTTCGACGAGTGGGTCGAGCGGATCCAGGTGGGCGGCGTCACCGCCTCCGGCTTCGAGCGCACCCTCTCGTGGCGGATCACCAAGCCTCTCCGTCTGGTGCGCACCTTCCAGATCCGCGTCGATCAGCTCGGTCTCCCCGGCGCGATCCGCCACAGCGCGCGCTTCGTGAAGCGCCGCCTGTCCGGACGGGCGCGATGAGCGAGCGGTCGGCCTCCTCGAGCGCGAGCGCTGTCGCCGCGCGCGCCGAACGCACCGAGGCCATGCTGCAGCGCCTCGAGCAGATCGGTGCGCTGCTCTTCGACGAGGAGCGCCGGGCGTCCCTGCGTCGGCGCGGAGCTGGGCGCTACCTCGATGACGTGGCCCGCGAGATCCGATTCCGCCAGGACGACGAGCTGACCTGGGTCGCTCTCGTATCCTTCACCGCCGCCTACCCGACGAGCGAACTCTTCGACTGGTTCCGCCGGGCCCTCGAACTCGCGCCCGAGGAGTCGGCGCTGCGGATCTTCCTCGAGGCGGGCTCCCGCACCGCGACCGGCTTCGCCGATCTGGACGCCCGCGTCGAGGTCGTTACGGGAGCGGTCGTAGTCGACGTCGACTTCCCCGCGCGGCACTCGCACAACACCGGTGTCCAGCGCGTGGTCCGTCAGACCGTCTCGCGCTGGGACGCCGAGCAGGAGATCGTGCCGGTCGCCTGGGTGCACGGGTCGATGTCGTTCCGTCGCCTCAGCACCATCGAGCACGAGCGGGTCGTCGACTGGTCCTCCTCCGCCCGCCGTGAGTGGGAGCACGGCGACCCGGAGCGGACGGAGTTCGTCGTCCCTTATCGCAGTGTCGTGGTGATCCCCTCCGTGCCCGACTACAACCAGTGCGGGCCGCTCTCGGCTCTCGCCGAGTACTCCGGCAACGAGGTCGTCGTCCTCGGTCACGACGCCATTCCCGTCGTGAGCGCGGACACGGTGCCACCGGAGGAGACCGTGCGCTTCGTCAACTTCCTCTCGGTGGTCAAGTACGCCCAGCGCGTCGCCACGGTGAGCGCTGCGGCAGCTCTGGAGTTCGAGGGCTTCGTCCGCGCGCTCCCGGCACAGGGCCTGACTGGCCCGTCGGTGGTGCCCGTGCCGCTGCCCGTGGAACTGCCGGACGGCCTCCGCTCCGAGGGTCGGGGTGCGGGGGGCCTGCCGCTCGTGCTCTGCGTCGGCAGCCAGGAGCCGCGCAAGAACCACCTCGCGGTGCTGCACGCCGCCGAAGTCCTCTGGCGCGAGGGCCTGCGCTTCCGAGTCCGCTTCATCGGCGGGGCCAACCCCTGGGCGCACCAGGTCTTCGACCCGCGAGTGCGCGAGCTGGTCGCGGCCGGCCGCCCCGTGGAGGTGCTCCGCGGTGCCGACGACAACGTTCTGGTCGCGAGCTACCGGGAGGCGCTGTTCCTGGGGTTCCCGTCGCTGCACGAGGGCTACGGCCTGCCGGTCGCCGAGGCGCTGGCGATCGGACTCCCCGTGCTGACCTCGCGCTACGGGAGCACCGCGCAGATCGCCGAGCACGGTGGCTGCGTCCTGATCGACCCCGAGTCCGACGAGGAGATCACCGACGGTATGCGCCGCCTGCTGACCTCTCCGGAGTTGGTCGAGACGCTCCGCCAGGAGGCGGCCGCGCGGCCCGAGCGCACCTGGGACGACTACGCCCGGGAGCTCTGGGCGGCCCTGATCGGCCCCTCGGCCCTCATCCAGCAGGAGGAGACGCCCCGTGCGCTCTAAGCAGTATCTGGTCGACCGCCTCGCCACCCTGGTGCGCACTTTGGCTCCTTCCGTGGAGCCGCTGGCCAGCGTCGACGCGCTCACAGGTCAGCTCAGCGTGTTGCTCCCCGCTCCGACCGACCGCGAGGTCTGGCTGGTGCTCGCGGTGCTCCGCGGCACGCTCCCGCGCCGGGAGGACGTCGTCGACGGCCGCCGCCGGGCCCGCCTGGACGGTACGGCCGCCCTGCTCGCGCACGCTGCGTCGACCATCGTCTCGAACCGTGTCTTCGCCCGCTTCCACCATCCCGACGTCCAGGTGGTCGTCGGCGCGGTCGTGGTGGACGTCCACCACACCGCGCGCACGGGTCTGGCCACCGGGATCCAGCGCGTGGTGCGCCAGAGCCTCGTCCGCTGGACGCGCGACCACGAGGTCCTGCTCGCAGGCTGGGACTCGTCCCACGAGTCGCTCGTCGAGCTCACGCCGGAACAGAGCCGCAATGCGATCTCGGGCGATGTGCCCGACGCCGCGGAGGACCGCTCTCGCGTGATCGTGCCCTGGCAGGGCACCTACCTCCTGCCCGAACTCGCCGTCGAGGACGAACGGACCTCGCGCGTCTCGGCGCTCGCGGAGTTCAGCGGGAACCGCACGGGCACGATCGGCTTCGACTGCGTCCCGGTCACCACGGCCGAGACGGCAAGCACCGGCATCAGCGCTGCGTTCTCGCGGACGCTGGTCGCGGTGTCGCACATGGACCGCATCGCGACCATCTCGGAGGCCGCGGCGACGGAGTACTCCGGCTGGCGCCACATGCTCGGCAGCGTCGGGATGCAGGGGCCGGACATCCGCGCCGTTCTGTTGCCCTCGCAGCCCGAGAGCGTTTCGGAGGAGGAGCTGAGCATCGCCGCGCGCTCGCTGGTCACCGGCGACCTCCCGCTCGTCGTCTGCGTCGGCAGCCACGAGCCGCGCAAGAACCACCTCGCCGTTCTGCAGGCCGCCGAGCTGCTCTGGCGGCGCGGCCTGGAGTTCAGCCTGGTCTTCATCGGCGGTAACGCGTGGAGTAGCGCCGAGTTCGAGTACCGCCTCGAGGTGCTCGAGGGCTTCGGCCGACCGGTCCGCTCGCTCTCGAAGATCACCGATGCGCTGCTCTGGAGCGCCTACCGCCTCGCGCGCTGCACCGTGTTCCCCTCGATCAACGAGGGGTACGGGCTTCCGATCGTCGAGTCGATCTCGGTCGGCACTCCGGTCGTGACCTCGGGCTTTGGCAGCATGCGCGAGGTGTCCTCGAGCGGCGGCGCGCTGTTCGTCGACCCGCACGACGATCACGACATCGCCTCGGCGCTCGGGCGCCTGCTGAGTGACGACGAGCTGCACGCCCGGCTCAGCGCGGAGGCGCTCGCCATCGACGGCGGTACCTGGGACGAGTACGCCGAGCGCATCTGGTCATACCTGGTCGAGGAGGACGCGACTGGCCGGGACTCCCGCACCGAGCAGGCCCGGGCGACCGCCTGACCGCACGACGAAGGCCCCCGCTCCACGAGCAGGGGCCTTCGTCGTCAGTGCCGCGTCTGCGGGAGTCAGGCGGTGCGGCGCGCCAGCTCGAGGTCGTTTCCGACCATGCGCGCGACGATTTCGTCGAAGCCGACGGTCGGCGCCCAGCCGAGCACCTCGCGCGCACGGGAGGCGTCCCCGCGCATCTCGGGGGCGTCCACCGGGCGGGCGAAGCGCGGGTCGATCGTGACCCGCTGCTCCCAGTCGTCGATGCCGGCGGCCGTGAAGGCGGCACGGACGAAGTCGCGTACCGAGTGCGCGACTCCGGTGGCGACGACGTAGTCGCCGGGCTCGTCGGCCCGTGAGGCGCGGACGAGCGCATCCACGTAGTCCGGGGCCCAGCCCCAATCTCGGCGCGCGTCGAGGTTGCCCAGCGAGAGCTCGGACTCCGTTCCCGCGGCGATCGCGGCGACGCCCGCGGTGATCTTGCGGGTCACGAAGCTGAGCGGGCGACGGGGCGACTCGTGGTTGTAGAGGATGCCCGAGGAGGCGTGCAGTCCGCGCCCTCGGTAGACCGCGACGAGGTGATGCGCGAACGCCTTCGCCGCTCCGTAGGGCGACACCGGGCGCAGCGGGGTCCGCTCGGTCTGCGGGTTCTCGGTCGCGGCTCCGAAGATCTCGGAGGAGGAGGCCTGGACGAAGCGGACCTCGCGGCCGGCCGACTCCTGAAGCGCGAGCGAGGCCTCCAGGAGCGCGGCCACCGCCGTGCCGGTCACCTCGGCGGTGAGCACCGGCTCCTGCCAGGAGAGCGCGACGGAGGAGAGGCCTGCGAGGTGGAAGACCGTGTCCGGCTCCGCCTCCGCGACGACACGGCCGAGGCCGGCGGCGTCGCGGAGGTCGCCTTCGAAGCAACGGACGGCGGTGGGCAGAGCGGTGTCGTCGGTCTCGCGCACGAGCGCGGAGACCTCCCAGCCGTCGGCGAGCAGGCGCTCGACGAGGTAGCCCCCGTCCTGCCCGCTCGCTCCGGTCACGAGAGCGGCAGGCATGACTACTTGATCAGCGCGGACTGCTCGGCGAGGTCGTTCTCGACCATCATCGCCACGAGCTCGGGGAACGAGACCTTCGGCTCCCAGCCGAGGACGTCGCGGGCCTTCGCCGGGTCGCCGATGAGCAGATCCACCTCTGCCGGACGCATGAACGCGGGGTTCTGCGTCACATACGGGGCCCAGTCCTCGATGCCGACATGGCGGAAGGCGATGTCGAGGTACTCGCGGATCTCGTGGGTCTCGCCGGTCGCGACCACGTAGTCGTCGCCCTCGGGCTGCTGCAGCATCCGCCACATCGCGTCGACGTAGTCGCCGGCGAAGCCCCAGTCGCGCTTCGCGTCGAGGTTGCCCAGCTCCAGGGTCTCCTGGAGGCCGAGCTTGATCCGCGCGACCGCGAGGCTGATCTTGCGGGTGACGAACTCCGGGCCGCGGCGGGGCGACTCGTGGTTGAAGAGGATGCCGGAGGAGGCGTGCATGCCATACGACTCGCGGTAGTTGATGGTCATGTAGTGGCCGAAGACCTTGGCCACACCGTAGGGCGAGCGCGGCCAGAGCAGCGTCTCCTCGCTCTGCGGGACCTGCTGCACCTTGCCGAACATCTCGGAGGAGGAGGCCTGGTAGAACTTCACCCGCGACGTGTCGGCGCCGGCGTAGAGCCGGGTCGCCTCGAGGATGTTGAGCACGCCCTTTCCGGTCACGTCGGTGGTGAGCGACGCGTTCTCCCACGAGTAGGCGACGAACGAGATCGCGCCGAGGTTGTAGACCTCGTCGGGCTGAGCGGCGGCGAGGACGCGCACGAGGCTGGACACGTCGGTCAGGTCGCCGGTGAGCAGGGTCACCTCGGGGACGGTACGGCGGACCAGCTCGTACTTGGGGTTGTTCTGCCCGCGGACGAGTCCGAACACCTCGTAGCCCTTCGAGACGAGGAACTCGGCGAGGTAGAGGCCGTCCTGGCCGGTGATTCCGGTGATCAAAGCGCGGGGCACGTTGTGGTCCAATTCGTCGGGGTCGATGACAGCGGGACACATACTACCTACGGGCACGCCCGAGCGCCGGGAGCGCTGCGGCCCGCCGGTATCCTGGCCCCTGTCGGACCCGATTGGACGCCATGCCGCACTCCCGCCTCGTCACGCTCGCCGTGCTCACCGTCGACCCGGGCGGCATGGGCGGCGGTGAGACCTACGCGCGTGCGCTGACCCGCCTCCTGGCGGCGCGGCCGGGGGAGGACGGACCGCAGGTGCAGGTGCTCGTCCCCGAGAACGCGCGGGGCTTCAGCGAGGGCGTGCCCGAGGTCGTGGCCGACGGTGTGTGGAGCGGTGCCGGCCACCGCCGCCGTGCCGTGGGCATGCTCCAGGCGCTGCTGCGCACGCCGCGCTTGCGCCGCCGACTTGGGCCCGGCGCCGTGCTGTACTTCCCCTTCACCGTTCCGCTGCCCTGGCCCTCACGCCGCCAGGGTCACGTTCAGATGCTGTTCGACCTCCAGCACCGCGACCTCCCGCAGCTCTTTCCCCGGGTGGAGCGCCTGTTCCGGCGTGTCGCCTACGAGGCGACCGCCCGGCGCGCCGACGCCGTGATCACGATCAGCGCCTTCACGAAGGGGCGGATTGTCGAGCTGCTGGGCATCCCCGAGGAGCGGATCCATGTGGCGCACCTGGGCGTGGACACCGAGCGCTTCGTCGCGAATCTGGGGACGCGGGAGGACTTCGTCCTCTACCCGGCGCGCGCCTGGCCGCACAAGAACCACGCTCGGCTCGTCGAGGCGGTGCGTCTGCTGCGCGAGCAGGGGCACCCGCTCCGGCTGGTGCTGACCGGAGGAGATCTGCACCGGCTCGGGGCCCTGCCGGACTTCGTCGAGTGGCGCGGCCACGTCACTCCGCAGGAACTCGCCGATCTCTACCGCCGAGCCGCTGTGCTGGCGTTCCCGAGCCTCTACGAGGGCTTCGGGTTGCCGCCGATCGAGGCGATGGCGTCGGGCTGCCCGGTCGCGGTCTCGGACTCCGGGTCGCTGCCGGAGATCTGCGCAGACGCGGCGGTCTACGTCGATCCGCTCGAGCCGCGGTCGATCGCGGAGGGGATCCTCGAGGCGATCGCCCGCACCGCCGAGCTGGGGCCGCTCGGGGTGGAGCGGGCGCGGACGTTCAGCTGGGAGCGCTGCCGCGAGGAGCACCTCGCCGTGTTCCGCGCGGTCGCCGAACGCCGCGGGCGCTGAGGCGGGTCAGCCCGGGGGGTGCAGGAGGCGGCGCCAGCTCAGTCCCTGCGCCGCCCGCATCGCGCAGAGCACCACGAGCAGCCAGCCCGCGTCGAGCAGAATCGAGCTCTCGGCGAGCGCGGTGACCATCAGGACGCTCAGCACCAGCACCGGCCAGACGTGCACGACCGCCTTGCGCTCGGAGGCGATCAGCCAGGAGCGCCAGAGCGCGAGGCCGATCAGCAGGACGAAGAGCACCACTCCGACCGCGCCCACTTGCAGCGCGACGTCGAACAGCGCGTTCAGACTCGTCGAGTGCGGGCGGCCGGAGAGAGAGTCGATCGCGGTGAAGGGGTAGAGGTCGGGGCGCCAGTAGCCGACCCAGCCCCAACCGATGATCGGCGTCAGATCCGTGAACCGCCAGACCTGCTGCCAGAGCCGCAGCCGGAACTCGAACTCGCTGCCCGCGTTCAGCAGCTCGATCACGCGGTAGCGCAGGAGCCAGGAGGTCAGGGCGGCGGCTGTGGCGATTCCGAGCACCGTGAACTGGCGCCGTCGCCGACGGGAGCCGGCGGCGCGGCGCACCCAGCGGAGCGCGACGGCGACGACGGCGGCCACCGCGAGTACGCCCGCGCTGATGGCCGAGCGCGTGAGGACCAGGGTGAGCGCGGCGAGGATGATCGAGGCGATCGCCGACCAGCGGGCGACGGAGCGGGTCGCCCACTCGATCGAGAACGTCACGATCGCCAGAAGGCAGACCAGCCCGAGCTGGTTGCGCGTGCCGACGAGACCCTGGATCGGCCCGCCGACCGCGAGCAGCCCCTCGACGCCGAGGAAGCGCAGCGGCTGGTCGATCAGCACGCCAGAGAACGCCTCCACGGCGAGTGAGGCGACCAGCACTACTCGCAGCACGTCGCCGACGGAGCGGATGATCTGGATGATGTCGCGCGTGAGTCCGATCGCGATCGCCAGGAACGCCAGAGCGACCTGATAGACGACGCTCGAGACCGTCGCCCAGGTGTAGTCACTCCAGAGCACGCTGAGCGCGACCCACCCCAGGAACACCAGGATGCTCGTGGGCAGCAGGCCCTCCCAGTCGAGCCGGCCGCGACGCCGGACAAGCATGACCGCGGCGAGGGCGGTGAGCGTCGCGACGGCGGCGAGGTAGCCGGGCCAGCCGATCAGGCCGCGGACCGCCGGGGCGCAGAGCACGGTGACGAGCGTGGTCTGCGCGAGGGCCGCGGCGAACCGCGGGGATGCCGTCGCGTCGGCGACGGAGGCCGGGAGCGAGGGGCGGCGGGGCCTCATCGCCTCGGGGAGGCGTCAACGAGGGGCAGTGGAGTCGCGGTGAGGACCTCGGGCGACTCGGTCGCCGGCTGCTTGGTCTGCACTGCGAGCACGACCAGGAGCAGCCAGCCGCCCTCGATCAGGATCCGGCTCTCGAGGAGCGATTGCGCCAGCAGGGCGACGACGATCAACAGCGGTGCGAGGCCGACGGCGGTGTAGGGGAGGGTCGAGGTCGCATCCCGCCGGGGCCGGTCGACGGCGCAGAACCACGAGCGCCACAGCGTCGAGACCGCGAGCGCGGCGAAGAGGATGAGCCCGACCACTCCGAGCTGGAGGGCGACATCGAGCCAGGCGTTGTGCGCCTGCAGGTAGAGCACCCCGCGGCGCTCGGCGAGGGTGTCGAACGGAGCCGCCCACGGAGCCCAGTAGCTGACCCAACCCCAGCCGAGGACCGGGCGCTGGATCGCGAGCCCGATGACCGAGTCCCAGATGTCCAGGCGCCCCGTCGCGTCCTCGCTCTTGCCGAGCAGGCCGAGCAGCGCGCCCCAGCCCGCAGCTCCGGCGAGGACCGCGGCCACCACGAGTCCCGCCGCGCTGAGATAGACGGGGCGGCGGCCGGACTCGCCTCTCCGGCGGGCCCAGAGGGCGAACGCGGCGGCGAGCACGACGGCGACGAGGCACAGCAGCACCGTGGCGGAGCGGGTGAGCAAGAGGGTCGCCGCGAACAGGGCGACCCACGCGGCTCCCCAGCGCGGGCGGATCGAGTGAGCGGCGAGCTCGATCGCGATCACGATCAGGCCGAGCAGGGCGAGCAAGCCCAGCAGATTGCGGTTGCCCACGATGCCCTGGATCGGGTCGCCCGTGAGGAGGGCGGCCTGCGACCAGTAGAAGGCCTCGGGGATCCGGCCACCGGCGGGCGGCTCCACTCCCACCGGCAGGACGGGCCGACGCACCACGACCGCGATCACGAGCTCGAACAGGAGCGACAGACCGACGCCAAGGCGCAGAGCCCGCCCGAGCGCGGTCAGGAACTCGCGGCTGCTCAGGGTCACCGCGAGCACCACTGCGCCCAGGGTCGTCGCGAGCTGCGCCGCTATTCCGATGGCGCTTGCTCCCGGATAGGCCGACCACAGCAGGGAGAGCACCGCCAGGCCCAGGAACAGGACCAGCGATTTCGGTGTGCGAGCCCAGCGCAGCCGCGGGCGCGCCCGCAGCAGAACGACGAGACAGGCGGCGAGCAGCACCGCCACGACCAGGCCCCAGCCCCACCATCCGACGAGGTTGCGCAGCGACTGACCCGCCAGCAGCACGGCCAGCACCGCCACCGCCAGCGCTCGGGGAGCGGCGGGCGCGGCGCGTCGGTTCATGGCGATCAGTCTAGGGAGCGACCGTGGCGCGCCGGGCGCCGACGCCCTCCGTCCGCGAGGGGTCCGCCCGGGAGCGGACACGCGGCGGATCAGACGAAGGCGGCCGTTCCGGTGATCGAACGGCCCACGATCAGGGTGTTCATCTCACGAGTGCCCTCGTAGGAGTAGAGCGCCTCCGCATCGGCGAAGAACCGCGCGACGCCATAGTCGAGCACGATGCCGTTGCCGCCCATCACCTCGCGGCACCAGGCGACGGTCTCGCGCATCCTGGCCGTGGTGTACGCCTTGGCGAGAGCGGAGTGCTCGTCGCGCTGCTCGCCGGCGTCGAGCATCTCGGACACGCGGGTCGCCAAAGCGATGCTCGCGGTGATGTTGCCGATGCTCTTGACCAGGAGGTCCTGCACCAGCTGATGCCCGACCAGAGGCTTGCCGAACTGCACGCGCTCCTTCGCATAGTGCAGCGCCGCGTCGTAGGCGCCGATCGCGACTCCGATGGCCTGCCAGGCGACCTCGGCGCGGGTGAGCCGCAGCACCTTCGCGGTGTCGCGGAACGAGTTCGCGCCCTGCAAGCGCAGCGACTCCGGGATTCGTACGCCCTCGAGCACGATGTCGGCGTTCTGGACGGTGCGCAGGCTCTGCTTGCGCGCGATGGCAGTGGCCCGGTAGCCCGGAGTGGAGGTGGGAACGAGGAAGCCCTTCACCTGGCCGTCCTGCACATCCTTGGCCCAGATCACGGTGACGTCGCTGAAGGTCGCGTTGCCGATCCAGCGCTTCTCGCCGTCGAGGACCCAACTGTCGCCGTCGCGTCGCGCGGTCGTGCGCAGGCCCTGAGCGGAGTCGGAGCCGGAGTGCGGCTCGGTCAGCCCGAAGGCACCGATCACCTCGCCCGAGGCGAGCTTCGGCAGCCACTCGGCGCGCTGCTCCGGGGAGCCGGCGACGCCGACGGTTCCCATCACCAGGCCGTTCTGCACCCCGACATAGGTCGCGATTCCGGCGTCGACCCGGCCCAGTTCCAGCGCCACCCAGCCGCGGAACACCGCGGAGTTCTCGATCGCGCGAGTCTCGGGCCAGGAGAGTCCGACGACGCCGGTGGCGTGGATGCCGGGGATGAGCTGCCGCGGGAACTCCGCGCGCTCCCAGTAGTCGTCGGCGATCGGCCGCACCTGCTCCTCGAGGAAGGAACGCACGCCGACCAGCAGCTCCTTCTCGGCGGAGGTGAGCGCCGCCTCGAACCCGTAGAAGTCGGCAGTCAAGGTCTCGAAGGTCGTGCTGTTCATGGTCGTGCTCCCTCGTTCGTCGGACGCAGCGGCGACGGCTGACGGCGACGGTGCTGCTGCGCCCAGCGTACGAAGGCCGCCGCCGAGCGCCGCGTCCTCTGGCGGAGAGGACCAACAGGCAGGCCCTGCTCCCGGGCGCATGTTGTGGATCCTGCTAGCGTCGCAGCGGAGCGGCCCCCGCGGATCGGGGTGAGCGGCTCCGATCCCACCTCTTGGACGGAAGGCGAGCGCTCCCGTGTTCATCCCCATCGGCAACACGCCCCGTGACTACGCCTGGGGTTCGCTCACCGGCATCTCGGAGGCGCTCGGCACCGTGCCCTCCGGTGGCCCCGAGGCCGAGCTCTGGCTCGGGGCGCACCCGGGCTCGCCCGCGCGGATCCTCGACCCCTCCTCCGTCGGCGCCGCGACCCTCGCCGAGTGGATCGCAAAGGAGCCGGCCGCGACGCTGGCCGGGGTCGAGGGCTCGGTCGATCCGGTCTCGGGCGCCCCCCGCCTGCCGTTCCTGCTCAAGATCCTCGCCGCGGGCGGCCCGCTCTCGCTCCAGGCGCACCCTTCGGCCGAGACGGCGCGGCGGCGCTTCGTCGAGGAGGAGGAGGCCGGGATCGCCCGCGACGCGGCCGAGCGCAACTACAAGGACCCGTTCCACAAGCCCGAGCTGATCTACGCGCTCAGCGAGAACTTCGACGCGCTCTGCGGTTTCCGCGAACCAGCGCAGGCCCGCGCGTTGCTCGTCGAGCTGGCCGACCGTGCTCCGGGGCAGGAGTCGGCGGCGATCATCCGCTTCGCCGACACCCTCGAGGGCGAGCCCGCTGCCGTGCTGCGCCGAGCAGTATCCTGGCTGCTCGTCGACGGCGACCGAGCCGAGGTCGCAAGCCTGGTGGCGGCCGTCGTCGGCGCCTGTGCAGGCGAGGACCGCCTCGAGACGACCACGGTCGGGGAGCTGGCCGAGAGCTACCCCGGTGATCCCGGGATCGTGCTCTCGCTGCTGCTCAACCGTGTCCGGCTCGCCCGCGGCGAGGTGCTCTACCTGCCGGCCGGTAACATCCACGCCTACCTCGCGGGCACCGGCGTCGAGCTGATGGCCGCCTCGGACAATGTGTTGCGCGGTGGCCTGACCCCCAAGCACATCGACGTGCCCGAGCTGGTGAGCGTGCTCGAGTTCTCACCTCTGCCGGTGCCGTATTTGCCCGCGGAGCTGGCGGGGCCGGGCGTGCGCATCTACCGGCCCGACGTCCCCGATTTCGTCCTCGCCGTTGTCCAGCCCGAGTCGGAGCAGACCGCTCGTGTCGCCCTTCGCGGGCCGGCGATCGCGCTCGCGACCGAGGGCTCGTTCTCGCTCGCGGGCGCCGAGGGGTCGGTGCGCGTCGCGCGCGGCGCGAGCGTGTTCGTGACGCCGTCCGAGGGGGATCTCGCGGTGACCGGGCGCGGCACGCTCTTCGTCGCGACGGTCTGAGCCCTGCGCTGCGGAGGGCGATGGCGCGGCGGGAGGAGCAGGACGGCCCGGGGCGGCACGACCTCCCGCAGCGGCCTCGCTCGGCGGATCGGTCGCGTCGATTCGCGCCGCTAGGGTGGCTTCCGGCGCGCGCAGTCGCGGGCCAAGCACCGAGGAGGATCGACATGGCATGGCTGGTCACTGGGGGAGCCGGGTACATCGGGGCGCATGTGGTGCGCGCCTTCTCGGAGCAGGCAATTGAGCCCGTCGTGCTCGATGACCTCTCGTCGGGTCGCGCGTCGTTCGTGCCCGAGGAAATTGCGTTCCACCGGGGCTCGATCCTCGACGACGCGCTGCTCGATCGCGTCTTCGCCGAGCACGACATTGAGGGCGTCGTGCACGTCGCGGGATTCAAGTACGCCGGAGTGTCGGTCCAGCGCCCGCTGCACACCTACGAGCAGAACGTCACCGGCACGATGCGCGTGCTCGCGGCGATGCAGCGCGCCGGGGTCTCCTCGATCGTGTTCTCTTCGAGCGCGGCCGTCTACGGCGCCGTCGACGTCGAGATCGTCACCGAGGACACCCCGAAGAGCCCGGAGTCGCCCTACGGCGAGTCGAAGCTGATCGGCGAGTGGCTGCTCGCCGACGCCGGGCGCGCGCACGACCTGCGGCACGCCTCCCTGCGGTACTTCAACGTGGTCGGCTCCGGTTACCCGGACGTCTACGACACCAGCCCGCACAACCTGTTCCCGCTGGTGTTCGAGGCGCTGCTTGATGGGCGCACACCGCGGATCAACGGCGACGACTACCCGACTCCGGACGGCACCTGCGTGCGCGACTACATTCACGTCGCCGATCTCGCCCTCGCGCACGTCGCCGCGGCTCGACGTCTGGCGGCGGGCGAGCCGATCGACCCGGTCTACAACTTGGGCAGCGGATCCGGCGCCTCCGTCGGCGAGATCATGCGCGCAATCGCGGACAGCACGGGCATCGCGTTCACTCCCGAGGTTGCCCCGCGTCGGCCGGGGGATCCGCCCCGGATCGTCGCATCCGGCGAGAGGGCGGCGCGCGATCTGGGCTGGGAGATGCGGCACACAGTGGCCGAGATGGTCGAGAGCGCTTGGCGTGCTCGAAGTGCCGGGAACGCCTGAACTCAGTTCACGTTCGCGACACGCCGGTGTGTCGTAAACCCTCCACGGCGGGTTGAGGGTTTATGGTCCGCGACTTGACCTGAGCGAATGACACCGCTGTAATTACCTAGGCAGCGGCTCCGCGAGGGGTGGTAGCCATTCATCAGTTTGCAGGCGGGGTAGGGGTAGGAGACGGCATGACGCTTCCGGAACAGCACTCCGGAGTCCCCGAGGACTGGTTCGTCGATCCCGTCCGACTGGGCGTGCCCGGGGTCCGGCCCGGCATCGACACCGACATCGAGGCGCCGGGAGGCGCCCTGTCCTGGCAGGTCGACTCGCTCTGCGCCCAGACCGACCCCGAGGCCTTCTTCCCCGAGAAGGGCGGCTCGACCCGCGACGCGAAGAAGATCTGCACCTCGTGCGAGGTGCGCTCGCAGTGCCTCGAGTACGCACTCGAGAACGATGAGCGCTTCGGTATCTGGGGTGGCCTGTCCGAGCGCGAGCGCCGGAAGCTGCGCCGCCGCGCCTGAGTTGCTCCTCTTGAGCTGCCCCTCTTGAGCTGCCCCTCTTCGAGGCGCGTTCCGCGTGCCGATCGGCGGGGCGGCGAGCCGCAGGCGGGCGGCACGGCGGTATCGCTTAGGGTGGTCCGCGATGTATCCACGAGTTACCGCCGTCCTCGTCGCGCGCAACGGCGCGGCCTATCTGGAACGAACCCTCACGGCACTGCGGGCGCAGACCCGCTTGCCCGACGCGACGGTCTTCGTCGACGGTGCCTCGAAGGACTCCACCGACGAACTCCTCGCCTCCTGGGGTCCGACGCAGCTCGTCCAGGTGGCCGAGAACCTCCCGTTCGGCCAGGCCGTGGCCCGCGCGGTCCGGGTGATGCAACCCCCGGCCGGCGACGACGAGTGGCTGTGGCTGCTCGCCCAGGACTCCGCCCCCGAGCCCGGCGCCCTCGCCGCCCTCCTCGGAGCCGTCGAGGTCGCTCCCTCCGTCGCCGTCGCCGGGCCGAAGATCATGGACTGGACGCGCTCCGGCTACATCCGTAGTTACGGCGAGTCGATCACCAAGCACGGCACCACGGTCCACCTGGTCGAGGACGAACTCGACCAGGGGCAGCACGACTCCACCCCCGACGTCCTGGCAGTCGCCGCCGGCGGCATGCTCGTGCGCCACTCCCTGTGGGAGGAGCTCGGCGGCTTCGACCCCGGGCTGCCGGTTGTGGACGACGCCCTCGACTTCTCGATCCGCACCCGCCTGGCCGGACACCGCGTCAGCCGCGTGCCCGACGCCCGCGTCACCACCGCCCGGATCGGCCTGCAACGTCCGGACGGCCGCCGCATCGACAGCGGGGAGCGACGCCGTGCGCGTCAGCACCGCACCGCGCAGCTGCACCGCCGGCTCGCCTATGCGCCCGTCGCCTTCGTGCTCCTGCACTGGCTCTCGCTCGTTCCGCTGGCCGTCGGCCGCGCCGTCGTGCGCCTGCTGCGCAAGCAGCCGGGGTTGGTCGGCGGCGAGCTGCTCGCGGCCCTCGTCGTCGCCTTCGGCGGCACGAAGGTGTTCCGGGCTCGCACGGTGCTGCGCTCGTCGAAGAACGTCGGCTGGAAGGCGATCGCGCCGCTGCGCATCCCGCTCGACGTGGTGCGGCAGCTGCGCTCGGTGCGCCACGACGCGGTGCGCGTCCAGGCCGGGCGTGAGCACCACCCCCTGCACTTCTTCCAGGGCGGAGGAGTGTGGGTCGTCCTCGTCGCCGCGCTCGCCGGCCTGGTGATCTACACGCGGCTCCTCGCCGCCGCCGCGCTGAGCGGTGGAGGGCTCCTGACGCTCTCGCCGACGGTCGGTGAACTCTGGCGTAACGCGGCCTACGGCTGGCGCGACCTCGGTCCCGGATTTATCGGAGCGGCCGATCCCTTTACGGCCGTCCTCGCGGTGCTGGGCTCGCTGACCTTCTGGTCGCCGAGCTACGCGCTGGTGCTGCTCTATCTCGTCGCGCTGCCCGCCGCGGCGATGGGCGCCTGGCTGATGATTGCGCGACTGACCCCGCGCGCCACCGCCCGCGCCGCCGGAGCCCTCGTCTACGTCCTCGCTCCCGCGTTCTTCGCGGCGCAGGCCGACGGGCGTCCCGCAGCACTGCTGGTGCATGTGCTGCTGCCGTGGCTCTTCTTCGCCGGCTTCGGCGCGAACCGCTCGTGGTCCGCCTCCGCGTCCGCGTCGATCCTGGCCGCCGCCGTCGTTGCCTGCGCGCCCGTGCTCGCCGTGCCGCTCCTGGTGATCTGGCTCGTGGTCCTCGCCACCTCCGGCCGCCGGATCGGACGCTTCCTCGGCCTGCCGATCCCCACGGCCGTCCTGTTCTTCCCGCTGGTGCTGGCCCGGGTCCCCCGCGGCGACTGGCTCGCGATCCTCGCCGATCCCGGCGTGCCGCTGCCGTCCGCGCCGTCCGACCTCGTTGCGCTGCTAGCCGGATTCCCGTCAGGGCTGCCCGCGGGCTGGCTCGCGTTCCTCGGCGGGCTGGGGGTCGACGCGTCCGCGGCCGGGCTGGTGACCGCCGTGCTCGCCGTCCCGCTGATCGTCGCGGCACTGGCCGCTCTGCTGCTTCCGAACAACCTTGCGGCGCTCGGCGGAGTCGGTGTCGCCGCGACTGGTCTGCTGACGGCCTCGCTCGCCCAGGGCGTCCAGGTCGCCACCACGGGCTCTGAGGCGGTGTCCGTGTGGAGCGGGACCGGCCTCAGCCTCTACTGGCTCGGCCTGGTCATCGGCGCCTCGCTCTCGATCGCCGCGATCCGCTCCGTTCGCATCGTCCCGGCGCTCGTCATCACCGCCGCGGTCGCCGCTCTCGTCGGCCCGCTCGCTATCGCCTTCCCGACGAGCCCCGGCACCTCCGTGTCGACGACCTCGGACCGCTCGCTCCCCGCCTACGTCGCCGCCGAAGCGCAGAACGACCCGCGGGTCGGCACCATCGTGCTGGTCCCGCAGGCCGATGGAGGAGTCCTCGCGCGCCTGGAGCGCGGCGCGGGCGCGACGCTCGACCAGCAGTCCACCCTCGCGAGCACCGGCGCATCGCGTACCGACGCCATCGACGAGCTCGCCGGCAACCTCGTCTCGCGCACGGGCTACGACGTTCCCGCCGCCCTCCAACGGCTCGGCGTGCGATTCGTCGTGCTGACCCAGCCCGCCGGCACCCAGGTCGGCGATGCCGCAGCAGCCGTCCGGGCGCGCGCCGCTGTCTCCCTCGACGGCAATGCGGCCTTCTCGGCCATCGGCGACACCCGCTACGGCCTGCTCTGGACGGCCGTCGACGCGGGGGAGACCCGCACCGAGGCGGCTCCGTCGGGTGTCGTCGGACCTTTCGGGATCGCCTACACGATCGCCCTGCTCCTCGTCTTCATCGTCGCCCTGCTGCTGGCGGTGCCCACCGGCCTCTCGCTCGAGCGCGGCCGCTCCAGCGCCGCTGTCGCCGGGATCGACGACGAGCCGGGCGAAGCCACCGGTCAGTTCGACGACGGGAACGACGATGTCTGAGCCGGTCGACCAGGAGAAGCAGATGCCCGAATCCTCCGCCCGCCGCTCCCGCGCCGAGCGCCGAGCCGACCGTGACGCCGCAGCGACTCCGCAGCGCGCCCCCTCGGCCGCGCACCGGCGCCGCACCGCCCTGCGCAGCGCCGTCGGAGTCGCCGGCATCGTCATCGCCGCGGCCGCCGTGACCGTTCCCCAGCTCGTCTCGATGCCCCTGGCCTCTCGCGCTGCCGAAGGGGTGGTCGTGACCCCGGTCGCCGCCGACGGGTCCCTCGTCTGCGGAGGCGACCTGATCGACGCGAGCGAGCCGGAGCAGCTGCGCGCCTTAGACGGCTCGACGACCGCGCTCTGGCCCGACGGTTCGACCTCCGGCTCGAGCGTTCTCGGCGAGAACGACATCGCCGCTCCGGGTACGGGCATCACCGGAATCCGGGTGCCCGCCGACTCCGAGCCCGCCCCCGGCGGGGTGAGCGTCCAGGTCATCGGCACCGCCACGCTCTCGGGGCTCTCGGCCCGAGCCTGCGCCGAACCCTCAGCCGATAGTTGGCTCGTCGCCGGCTCGACCGACGTCGGACGCACGTCCGTGCTGATCCTGGCCAACCCGAGCGCGGTCGCTGCGACCGTGGACCTCACCCTTTTCGGTGAGAACGGCAGGATCCAGGCCACCGGCGCCACGGGTATCGTCGTCCCGGCCGGGGCCGTCCGCGCCCTCCCGCTCGCAGGCCTCGCGCCCGGAGTCGTCCAGCCCGTGGTGCATGTGACCGCGCGCGGCGGCGAGGTCGCCGCCAGTATGCAGAGCAGCGCCATCTCCGGGCTCACCCCCGAGGGTGTCGAGACCACCGGCCCCTCGGCCGGCCCGGACACTCTCGCCGTGATCGCCGGACTCGAGATCACCGCACCCCCCACCCAGACCGCGAGCGACGACGGCAGCGGAGGAGCGGGTAGTCCGGTGTTGCGCATTCTCACCCCCGGCGACGCCGACAGCACGGTCTCGGTCGAGGTGAGCAACGAGGATCCCAGCGGGTCCGGCACTTCCACCCAGGTGGTCGTCCCGGCGGGCCTGGTCGGCGAGGTTCCGCTCACGGGCCTGGCGGACGGCTCCTACCGCGTCGTTCTGCGCGCCGACCAGCCGATCGTGGCGGCGGGGCGGACGACGTCGACCGGCTCCGCGGGTACCGACTTCGCCTGGTTCGCCTCCGGCTCCTCGACCACCACGCCGTTCGCTCTCGCGAACACGGGCGAGGGCGGCGCGCGTCTGCACCTCGTCAACGGCAGCGACTCGATCGCCTCGGTCGTGATCTCGGCGGCGAGCGGTTCGCGGACGCTGGAGCTCAGCCCATACGGGGCCCTCGCGACTCCGCTCGGTACGGACTCCGTCGTCGTCACCAGCACGCAGCCGGTGCAGGCGTCGGTCTCGATCGCGGGTGACGGGAAAATCGCGTCCTACGCGGTCGTGCCGCCGGGGCCGCTGTCGTCGCCGGTCACCGTGTATTCGCACTGATCCTTCGGTGGGAACTGATCCTCCGGTGGGTCCTGACCCAGTGGGGGCGGCGCCTCAGGGGTGGCGGTAGCGGTCCGGGGAGATGTCCCACGGATCCCGGCCGAGCAGCTCGGCGACGGCGCGGAACACGTAACTCTCGATCACCATCCGCTGGTGCCACTCGTCGCGCCGGTGCAGTTTCGCCAAGCGCTCGATCGGGACGCGGTACAGCGTGATGCGGCGCGCAGCATGGTCGACGCGCCAGCGCGCGATGCCGGTGCCCTGGAGGTGGTCGGGGTCGACGTCGGGAGTCGTGGCAACATCGACGCGGACCCCAGCGAGTTCCTCCGGCCACGTCCCGCGGAGGTAGTCCATGACCGAGCCGATCGTCGCCTCGAAGAAGTCGGTGCGCGTCTGGAGCGGAGGCAGGTGCGGCCCCGTGATCGGGCCGCGCGCCCCACGGCCGTGCCGGTTGCGGGAACCGCCGCGCGACTCGCTTGTCGCGCGAGCGGTGGAACGACGAGCGCGGGGCATGCCTCCAGCCTATTGCTACTGTGGGCGGCGATGACCGGACGGCACTGCTCGCGGACGGGCTGCCGCGCGGAGGCCGTCGTCACGCTGACCTACGACTACCGCGACTCGCTGGTGGCGGTCGGACCCCTCAGCCCGGCGCCCGACCCGCACGGCTATGACCTCTGCGCGGAGCACGATCGGCGGCTCCTCGTCCCGCGCGGCTGGCAGATCGTTCGCTACGGCCCGACGCCCCGGTAGGCGCCGGGCGTCGGCGTTCACGGCCGTTCGGGGAAGCCGCGCGGGGTGCTCGAGAGCACCGGAGCTAGCCGTTCGAGGCGCTGGTCGGAGAGGCGCAGCGCCCGCTCCTCCCGGGCTCGGCGGAGCGCGGCGACGGCGAGGAGGAAGTCCTCGGCGGGCGCGGCGGGCAGCGGAGAGACGTGACCCGCGGTCTCGTCGGCCAGCGCGGCGGCGAGCTGCGAGCGTGAGGGTTCGGTCATTCCGTGGCGTTGACGGAGGAATTGCGCCAGGCGGCGCGCCAGGGCGTCGGGAAGGCGCGCGGTGTCGGCGGTAACCGCCCAGTCCCTCAGCAGCTCCGGGACCTCGACGACCAGCGGCTGCGCCCGGGGCACGCGCTCGAGCTGGCTGTGCGTGCCGGCGAGGACGTCACCCAGGCGCCGGGAGCGGCAGGAGAGCAGCCCGACGACGGCGGCCAGACCGCCGAAGGTCATCACGATCTCGAGCACGCCGGTGAGACCGCGCACCAGTGCGTGCCGGAAGCCGATCGACCCGCCGTCGTCGCGGACCACGCGGGCACCGACGGCCAGCTTGCCGAGCGAGCGTCCGCGGCTGGCAGTCTCGACGGTGACGGGCACGATCACCACGGCGACGACCAGGGCCGCGATCGCGACGGCGCCCGAGGCGGCCGGGTCCAGGCCGCCGTCGCCGGAGAGAGCGATCACCACGAGGAACAGGCCGAGCGCGAGCAGGACCTCCGCGACGAGGTCGATGATCGCGCCGGCCGCACGGAGGACGAAGGAGGTGACCGGCACCTCCAGCGCGATCGCCTCGCCCGTGATCAGGTCCGCGTCGTCGAACTCGGTGCGCTGCTCCTCCACGGTGCTCCTCCCGGATGCTCGGCCTCAGCGGCATGCCTGGCTATCCTGTCAGGAGATGGACATCGATGCTCTCTCGGCCGCGCGCGCTGCGCAATGGACCCGCCTGGACGAGCTCTCGCGCCGGCGCCGACTGAGCGGAGCCGAGGCGGACGAGCTGATCGAGCGCTACCAGGCCGCGTCCGCGGATCTCGCCGCGATCTCCTCCACCGCCGGTTCGACGGCCGTCGGCACGAGACTGGCCGTGTCGCTCTCGCGGGCTCGGGGGCGGCTGACCGGGACGCGCGCGGAGCCGCTCGCCGCTGTCTCCCGCTTCGTCGTGCTCTCCCTTCCGGCGGCGCTGTACCGGCTCCGCTGGCTGACGCTCGTGGTGGCCCTCGCGACCGCGGTCGTGGCGACGCTGTACGCGGTCTGGATCCTCGGCGACCCACGCCTGCTCGCCGCACTCGGCGATGACGAGGAGCTGCGGCGCTTCGCCAGCGGTGACTTCATCGACTACTACTCCGAGAATCCGGCTGCGTCGTTCGCCGGCCAGGTGTGGACCAACAATGCCTGGATCGCGGCACAGTGCGTGGCCTTCGGGATCGTCGGCATCTTCGTGCCGTACATCCTGCTGCAGAACGCGCAGAACCTCGGCACCTCGATCGCGGTGATGTTCCACGCGGGCGAGGGCGACACCTTCTTCCTCTACATCGCGCCGCACGGGCAGCTCGAGCTGACGGCCGTATTCGTCGCGGCGGCGGCGGGACTGCGCATCTTCTGGGCCTGGATCGCTCCGGGAGCGCGCACCCGAGGGCAAGCGCTCGCCGAGGACGCGCGCAGCCTGTTCACGGTGGCGATCGGCCTGGTCTTCGTGCTGCTGGTCTCTGGAGTGATCGAGGGCTTCGTCACTCCGGCGCCGTGGCCCTGGTGGCTCAAGATCGGGATCGGCGCGCTCGCACTGGGCGCTTTCCTGGTCTACATGATCGTCGTCGGCGGCCGGGCCACCCGAGCGGGCGAGACGGGTGACCTCGACCGCTTCGAGGCCGGATCGCGGAGCATCGCGGCCAGCTGACCGCGGCGCGTCAGAGCCGCCCGGCCGCCTTCAGCGCGAGGTAGCGGTCGGCGAGCGCCGGCGGCAGAGCGGACGGGCTACCGAGCACCACGTCCCCGCCGAGGCGGCGGACGGCCGCGGAGAGCCGGTCCACGTCGGCCAGCGAGCGTTCCGCCGCGGCTGCGGAGTAGACCGCGGCCAAGTCGCTGCGGTCGGCCGCCATCCGCTGCACGTCGGGATCGAGCGCGCAGGCGACCACGACGGTGTGCACTCGGGTGAGCTGCGGAAGTACCGCGAGCAACCCCTCCGCCGAGCCGACCGAATCGAGCGCGGTGAGCAGCACCACCAGGGAGCGCTGGGAGGCGAGGGTGCGCACCTGCGCGGGGACGGCCGCCCAATCAGTCTCGATCAGCTGGGGCTGCACGGGGGCGAGGGCGTCGACCACGCGGGTCAGCACCTCCGATCCGGTGGCGCCGTGGACTCGAGCGCGTCGGGCCCGGTCGAAGGCCAGTACATCGACCCGGTCGCCGGCGGAGGCGGCCAGGGCGGCCAGCAGGAGGGAGGCTTCGATCGCCGTGTCCAGGCGCGGCTCGTCCTCGATCCGGGCGGCGGAGGTGCGGCCCGTGTCGAGCACGATGATCACGCGCCGGTCGCGCTCGGGGCGCCAGGTCCGCACCACCGGCTCGCGGCGACGCGCGGTCGCCCGCCAATCGAGCGAGCGGACATCGTCGCCCCGGACGTACTCGCGCAGGCTGTCGAACTCTGTCCCCTGCCCGCGGATCATCACGCTGGTACCTCCCTCCAGTTCCCGCAGCCGCGCCAGCCGCGACGGCAGGTGGCGGCGGGAGCGGAAGGCGGGGAGCACCCGGACGACAGTCGGCGCGGCCCGCGTGGCCTGACGCCCGGCCAGGCCGAGCGGCCCGAGGGAGCGGATCGTGACGTGCAGCGCCCGGCGCTCGCCGCGGCGGCGCGGCTCCAGCACGGTGACGATCGCGTGGCGCTCGCCCGAGGGCAGACGCACGGGCGACCGTGTGACCAGAGCGCCGGCCGAGGGCTCCCAGGCGTCGCGGAGGACCCCCGTGATCCTCCTGGACCCCGTGTTCGTGACCAGGAGGGTCGCCTCGGCCCGCTCGCCGAGCCGCACCCGCTCCGGCGCCCGCCGCTCGAGCGCGACGGCGCGCGGCGAGCCGGCGACCGCGATGTCGATGCCGACGAGGACCGCCCAGACCAGGAGCCAGAGCCCGAGCACGGCGAAGGCGACCTCGGTGCGGCCGCCGAGCAGGACGACCGGCATCAGGCCGACGAGGAGGACGAGGACGCTGCGTCCGGTGAGGTGCACGGCTCAGACCGGGACGCGGACCTGCTGCAGGATCCCGCCCAGGACCGCCTCGGTGCGCACACCCTCGAGTTCTGCCTCCGGCTCCAGCTGGATGCGGTGGCGCAGCACCGGCAGGACCATCGCCTGCACATGGTCGGGGGTGATCGAGCCGTAGCCGTTCAGCCAGGCCCAAGCGCGGGACGCGGCCAGCAGGGCTGTCGAGCCGCGGGGGCTGGTGCCGAGCTTGACGCTCGGGCTCTCCCGGGTGGCGCGGGCGAGATCGACGATGTAGCCGAGGACGTCGGGGTTGGCACCGACTCGGCGGGTTGAGGCCTGTGCGGCGCGGAGCCGGGCGGCGTCGAGCACGGGGCGCACGCCCGCCGCGCCAAGGTCGCGCGGATCGAATCCGGCGGCATGGCGCGAGAGGACCTCCACCTCGACGTCGCGCGGTGGGATGTCCAGCACGAGTGTGAGCAGGAACCGGTCGAGCTGGGCCTCCGGGAGCACGTAGGTCCCCTCGTACTCCACCGGGTTCTGGGTCGCGGCAACGAGGAACGGGTCCGGCAGCGGCAGGGTGCGGCCGTCGACGCTCACCTGCCGCTCCTCCATCGCCTCCAGGAGCGCGGCCTGGGTCTTCGGCGGGGTGCGGTTGATCTCGTCCGCCAGCAGGAGATTCGTGAAGACCGGGCCCTCGCGGAAGGCGAAGTCGGACGTCGATGCGTCGTAGACCAGCGAGCCGGTGATGTCGCCGGGCATCAGATCAGGGGTGAACTGCACGCGCCGGGTGTCGAGCCCGAGCGAGACCGACAGGGCGCGCACGAGGAGCGTCTTCGCGACTCCGGGGACGCCTTCCAGCAGCACATGGCCGCCCGCGAGCAGAGCGATCAGCAGTCCGGAGACGGCACCGTCCTGGCCGACGACCGCGCGGCCGACCTCGGAGCGGACATGGTCGAGTTCGACGCGCAGGTCGTCGTCGGAGACCTGCGCTCCCTGCCGGGCGGAGGGGGTGGTATCGCTCATCGGGAGGGGCCTTCCGGTCGTCGGGCGGGAGTCGGGGAGAGGGTGGCGCGCAGCGCGCTCTCCAAGCGCAGGAGACTGTCGGAGGCGGTGACGAGCGCGGCGTCGTCGCTCGGCAGATCGTCGATGAGCAGCCGGCGCAGTGTGGCCGGGTCGCGGCCGAGACGCTCGGCAGCGACCGCGACGATCTCGTCCACTCCGGCCGCCGGAGCCAGGCCCAGGAGCGTGGCTGTGCGCCGGAGGGTGCCGATGCGCAGAGCGTCGAGGGCGCGGGGGCGCAGCGCTCCGCGGGCGTACAACCGGGCACGGCCCCGAGCGCTCTCGCTCGCGTGGACGATGACCGGCAGCGGCTCGACGGCGAGCGGGCCGAAACGGCGCCCGCGCCACAGCGCGGAGGCGACGAAGACAGCGACCAGGAGCAGGAGGGCCGGAGTCACCCAGCGCGGCGCGAGGTCGGCGGTCGAGGGGACGGCGCTCGCCGAATCCGCTGCCTGCGCGCGGTACCAGACCAGCCGGTCCTCGCCGCCGAGTAGGCCGAGCGCGAGCGCGGCCCGGCCCTCCTGGGCGATGGTGGAGTTGCGGAGCAGGTCGGCGTCGCCGATCGCGGTGACCTGTGCTCCCTGCGGGAACTCGCTGCTCACCAGGAGGAATCCGTCGTCGCCCGAGGGGAAGCAGCCGACGGCGCCTCCTGTGAGGATCCGGAAGCTGGTCCCGCCGGAGGGGAGGCTGCCGGCGCGCTCGGCCGCGGACAGCGCGCACTCGGCGCGGAGCAGTCCGTCGTCGGCGGGTGAGCCGGCGAAGCGGACATCCGGCAGCAGGGCGTCGATTGCGGCTCCGCCGGGGGTGACCAGCACCAGCGCAGCGGAGGCTCGGGCGAGTCGGCGGTACTGGGTCTCGTCGAGGGCGACGTCCGGGTCGTCGACGAGGAGGGTCGCGCCAGGGGAGAGGGCGGCGAGGGCGGAGCCGAGGTCGTCGGCGCGCACGACGTCCACGCCCTGATCGCGCAGCACCTGCGCGAGCGCGCGGGCGCCGTCCGGAGTGGCGCTGTCGACGTCGAGGTCCGGGGCGGCCACGCGGGCACCGGTGGCGACGGTCAGCAGCAGCGTGCCGACTCCGACGATCACCAGCAGCACCGCCCAGACCCGACCGCGGCGCAGCAGCGCGCCCAGGGTCGGGGTCGACACCGCGTCAACGCTCACCGGGGCGCCGTTCACCGCGTTGCCGCTCAACGGGTCACCCCGAGGGCGTCCAGGATCGGCGAGGCAGCGGCGAGCTCGCGGTCCAGAGCGGCGACCCGCTCGTACTCGGCACGCCCGGACGGCTGCCCGAGGTAGCGAACACGGTCGAAGTCCTCCGCCGTGCGGCGCAGGGCGGTGGCGGAGGAGGGGAACGCGGCCGAGGCCCGTGAGGACAGTCCGAACGCGGTGGTGCCGGGTGAGACCGGCAGGACCGTCCGCTCGTCGAGCGACCGCACCAGGGCGCGGAAACGTTCGACCAGTGCCTCATCCCAGTCCCCGCGAGCGGCGGCCTCCTCGGCGAGCGACCGGAGCGTCGCGGCCGAGCGGGTGTCGTCGTCGGCGAGCACCGCACCGGTGACAGCGCTGCGGCGCGCGGCGCGCGGGCGCCCGGCGATCAGGAGTGCCGCGACCACGAGCACCACCAGCACCAGCACGCCGATCACCGCGGCGACCGGCACCGGCGACCCGTCGCCCTGCAGGGTGAGCGAGGCGAACCAGTCGCGGATCGCCTGCACCACCCGGTCGAACAGCGTCGGCTCGGCTGCCCGGTAACGCGGGTCGGCGAGCTCCTCGAGGAGGAGCCGCCGAGCCTCGTCCGCGTCGGGGTCGAGGGGGACCGCGGCCAGGATCACGGGCGCTCCGGCACCGGGAAGGGATCGGGGGACGCTCGCCCCGCAGCGCGCTCCTCGACATGGCGCATCAGCACCAGGTCGAAGCCCTCGCGGCGCATCCGCCGGTCGAGGTAGACCAGGCCCGTCAGCGCCGATTGCAGCACCGTACCGACCGCGCCGAGCACCAGGCCCAGGGCGACGGAGGCGATCGAGACCACCAGCGAGGAAACGACCTGCACCTCTGGGTCGGTCGGAGCGATGAGGGCGCTGGCGATCGGGATGAGCAGGCTGAACGGGGTGGCCACGATCTGGCCCGCCGCCTGGATGATCGCCGTCATCAGCGCGAGCGCGCCGAAGGTCCGCCAGAACCCGCCTGCCACGAGGCGCCAGGAGCGGGCGACCGCCCGGCCCAGCGGAAGCCGCTCCAGCACGATCAGGCTCGGCACCAGGGCCAGCTTCGTCGAGAGCCAGACACCGAGGGCGAGGGCCACCAGGCCCGACCCGATGAGCACCAGGATCCCGCCGACGATCGCACTCGAGGGGCCGTCCTGCGCCCCGACGATGAAGAGCGGCACGGCCAGCGCCACCGCGAGGAGCGCCAGGAGCAGGTAGCCGACGCCCTGGAGGACGGTCCAGCCGATCAGCGCCCAGAAGCGGCCGCGAAGGCGGGCGAGCAGCTGCCGGAGACTCGTGCGTTCGCCGAGGACCCCGCGCGAGACCTCCAGCACGACCACGCCCTGCACGAGGGCGCCGGTGGTGAGGGAGACAGCGAGGGGAATCAGCGCCGCGAGGATGACGACCGCCAGGGATCCCGCTCCGACCGCGTCGCGGTCCGCCGCCTCCGCCTGCGCGATGCGCCCGACGGCGAGCACGGCGATCAGGCCGTAGACCGCCAGGGCGAGGACGGAGCCGAGACCCTGCACCAGCAGGGCGACCCCGAGGGTGGTGCGGGGGCTGCGACGCAGGACCTGGAACGGCGCGCCGAGCAGAGTGCCGAAGCCGAGCGGGCGCAGCGGCACGAGGCCAGGTTTGGGTGGGGGAGTCCAGCCCTGAGCGGGGCGACCGGGGCCGCTCGCCCACGAGCCGGTGGCCGCGGGGCCCACGGGCCGGCGGCGGGAGTCGGTGGCCAGGGCCCGGCGATCGGCGGTGCGGGCGACCAGGATGCGGGGGCGGGTGGGGGCGGCGGCGCAGTCGGCGGGCGCCGGGAATCGTCCTGCGCCGGGTCGGCCGCGTCGTCCGGGCGCCCTGCGGGCGGAGGCCACTGCGCTGCGTCGGTCATCCTCACCATGCTGTCACAGGCGGGCGGGCGGGGACCTCCCCTGGCGGTGCCTTTCCCGCTCCCCGCCCGGAGCGAGGTGCGTCGGTTAGCCTGGACCGGTCACCGTGTGCGCCGTCGGCGGGCGCGACCCGAGACGAGGAAGAGCAGACCGATGAGCGCGCGCATTCTGGTGGTCGACGACGACGCCGCACTGGCCGAGATGATCGGCATCGTCCTGCGCGCGGACGGCTACGACGTCTCCTTCTGCGCCGACGGATCCGGCGCGCTCGAGGCCTTCCGTCGCGGCCGTCCCAACCTGGTGCTGCTCGACCTGATGCTCCCCGGTATCGACGGCATCGAGGTGTGCCGCGCGATCCGTGCCGAGTCCGGCGTCCCGGTCATCATGCTCACCGCCAAATCCGACACCTCCGATGTGGTGCAGGGCCTGGAGTCCGGCGCCGACGACTACATGGTCAAGCCGTTCGACCCCAAGGAGCTCGTCGCCCGCATCAAGACGCGCCTGCGCCCAGCCACCGCCGTCGCCAACGCGACACTGCAGGTCGGCGACCTGAGCCTGGACGTCGCCGGGCACGAGGTGCGACGCGGCGAGACGCGCATCGGCCTCACTCCGCTCGAGTTCGACCTCCTCCTCGCCCTCGCCTCGAAACCGCAGCAGGTCTTCACCCGCGAGATGCTGCTCGAGCAGGTCTGGGGCTACCACTACAAGGCCGACACCCGGCTGGTGAACGTGCATGTGCAGCGTCTGCGCGCGAAGGTCGAGAAGGATCCGGACGACCCGCACATCGTGATGACCGTCCGCGGAGTCGGCTACCGCGCCGGTGCCGTGCTCCCGAGCTGACCGTGCCCCGCTTCGCCGCTTCCGACGTGCGCCGCTGGCCCCGTCGCGTGCTCGGGGTGTGGCGAACCTCGCTGCAGTTCCGCGCCGTCGCCATCACCGTGCTCCTCAGCGGCATCGCGATCGGCTCCACCGGCGCCTATCTCTCGTACAGCATCAGCGACAACCTGTTCCAGTCGCGGCTAATCCAGGTGACGGGCGACACCGCGCGCGCGACCCGGGCGGCCCAGGGCTACCTCGACGCCGCCACCGTCTCCACCCGGCAGAACATGGAGGAGGTGATGAGTTCGGTGCGGACCGCCGTTCGCGATGCGTCCTCCTCCGCGCTGATCGCCGTCGTGCGCGCGCCCGACCAAGAAGCGTCCTCGCTCGCGCCGCAGGACATCTATAACCGCGAGTTGCAGAACGGCGTGATCAGCGACGCGCTGCGTGAACGGGTGCAAGTCGGCTCCGACGGTCAGTACTGGCAGTCGGTGACGCTCAACGCCTCCGGTCAGCAACGGCCGGGGATCCTGGTCGGCTCGACCCTCCAGCTGCCCGGCTCCGCCGGTCGCTACGAGCTGTACATCGGTTACTCCCTCGCGGACGCGGAGCGCACCCTGCAGTTCGTGCAGCAGGTGCTCAACGTGGCCGGGATCCTGCTCATCCTCCTGATCGGCGCGGTCAGTTGGGTGGTAGTGCGGATCGTCGTCGCACCGGTGCGCGTCGCAGCCGAGACGAGCCAGCGCCTCGCCGGCGGAGACTTCGACGTGCGGATCCCGGAGCGCGGCCAGGATGTGATCGCGACCCTCGCCCGCTCCTTCAACGGCATGGCCGACAGCCTCCAGGACCGGATCAGCGAACTGGCCACGCTGAGCCAGGTGCAGCAGCGCTTCGTCTCGGACGTCTCGCACGAGTTGCGCACTCCGCTGACGACAATGAAGCTCGCGGGCGATGTCCTCTACGACCAGCGCGAGGGCTTCGCGCCGGTTGCCGAGCGCACCGTCGAGTTGTTGCACAGCCAGATCGGCCGCTTCGAGAGCCTGCTGGCCGACCTGCTCGAGATCTCCCGGCACGACGCGGGCTCGGCCGAGCTGGAGCTCGAGCCGGTCAACCTGGTGAAGCTCGCGGGCGAGGAGATCGACGCGATGCGCGGGATCGCCGAGGCCAACGGCTCCCAGCTCACCCTCTCCGCTCCCGGCGGCTACTTCGATGCCGACCTCGACCCGCGCCGCATCCGCCGGATCGTTCGCAACCTGCTCGGCAACGCGATCGAGCACGGCGACGGCCGCGAGATCGTCGTCACTGTGGACAGTAACGCCAGCGCCGTCGCCCTGGCCGTCCGCGACTACGGCCACGGCATGAGCAGCGAGGAGGTGGTGCGCGTGTTCGACCGCTTCTGGCGCGCCGATCCGTCCCGCCGCCGCACCCTCGGCGGCACCGGGCTCGGTCTCTCGATCGCTCAGGAGGACACCGCGTTGCACCACGGCTGGTTGCAGGTCTGGTCGATGCCCGATCGAGGCGCCTGCTTCCGCCTCACCGTGCCCCGCCACCGCGGCGGACGGATCGAGGCCTCGCCGCTCCCGCTGCCCCCGGTCGATGCGGGCGAGCAGGCCTACAGCGGCCCGATCGTGCGCCCGCCGGTCCAGGCGCCGGTTCCCGCCGCGGGTGTGCTTCCGTGAAGCGCGGCGTTCTTCGCGCGGTCGCGGTGGCCGCGCTGCTGGCACTCGGGTTGGCCGGTTGCACGGGGATTCCGCGTGACGGTGCCGTGGGAGTGGGCCGGCCCGACACCGCCCCGCAGGATTTGCAGTACGACTTCCTCCCGTCGGGGCCCGCCGTCGGAGCGTCGCAGCGCGACATCCTCACCGGATTCATCGACGCCGCGTCAAGCCCGCAGAACAACTACAAGATCGCGCGCGAGTTCCTCTCCACTGGAGCCGACTGGACCCCGGGTGAGCATGTGACGGTCGACGAGGGCCAGCGCTCCGCCTCCCCGCAGTCGGGATCCACCCTCTCGCTGACCATCACTCCGGTCGCCGAGGTCGACGCGACCGGCGTGTACACCGACGTCGCCGCCACCGCTGCCCTCAGCCTGGACTATGGCTTCGTGCAGGAGAACGGGCAGTGGCGCATCAGCGCACCGCCGAGCGGTGTCGTCATCGACCGCACCACCTTCGAGCAGGTCTTCTCGACGCACGCCCTCTACTTCTTCGACCCGAGCTACCGGTACCTGGTGCCGGATCTGCGCTGGTTCGCCTCGCGCGCCGACAGCTCGACCAGCACCACGATCGTCACCGAACTCCTGCGCGGCCCGACGCCCTGGCTGCGCGACTCCGCCGCCGTTGTCTCGGCCTTCCCGACGGGGACGACTCTCGCGGCAGAGACGGTGCCGGTCGAGTCGCAGCGCGCGGTGATTGATCTGAATTCGGCCGCGCTTGAGGCCGATCAGACGCAGTGGCGGCTGATGGCGCTCCAGCTCAAGCGGAGCCTGGCGAAAGTCTCCAATGTCACCGCGGTCGCGCTCTCGGTCGAGCAGAATCCGATCGAGGTGCCCGCCGAGGTCACGGGGCTGCCGACCTCGCCCCGCGTCGACACCCGGCCGCTCGTGCTCACCGATGAAGCGTTCGGCTTCCTCGGCTCCTCCGGACTCGCCGGCCTCGGGGTTTCCGACCGGATCGAGGCGTTGCGGCCGCAGGCGGCGGTCCTGGGCGGGCAGCGCGGCGCCGACTCCGATGCGGCGGCCGCCGTCCTCACCTCCGCGGGCGTGAGCCTCATCGACTCGGGCGGGGGAGACATCCTGCTCGACGCCCGCTCGGGTCTCGTCGCGCCGACGATCGATCCGCTCGGCTACGTCTGGTCGGTGCCCGCCGCGTCGCCGGGGCAACTGGTGGCCTACTCCGCCGACGGCTCCCGATCTCTGCAGGTCGCGACGGCCTGGAGCGAGATCGAGTCGCTCGCCTCGATCACCGTGTCCCGGGACGGCACCCGGATGCTCGCGCTGGCGCAGGACGGCCAGCAGGCGACGGTCCTCGTGGCCGGGATCACCCGAGCGCGCGACGGTGATCCGATCGCGGTCGGCGAGCCGGTGGTCCTGCGCTCCACGCTCGGGACCGCGGTCGCCGCCGCCTGGACGGACGAGCTCGATGCCGTCTCGGTCGTGCGCGCCTCGACAGGGGAGGACGCCGTGACCATGAACCTGATCGGCGGAGGAGCGACCGCGCTCGGCACGACGACCGGTACCGTGCAGATCGCCGCGGGCAATGCCGCGACCCAGATCCGCATTCTGGCGGAGAGCGGCGAGCTGCGGCAGCAGCGCGGCTCAGCCTGGCAGACGATCGCGACCGAGATCCGCCTGCTCGCCGGGCAGACCGGCATGGGATCCTGATCGGTCCGGTTCCGGGTGCTCCGGGGGTCGGATGCTCCTCCACAGGCGCCGATGAGTGGCCGATCGTCCCGTTCGGGGAGCGTCGCGGCCCAAGGCGCCCCAGGAGCGGCGACTGTGGAGGCATGCTCACCGCGCACCTCCTCGACGCCCTCGCCGTCGTCCTCCCGCTCGACTGCCCCGCCTGCGGAGCCGCCACCAGCCGGGCGCCCTGCCCGGGCTGCTGCGCCGAGGTCGCTGGCGCCGGGTGCGTGCGGATGCGCGTGATCGGGCCGCAGGAGGATCCGCTCCTGGTCGCCGTCGGCGCTCCTTACGCCGGGACGGTGCGCCGTCTCGTCGTCGCGCTCAAGGAGGAGGGACGCACCGCGGCCCTCGCTCCGCTCGGCGCCCTCCTGCGCCCGGCGCTCGGGGCGGCGCTCGCCGGAAGTGCCGCCGCGCTGGTCGTACCGCCCGGATCGTGGGCGGCTCGAGTGCGGCGCGGGGCCGACCCCGTCGCGCTGCTCGTCGCCGCGGCGGGTGGGCGCGCCGTGCATCCGCTGCGGCGGTCCCGGGTGCTCCGGGACCAGGTCGGTCTCGGTCGCGTCGAACGCCACGGCAACCTCGACGGCGCCTTCCTCGCCCGCCGGCCGCTCTCCTCCTGGCCGCCGGTCGTGCTCGTGGACGACGTGGTCACCTCCGGAGCGACCCTGCTCGAGCTGCGGCGCGCCGTTCGCGCGGCGGGTGGCACGGTCCGGTCGGCGGCCGCACTGGCCGGGACAGCATCACGGGCGGGTGACCTACCAGCAGAATCCGGAGGAACTCCCGATGACGATCAGGTGACCTGGGTCTACGGTGGGGGCACGGCGTGAACGGTCCGCCCCGGAGAAAGGCGGCACGCCGTACTCGACTGGGAGGTTGTCATGGACATCGACATCACAGGACGCAACATCGACATCACCGATCGCTTCCGCGCGTACGCGACGGAGAAGTCGGACAAGGTGGCGCACCTCGCCGATCGTGCTCTCGCGCTCGAGATCAAGGCGAGCAGGCACGCCGAGGGCAAGGGCTCGGCCGGCGGCGACCGGGTGGAGCTCACGCTGATCGGCAAGGGGCCCGTGGTGCGGGCCGAGGCCAGCGGTGCCGACAAGTACGCGGCGTTCGACGTCGCCATCGGGCGGCTCCTGGAACGCGTGCGACGAGCCAAGGACCGCAAGAAGGTCCATCGCGGCCAGCATCGGCCGACCTCGCTCCGCGATGCGGCCGCCGACGACTTCAGCGTCGTCGCCATCCAGCCCGCCGACGCCGCGGTGCTGGAGCAGCTGAGCACGGGTGCCGGCCCCGTGCAGGAGGCGCCGGAGCCCGCGCAGGACGAGGCCGAGGAGCCGTACTGCCCCGTTGTGATTCGCAAGAAGGTCTTCGCCTCCGTCTCGATGAGCGTCGACGACGCCGTCGACTACATGGAGCTGGTCGGTCACGACTTCTACCTCTTCATCGACTCCGACACCAACCGCCCGAGCGTGGTCTATCGGCGCAAGGGCTGGGACTACGGCGTGATCGGCCTCGGCGACGAGGCCGACGAGCTAGCCGAGCAAGCCGCCGGCTGAGAGCCGCCCCGGGCCCCGGAGCGGATGCTCCGGGGCCCGGGGCGTGCCCAGACGGGGAGTCGTCCTCGTGCCCCGGCAGGGAGTCCGCCCAGGGCGGACACGTCGTCCGGACCGTGCGCCGTCCGCCCCGGCTAGGCTGGTCGCGGTCCGCGCTCCGGCGTGCGACACCTGTCTTCTATTTTTTTGGAGTACCCCGTGGCCTCTGTCCTCGAAAAGGTCCTTCGCGTCGGGGAGGGGCGGGTCATCCGCCGCCTCGAGAACTACGCAAAGGCCGTCAACGCCCTCGAAGAGGATTTCACGCACCTCAGCGACGAGGAGCTGAAGAGCGAGACTGGTGAACTGCGCGAGCGCTACTCGAACGGCGAATCCCTCGACGACCTGCTACCGGAGGCCTTCGCCGCCGTCCGCGAGGCCTCGCGCCGGACGCTGGGCCTGCGCCACTTCGACGTGCAACTCATGGGCGGCGCCGCCCTGCACCTGGGCAACATCGCCGAGATGAAGACCGGAGAGGGTAAGACCCTCGTCGCGACCCTTCCGGCCTACCTCAACGCGATCGCCAGCCGCGGTGTGCACATCGTCACGGTCAATGACTTCCTCGCCTCCTATCAGTCGGAGCTGATGGGCCGCGTCTTCCGTGCTCTCGGCATGACGACCGGCGTGATCCTCTCCGGTCAGACTCCGGAGCAGCGCCGCGAGCAGTACGCGGCCGACATCACCTACGGCACGAACAACGAGTTCGGCTTCGATTACCTCCGCGACAATATGGCGTGGCAGGCGCAGGACATGGTGCAGCGCGGCCACTTCTACGCCATCGTCGACGAGGTCGACTCGATCCTCATCGACGAGGCCCGCACGCCGCTGATCATCTCCGGTCCCGCTTCGGGCGAGGCCAACCGCTGGTTCGCCGAGTTCGCCACCCTCGCCAAGCGCCTCGACGAGGGCGAAGATTTCGAGGTCGACGAGAAGAAGCGCACCGTCGGCGTCCTCGAGCCAGGGATCGAAAAGGTCGAGGACTACCTCGGCATCGACAATCTCTACGAGTCGGCGAATACTCCGCTGATCTCCTTTCTCAACAACGCCATCAAGGCGCGCGCGCTGTTCAAGAAAGACAAGGACTACGTCGTGCTCAACGGCGAGGTGCTGATCGTCGATGAGCACACCGGGCGCATCCTCGCCGGCCGGCGCTACAACGAGGGCATCCATCAGGCGATCGAGGCGAAGGAGGGCGTGCAGGTCAAGGCCGAGAACCAGACTTTGGCGACCGTCACGCTGCAGAACTACTTCCGCCTCTACTCCAAGCTCTCCGGCATGACCGGAACGGCCGAGACCGAGGCCGCCGAGTTCATGTCGACCTACAAGCTCGGTGTGGTCCCGATCCCGACCAACCGCAAGATGCAGCGCATCGACAACGCCGACCTGGTCTACAAGAACGAGCAGGTCAAGTTCGCGCAGGTCGTGGAAGACATCGCGGAGCGTCACGCGGCCGGGCAGCCAGTGCTCGTCGGCACGACCAGCGTCGAGAAGAGCGAGTACCTCTCGCGCCTGCTCGCCAAGAAGGGCGTCCGCCACGAGGTGCTCAACGCCAAGAACCATGCGCGGGAGGCGGCCATCGTCGCGCAGGCCGGGCGCCTGGGCGCCGTCACCGTCGCCACCAACATGGCCGGTCGCGGCACCGACATCATGCTCGGCGGCAACGCGGAGTTCCTCGCGGTCGCCGAGATGACGGCCAAGGGCCTGAACCCGTCCGAGACCCCGGAGGAGTACGAGGCCGCCTGGGACGACGTCTTCGCCGCGGTCAAGGCGAAGGTCGGCGAGGAGGCCGAGAAGGTGCAGGCCGCCGGTGGCCTCTACGTGCTCGGCACCGAGCGCCACGAGTCGCGCCGCATCGACAACCAGTTGCGTGGACGCTCCGGTCGCCAGGGCGACCCGGGTGAGAGCCGTTTCTACCTCTCGCTCACCGACGACCTGATGCGCCTGTTCAACTCCGGCGCGGCCGAGGCGCTGATGGGTCGGAGCACGATCCCGGACGACATCGCGATCGAGTCGAAGGTCGTCTCGCGCGCCATCCGCAGCGCGCAGTCGCAGGTGGAGGCGCGCAACGCCGAGATCCGCAAGAACGTCCTCAAATATGACGACGTCCTCAATCGCCAGCGCGAAGCGATCTACTCGGACCGCAGGCACATCCTCGAGGGCGACGATCTGCACGAGCGCACCCAGACGTTCCTGGTCGACGTGATCGACGAGATCCTCGAGGTGCACACCGGAGACGGCAACGGCGACGATTGGGACTTCGACGCCCTCTGGACCGAGCTGAAGACGCTCTATCCGGTCAGCCTGACTATCGACGAGGTGGTGCAGGAGGCGGGTAGCCGTGGCCGCATCAACAAGGAGTTCATGCGCCGCGAGATCCTCTCGGACGCGAAGCTGGCCTATCAGGGTCGCGAGGATCAGCTGGGTTCGCTAGCCATGCGTGAGCTCGAGCGCCGCGTCGTCCTCTCGGTGATCGACCGCCGCTGGCGCGATCACCTCTACGAGATGGACTACCTCAAGGACGGCATCGGCCTGCGCGCGATGGCGCAGCGCGATCCGCTGGTCGAGTACCAGCGCGAGGGATTCGCCCTGTTCCAGCAGATGATGGGGCAGATCCGCGAGGAGACCGTCGGCTTCCTCTTCAACCTCGAGGTCGAGGTGACGCAGCAGCAGGGCGAGGTCGCCGAGGTCGCCGCCAAGGGCCTCGCGCAGCCGGTCGCTCCGGCCGAGAAGCTCAGCTACTCGGCTCCGAGCGACTCCGGCGGGGTCGAGGTCCGCAACCAGCGCGGTCAGGTGCAGCAGGCGGCGACCGCCAAGGCCCGGGCGGAGGAGGCCCGCAAGGCGCTCCCCGAGGGCCAGGCGGAGGACACCCCGACGGCGACCGGTGCGTTCGGCCAGAAGACGGGCGGCTCGGAGGCGACACCGACCAACCGTGAGGAGCGCCGAGCGCAGTCCAAGCGCCGCTGAGTCCTCCCGGACGATGTCCGACGGCCCCGGTCCCGCAGCATGGGGAACCGGGGCCGTCGGCGTTCAGCGGCAGAGGGGCGCTGGGCCGGGTACCCCCGCCGTCAACGCCGCCGCCGTCGAGTGGCCCGCGAGCGCGGCCAACCCTGGGCGGAGGAACGGGAGGCGCCGCGACGTCGACGAGGCCCGCCCCTCTCCGCTGGGCCGCGAGGTGGGCGAAGGGCCGCGCGGCGCTCCCCGAGGACGGCCTCGTCCCGGATCGAGGACGTGGACGATTCCGGTGTCGAGGAGGACGACTCCCCGCTCCGCGGTCGGCGGCAGGTCGCGGCGGGAGGCGCTCCGTGACCGGGGCGTCGAGATCGTCCTGCCGGCCGCCAAAAACCGATACCGCTGACCCGCTGGTCAGAGAACGTTGATCGCGGTCGCCCGCCAGCGCGCATCCGTGCCCTCGAGCCGGATCGCGACCGCTCGCGTTCGGGCGCGGTTGTGCACTAGGACGACGCCCTCGACGACACCGTCACGCGGCTCCGTGATCACCACCCGGCCGACCGTGAACGGGACCCGCTGCCCCGTCCGCTTGCGGAGGGCGCGCGAGCGGGCGGAGAGCACGACCCGCTTCTGCAGATGGTGGTAGACCTCGTCGCTCAGCCATCGGGCGATCTGGTCGATCTCGCGTGAGCCCTCGAGGATCTCGACGACCAGGAGGGTGAGGCGCGCGAGCACAGGACCCGGATCGGGCAGTTGCGCCCGGGTCGCCGGCTGCGGGGCGAAGAACTCCGCTGTGCTCGGCGTCTCGTCCTTCGGCTGGGGCTCGACGGGCAGGGAGCGGTAGTCGAAGGCGTGGAGGGGAAGGCTCATGCGGCGATCTCCAGGGGCAGAACGAGCTGTTCACGGGTCCGGGTCACCTCTCGGCTCGATGGGGCGGAGCGCGCCGCGGACAGCGCGCAGGGACGCCCTCATCGAAGCAGTCGAGGGAAGCTCATAGCGCGTCGCTGGCGAGACTGTGGATAACCCGGCGCATCCGGCGACAGTGCGGTCCTCCCGCGGTGTCGACGCACCGAGCGCGCCCTAGGCTTGACCGGTGTCGACCCTCAGTGACCTCGTCCTCTCCCACGGCCGATCCGACGAAGCAGATGTCGAATGGCTGCACCTGCTGGTCGGCGACCTGCAGCTGCTCGCCGACCTGGCCTTCGCCGACATTGTCCTCTGGGTGCCCACCGCCGACGACAGCTTCGTCGCGGTCGCGCACGCTCGTCCCTCCAGCGCGGCGACGCTGTTCTACCGCGACTTCGTCGGACAGCGGATCAAGTCGGAGTGGCGGGCTCAGGTCGTCGAGGCCTTCGAGACGGCCCGTATCGTCGACACCTCCGCCCCGGACTGGTTCGAGGAGACGCCCACGCGCGTGCGCGCCGTCCCCGTCCTGCGCCGGCTTAGCTCCTCCGACAGCGGCACCACGGACCAGCCGATCGCCGTCGTCACCCGTCACACCAACCTGAGCGAGACGCGCACTCCGAGCCGTCAGGAGCTCACATTCAACGATTGCGCGAACGATCTGTTCTCGATGATCGCCTCGGGGGATTTCCCCGACCTCGGGGCGCCGACCGGCCCGCGGCGCGGCGCCCCGCGAGCGTCGGACGGACTGATCCGCCTGGACGTCGACGGCATCACCACCTTCGCGAGCCCCAACGCCCTCTCGGCGTTCAACCGCATTGGGTTCGCCGACGAACTCGAGGGGGAGTCGCTCGCCGAGGTCACCACGACACTGATCGCGGGCAAGGTCGTCATTGACGAGTCCCTGCCGCTAGTCGTCACCGGGCGTGCGCCGTGGCGCACCGACATCGAGGCCCGCGGAGTGACGGTCTCGCTACGCGCGATCCCCATCCGCGACCGCGGCGAGCGGGTCGGCGCCGTTGTGCTCTGCCGCGACGTCACCGAGCTGCGCCACCAGGAGCGGGAGCTCATCACCAAAGACGCGACGATCCGGGAGATCCATCACCGCGTCAAGAACAACCTGCAGACCGTCGCGTCGCTGCTGCGGATCCAGGCACGGCGCACCCACTCCGATCTGGCCCGTGAGGCGCTCACGCAGGCGATGCGGCGCGTCGCCGCCATCGCGGTCGTGCACGACACCCTCTCGGAGGGACTGAACCAGAATGTCGACTTCGATGCGGTCTTCGACCGGGTGCTGCTGCTGATCGCCGAGGTCGCCTCGACCCACAACACCACGGTGCACCCCAAGCTCACGGGCAGTTTCGGCAACCTGCCCAGCGAGTACGCGACTCCGCTGGCGCTTGCCCTGACCGAGCTGGTCACCAACGCCGTCGAACACGGCCTCGCCGGTCGCGAGGGCGACGTCGAGATCGTGGCTTCCCGCAGCGACGACGAGCTGACGGTGAAGGTTCGCGACACCGGCGTCGGGCTGCCCGAGGGCAAGGTCGGCTCGGGACTGGGCACGCAGATCGTGCGCACGCTGATCCAGGGCGAGCTCGGCGGCACCATCGACTGGCACACGCTGGTCGGGCGCGGCACCGAGGTCACCATCGAGGTGCCGCTGCGCTGGCTGGAGCGCGCCCGCTCCTGAGCCCGGAAACGACGAGACCCCCGCTGCCGTGAGGCGACGGGGGTCGTGGTCGTCCGGACGAGAGCGGCCGGTGCGCGTCTAGGAGGCGCGGCGGGCGCGGGCGGCGCGGCGCTTGAGGGCGCGGCGCTCGTCCTCGCTGAGACCGCCCCACACGCCGGAGTCCTGGCCGGTTTCGAGGGCGTACTGGAGGCAGACCTCGGTGACGGTGCAGCGGCCGCACACCGACTTCGCCTTCTCGATCTGGTCGACGGCGGGGCCGGTGTTGCCGACCGGGAAGAAAAGCTCGGGGTCTGCGGTGAGGCAAGCGGCCTTGTCGCGCCAGTCCATGCGGGTGCTCCTTGTGTGACGGCGTGCGTGGAGGAACCACGCAGTGTTCGGGTGGGATGATCGATCCACGCCGACGATCCTGACCAGTACTCGATCTCCGCGCCGTCACCGGTGCACGCCGCGAGGCTCCGCGCTAGAGCGCAGGGAGGATCGGGTGGTGGTCGGGACGACGCTCGGTTCTTGCCGGTGCACTCGGTGCGATGCGGGAGCACTGCGCCGGCCACCCGACTCCAGTGCTGGTCATCCGGTTCGCCCCCACGCCTGACGGCGCGGCGGGATCGGATGTTCACATCGGCGGAAACCCACGACCCTGTGAGCGGTGAAACGAACTGGACTAGCCTGTCACGGGGATGAGCCCGAATCAAGAGTCCTGGATGGGATGTGGCTGTGACCGTTGACGTGAACCGGTCCCGCGAGCCCCGCTCGAGTGGCTCCCGACCGCTTGGTCTACTCGTGCTGATCGCGGTCCTGGCCCTCGAGACCCTCGCCGTCGCCGCGATCGCGATCTGGTTGATCCTGGAGCTGCTGACGACCCAGGCCGACACGCTCGGCGGTGGGATCGCCATCGTCGTTCTCGCGCTGATCGCGGTCGGCTGGGCCGCCGCGACGACGCTCGGTGCCGTCCGCCGCCGCCACTGGATGCGCGCCTCCGCCCTGACGATGCAGCTGGTGCTGATGGCCGTCGCGCTCGGGGCGTTCCAGGGCCAGTACGCGGTGCCCGACATCGGCTGGGCCCTCCTGGCGCCGGCCGTGGTGGCCGTCGTCGCACTGTTCCTCCCGAGTGTCGTCGCCCTCACCCGCCGGGATTCCGGCGCCTAGCTGGAGCGGCTGGCGCGCCACCGCTCGCGGGTGCGAGGCTGGAGGGACCCCTCCTGGACACGGAAGCGACGCGCATGGATTCCACCCGACTCGGCTCCAGCGGCCTGCAGGTCTCCTCGATCGTCCTCGGCTGCATGAGCGTCGGTGCGCCCGATCGCGGCGCGCATGGCTGGAGTATGAGCGAGGAGGAGTCGCGACCATTCCTGCGGCGGGCGCTCGACGTGGGCATCACCACCTTCGACACGGCAGACGTCTACTCAGACGGCACGAGCGAGGAGTTCGTCGGCCGGGCCCTCGCCGATTTCGCCGTCCGCGAGGAGGTCGTGATCGCGACCAAGGTGCACGGGCGGATGCGTCCCGGCCCCAACGGCGGCGGGCTCTCCCGGCGTCACCTCCTCAGCGCGATCGACGACAGCCTGCGTCGGCTCGGCACCGACTACGTCGACCTGTATCAGATCCACCGCTGGGACCCCGAGACGCCGATCGAGGAGACGATGCAGACGCTCCACGACGTCGTCCGCTCCGGCAAGGCGCGCTACATCGGCGCATCGAGCATGTGGGCCTGGCAGTTCGCGAAGGCGCAGTACACAGCCGATCTCGGCGGCTGGACGCGGTTCGTTTCGATGCAGGACCAGTACAACCTCATCCAGCGCGAGGACGAGCGCGAGCTGCACCCGTTCTGCCTGGATCAGGGAGTGGGTGTGATCCCGTGGTCCCCGCTCGCCCGCGGCCGCTTGACCCGCGACTGGGGCGCAACCACGGTGCGCACCGAGACCGACGTCTTCGGCGGCACCCTCTACCGCCAGCAGGAGGAGGCCGATCGCCGGACCGCGGCGGCCGTGGCGCGCATCGCTGAGGAGCGCGGCGTCTCGCGCGCGCAGGTCGCGCTGGCCTGGGTACGGCAGCAGGAGGCGGTCACCGCGCCGATCGTGGGCGCCACCAGGCTCCGGCATCTCGATGATGCTGTCGCCTCCCTCGATCTGGAGCTGAGCGCGGCCGAGTTGGCTGCGCTGGGGACCGACTACTTGCCGCGCGCCAACGAGGGCTTCTGATCCGGCGTCCTCCGACGCGCCAGCGCTGACCCGAGCGGGAGATCCCCGCTACGCTTCCCCTCGAAGATGATGGAAGCTCGGATCAGGGGGACGGAATGACGGCGAGTCCCGGCGCGGCCCTGGGTGCGCGCTACCGGCTGCTCGAGCGGATCGGCTCGGGCGCCGCGGGTGAGGTGTGGCGTGTCGGCGACGCTCAAGGCCCCGATCTCGCCGCGAAGCTGCTCCGTCGCGAGCACGCACACGATGCGGGGCTGGTCGAGCGGTTCGTGCGCGAGCGCTCGGTGCTCACCCGGCTGCGGCATCCGCACGTTGTGGAGGTCCGCGATCTGGTGGTCGAGGGCGAGACGCTCGCGATCGTGATGGAGCTCGTCGGTGGCGGTTCGCTGCGAGAGCTGCTGCGGGTCGAGGGGCCGCTCCCCGCGGGCCGCGCTCTGCCGGCGGCCGCCTCGATCCTGGACGGGCTCGCGGCGGCCCACGCGATCGGCACGGTCCATCGCGATGTGAAGCCCGACAACGTGCTGCTAGCCGAGGGGGCGGCGGATCTCGGGTCCGCCGTCCGCGTGTCCGACTTCGGCATTGCCCATGTCGTCGCCGAGGGGCCGAGAGCGACGACGGGCATTATCGGAACGCCCGAGTACCTGTCGCCCGAGATGCTTGCGACCGGCGAGGCCGGACCACCCAGCGACGTCTACTCGACCGGCGTGCTGCTCTACGAGCTGCTCTGCGGCCGCACCCCCTTCGCCGGCCTCGGCACCGACTTCGCGGTCGCGTACCGGCACGTCTCGACGCTCCCGCCCCCGCTGGACCTACCGCCCCGGCTGGCGTCGCTGCTCGACCGGATGCTCGCGAAGGATCCGCTGTCACGGCCGACGGCTCCTGAGGCGGCGGGAATCCTCCGCTCCCTCGCGCCAGAGCTGGCCGGGCTGCCCGCGCTGCCGGTCGCGTCGGGTGTGCCGGTGTTCGAGGAGGCGGATCGACCGGGCACGGTCCTGCGCGGGGTCGCGGTGGCGACGCAGCCGGAGCCGACCGACGAGGGGCCGGCGCCCGAACTCGGTCCGTCATCGCAGGCGACCGTGCTCCGCTCTGTGCCTCGTCGGGAACTGCGAGCGTCGGAGCGGCCCACAGTCGCGGCTCCGGTGCGGCGGCGTGGCGGTCTTCGGATGATCCTCGCGGCCGCCGGCGCCGTCGTCCTGCTCGTCGCAGCGGTGGTCATCGCCGTCCAGCCGCGCGGTGGGGACGCGCAGGCACCCGCTTCGGACGCCGCGCTGTCGGCTCGGCAGCAGGACCGGCCGCTGCCTACGGGCCTGGGCGTGACGCGGTCGGCCGCCTGGGACGCGACGCGGCGGTCCGTGGTCGTCGAGATCACCTACTCCGCGCAGAGCGCGCCTCTTTCTGGTGCTCTTCTGGAGGTGCTGCCGGGCCTGGACGCCGCGGACGGCTGCCCCGCCGTCACCTGGTCCGGCGCGACGGCCGTCCGCAATCAGCCGAGTGTCACCGGAGTCGGGGCCCGCTGCGGCTGGAGCCTGACGGATGTGGAGGTCGCGGCGCAGGGGAGCGTCGAGGTGACGGCGGTCGTGCCGCTCGCCGTGACCGAGCAGGGCGCCCTCGACGCGTGGCTCTCCGGGGCCGCGTCCGTCACGACGCAGGCCATCTCCGATTCCGCCGTGGCCGGAACGGCGTACCCGGTGCAGCGCCTGCGTGGCGTGCGGATCGAGACGCCCGCTCGGACGGTGAGCCAGACGCCGCTGCCGGTGACGCTGGTGCCGGTCTGGCCCAGCGGAGCGGACCCCGTGAATCCGCTGCTCGTCACCCCGTCGTCCGGGCCGGCGACGAGCATGCTCGACGCGATCGCCGGGGAGTAGGCGGGGTGCGCTTCAGCGACGGCTGCGGAGGCGCGGTCGCCGTGTCCTCCGACGGGCTGACCGTGACCGCCCTGTCGGTGACCCCGTCCTGCGAGTTGCGGGCCCGCGTGGGCGCGTTCTCGGACCTCGCGAGTAGCCCTTTCGCGATCACCACCCGCGACTGAGGCGACGTCTTGCGCCAGAGAGGCTGAACGGACGCCGCCAGCGCCCTTCGCTGGTCGCAACGTTCTACGATGACGAGGCATCCTCACAACACCGAAGTGGAGTGGGGAGCGGGCGGGACAGTCCCGTTCGCAGTGGAAGAAGGGTGTGGTCCATGTCACGTGTTCTCTCGACCGAAGAGGCGAAGTCGGCGATCCAGCAGATCCAGTCGATCGTCAACGGCGGTCTGACCGATCAGATCAGCCAGCTCGACGCGCAGGGGCGGACGCTGTCCGACCCGAACGTCTGGGACGGCCCGCTGGCGTCGCAGTTCCGGTCCTCCACCTGGCCGGAGACGAAGTCGGCCCTCGAGAAGGCCAAGCAGGAACTCGAAGAGCTGCGCAGCCAGCTGGCGACGATCTCGCAGAACATCTTCGCCGCCGGCGGCGGGAGCTGACCGGCCGTCCCGCCCCCGCGCGCTCCGGTGTGCGGGGGCGGGACGTCTCCTGATTTTCATTCTGTGGAGAGGCGGCGGTACTGATGGATCTGGGTGCGATCGAGGAAGACGTCCCGTTCGACGACGGGGCAGCGGAGGCGCTGATCACAGCGTTCGATGGGGCTGCGTCGATGCTCGTGGGACAGGTGGGCTCGCGCTCATCGTTCGTGGCGACGGCGCTCGCGGAGTTCCGTGGTCGGTTCGCGCAGGTGTTCGAAAGTAACGCGCGGGTGGCGGCATTCGACGCGCAGGAGCTGGTGCAGCGCCTGCGGGAGGTGTCCTTGGGAGCGCGCCAACTGCGGCGCGAGGCGCACAAGGAGCAGAAGCGGCGACAGATCGCGCGCGAGTGGCAGCGTGAACAGGACGCGCGCAACCTCCTCGAACGTGCCGGCGACGCGCTGTTCGGCTCGGACGATCCGCCCGTGGGGCCGGCGGCGGACGAGCCGCGGATCCCGGTTGAATCGGCGAGCACGGGCGCACGGGACGTCCCGGCCGCCGGTGGCGGTGGCGTCGGCGGCGGAACGTCTGCCGCTTGTCCCGATGACGTGCGCGTCTTCGCGACGTCGGCATCGGCCCTCGACGACGACCTGGCTACCGCCATCGCCGTGCTGCGAGGACGCCTCGCCGACTTCCTCGAGCGGTGCCGCTGGGGCAGGCTCTCGGCGGACGGCGTGGTGAGTGGTGCCGAGCAGTGGCTGGCCGCGAACCGCCAGGACGCGGCCTGGGCGCGTACCACTGCCGACGCATTCGCTGCTGCGGGTGGCGAAGGCGTCGTCTCGAACGTCGCCGATAGCGCGCTCGCCGTGGCATTGGCGTCCGTCGGGATCTCTGCCGATCGTCGGGACCTGACGATCGAGCCGGCCCGGGCTTTCGGAGCTCCGCCGACGACGGGTTACGCGGATGACCCGGTGAACACCGCTACCGGGAACTTCCTCGAGATCGAGGTCGACGTCGCCTTCGACGGAGGATGTGCGGCATTGCGGCTGGAGCGCAGCTACAACTCGCTCGACGAGCACGTCGGTGCGTTCGGTCGTGGCTGGTCCTCGATCGTGGAGCAACGGCTTCGTCTCGGGGACGAGGGCGCCGTCTGGGTCATGCCCGATGGCCGCGAGATCGTCTTCCCCCGCGAGGGAGCGGGCTGGGCGCGCGCGGTCGGCGAGAACTTCTGGCTTGAGGCCCGCGACGGGTTGCTGGTCGTGTCCGATTCTCGCGGAACGACGATCAAATTCTCGGCATCCGGACAGTGGCTCGCCCGCGACTCCGGCCCGGGAACGCAGATCACGGCGGAGTACGTCGATGACCGACTGGTCCGGCTGCGTCACCTGCGCGGCCGCTGCATCGACTTCGAGTGGAGAGGCGAGCTGATCGTCGCCGCACTCGCCTCCGACGCTCGTAGCGCCGAGTACCACTACGAGGACGACCGGCTCGCGTCGGTCTCGCTGGCTGAGGGGACCCGCCGCTACTCCTGGAACGACGCAGGCGTGATCGAGTCGGTCACCGCAGCAAGCGGAGTCGTCGAGGTCGTCAACGAGTACGACTCCCGACGACGGGTGCGTACCCAACGCTCGCCGTTCGGCCGAGTAACCCGCTACGCCTACCTCTCCGGCCGTGCGAGCGTCGTCTCCGATCTCGACGGATCACGCTCGAACACCTGGATCGCCGACGCCGCTGGCCGCCTCGTCGGTGTCCTCGACTCCGAGGGCCGTCGGCAGTCGATGAGCTACGACGCTCACGGGAACCTCCTGTCGGTCGTCGAGCGCGACGGCGCCGTCACGGCCCACGCCTACGACGAGCGTGGTCGCCGTGTCCGCACACGCACTCCTTCCGGAGCGGATGTGCGGCTGAGCTACGACGACCGTGACCGGGTGGTCGCGGTCTCGACGGGCGACAGCGTCACCTCCTACGAGTACGGGAGCGACGAGGCACGCGATCCCGTAGTGGTCGTGGATCCGGAGGGCGGACGCACGGCACTGACGTGGGGCGAGGGACTGCTGACGCAGATCGTCGATCCCGTCGGCGTGGTGGTGCGGATGACCTTCGACGAGTACGGCGACCTGGTCGCGACGACCAACGCCGACGGAGGTACCGCGCGTCTCGAACGGGACGCGACCGGCCGAGTGACGGTCGCCGTCTCACCCTCCGGAGCACGGACATCCTTCCGGTACGACCCCGCTGGTCAGCTGATCTCCCGCCGCGACGCCGACGGATCGACGTCACAACGTAGCCCCAGCGGCGAACTTTTTCGCGGCAAAACTAATCAAACATTAATACCCGATGGTAAGGCTCGTGCAATGGAACTTGACTCATGGCCTCTCCTACCCTGAGCATAGCGCGGAAAGAAAAGTATGTAAGAGAATTGGAACGGTGTGGACAACTTCTGTCGGAAGCGAACGAGTCGCTGACATCGCAGCAGTTTAAGCGCTATGCGAGCATCGTGAGAGGCGCAACGTCCCTTCGTCAAGTGCGATACGTGGCATCGCGGGTGCGCATGTCCTTCGTGGGCACAATGACTGGCCTCAAGGATCAATGTGTGCTGAAGGCCGATAAAACCGTCAATATCGAGCGGACGAAAGAGTATGACCAAGCGGTATCCAGTGTACTAAGCCTCTCCGGTCCGTTGCGATGGTTGTTGTGAAAGGATGAGGTGCACCACGGAAGCATCTGTCATGTTCCGGGAGGGCAACATCGTCAGCTACCGTACGGGCGACTGGTGGTCTATGGATGCCCCTTGGAATGCAAATAAGGGTGCGTTCAGACAAAGCGCGTCCTCCTCGCGGGTGTTGCGGTGGTCGCCGGGATCGCGTTGATGTGCACGGGGGTGGGTGGTCCGGCCGGCCTCGCTCTGATGGCGGGTGCTGGGGCTCTTGTGTCGGGTGGTGTGTCGGTGGCGACGCAGAAGGCGGGGACGGGATCTGTGGATTGGGGCAGGGTCGGGATCGACGCGGCGGTGGGGGCCGTCTCCGGCGCGGCCGGGGCGGGTGTGGGTGCGGCGTTCGCGAAGCTGGGATCGGGGATCGCGGTGCGGACTGCCGGAGCTGCCGCGGGTGGTGCGTCTGAGGGCGCGGCGAACGGTGCCGGCACGTACTTTGCGGAGCCGGGCCCGCACACGCTCGACGGTCTGGTGATGGCAACCGCCGAGAACGCCCTGATCGGAGGTGCCACAGGCGGTATCACGGCGAAGATGCCGCCGTGGTTGTCCCTGAAGCACATGAAAAACTTCGATAAGTGGATCTACCGGTCGAGGTACACTACGAAACCGACAGTGATGTTCCGGGCAGGAGACATCAATGGGTTTCATGCTGGCGAATGGTGGTCGACAGATGCGCCGACGAGTATAAGTCGCGTGCGATCGGAGAAAGCGTTGCCACCGCAGTGGCCAGAGTGCCTCCCAAATGAAGTAAACACCGGATTTGCCGCCGAAATTCCGCGGGGCTGGGCCTCTTATCGAGGCACCGTTGCTCCCCAGCGAGGAGCTACAGGAGAGCTGTATCCAGGAGGAACCAATCAAACCTATCTTCCCGACGTTTGGAATGATGTTAAGGAGACAGATTCGTGGCGGCTTGCACCTTGAATCCTCGACAGAAAGATGAATATACTCATGCCCTCGAAGACCTTTCCGCCCAGCTGGCCATTCTGCCCCACCCTGCGGCCTCCGTCCATTTTGTCGAATTGGCGCGAGTTGCGAGAAATGCGTCAACAAAGAAACAAATGCGCCAGTTGTGTAAAAAAGTACGATCGTGCTTCGGGTTGCGGCTTGGTGGCCTGGAGGACGCATACGCGACTCGGCCGGACGGATCGGTTGACCTTGAAACGTCGTTGCACTACCAGGAAAAATTGAAGCTCGTCTGGGGAATGTCTCGCGCGATACGATGGATTTTCTGAGAGACGCAGTGCGCCGAGTCGAATGAACACGCGCGCCAAGTTGGCCGTTGGTGGTCCACGAAGGCCACTTCGAGTGTCAGCACCGAACGCGCAGAGAAGGTGCTGCCCCCATCTGGTCAACGGGAGATCCTTCCATCGTGAACACAGCGGTCGTTGGTGGTTGATCGATGCTCCTTTGAGCGTCAGTGCCGTGCGCAATGAAAAAACTTTTCCATTGATCTGGTCAACGGGAAATATCTGCCCAGTGAACATCGGCTTGTCCGCCAACATTTCCGCGGTTGGTCTTGCTCTGATGGCGGGTGCTGGGGCTCTTGTATCGGGTGGTGTGTCGGTGGCGACGCAGAAGGCGGGGACGGGATCTGTGGATTGGGGCGGGGTCGGGATTGACGTGGCGGTGGGGCCGTCTCCGGGCGGTTGGGGCGGGTGTGGGTGCGGCGTTCGCGAAGGTGGGATCGGGGATCGTGGTGCGGACTGCCGAAGGTGCCGCGGGTGGCGCGTCCCAGGGTGCGATCGAAGGAGCGGGAGGGTATATGACCGGGCCGGGTCCGCACACCGTCGATGGTCTGGTGATGGCAACCGCCGAGAACGCCCTGATCGGAGGTGCCACAGGCGGTATCACGGCGAAGATGCCGCCGTGGTTGTCGCTCAACGACATGGAGTGTTTCGACAAATGGATCTACCGATCGCGGTATACGACGGAGCCGACTGTCGTGAGGCTTATGCAAAATTCCCTGGCGCGCCCAACGAACAGGCCTATGACCAGGGTTTTTGTGAAGCCCTACCCGAATTTTGCATAAGCCTCCATGTTCCGAGCGGGGGACATCGACGGGTACCACACAGGCGACTGGTGGTCTACGGATGCCCCGTGGAGTGTCAGTAAAGTGCGTTCCGAGAAAGCGCTTCCTCCGGTGTGGGGGAACGGCGATCATTCCGTGGTCAATGCAGGTTTCTCGGCGGAGCTTCCCGCCGATTTGCCCAGCTATGTTGGGCGAGTAGCGCGGCAGCGTAGCTTGACTGGGGAGCTGTATCCCCGGGGAACCAATCAGACCTTTAGCCCTGATAGCAGGAATAGTGCGACGGAGATTGACTCATGGCTTCTTTTGCCCTGACTGATGCTGGAAAAAAGCGATTCGCGGACGCGATAGACGATTGTGAATCGTATTTTATGTCTATTGATGCGCCTTTCGCTTCCAAGCAATTCGAGGAATATGGCCATACCGTGCGGAACGCTACTTCGGTCCGACAGGTGAGGCAGGTGGCATCGCTTGTCCGGGGAACGTTTGTGGGAACGATGACTGGCCTTGAGGAACGGTGCGTCCTCCACGCTGATCGGACCATCGATCGGGAGCGGACGAGGGGTTATGAAGAGGCGGTGCGCACAGTGCTGCGAGAAGCGCGCTTTTTTCGATGGTGGTACTGACATGCAGATCCTCCGGTATCGCGTCTGGTGAGTAGTTTCGGCCAACGGCTTGGTTTCCGGAAGGACAGGTATGCGGGTCGGCCGAACGACTTAGCCGATCTCGAAGCGTCACTGCGACTCCAGTAAATATATGGAAGTAAACACTCCTATGAAACTCTTCCGTCTGAGCGACCGACGCCGAGACGGGTACGCTGCGGCGCTCGCCCATCTGGCGGATCGATCGCCGCGAAAAACCTTTTACGCCGACCTTTTCGCCAAGCACGCCTGCCGAGCGCGAGAGGCGACGACGCTGGGGGAGATACGGCAGGTGTGCAGGGCTGTCCTCTCTTCCTACGGGCTCAAAGACTGGGGCGTCGACAGTCAATGCGTCCTCCGACCCGACGGCTCTCTCGACGCCGAAGCGACGAACGAGCTCGGCGAGCACGCTGAGAACGTGCGGCAGCGTTCGCAGCTCATGTGGTGGCTGATGTGAGGCAGGCAGGTAGCTGACGGATTCCCGATGCCGGGGCCTGCTGACGCCGCACGCTCGGCGACTCCCCTACTCGCCCGCTTTTCATGGAGCCGAGCGCCTTCAGCTCCCTGAGACGCGGAGTGTCAATCTCCTCAGTACGTCTAGGCGTCGCCGTCCGCCGGCGTCGGCGACACCGACTGGACGAAATGGACCTCGCCGTTCAGGCTGACGAAGCCGCGGCCCACCGTCGGCGGCACGGGGAAGCGGCGGGGGATCTGCGAACCGAAGAGATTGTTGTCGTTATCCATGTCGGGCTGCAGCAGCAGGATCGAACGGGAGGCCGCAGCCTTCTTCGTCCAGTTC